>JAFXVT010000046.1 GCA_017534835.1 Ruminococcus sp.
AACTGTTGTACTCTTACAGAAGCTTTACGCGTATCTATTGAGGAAAACCCTTTTGAAAAAGGGTTCTTCCTCAAACTCCTTTCCTAAAACTTTTAACTCCGTTTTTCCCCTCCTATGGGGTCACGCTGACAGATTCAATATTCTGTCTTACTTTGCTGACGTGACCCCATAGGAGGGGAAAAACAAAGCTGGAAGTCTTTGGAAGGGGGCTCGGGGGAGAACCTTTCTTCAGAAAGGTTTCCACCGATAAATGCGTGTACAACTTCTATATGAGTATCACGGTTATCCGATAGCCTTTTTTATCGCCGCGCACACTTGCTATTTCAGGAGTTGTGTGATATAATTACAGTATCTTTATTACAGCAGGTGATAGTATGAACGAAATGGAAAAGCTCGCGGCGCTGTTCGACAGAGTTGCGGCTCTTGATGACGATACAGACGGCAGATCAGTCGATATGGCAGTCGGGCTCAAGCTTGCTCAGCTGATTAAGAGCGGCGAAAAGGTGCTTGCGGCGGTGTCCGGAGACTCGCTCGCAAACGGTGAGGGCGGCTTCGATATGCAGCTGAAAATAGCCTTTCTTGACGGCAATCACTACTTTATGATATTTCCTGACAGGGAAACAGCCGACAAGCTCGGTCTGCTCTGCACGGAATGCAGCATAGGTGAGCTGCTCCGGCTCGCGTACAAGACTCCGCAGATGCACGGACTTCAGCTCATATACGGCGTTGACGGTGAGAAGCGCTCAATCGGCATCATCAACCGGTATATGGTCGAAATAGCCGTAAAAACGGCGGAAAAATAAAATATCCCCCTGCATTGACAGGGGGACTATTACTGTTTTCCGATGTCAGCCGCTCAATAGCCGCGGTTGTTTTCGCCGGTGCTGTGGTACTTTGAACGTGTGCGCGCGATGCTCTCCTCGCTTCGCTTTATGAGGTTGAGCAGTGATGATGAATACTGCGCATAGTCCTTCTGGAGCGTCGATGTCGTTATGTAGAGCGTATCAAAGTTGTCGATGCAGTCGTTTCCGTCAAGGGCGATACCGCTCGAAGCGGCTTTGATGTCGGCTTCGCTCATTGAGATTATGGCGTTTGCGCTGTCATTCGCGATGACCTTGGGTATGCGGAAGAGCTTCTGGTCGTTGTGCGGATTTGCATTGTAAACGATACGGAAGAGCTTGTACACCGACAGCATCAGGTAGGACGATACCTCCTTGATGAGCGTTATGCTGTTTGCCTTCTGAGCGAGACTGAAGAGCAGACTGATAGAGTTGTTGATGATACGTCTGTTGAAGTTGATTATCTCGGGCGAGGGCATCTTGAGGGTGTTGTTGCCGTCATCGTCGGGTATATCCTCGATAGTGATGACCTTTCCCTCGGGCTCGGGAGTACGTCCGAGCAGATAGTCGCACGATACGTTGTAGTAGTCGGCTATCTTGACAAGGAAATTCAGACCGCACTCTCTTATGCCCTTTTCGTAGTGAGAGAGCAGAGCCTGTGAGATACCGAGGTCTGCGGCAGCCTGTTTCTGGCTTATGTGGCGTTCTTTTCTCTGCAAAGTGATGATACGTGCGAAATCTGAATTCATCGGGGTTCCCTCCTAAAACAAGATATGTATAGTTACAGTGAGTATATTTTTGCCATAATATTATTATAATACATACTGTATAAATTGTAAATATACGGAAATATGGAAATACGTGCATTTTTTTATGCGTAATTTGTGACATTTACCAAGAGTTATAAAAACACCGCCCGCTTTTGGCGGTTTTGCCTAATGAGCAGAAAGGGGCAGAATATGAAAGGCTACAGGATAAGCGTTATCCGCCACGGTCTGACCGAGGCTAACGAAAAAGGGATATACATCGGCAGGACTGATATGCCGCTCTCGCCGAAGGGCGCGGCTGACCTCGCCGCAAAAATGGACGAATTCGATTATCCGTCCGTACACAGAGTCTATACCTCGCCGCTCCTGAGGTGCAGGGAGACTGCGGAGATACTCTTCCCGGAGACGGAAATGGTGCCGGTGGACGACTTCCGCGAGCTCGACCTCGGCGAATTCGACGGCAAGAGCGTGGACGAGCTCATAAAACGTGAGGACTACAAGGCGTGGCTCAAGGGCGGAAAGGACGCGCGTCCGCCGAAGGGTGAGAGCCTTGAGGAAATGACTGCAAGGACGTATACGGGACTGCACAATATCATCATTGATATGATGGAAAGCGGTCTTACGCACTGCGCACTGATAACGCACGCAGGTATCATTTCAAATATGCTGGCAGGCTTCGGTCTGCCGAAATATTCTCCGTCGCAGATAACGACCGAGCCGGGCGGCGGCTTCGATATTCTCGTAACGGCGCAGATGTGGCTGAATTCACAGTCATTCGAGATACTCGGCTACTGTCCCTATGACAGGATAGAGGACGACGGACCTGATTTTGAATAAAATGCCATAATTCACACATAATAACCGCGAATGCGGGGTGTGTGGGAATGAAAATACGGGAGCTCATCGGCTATACACGGCGAAATATAAAGGGCAGACGTGCAGAGCTGCTGCTCATCTGTCTGCCGCCTGCCGCGGCGGAGCTTTTCTTCCGGCTGGCGGAGGCGGCGTTTTACAGCCTGCTGCTGTATTTCGGGGCAATGAGCCCTGCCGGACTGTTCACGGGCGAGCTTGCGGGTCAGCTCGTGATCGCGGCGGTGATGACTCTGCTGAGGTGGACGGCTTCCGCTCCGCTGAGATGCGCGGCGGCGGTGAAGCTGAGGGAGCTGACTGGTGAGGGGAGAGTGCGCTCCTCCGCGTCTGAGCTGATGCTGAACGGCAGATTCCTGCGGCGCAGCATTTCCGCGCATATCGCAGGCAGACTTCTCAGCTTTGCGGCGATCGCACCTGCGGCGGCACTCGGGGCGTATGTGTATACGCTCGTTTCCGACGGCGGAGGCAGCGGCGAGCTTTTCGCGGCTTCAAATGCGGCTGTTTTGGCGGCTGTATTCGCGGCGCTGTGGCTTTCGGTAAGACTGAGCCTGACCGCTGTGCCGTTCCTGCTTGCGGAATTTCCCGACAAGAGCGCGCTGAGCTGCGTTTTTATGTCGCTGGGATTTATGCGCGGAAGAAAGCGGATACCGCTCGCACTCACGGCGCTTTCATTCATACCGGTATTTCTCCCCGGAGCTGCTGCGGCTTTTGCGACGGGGACAGCTATTTTCATAAAAGAGGACGAATACGCCCGTTCAGCTGCGTGGGCGGGCGTCCGGCGAGCGAGGTGAACTTAATGGCGGAGCTGAGATTTGTTGTGGATACCGAGCAGCCTGTGCAGCTCAAGAGCTTCCTGCGCGGAAGGAACGGCGTTTCTGCGCGGCTCCTTGTAAAGCTCAAGCACCGCGAGGGCGGCATAACCTGCAACGGCGAGCCTGTGCGGACCATCGACACCGTAGCTCCCGGGGACGTGATAGTGCTCGACGTGGGTGAGAGCCGCACGGCTGAGCCGAATCCGGAGCTGTTCGCGCGTGTCGTTTTCGAGAACGAGAGCCTTGCCGTGTTCGACAAGCCTGCCGGAATGCCGGTGCATGAGTCGTACTGGCACCACGGCGACACCCTCGCCAACTATTTCGCCTGCCTCTATCCGGAGCTCTCGTTCCGCCCGGTACACAGGCTCGACAGGTATACGTCCGGGCTCTGCCTTGTCGCAAAGGACCCGTGGTCCGCGAGCCTTTTGCAGGGGAGCTTCGAGAAGGTCTATTACGCTGTTGTGTCCGGTGTTACCGACGAGTGCGGCACTATAGACGCTCCGATAGCGCGAAAGCCCGACAGCGTTATCCTGCGCTGCGTGAGCGAAGAGGGCAGACCTTCTGTGACGCATTTCCGGCGTATCGCCTGCGACGGGAAATATTCGCTGCTCGAGGTAAGGCTCGAGACCGGACGCACTCATCAGATACGTGTGCATATGGCGTATATCGGACATCCGCTCGCCGGAGACGAGATGTACGGCGGCCCGACAGATGACATCACGCGACAGGCTCTCCACTGCGGACGGCTGATATTCCGGCTGCCGCTCACGGGCGAGGAGGTCACGGCAGAGGCGGAGCTTCCGGCTGATATACGCGCTCTGATGCGGACTGAGGCGGTTTTGTACTGACAATTCCTGCCCCGCGCACACGATAAAAACACCGTTCCCTCTGCGGCAGGATTTTTGTGCAGACATACAAAAATCCTGCCGGGAGATTTTTTTCGCCGCCTTTCCGGTTGTATTCCGGGCGAAAATCGCGTATAATATAACAGTATAGGCAGCATTTTGTGAGAGGAGTATCGCGTTTGGGCGTTTTTCATAAAGCAGCAGACGGTCTGTCCGGACTATTCGTCCGTGCCGCGCTGTGTACATTCAAATTCATAGCGGCGATACTGCTCGCTGTGATAAAAGCCGCGAAGTTCATCGCAGCCGAGATATGGGACATCATCAAGGCTGCCGGCGAGGGGATAATGTGGCTGTGGAGGGAGCTCACCGAGTCCTTCCGGAGCCGTGTGAAGCTCTCGAATGAGCTGACGCGCAATATACGAAAGGCTAAAAAAGAGGGCAAAAAGGAATACATCACCGCCATCGTCACCTTTATCGGTTCGTTTTTCCTCGGTGAGGGAGGCGTTGTGTATACAGCCTTCAACTATGTCCTGCCTATGGCTTGTATCGCCTTCCTTGTGGGGATAGTGCGGTTCGGCTCGGGACTTGAATACGGCATCTCGGTCGAGTACAACGGACACGAGATAGGCATAATCTCCGCCGAGGCTGACTTTGATTCGGCTGTGAGAGAGGTGCAGCAGCGTATCGCATACGCCGCCGACGAAGAGGCTGTGGATATGTCGGCAAAGCTCTCGCTCCGCGTCATTTCGGACAGCGACAAGTTCGTCACGTCCGGACAGCTTGCGGACAAGATGCTCGAAGCATCGGACGAGGACCTCACCGAGGCTTACGGCATTTACATCGACGGCACCTTCGTGGGAGCTGTGAACAACAAGAAGAAGGTCGAGGACGCGCTTGAGGACAGGCTCCTGAATTACGATGTAAAGGGAACTGTCAGCGACGTGTCATACGTAAACAAGATAGAGTACACGAAGGGCATCTACCTCCGCAACAGCCTCAAGAGCGAGGACGATACCATTGCCGAGCTCACCTCGTCGAAGGAAAAGGCTCGTGTTTACGTCGCGCAGGCAGGCGATAATATCGTCACTGTCGCTCAGAAGTACGGTATGGAGCTCGACCGGCTCAATGAGCTGAATCCGGGCATCGGTACGAACCTCAAGGACGGTCAGATGGTGAACGTTATGCAGACCGAAAGCTATCTGCCGATACAGTATGTCCGCGAAATGGATACGCTCCAGTTCCTTGACTACGAGACAGTTGAGGTCGAGACGAGCGCGCTGAACGTCGGAATGGTCGCAGTGCTGACCAAGGGCGAGCGCGGAGAGAAGGAGAGCAAGATAGAGATAACCTACGTTGACGGCATAGAGGCGTCACGAAAGGTCATCAGCAGCAATATCACGAAAAATCCTGTTGTCGAGACTATCGGTATCGGAACCTATTCCGCTATGCCCGATGATCCGGACACCTGTTTCTTCGGGCAGCCGCTCACGGGCACTGGTCAGTTCGGCTGGCCGCTCGACGGCGGCTGGGTAAGCGATACCTTCATCAGCGACAGAAACCACAAGGGACTCGATATAGCTGCTCCCGAGGGCACAGAGATATACGCTGCCGCGGAGGGACTCGTAGTCTCTGCCGGCTGGAACTCCGGCGGCTACGGAAATGTCGTTATGATCGAGCATCCCGACGGCTATGCTACGGTATACGGTCATATGATCTCCGTCTACGCGATAGAGGGAGAGTACGTTCAGAAGGGACAGCTGATCGGATATGTCGGAAATACCGGAAACTCCTTCGGCGACCACTGCCACTTTGAGGTGCGGTATCAGGGCATATGCTACGACCCTGCCACCTTCCTCAATACCGTCGGTATGAGCAAGGACAAGGAAGAGCGCGACAAGAAGGAAAACTGAGCTTTAAAGCGGCTGAGGCACGTGCTTCAGCCGCTTTATCGTATTTTTGGGGCAGTTTTGTGAATGTGCAACAAAAAAACCGCGGCAAGCGTCTGAAAGTTCTACAGGCAAAAATCTGCCAAAGCTTGCATTTTTCCTAAGAATATGGTATAATTTCTATTGTTGAGCGCCCCACTGAATCGGGCGCGACTGCAAAAGATATGCGAGGAAGCGGAAGGTTGCTGCCGGTATGGCAGGGAATTTCCGTGGAGTATGTCCGATTTTAAACCGGGCGAATGGGATAATGAACACAGTCTGTGTAAAGTGTAGAGCGCAGCTTGCGTATGCGCCGACTATGCTCACTTTGTGTCTCAATATGTCTGAACGCTGTCCGGAAAATAACGATTTTTCGGGCTTTTTTAATACGGTCAAGCATGAAACACACGGAAACGTGTGTGTCCCAAGAAGCGTCCCCAAAATTTTTCAAGGAGGCGAAATCATGGCAGTCAACGAAAAGATCAGATTCAAGATCAAGGGCTACGATCACGCTACAGTAGACATCGCTGCAGCTAAGATCGTTGAGGCGGCTAAGAGAAGCGGTGCGAGAGTTTCGGGTCCTATCCCGCTCCCCACAG
>JAFXVT010000047.1 GCA_017534835.1 Ruminococcus sp.
AAGAGTAAGACCCCTCAAAGACTATGAGGTTGATAGGTGCAAGGTGTAAGCGTGGTGACGCGTTCAGCCAGCGCATACTAATCGGTCGAGGGCTTTTCCTTTTGATTCATGTGTGAGAGCTCTCTCAGATGATTACTTACTTTATTCAGTTTCAAAATTTCTTTTAGAAATTTGGAAAAATCGCTTGACAAACGGTTACGTTTATGATATAATATATAAGCGATGTAAATGCACCATTAGCTCAGTTGGTAGAGCAACTGACTCTTAATCAGTGGGTCCTGGGTTCGAGTCCCCGATGGTGCACCAACACGGCCCGTTGGTCAAGCGGTTAAGACACCGGCCTCTCACGCCGGTAACACCAGTTCGATTCTGGTACGGGTCACCAAATTTCAAGTCGGTGTTTATTGCAGTGAGGTCACACCCGTTCCCATTCCGAACACGGCAGTTAAGCTCACTCGCGTCGATGATACTTGGCTGGCGACGGCCTGGGAAAGTAGATCAATGCCGGCACAGATATTCCTCCTTAGCTCAGTCGGTAGAGCACTCGGCTGTTAACCGAGTTGTCGCCCGTTCGAGCCGGGCAGGGGGAGCCAATTGGGCGTCTGCAAAAGCAGGCGCTTTTTTATTGCCTTTTTTCAGCTCCCGAATGGGGGCTTTTGCTGTATATAGACCAATTATTGCGGCTTCTGTAAAAAATTGTTGCTTTATTTCGCGTTTTGTGCTAAAATATATTATCAAGAAAATTAGCACAGGAGGTCTTGAAATGAAAAAATCAAAGGTTCTGAAGATTATTCTTATCATTGCTCTGACATTGATCATTCTCTGCGTTATAGGCTTTATTGCGTTCTTCAAGTATTTCACGGTCCCGGTCGGTAAGTATCCCGATAAGGCACGCCGTCAGGAATTCGTAAAGCTTTCGGAGCAGTATCACGACGGGAAGTTCTTTAATGAGGAAGATCATACCGATGTGTCAGCCACAGTCAATGTCGGCGGCTTCAAACAGCCCGAGAAGCTTATACCTACGGAGAAGCTCAGCTCCATTGAACCCGCGTCTGCGGACAAGATGAACATCAGCTGGCTCGGACATTCCTCTGCATTTGTGCAGATAGGAGGCGAAAATGTCCTCATCGATCCGATACTCACTACCTCGGGCAAGCCTCTTCAGATGTATTCACTTCCGGCGCGCATATCGGAAATGCCTCTTAATATTGATGATGTGCCCGAGATCGGTGTTCTCTGCATTTCTCACGACCACTTTGACCACCTCGATTACGGTACTGTCAAGGCGATCGACAGCAAGGTCAGCGACTATGTTGTGCCGCTCGGAGTTGATTCCCTGCTCGAGAGCTGGGACGTAAACAAGGATAAGATACATACTCTCGGCTGGTGGGGCAGTGCTGAGATCCGTGGTGTTACCTATACTCTCACGCCTGCGCAGCACTATTCCGGCAGATTTGCAGGCAAGCAGTTTCAGACGCTCTGGGGCGGCATATATATGAGCAGCAGCTCACACAGCCTTTATTTCACGGGCGATTCGGGCTATTGCGATTCTTTCTCGGAGATCTATGAGCGCCTCGGCGAGCCCGAGGTGATGCTCGCAGATTCCGGACAGGATTCGCCTGCGTGGTCGCATATGTCTCCTGAGGAGGTCGTAAAGGCTGCTCAGGACGTACACGCGAAGTATGTGGTACCTGTACACTGGGGAGCTTATCTCTACGCAGGATATGACTGGTACAAGCCTGCTGAGGACATTTTAGCCGCCGCAGACAAGTCCGGTACAACTGTGATAACTCCTGTCATCGGACACCTGTTCAGTATTGATGATGCAGATACGCAGGTTTCCCATTGGTGGGAAGAGCATAAATAATAAAACGGACGCAGGGGAAGCCTCCTCTGCGTCCGTTTTATTATCTTCTGCCTTTGATAATGCTCTTGCTGCTGAAATATGTTACGAGGAAATATCCGCCGTAGATGAGCAGGAGCGTGGATAATGTAAGCCCGACCGAGCTGCCGATGTTTTCTGTACCGAATACCTCAAGGAAGAATATGAGATATTTCATACCGAAAACAGAGTGTATCGCTGCAACAATGAGCGGAAGCAGGAAGAATATGCCTGTCTGTCTGAACAGGGAGCGCGAGATGTCGTTCTCGTCCGCACCTATCTTGCGGAGCATTTCGTATCTGCCGATGCTGTCTACACTGTCTGAGAGCTCCTTGAGAGCGAGTATCGCACCGCAGGCGATGAGGAAGACAAGTCCGATGTACAGACCGAGGAAGGCGACGATAGCGCCGAGCCCGACTGCTGCCTCCTTTATTTCGAGCTTTGTCGTAGTGAATATGCCGGTGATATTGCTTTCGTTATCAGATGAATCAGCTGCGGCACGCTGTACCGCGTCGAATTTATCGCTCACGGTCTCCTCGGCAGCCTCTTTGTCCTTTGAGGCGTATTCACCGATGAAGTATTCTTCGTGCGCTGCACCCTCGTCTACAACGCTGTCCGGCACTACAAACAGTCCGGCGTTGATGTGCTCTGTTGAGATGTCGATGAAGCCGTCCTGACAGGTGGGATATTTTGAATCGAGAGTGTGACCGAAGATAGTGTGAGTGCTGTCAGTTTCGAGCCCCTTATTGCGGATATTCTTCATCGTGGTGAAGTTGCAGAAGAGGATATACTCATCGTCTGCGAGAGTGTAGGTCTTTCTGCCGTAGAGCTCCATCAGAGCGTTGTAGTCGCTGAGCTTTACTATCTGCTCGGGAGCGTCGTAAATGAGAAAGCTATACTGCCGGGCTACTTCATCGTAGTATTCGCCGAGTGAATCCTTAAATGTGAATCCGGTGTCGCCATAGTCGGTGAAATTCACATAGTCGCTGAAATCCTCGGTAATATCATAGCCGTTCGCGGTATACATCTCCTGAATGTCAGCGTACTGCATAGGCTTTTCTGTGTCATATGAGAGGACTATCTCGCAGTCAACGGGGCAGAGCTCATCGAGGTTGTTGTTCATAGAATTGCGTATCGAGAACGCCGATGAGAGCGTGCATATCGTCACAAAGAGCATAATGCAGATAACTGTCATCGAGAATACCATCGTATTGACCTTGCTGCTGAGCTGACGGAATGTGAATGCGTTGAGGTTCTTGTGATAGGTATTCTTCATCAGCATAAACACGCGCAGGAGCATTCCCGAAACAGACCAGAATACAAGGAATGTAGCCGCGCTGCCTGCTGCGATGTTCGCGATAGCCGCAGTACGTGTGATATTGCGTGAATTCCAGCCGACCTGATAATAGCACAGCCCGAGTATCACAGCTGCTGCGATGAACACGATAACGCAGAGAACGGGCGATTTGAGCTTTATCTGCTCAGACCTTTTGCCGGACTGCATAAGGTTTATCAGCTTCATACGTGTCACAACGAAGCTGTTGAAAGCCATTGCAACGAGGTATATAACAGCGAAATAAACTATCGTCTTGACTATCGCGCCGCCGGAAACCGTGAACTTGTAGGAGCTCATATCGACCTCGAACATATTCGCAACGACTGCGCTCATAAGCTGTGAGATCCCGATGCCGATGAGAAGTCCGATGAAAAGCGAGCCAATACCTATTATGACGGTCTCGACGAGGAGGATAGCGGATATTTTTCGCTTGCTCATACCGAGCGTCATATACAGCGCAAATTCGCGGCTGCGGCGCTTCATAAGGAAACGGCTCGCATACACTATAAGCAGTCCCAGCACGCCTGCGACGAATACGCTCGTGCCGGAAATGACGGTATCGAGGACCTGTATCATCTCGTACTGAGAATCGGACATTCTCAGTGCAGCCGCCTGTCCGCCTATCGCATTGAAGACATAGAACACGGAAACGCCGATCATAAGCGTGAAGAAGTAGATAGCGTAGTCGCGCATACTTCTGCGGACGTTGCTGAGTGAGAGCTTAAAGAGCATCGCTCATGTCACCTCCCAGAAGAGTCACAACGTCGATGATCTTGTCGAAGAACTGCTTGCGTGTGTTGTCTCCGCGTGTTATCGAGTTGAATATCTTGCCGTCCTTGATGAAGATGACGCGGCTCGCATAGCTTGCAGTGAAGCTGTCGTGCGTAACCATCATTATAGTTGCGCCGCACTCCTTGTTGAGGTAGCGGAAGCGCTCGAGCAGCAGCTTTGCTGATTTTGAATCGAGAGCGCCTGTCGGCTCGTCTGCGAGCACGAGCTTCGGACCTGTCACTATAGCACGCGCAGAGGCTACACGCTGCTTCTGACCGCCCGACATCTGATACGGGTACTTTTCGAGCACATCGGCTATATCGAGCTGCTCAGCCACCTTTCTGACTGCCGCATCTATCTCCTTTGCCGGCTTCTTCTGTATCGAGAGCGCGAGGGCGATATTCTCGTATGCGGTCAGAGTGTCGAGGAGGTTGAAATCCTGAAAGATGAAGCCGAGGTTGTCGCGGCGGAATCTGTTGAGAGCCTTGCCGCGGAGCTTTGTGATGTCTTCGTCCTCGAGAAAGATGTGTCCGGCGGTGACCCGGTCTATTGTGGAGATGCAGTTGAGGAGGGTGGTCTTTCCGCTTCCGGAGGCGCCCATGATCGCGACGAATTCGCCCTTCTCCACCGTAAATGATATATCGTCGATAGCCTTTGTGAGGCTCGACTTGCTGCCGTAATATTTTTCTATCTGCTGTATTCTGAGTAATTCCATATCAACAGCTCCTTTCTGTATATTATAATACAGCATTTCCGCAAAGCTGTCGCTGTTTCAAGATTACAGAACATTACATTTTTGAAAGGTTGGCTATTCGGGCTTATAGAGCTCATTTTTGCCGAATGTGACAGAAATGTCCGTATATTCGCCCTGTACCGATGCAGCCGAAACAGCATGACCGAGCCTGCCGCAGAGCTTTTTCACGATGAACAGTCCCATTCCGGTAGACCCGCCGTGAGTCCTGCCGTTTTCGCCGGTGAAGGATTTCTCGAAAATGTTCGGCAGGTCGGCGGCAGGGATACCGATACCGTTGTCGCGGAAGTGCAGGACGGTCCGGTCGGGGAGCACCTCAGCGGTGACGGCTATCTCGTCCGCTTCGTATTTGATACTGTTGTTCATAAGCTGCCCTAAGATGAATGAGAGCCACTTTGCGTCCGTGAGCACCTCGGTATCAAGACCTTCGGTGCGCAGCGATATACAGCGTTCCTGAAGCTCCTCGCGGTTGCGGACAGCAATATCTGAAAATACACGCTTCAGAGTTACAGGCTTGATGATATAGTCCTTCTCGGCGCTTCCGCTGCGTGCATAGAACAGGACGTTCTCGATGTATTCGTCGATGCGGCGGAGCTGCTCGGCATAGCGTGTATTGCCGTCGTTGTGGCACATCAGCTGCAAGCCTGCGACGGGGAGCTTTATCTCGTGTACCCACATCTCGATATATTCGCGGAAATCGGAATTCTCGCGGTGTGCTGCACTTATCTGCTCATGCATCGACTTGTCCGCCTCCTGTACAGCCGTGCAGAGGATACGTCCGTCGAGGAATTCGGGCTCTTCGAGCATTTCGGGGAGGAGGTACTTGCGGTCGAGCTGCTCAAGGTCGGAGCTCAGCTTGTCATAGAAGCTCCTGCGGCGGAAGAATTCCCACAGCTCGGTAATGACGGCTCCGATGAGAGCGAGCACACTGACGATGACGACACACTCTGCAGGGACGTGAAATGTGAAGAGGAATATCAGCACGAGCGCGGACGCAACGGCGAGAATGAGGTATCTCGGGAGCCTGTCCCGTAAAAAAACAGCCGGTCTCATATCAGCACATACCCCTGCTTCTTGCGCGTCACGATGGCGTCGGGGAATCCGAGCTCGCCGAGCTTTGCACGAAGGCGGCTGATATTGACCGAGAGCGCATTGTCGTTGACGAATTCGTCGTTGTCCCACAGCGCTGTCATAAGCTCGTCGCGCGTCACTATCTCGCCGATACGGTCGAGCAGGAGCTGGAATATTATCATCTCGTTCTTCGTCAGGATCTGCTCATTTCCGCCCCGTGTAAGGCTTCCTCTGACCGTACTGACCTCCGCATCGTGATAGGTCTGAGCGGTGCCTGTTTTTGCTGAGCGCTTCAGCACAGCTGATATGCGAAGCAGGAGGATTGTCGGGTTATACGGCTTTGTAACGAAATCGTCGGCACCGTAGCTCATCGACAGCACCTCATCGAGCTCAGATGTGCGGCTCGTGAGCATAATAACGGGCGTTGTGCTCCTCTTGCGGAAGTCCTGAAGGAGTGTTTCGCCGTTTGTTCCGGGGAGGTTGATGTCGAGCAGTATCAGGTCTGCGCCGGAGTTTATCATCTGCGCCGGTATTTCCGTCATCTCTGCGCATACCGGGTCATACCCTGCATTTTTCAGCAGAACAGACAGCTCGCTGCGCAGAGCGGAGTCGTCCTCTATAATAAGTATCTTCATATGCCTTCTCCTTAAAGTGGTATATTTATTAGTTTAACACATAATGCAGCGCATTTCAAGCATCACGGGACCCGGCTGAACGTAAAAACAAAAACGGCTCCCCGAAGGGAGCCGCCGAACGTGCGGAATTATTCCTCTGTGTTCTTTTCGATGTAGTTAACGATATCGCCAACAGTCTTGATCTCCTCAACAGCCTCGTCGGGGATAGAGAGATCGTACTCGTCCTCGATAGTCTGGATAAGATCTACGATGTCGAGAGAATCTGCACCGAGATCCTCCTGAATGTTAGCCTCGAGTGTAACAGCGTCCTCTTCAACGCCGAGCTGTTCTACGATGATCTCCTTGAGCTTATCAAATACCATATTACTTTCCTCCGTTTCTTTTGGTTTGTATTTCCTGTTTTGGGCAGGGGAAATCGAAAAACGGTGTCACTCTGTGAACTCTCCGATTTTTCTAAACTTAGTATAACGTTCTTTCAGTAAAACGTCAATATCTTTTTCGCATTTTTCTGGAATTTTGCATAACAAATATTCCTTGATATTTTCTGAAATTTTGTCTAAATCGTTATGTGCCCCACCGAGAGGCTCCTCGATGATGGATTCAGCAACGCCGAGACTTACCATATCTTCGGCAGTTATCTTCATAATATTGCACGCTTCCTCCTCACGTTCGGCATCCTTCCACAGGATACTTGCAAATCCGCGCGGCGAGATCACAGAATACTGTGCGTTCTCGAGCATCGCGAGCTCATCGCATACACCGAGCGCAAGAGCGCCGCCGCTTCCGCCCTCGCCGAGGACGATAGAGATTATGGGCGTGCGCAGAGTCATAAACTCAGCGATGTTGCGTGCGATAGCCTCGCCCTGTCCGCGCTCCTCGGCGGCAACTCCGGCATATGCACCGGGGGTGTCGATGAAGCAGATAACGGGACGGTGGAACTTTTCAGCCTGCTTTGCGAGCCTGAGAGCCTTTCTGTAGCCCTCGGGGAGCGGCATTGCGAAGTTGCACGCCTTGTTCTCGTCGATGTCTCTGCCCTTCACCTGTGCGATCACGGTCACGGGAGTTCCGTCGAGCATCGCTATACCGCCGATAACAGCCTTGTCATCGCCGTAGAAGCGGTCGCCGTGCATCTCATAGAAATCATTGAAAATGAGCGGTATATAGTCTCTGATAGTGGGTCTGCCCTTGGTATGAACGAGCTTGAGGCGTTCCCACGCTGTCTTCTTCTCCTCCACAGGTCAGACCTCCTTTCCTTTATAGCCGTGAAGCTCGAGGAGATGTGCGAGAGTAGCTCTCATACGCTTTCTCTCCACGATCATATCCACGAAGCCCTTTTCCTGCATAAATTCGGCAAGCTGGAAGTCCTCGGGGAGACGCTGCTTCATCGTGCTCTCGATAACGCGCCTTCCTGCGAAGCCGATGAGTATTTTCGGTTCAGCGATGATTATGTCGCCGAGCGAAGCGAAGCTCGCCGTAACGCCGCCTGTTGTGGGGTCTGTGAGGACGGTGATATAAAGTCCGCCGTTGTCGCTGTGGAGCTTTACAGCGCCGGAGGTCTTAGCCATCTGCATCAGCGAGACGATGCCCTCCTGCATACGTGCGCCGCCCGAAGCCGTGAACAGCACGACAGGCAGCCCGTTCTCCGTTGCATACTCGAATGCACGCGCTATCTTTTCACCGACAACGCTTCCCATTGAGCCCATCATATAATTCGGGTCCATAACGCCGATAACGGTCGTGATCCCCCTGATATTGGCAATACCTGTCACAACAGCGTCATTCAGACCTGTTTTCTGGCGGAGCTCCTTCTGCTTCTCGGTATAATCGGGGAAGTCGATGGGGTCGCAGCTTATCATATCAGCGTCGAACTCTCTGAAGCTCTCCTTGTCGGCGGTTATGGCGATCCTCTCGCGCGCCGGAAGTCTGCCGTGGTAGTTGCAGTTCGGGCAGACTCTGTGGAGCTCCTCGTATCTGCTCATCGGAACGGGGCTCTGACATCTGGGACATTTGAATGTGGGGACCTCGTCCTCATCTCCGCCGTTGAAGCGGAGCTTTACAACATTGAAAAAATCGTCGAACATCTTGCGTCACCCTCTTATTTCTTATTCTTTTCCACGAATCTGTTAAGGAAGCCGATGTCGTAGTTTCCGCTGAGGAATTCCGGCTGCTTGATTATCTGTAGCTGGAAGTCGATATTGGTATCAACTCCGTCAACGATGAACTCTGCAAGAGCCCAGCGCATCTTGCGGATAGCATCATCGCGGTCAGAGCCGTGAGCGATCAGTTTGCTTATCATAGAATCGTAGTAGGGCGTTATCGTATAGCCCTGATATACAGCGCCGTCTATGCGTATACCGGGACCTCCGGGGACGTAGAGCGCGTTTATGGTGCCCGGTGACGGACGGAAGTTCATATTCGGGTTTTCAGCGTTGATGCGGCACTCGATAGCGTGACCGCGCAGCTTGATGTCCTTCTGCGTTACGCGGAGGGGGAGTCCGGCAGCTATCTCTATCTGAGCCTTGACAATGTCAAAGCCGGTCACCTCCTCGGTAATGGGGTGCTCGACCTGGATACGGGTATTCATCTCCATAAAGTAGAAATCGCGGTTCTCATCGACGAGGAATTCGATAGTTCCTGCGTTGTAATAGCCGCACTGCTTTGCCGCAGTCACGGCAGCCTCGCCCATCTGCTTGCGCAGCTCGCTGTCGACGATAGGGCTCGGGCATTCCTCGAGCACCTTCTGATTGCGGCGCTGCATAGAGCAGTCGCGCTCGCCGAGATAGATATAATTGCCCTGTTTGTCGGCTATCATCTGGATCTCGACATGGTGGGGATTTATGAGGAATTTTTCGATATAAACGGTATCATCGCCGAAGAAGTTCTTAGCCTCCTGCTGAGCGGCAGTCATCTGTGCCTCGAGGTCCTTCGGTGAATCGACACGGCGGATACCTCTTCCGCCGCCGCCGGCTGAAGCCTTTACGAGCACGGGATAGCCGCACTTTTCCGCGATCTTCTTAGCCTCTGCGAGGCTCTTCACAGCTCCCTTTGAGCCGGGGATAACGGGAACTCCGGCAGCAGCCATAGTTTCCTTTGCAGCCGCCTTGTCTCCGAGCATCTCGATCGATTTGTATGAGGGGCCAATGAAGGTTATGCCGTTCTTTTCGCAGAGCCTTGCGAATTCCGCATTCTCCGAAAGGAAGCCGAATCCGGGGTGTATAGCGTCTGCGCCGGCGTTGAGGGCTGCCTGTATGATAGCGTTCATATTCAGGTAGCTGTCCTTCGTTGCCGGAGGACCGATACATATGGATTCGTCCGCTATCTGTGCGTGAAGTGAAGTTCTGTCCGCGGTGGAATAGACCGTAACACAGCGTATCCCGAGCTCGCGGCAGGCTCTTATGATACGGACAGCGATCTCGCCTCTGTTGGCGATGAGTATTTTTCTGAACATTTATAATGTATCTCCTTTAAATGTATGGGACAGCGTCTCCTGTCACACATTAAAATGGGGTTATTATTCCTTTTTGTCGTCTGTGACAACGAAGGTTATCTCGCAGGAGACAGCTCTTTCTCCGCCGACTGAGGCGAGAGCCTTGCCTGTGCCGATGGGACCTCTCTGCTTGATGATCTCGACCTCAAGGTCGAGCACGTCGCCGGGAACGACCTGTCTGCGGAACTTAGCCTTGTCGATGCCGCCGAAAAGACCTATCTTGCCCTTGAATTCAGGCTTTGAGAGCATACATACAGCTCCTGCCTGAGCGAGCATCTCGACCATAAGCACGCCCGGAGTTACGGGATAGCCCGGGAAGTGACCCTTGAACCAGAAGTCGTCCTCTTTGATGTACTTGCGTGCGTGTACCTTTACGCCGACTTCCATATCGACGATCTCGTCGATGAGCAGGAAGGGGTCGCGGTGGGGGATAACTTCCATTATCTGTTCTTTATTCATAAGTATATCAGCCATAGTTTCGCTCCTTGATATAGTATTCCCGGAATGCCGGGTCAGTTGTTGTTGATATTGCTGATGTCATTGTCCGCGAGCATAGCGCCCTCACCGCTGCCCCATCTGGTGCGGTACTTGTCGAAGGGATTCTCCTTGCGCTCGCTTTCGAGGTCGTCGGACTTCTCGCCATCGCTGTAGTTCTCCATACCGCCTTCTTCAAGCGATTCCTCATCGCGTATGAACGAGAGGTGGAGCTCGGCGAAGCCCGGATAGCCCGGCTCTTCCTTTATCTCATTATCGACATCGTTCATCTTTTTGACGAGTATGGCATTGAATATCGCCATAAGTAAGAACGCATAATTCGTCGGGACAGCTATCAGCGTCAGGATAAATATGAGCCTGCTGCTGTAGAACTTCTTTATCACAATGAAGTATACGAACGCGGCGGCATAAATGACGGCAGGAAGGTAGGTCAGGAAGAGATTTCCGCCTTTAGCCATCATTACGGGTCCGCTTCCGCCGCTCAGCCTGAATGCGAGCGAGGTGTAGGAGCTCATCGCGGTCGGCATTGCGACAGCGAACATAAATATGTTCAGCAGGATAAGGCTCCACATATCGCGCAGAAAGCGGTGACGCCTGCGCTGCATATCGTACATATGCTGGTTGAACTTTTTTGCCTCGTCGTACATTTCGGCAGAGGTCACATTGAGGTGAGCAGCCTTGATGTCGAGGGGCGTGATATATTTAAGGTCCTGTATAGTCATAGGAATTCCTCATCATCTGAGCGCAGATGCTTTGTGCGCTCTTTAATGCTGTCGTAGGTTATATCCGAGATATGCGTGGAATCGCTGTCGATAGTGGTGACATTGAGGCGCACGAACGCCGGATAGCCTGCCTCCTCAGCGAATTTTTCCTCTCTGTGTGTGTAGATATAGGCGGAAATGACATTTATCAGCACGACGAGCACACCGAAGCCGGTCGTCATCATCGCCGGAAACGAGCACAGGAACATTATCTTCGGATCGCGCTGGAAGCGGAAGATGATGTAGTATCCGAAAAGTCCGAGGTATGCGAACAGCCCGATGAACATCGCCGCAATGCGTGCATAGGACATTATTGCGCCGAAGTCACCGGCTCTGAAGGCTTCGAAATCGGTCAGTGTTTCAAGCGTCAGGTGCATACACACCGAGGCAATGAGGAGGGGGATCTGGATAATGAGCCATATCCCCTGCGTCACCTGCATACGCTTGCGTCTGGCATTATTGGTGACGGCGTCCATATTGTAGCGGCGCGCCTCGTCGAGCATTTCCGGCGAAGAAACGTTGATGCCGCCCTTTTCGATTATCTCGGGTGTGATATATTTGAGCTCTGAGGGCTTCATTATTTTATTATCATAATGGGTTGGTCGAATTCGACTGCATCGCCGTCAGAGACGAGGATGCGCTCAACAACGCCGTCAAACTCGGACTGCACCTCGTTCATCAGCTTCATTGACTCTATTATCATAATGACATCGCCCTTCTTGACCTTGTCGCCTATCTTTACGAAAGGCGGCTTATCAGGCGAGGGTGAGCGGTAATAAGTACCGACCAGCGGTGCCTTAACGATATTTCCGCTGTTCTCCTCCTTTGCCGGAGCCTGAGTCTGGGGAGAAGGTGCCGGAGCAGGCGCATTCATCGGCGGGAAGGGGGGCATACTCATCATCGGGGGCGGAGCAGGAACAGCCTTCCTGCCCTTTATCGTTATTGTGTTATCACCGTTTGAGATCGTTATCTCGGAAAGCTCCTTGTCGTTGATGATGTCGGAAAGCCTGCCGATAGTTTCGAGATCGGTAATACCTAAGATTTCGTTCATCTTCTGTTCTCCTTAGTCTGTTACTTTTTTGAAGCAGAGCGTAGCGTTGTGTCCGCCGAAGCCGAGAGAGTTCGACAGGGCGGCGCGTACCTCCTGCTCGATATTGCCGTTTACGCAGTAATCGAGGTCGCATTCCTCGTCGGGCACCTTATATCCGACAGTTGCGTGGATAAAGCCCTCTTCGATGGACTTTGCGCAGATGATAGCTTCGATGCCGCCAGCCGCGCCGAGAAGGTGACCTGTCATAGACTTGGTCGAATTTATCTTTACCTTGTATGCGTCCTCGCCGAATGCGAGCTTGATAGCGGCAGTCTCGTACTTGTCGTTGAGACCTGTAGATGTGCCGTGAGCGTTGATGTAGTCGACGTCACAGGGACGAAGACCAGCCTCCTCCATTGCAAGGGACATACCCTTTCCGGCAGCCTCGCCCGTAGGCATGGGCGATGTCATATGGTAGCCGTCGCAGGTAGCGCCGTAACCGGCAACTTCTGCATAGATCTTAGCTCCGCGAGCCTTTGCGTGCTCGTATTCCTCAAGTACGACGATACCGCTTCCCTCACCGAGGACGAAGCCGTTTCTCTCCTTGTCGAAGGGAATGGAAGCACGTGAGAGGTCATCGCTCTTTGTGAGAGCCTTCATATTGGCGAATCCGCCGTATGTGAATTCAACGTTTGTGCTTTCGGTACCGCCTGCGATAGCCGCATCGAGGTAGCCGTCCTTTATCTTGCGGAAAGCCTCGCCGATAGCGTGCGTAGCAGTTGCGCAGGCTGTAGTTACATCGAAGTTAGCGCCGCGGAAGCCCGTCTTCATCGAGATAGTGCCTGCCGCCATATTGCTTATCATCATCGGGATATAGAAGGGCGAGATGCGTCCGGGGCCCTTTTCAAGGAACTTGCTGTACTCGCTGAGTGTGAGGTCGATGCCGCCGATGCCAGAGCCGACGATAACGCCTGCTCTGTAGGGGTCGAGGTCGGAGAAGTCCGTGCCTGCGTCTGTGAGCGCCTCATGCGCGGCAACAAGTGCATATTTTGTGAACTGGTCCATACGCTTTGCTTCCTTCTTGTCGAAGCAGCCCTCAACGCCGAAGTAGTCCTCCTCGTTGAAGTCGCGGACGATACCAGCTATCTTTACGCCTGTGCGCTCTGTGTCAAATTTATCTATAAATGAGAAGCCTATCCTGTTTGCCTTTACGCCATCCCAGAACTTATCAACGCCTGTTCCGAGGGGAGTAACAGCTCCCATTCCTGTGATCACAACTCTTCTGCTCATAAAAATTCCTTTCGTTCTGTGTTTTGTGTTCTTGTGCAGTGTATTGGTGAGATTACATAGAAAGTCCGCCGGATATTTCGATCACCTGTCCGGTTATGTAACTTGCATTTTCCGAAACGAGGAAAGAAACCACCGAAGCTATCTCCTCGGGCTCGCCGTAGCGTCTGAGCGCAACTGCCTCAAGCATTTTTGCCTTGAGCTCGTCGGAGAGCACATCTGTCATAGGAGTGCGGATAAGTCCGGGAGCAACGGCATTGCAGGTGATATTGCGCTTGCCGTATTCCTTCGCAACGGATTTTGTCATACCTATTATAGCCGCCTTGGAAGCGGAGTAATTTACCTGTCCGGGGTTGCCGTAGAGACCGGCAACTGATGAGACGTTCACGATCTTGCCGCTCCTCTGCTTGCCCATAATGTTGCAGACGAGCTTCATCATATTGTAAACGCTCTTCTGGTTCACTGCGATGACCATATCGTAGATGTCCTCGCTCATTCGTGCGAGGAGGGTATCCTTTGTGATACCGGCATTGTTCACGAGAGCGTCGATGGTCCCGAAGTCAGCCTTGACCTTATCCACCATAGCCTCACACTGGTCGAACTTTGAAACGTCTGCCGCGTAGCACTCAGCCCTGACGCCGAAAGCACGGCATTCCTCGGCTACCGCGAGAGCCTTTTCCTTATCTCCGTTGCTGGGATAGTGGTTGATAGCCACATCGAAGCCGTCTTTTGCGAGTCTTTTTGCAATGCAGGCACCGATACCCTGTGAAGCGCCTGTGATTATCGCTGTTGCCATATTTGTTCCCTCCGTGAAATCATTTATGTGTTCTGCGGAACGCCGCGGACCTCGTTCCCCGTATAAAGCATATCACAATACCGGCAGACTGCCAATGTATTGAATGTAATTTCCGCGGTTACAATTGTAATTATCTGGCGAGGAGCTTTTCAGCGCCTGCCATTATCTCAGCGACTATCTCGCTGCACGGCTTTATCTCGTTTACCATACCTGCGATAGCGCCGCAGAGGAACGAGCCCTCGTCCACGTTGCCGTCAACGACAGCCTTGCGGAGCGAGCCGAGAGTTATCTGCTCGAACTCCTCGGGTGAGAGCGAGCCGTCCTTCTCGCCGTTTGCGAGCTTTTTCGAGAACTTTGTCTTTATATTGCGGCACGGATGACCGGTGTATCTGCCGGTAACGACGCTGTCCGTATCCTTTGCCTTGATGACGAGCTCCTTGAATGTGGGGTGTATCTGGCATTCCTCTGAGGCGAGGAAGCGTGTGCCTATCTGAACGCCCTCAGCGCCGAGCATGAATGCCGCCGCCATACCTCTGCCGTCTGCGATACCGCCGGCAGCGATGACAGGTATCTCAAGAGCATCGACTACCTGCGGAACGAGACACATCGTCGTATTCTCGCCGATATGGCCGCCGGATTCGGTACCCTCTGCGACAACTGCGTCCGCGCCTGCGCGCTCCATACGCTTTGCGAGAGCAACTGACGGGATAACGGGGATGACCTTGATGCCGGCTTCCTTCCATGCCGGGATGTACTTTCCGGGGTTGCCTGCGCCTGTTGTGACAACTCTTACGCCCTCATCTATGCAGAGCTGAGCGAGGTCGTCGGCGTTGGGGCTCATAAGCATTATATTCACGCCGAAGGGCTTGTCGGTCTTTTCCTTGCACTTGCGTATCTGGTCGCGGAGGTAGTCTATCGGAGCGCTTCCGCCTGCGATGAGACCGATGCCGCCTGCATTTGACACAGCAGCTGCGAGCGTGTGCTCAGCGACCCATGCCATACCGCCCTGTATTATCGGATATTCACAGCCTAAAAGCTCGGTTATGCGTGTTTTCATATTTCTTCTCCTTATCTTTTGGTATCAGTATTCAAAGACAGCGCCGGCGTAGGTCAGACCTGCACCGAAGCCAATGAGAGCAAGCTTCTGTCCGCGCTTTATCAAGCCCTTTTCCACCGATTCGCACAGTGCGAGCGGAATGGAAACGCTTGATGTATTGCCATAGTGGTCAAGCGTAACGATGAATTTGTCCATCGAAACACCGAGATTCTTTGCGGCAGTCTCGATTATGCGGACATTCGCCTGATGCGGGACGAACCAGTCGATGTCCTCGGGAGCGATGCCAGCCTTGTCAGCGGCGAGGTGGAATGCCTTGGGCAGAGCCTTCGTAGCGAATTTGTACACCTCTCTGCCGTCCTGATAGAGCTTGTGGAGGCGCTTTTCGGGGAATCCGTCATCGAAATCGGTATCCACCCTTATCTCCTCAGCGACACCGACACTTCTCGCATAGAGAAGGCGTCCGCCGGTCCCGTCAGCCCTGAGAGCTGAGCTGAACGGTTTGTCGCTGCGCTCTATCACCATTGCAGCCGCGCCGTCTCCGAAGAGGATGCACGATGACCTGTCCTCGAAGTCGAGGAAGCGTGAGAGCGCCTCGGAGGCGACGATGAGGGCATATTTCATATTCTCGTCGGTCTCGAGGAAGCGTCTTGCGGTATCGAGAGCATAAACGAAGCCCGAGCAGGCAGCGTTCATATCGAAAGCCGCAGCGTTCACGGCGCCGGTCTCAGCCTGTATCATACACGCCATACTCGGTGTGTGGAAGTCGCTCGTAGCAGTCGTTGTGATGATAAGACCGATGTCCTCGGGCGAAATACCAGCCTTTGCGATGGCATTTCCGGCTGCTTTGCTGCCCATATACCATACGGGCTCCCAGCCTGCCATACGTCTTTCGACGATGCCTGTGCGTGTTCTTATCCATTCATCGTTAGTCTCGACGAATCGTGTGAAATCGTCGTTTTTTAGTGTCTGTTCGGGAAGGTAGCAGCCCATTCCCAGAATGTTTATGCCCATATGCAGTCTCCTTTGTGTTTTGTCTGCCTCGCAGAATTATATAGTGGGGAGCAGGCGGTTTCGCGTCAAAGTTACCGGCTGCGCAGACATTTCGCCGCGCCCCTTGCGATTCACCTTTTTTTGTGTTATAGCGGAGAGCCTCCGCAGGCGGTTTCGCGGCAAAGTTACCGGCAGCGCAAACATTTCGCCGCGCCCCTTGCAATTCACCTTATTTTATGTTATAGCGGAGAGCCTCCGCAGGCGGTTTCGCGGCAAAGTTACCGGCAGCGCAAACATTTCGCCGCGTCCCCTTGCAATTCACCTTATTTTATGTTATATTATTACTATACTGCGGAAGACCGTAGTCCAAGCAGTATACAATATATATTATAAATCATTTCCGAAAATTTTTCAACGATATTTTTTCCCTTTATTTCGACGCAAAGAATATATCGTCATCTTTCACAAAGATGCACTTGAAAAATTGGCAAAAATCCACAACAATAAAGAAAGGAAGCTGCAATACAATGATAATTTCACTCTTTTCAGGACAGGGCTCGCAATATCCCGGTATGGGAAATGACATTCTTGAGGCTTATCCGCACACAGGCGAGCTCTACGACATTGCTTCGGACGTGCTCGGCAGAGATATGCGAAAGGTCTGCTTCGAGAGCTCTCCGGAGGAGCTCGCACAGACTATCAACGCTCAGCCGGCAGTGCTCCTGACCTCGCTCGTATGCAATTCTGCCGCTATCTCACACGTTCACAAGGCAGGTATCCCGTTCCGCTTTGACGGAGTTGCAGGTCATTCGCTCGGCGAATATGCGGCTCTCACGATGTCGGGAATGGTGTCGCTTGAGGATATTTTCCGCCTTATCAAGGCAAGAGCCGAGGCTATGAACGATGCCGCACGCGAGCACAAGGGCGCAATGGCAGCCGTTATGAAGCTTGCTCCCGAGAAGATAGAGGAGATATGCAGCAGCGCTAAGAATTACGTTGCGGCAGTAAACTACAATTCGCCTATGCAGACCGTTATCGCCGGGACCCCCGAGGGTATCGACGAGGTCAGCGAGGTGTTCGCCGGGCTGAAGGCAAGAGTTGTACGCCTCAACGTTGCAGGCGCGTTCCACTCAAAGCTTATGCAGACCGCTGCGGACAAGTTCTACGAAGCCGCAAAGGAGATACCCTTCAAGGCTCCGCAGGTGAAGTATTATTCGAACGTCACCGGCGGCGAGCTGAAGGATTTCAGCGATATGCCGTCACTTCTCGCAAAGCACATCGTATCGCCCGTGCGCTTCACATCTGAGCTCGCTGCGATGCAGGCTGACGGAGCAGATACATTCGTTGAATTCGGTCCCGGAAAGACACTGACAGGACTCGTTAAAAAGACCCTTTCCGACGTAAGGGCGTTCAATATAGAAAATCTCGAAACTCTCGGAAAGGCAGAGGAAATATATGGATAAATATGGACTTATCGGACATCCGCTCGGACATTCTATGTCGCCGCTCATCCACGAGAAGCTGTTCGCTCTCAGCGGCATATCCGACTACAGCTACGAGCTCATCGACATCGCGCCCGAGGACCTTCCCTCACGCATTGACGAGCTCCGCGAGCTGCGCGGCTTCAACATCACTATCCCTCACAAAACAGCCATTATCCCGTTCACGGACGAGCTCAGCGAGAGCGCTCTGCGCTACAATTCCGTCAACTGCATCAGCAGCAGCGGAGGCAGGCTCACCGGCTATAATACCGACTGCGACGGCTTCCTGCGCTCGGCGGAGACACTTCCGCTCAGCGGAAAGGTGCTGCTCGTCGGCTGCGGCGGAGTAGGACGTATGATAGCCATTGAAGCCGCTCTTCACGGCGCGGACCTGACTATCGCTGTCATTCCGCAGGACATAAAGAACGCCCAGCTCGTTATGGCGGAGATACTCGCGAAGTGCAAGACCGCGAATGTCCGCATAAGCCTTGTGAGCGACCTCACAGAGGGCTTCGACCTCCTCATCAATGCGACTCCCGTTGGAATGTACCCGAAAACGGATAACTGCGCGGTTTCTGACGAACTGATAGAGAAGTGTCTCAGCTTCTTCGATGTCATCTATAATCCGACAGAGACGATGCTGATGAAAAAAGCCCGTGCGCTCGGAAAAACAGCCGTCGGCGGAGCTTCGATGCTCGTATATCAGGCTGTAAAGGCTCACGAATACTGGTACGGCGGCGAATTCCACGCAGAGGACATCTCGAAGATAATCCTCGACGTGGAGGAGCACGTCAACGCAATGAATAAATGACATAACAGCCTGCCGGACGACGTATTATTTCCGGAAACAAGAATAAGCACACAGTAAGGAGAAATGATATGACTGTATTTCTTTGCGGCTTTATGGGCTGCGGCAAAACGACAGTCGGAAAGCTTGCGGCGAAAAAGCTCGGCTGCGGCTTCTGCGACACAGATGAACTCATAGTTGCCGACCAGAATATGTCCATTCCGGACATTTTCGCGCAGAAGGGCGAGCCCTATTTCCGGAAGGTCGAGGCTGAAATAGTTAAGTCGGTATGCGGAAGGACAGCGGTAGTTGCCTGCGGAGGCGGCGCGATGCTGGATCCGGAAAGTGCGAGGGCTGCTTCCGCGGCAGGTGCAGTCGTATTCCTCGACGCTGATTTCGAGACCTGCTATGAGCGTATCTGCGGCGACACGAACCGTCCCATAGCCGTTTCCTCAACGAAGGAGGAGCTGCTGGAGCGCTTCAATGCGCGCCGCGAGATATATCTGAAGCATTCGGATATACGTATCGACTGCGGCGGAAGTCCCATAGAGACCGCTGAAAGTATAGTTGATGCCGTGAAAAAGCTACGGTAGAAAGGCAGTTCTGAAATGAAGATCTTCAACGCTGAAATTTACACGATGGACGCCGATGGCGTCATAGAAAACGGCTGGATAGAGCTTGAGGACGGCAGGATAAAAGCCGTCGCGAGCGGCGCTCCGGATACTGTTTCCGCCGGGGACATCGACGCGGAGGGAGGTCTGCTCCTTCCCGGATTCATCGACGCGCACACTCATCTCGGCATCATCGAGGACGGACTCGATACAGAGGGCGACGACTGCAATGAATCGACAGACCCGTTCACTCCGCAGATGCGCGCGATAGACGGTATCAATCCATTCGACCGCTGCTTTGAGGAGGCGCGTATGCGCGGTATCACCGCGGCGGCTGTGTGTCCGGGAAGCGCGAATGCCTGCGGAGGCGAGATATGCGTGATAAAGACCGCCGGCAGACGTGTGGACGATATGCTCATTGAGACAGCGGGTATGAAATTCGCGCTCGGCGAGAATCCCAAGCGTGTATACAACGACAAGGACGAGACCCCCGTTACGCGAATGGCAACGGCTGCGCTTATCCGCGAGGGACTCTACAAGGCACGCCGCTATGCACACGATATGGACAGCTATTACTCCGACAACGAGAACTACGATCCGCCGGAGTATGACGCGAAGTGCGAGGCGCTGCTGCCGCTTCTCGACCGCAAGCACAAGGCGTTCTTCCACTGCCACCGCGCAGACGACATCTGTACGGCAATGAGACTTGCGAAGGAATTCTCGCTCGATACCGTCATAATCCACGGCACAGAGGGCTACAAGATAGCCGACATCATCGCTGAGGAGGAGCTCCCCGTGATATGCGGTCCTGTGATATGTGACCGCTGCAAGCCCGAAATGCGCGGACTTGAGCTGAAAAATGCCGCGGTCCTCGCTGAAAACGGCGTAAAGCTCGCGATCTGCACCGATCACACGGTGATACCGATACAGTATCTTCCGCTCTCGGCACAGGCAGCCGTGAAGGGCGGACTCGACAGAATGACGGCGCTCCGCTCGCTCACTATCGCTCCGGCGGAGATACTCGGGGCAGAGGAGAACATCGGCAGCCTCACACCCGGCAAGGACGCTGATATTCAGCTCTACCGCAAGGGTGACGATCCGCTCGGACTTATGGCTGAGCCGCTGCTCGTTATGATAAACGGAAAAATCGTCCGTCAGGAGGAGATAGTATGAAAAAGCTCATAGCTTCGCTCTTTTCGGCAGCTGTTCTGTTCGGAGCCGCACCGCTCGGTGCAGCGGCGCTCGATCCGCTCCACACGGTCGAGCAGGACGGCGTGACCTACAGCTTTGCTGTCAGTGACGGAAATGCGGAGATAGTCTCCGTGAGCGGCGCAAAGGGCAGTATCACGATCCCGTCCAAGCTTGAGACCTACAGCGTCACAGCTATCGGAGACAAGGCTTTCCTCGGTCAGACAGAGCTTGAGAAGGCAGTTCTCCCGAAAACGCTCACAGCTATCGGAGGATCTGCGTTTGCAGGCTGCTCCGCACTGACAGAGCTCACGATACCCGATTCCGTGAAAACTGTCGGCAGCAGTGCATTTATGAGCTGCTATGCTCTCGGGACAGTGAAGATAGGCAGCGGAGTTACAGCGATACCCGATGACTGCTTCTTCTCGTGTCCGGCGCTCACTGAGGTGACACTTCCGGCGAAACTGAAAAGTATCGGAAACGAGGCGTTTTTTGGCTGTCCGGACGTTGAGGTCACGATACCGTCAACTGTTACCGAGATAGGCTCCAACGCCCTCGGGATGCAGGCAGATGCTCATTCGTCTATGATAGTCAGGATAGAGGACTTCCTTATTTTCGGAAAAAAAGGCAGCTTTGCCGAGGAATATGCCGCGGAGCAGGGGATAGATTTCCTCGACCCGGACGATTTCCTCGCCGGAGATGTCAATGACGACTCAAAGGTCGATGCGAAGGACGCCTCTGCTGTCCTAACCGAATATTCAAAGGCTTCCACCGGCGCGGCTCTCACTTTCTCCAGAAAGCAGAGGATGATCGGTGATATGGACGCGGACGGAGCCATAAATTCCAAGGACGCATCGAAGATACTCATCGAGTATGCAAGGCTCTCGACCCAATGATTTTTCGCTTTAATGCGACAAGAATAGACATATTGTATCTATATTTTTGCATTATTTTTCTATATTCCGATTCGCCGTCCGGGTATTGACATATCCGAAAAAAATTGGTATGATATAAGTTAATAAATTTCAAACCGAAATGAATAACAGAGAAGGAGGAAATATTTATGCTGACTGATATTAACAGCAAATTTCAGAAGGAGGGGCTTACATTCGACGATGTACTGCTCATCCCTGCAAAATCAGATGTTACTCCCAATATGATCCGTCTTGAGACCAATCTCACAAAGACTATCAAGCTCAACACTCCCATTATGACTGCCGCTATGGACACTGTTACTGATTCACGCATGGCTATCGCTATCGCGCGCGAAGGCGGTATCGGTATCATCCACAAGAATATGACTATCGAGCAGCAGGCTGAAGAGGTGGACAAGGTAAAGCGCTCTGAAAACGGCGTTATCGTTGATCCGTTCTCGCTCACCGAGGATCACATCGTTGCAGATGCGGACGAGCTTATGGGCAAGTTCCGTATCTCGGGCGTTCCGATAGTTGACGGCAAGGGCAAGCTCGTCGGCATCATCACAAACCGTGATATGCGTTTCCTCACTGATTTCACAGCCAAGATCTCAGAGGTGATGACAAAGGACAACCTCATCACAGCTCCTGTCGGCACAACTCTCACAGAGGCTCAGGAGATCCTCCGTTCTCACAAGATAGAAAAGCTCCCGATAGTGGACAGCGAGGGCTACCTCAAGGGTCTTATCACTATCAAGGACATCGAAAAATCCGTTCAGTACCCCAATTCAGCACGTGATTCACAGGGCAGGCTCCTCTGCGGTGCTGCTATCGGCGTGACTGCAAACGTTCTCGACAGAGCGAAGGCTCTCATCGAGGCACAGGCTGATGTGCTCGTACTTGACTCCGCTCACGGACACAGCGCAAATATCCTCAAGTGCCTGTCGATGATAAAGGAAGCTTACCCCGATGTTCCGGTCATTGCCGGAAATATCGCAACAGCAGAAGCAGCCGAGGACCTCATCAAGGCAGGCGCTGACTGCGTAAAGGTAGGTATCGGACCCGGCTCTATCTGTACTACACGTGTTGTTGCAGGTATCGGTGTTCCGCAGATAACAGCTGTTTATGACGTTGCCTGCGTAGCTCAGAAGTACGGCATCCCTGTTATTGCCGACGGCGGCATCAAGTACAGCGGCGACATCGTAAAGGCTCTTGCAGCCGGCGCAAACGTAGTAATGCTCGGTTCACTGCTTGCAGGCTGTGCAGAAGCTCCCGGTGAGACTGAGATATATCAGGGACGTCAGTTCAAGGTATACCGCGGAATGGGAAGTCTCGGCGCAATGGCAAACGGCTCCAAGGACAGATATTTCCAGGAGGGCGCGAAGAAGCTCGTTCCCGAGGGTGTTGAGGGCCGTGTGCCCTTCAAGGGACCTGTTGCAGACACGGTATTCCAGCTCGTCGGCGGTATCCGCTCCGGTATGGGCTACTGCGGCTGTGTGGACATTCCCACGCTTCACGAAAAGGCACAGTTCATCCGCATCACAGGTGCCGGACTCAAGGAGAGCCATCCCCACGACATCTACATCACAAAGGAAGCTCCCAACTACTCGACTCAGATATAACGCATATAAAGAAAAGAGCTCCACGAAAAGTGGAGCTCTTTTTATGTCCTATATCGGTTATCAGAAAAGATACGGCTTACCGTCGATGGTGTAAACGCAGAACATGATCCCCTCGCTTATCATCTGGTTCACCTCTGCCCAGCCGCCTCCGCCGGTGACGTAGGAATCGCCGCCGATAGTGACGAGCTTGCGGTCGGTTATCTTGTCGGCGATAGCGTCGCCGAATGCAGCTTTGAGCGTGTCATCGCGGTTCTGGAACATATTCTCGGTCTCGGGGTCTCCGCCCGAGGTGCAGTCGGATATTTCGATGAAGCCGAACTTGAAGTCCTCTCCGAAGAGACCGGCGAGCTGGTCGCGGTAGGTCTTGGCAAATTCCTCGGGAGTTGCGAATGTATCCTCGCCGCAGAGGCTGTCAAGATAGCCGGGGTAGTAGCAGCTGAGAATGCCGCTTATATCGTTGTTGTTGAGTGCATCGAAGTATTTGTCGATGAGGTATATCTCGGTGTAATCCGTACCCTCCTTGCCGAAATAGCGGTTGTCGAAGCTTATCATTATCTTGATATTCTCGTCATCCTCGGGCTTGAGGTCGAAGTTGGTCATATATGAGCTGTGGTATTCCTCGTCAGTCATATTCTTTCTTGCATTTGCGCCCCCGTCGATGCGCACGCCCGATGAAGAGCTTTCCTTGTCTCCGCAGGAAACTCCGCAAGCCATTGCGCCTGCGAGCAGAAGTGCAGCTGCGGCTCTGAGTATTCTTTTCATAGTTTCATCTCCCGTTTAACCGAATGTGTAGTAGGTGCCGTCCTTGACAGCGAAAGCGATGTCATAGCCGCTGATGAGGCGGTGCTCCTCTCCGTCCTCGCCCTTGGCATAGATGTAGAAGCTGACGTATCTGATGTCGTCGGAGTTTTCCTTGACGAATTCGTAGTAATCCAGACCGAATATCTCGTTGAAATAGCTGAAAAGCTTGGCGTTGAGGTCGTCCATCGTCTCGCCCTCTGTGAGCTCGGGAGCCTCTGCCTTGATACGGGTGATGGTGAAATCACCGGTAATATCATCGGCTTGCTCGCTGTCCTCGTCGACGTGCATCTTCATAATATCGCGGAGGTTTTCGCAGTTGAGCTCAAACGACTTGTCGAGCCCGTACTGGTAGTCTTTCTGGAGAAATGCCTCGTACCTTTCAGCGTAATCGGGATAAACGAGCGTTTTATAGGTCTCAAAGTCGTTATTCTGGAAGCAGGTGAAGTATTTATCGAGTGCAAACATAAGCTCGACGGGGATGTCCTCGTCGTAATAGAGCTTAACTCCGGTGGAGCTCATTCTGTAGCTTCCGAGGTCGTATTCGGCGCTGTCCTCCTTTGGCTGGATGACATCTCCGACGGTCGGCTCGGTATCGCCCGAGGAAACGACGGAGCTGCTTCCGGAGGAGCTTTCATCGACTGTGAGCTTTGTATCATCTCCGCAGGAAGCACAGGAGAGCAGGAATATCGCTGCTGAAGCAGCAGCAAGGAGCTGTTTGTATCTCATAATGCACCTCTTTTACATTGGCTGGTATTTTCCCATTGCGTCCGCCCACTGAGCCGCCTTTGAGCCGGCAGGGGCGTATACCGTAAGAGCGGGGAGCTCTTCGAGTCCCCAGTTTTCATATCCAAGGTCGGGATTCTGTATCCGCAGCGAGGTCATCCCCTCGCAGGCTGTGAATGCTTCCTCGCGGATATATGCCACATTTTTCGGGATAGTTACCTCTTTCAGGCTCGTGCAGGCAACAAATGCACCTCTGTCGATACCTGTCACTGCTTCGGGGATATTTATCTCCTCAAGCGAGGAGCAGTCCATAAACGCGCACTCACCGATGAGGGTCACGGTTTCCGGCACCTTCACCGAGCGGACGTCATATTTCGCCTCAAATGCGTAATAGCTTATCTCGGTCACAGGCACGCCCTCAACGGTGTCGGGAATGACAACATCTGCGTCATTTCCGGTATATTTCGTGATAAGAGCTCTGCCGTCCTCTATCGTGTACTCAAAATCGGCTGTTTCCTGAATATCGCGCGTCGGGACTGTGGGCATTTCGGAATAGAGGTTCCCGTCCTCGTCAACGAAGTATGTTACCGCCTCGGTCGTCTCCTGAGGCACATCTGCATCGCCGCCTGTGCTGCCGCAGCCGGAAGCTGCCGCAGCGAATGCGAGCAGAACGGACAATAATACCATTTTCTTCATCATAATATCTCCGTAATTTGAAAGCTGTATGGTGCTTATATGCGCAGTATGTGAAAAATACGCTTACTGCTTTGCCTTTACCTTTGCACGCTGAGAGTTGCTGAGTATACGCTTGCGGATACGCAGGCTCTCGGGAGTTACCTCGAGGAGCTCGTCATCAGCGAGGAATTCGAGGCAGTCCTCAAGGCTGAGGATACGGTGAGGAACGAGACGGAGAGCGTCATCGCTTCCGCTCGCACGTGTGTTTGTGAGGTGCTTCTTCTTGCAGACGTTGACTACGAGGTCCTCGGTCTTGGGAGAAGCGCCGACTACCATACCCTCGTAAACGGGAGTTCCGGCAGGAATGAAGAGCTGGCCGCGCTCCTGAGCGTTGAACAGACCGTAGGTAACAGCCTCGCCTGTCTCGAAGGAGATGAGAGAGCCTGTGTTGCGGCGCTCGATGTCGCCCTTGTAGGGCTCATAGTCCTCGAATACGTGGCTCATGATGCCCTCGCCCTTGGTATCGGTGAGGAATTCGCTCTTGTAACCGAAAAGTCCTCTTGCAGGAACGAGGAACTCGATACGCATACGGCTTCCCTGCGGGTGCATAGATACGAGCTCGCCCTTGCGTGAGCCCATTTTCTCCATAACAGAGCCTACACAGTCCTCGGGAACGTCGATGACAAGGCGCTCGATAGGCTCGAGCTTCTTGCCTGTCTCCTCGTCCTTCTTGAAGAGTACACGGGGAGTGGAAACTGCGAGCTCATAGCCCTCTCTTCTCATATTCTCGATAAGTATGGAGAGATGCATCTCGCCTCTGCCTGCGACGCGGAAGGAATCGGTGGAATCCGTCTCCTCGACGCGGAGGGAAACGTCCTTGAGAAGCTCGCGGAAGAGTCTCTCGCGGAGCTGACGTGAAGTGACGAACTTGCCCTCGCGTCCGGCGAAGGGGCTGTCGTTTACAGAGAATGTCATTTCAACGGTCGGCTCGCTTATCTTGACGAAGGGGAGCGGCTCGGGAGCTTCCGTTGCACAGATAGTATCACCGATAGTGATGCCGTCTATACCCGAGATCCACACGATGTCGCCGACTGTAGCCTCCTGAACGGAAACACGGTTGAGTCCCTGTATCTGGAGGAGTGTAACTATCTTGGAGTTATAATTCTTCTTTGAGCCGGTGTAATCACAGACTGTTACCTGCTGATTCACCTTGATGCTGCCGCGGACGATGCGTCCGATACCGATGCGTCCTACGTATTCGTTGTAGTCGATGGAGGAGATGAGCATCTGGAGCGGCTCTTCCTCGTTGCCCTTCGGCGGCTCGATGTAGTTCACGATAGTGTCGAAAAGGGGCTTGAGGTCTGTGCCTGCTTCATACTGGCTGAGCGAGGCTGTACCGCTTCTTCCCGAGCAGAAGAGGAGGGGAGACTCAAGCTGCTCCTCGCTTGCATCGAGGTCGAGCAGGAGCTCGAGCACCTCGTCGCCTATCTCATCAAGACGGGCGTCGGGACGGTCTATCTTGTTTACGACGATGATTATCTTGTGCCCCATTTCGAGCGCCTTTGAGAGCACGAAGCGGGTCTGGGGCATAGGACCTTCTGCTGCGTCTACGAGGAGGAGAACGCCGTCTACCATTTCGAGTACGCGCTCTACCTCGCCGCCGAAGTCAGCGTGTCCGGGGGTGTCGATGATGTTTATCTTGATGTCGTTGTACATGACAGAGGTATTCTTCGCAAGGATAGTGATACCTCTTTCACGCTCGATGTCGTTGGAGTCCATAACTCTCTCGGCAACAGCCTGATTTTCGCGGAACACGCCGCCCTGCTTGAGCATTTCGTCGACGAGGGTAGTTTTACCGTGGTCAACGTGGGCGATGATAGCGATGTTTCTCAGATCATTTCTTATCATACTTATCTCTCCTATTTATTTTCAGCCGCAAGCCCAATGCTTCCGGCATTTACAGCGTTTATCCCTTTATCCTTCCTGTTTTTGCGCTCAGGAGCGCTCTCAGTCCGGCAGGTGAGCCCTCAGTTATCTCATTTTCTCTGAAGGCGTAGAAGCGGTATCTGTCGCACATTATGATGAACCAGCCGTCCGAGTTTTTCACCTTTGTAACGGAAGTATACATATTCGTTACCTTTTCGTTTATCTTAGAGCCGATATTCTCAGCGATGAAGCTTTCATCCCCGAATGTCAGGGTCTCGGTGACGTCATCGCAGAGCTTCTGCGACATATTGAAGAGCCTTCTTGGCATATAGAGGGTGCTTACAGTCAGTATCACACCCAGCACGACGAAGATCAAGGAAATGCCGGCATAATAAAGACCTTCGTGCTTAACAATGAACATCAGCAGCATAAGAGCAAGCATGACCGATTCAAATGCGGTCATAGCGAGAGAGGTGACCAGAAGGATCATCGCTCGCGGAGTGCTCCACCAATATTTGCGGTAGCTTTCAAGTGAGGGTCGGGTTTTGACAGCAAGCATAGTTACCTCCTCCACAATTATTGCACAAAGACGGAGTATTTCGTGCAAAAGCTCTTTTTTTTCTGACATAAAAAAGCCCTTGCAGGTCTGCAAGGTCAGGCAAAAAAACAGCCCCGATTTTTTCGGGGCTTGGTGGGAGAGGGTGGATTCGGACCACCGAAGCTAAAAAGCAACAGATTTACAGTCTGCCCCCTTTGGCCACTCGGGAACTCTCCCATTAGAAGTTAGATAGAAAATTTATGAGGTCAGAGACCTCATAAAAATGGAGCTGGTGGACGGACTCGAACCCCCGACCTGCTGATTACAAATCAGCTGCTCTACCAACTGAGCTACACCAGCTTAACTGACTTGATTATTATATCACAACGATTTTCATTTGTCAAGCATTTTTTGAAAATTTTTTCGGATTTTTTTGAAAAGCCTGACCCGGAAATGATTTTTTGCCGGAATATCGGCGATTTTGGAAGCGAGAGCATCTGAAGTTTTCTGTCCCGGCTCGCGAACAATATCCGTTTCAAGTAAACTATGCCGCGAAAACAGGGAGCGGCGACACGCCGCATGGTCGAGGCGACAGGACTCGAACCTGCGGCATCTTGGTCCCAAACCAAGCACTCTACCAAACTGAGCTACGCCTCGATAACTATGTCCTTTCCGGACAGCTTTTACATTATACCAAAAAAGCTGCGGCTTGTCAAGCGCGAACAGCGAAATAATTCTCCTGGAAAAGAAAAAGCTCAGAGCAAAACGCTCTGAGCTCCGTGGTATCTTACTTCTTCTTGAAAACGTCCTTGATGCCGTCTGCTACATTCTCGGCAGCATCCTTGATGTCGTCAACTGCATTCTCAGCAGCGTCCTTGACGTCGCCTGCGAAGTCCTCAGCCTTATCAGCGAGATCCTCAGCCTTGTCGGTCATCTCGTCAGAGAGGTCCTTGACTGTTGAGTCGTTGATCTCGAAATCTATGCTCTCGTCTGTATCGTAAGGATCGGGATAATCATAAATATCGTCGTCATAATCGGGCTCAGCGTTCTTGCTCTTAATGATCTTGTATGCAGCGTAGCCTGCTGCAACAACTGCACCTGTTACAAGTACACCTACTAAAATGTTGTTCATACTTAAACCTCTTTTCTCATCTTTCATGATTTTTCCTCATTTCTTCGCAAGGAAATGGTGTTACGGGGCTGCTTGAAAACAGCTCTGTAAACTACGTTACTATTATATCACATATCTTTTCAAATTTCAACCGTTTACATATTATTTGTTAAAAACATCAAAATAGATAGTGCTGTTATTGGTGCAGTTTCACAACGCAGTATACGATTGCCGAGCCAGACACGTCTGATGCTGTCGGAATCTGCCTCTGCGACCTCGCTGCTGTCGAATCCGCCCTCGCTCCCGACGACGAGTCCTGCTGTCTTGACGCCGGAAAAATCAATATCCCCGAACGAGCAGCCGCCCTTTTCCTCGTACAGGAGCACTGTCATATCGAGCTGCTCCATCATCCTGACGGCGGTCTTCCAGTCGACTATCGGCGCTACCTCGGGTATCATTCCTCTTCCGGACTGCTTTGCGGCTTCGGCTGCTATCTTGTTCAGACGCGGCAGCTTCTTCGCAAAATCGCGCTCATCCGGACGCGAGATGCATCTGCGCGTCAGTACGGGGACTATCCTGCTCACGCCGAGCTCAACGCTCTTTTGTATGATATGCTCGAGCTTGTCCTGCTTCGGGACAGCCTGAAACAGCGTTACCTCTATATCCGGCTCTGCGGCGCAGCGCACCTTCTCGGTCAGGTCGAGATACACCGTATCCGCGGTGATGCGCGAGATGACGCAGTTGTAGTCGATACCGCAGCAGCAGACCGTCAGCGGCTCGCCGGGACGCATTCTCAGCGAGCGGCCGATGTGGTCGGCGTCGCTTCCGGTGAGAGTTATGTTGCCTTCATCTATCTCATTTGTGAAAAATCTTGGCATCGGACACACCTCCATTTACCATTATTATACAACACTGCGTATTTTTTTGCAATAGGAATACAGAACATTATCGCCGATTTATACAATCAAAGCCGGCAGAATCTGACATAAATCCCAAAAAATATATTTGTACACAAACTGTTAACAATTCGATAAAAAAGTATGGTATAATTGTATTATGTATAATCGCCTAAATATTTAATAAAGGTGAGCGTACACAATAACTACGAGAGAGGGATGTAAGATGAAGAAACACAAACTGCTCAGCAGGATCTCTGCGAGCCTCACGGCTGCTGCAACATCTGTCAGCTTTTTAGCGTCCGGAATGTTTGCTCCGGTCACAGCTGAGATGACTGCAAACGCTGCTGATGACACTGACAACTATGCCAAGCTTCTGCAATACTCCATGTATCTTTACGACGGAAATATGTGCGGAGACGAGGTCGAAAAGAAGAGCGCCTTCTCGTGGCGCGGAAACTGCCACACAGAGGATGCTGTGCCCGGCGGATACCACGACTGCGGCGACCACGTAAAATTCGGCATAACCGCCGGATATTCCGGTACAACTCTCGGCTGGGCATACTACGAGTACAAGGACGTATTTGACAAGCTCGGTCAGACAGGTCACCTCAAACTCCTGACAGACCACTTCTGCAAGTATTTCAAGGACTGCACCACCCTCAGCGGCGGGAATGTCACTGATTTCGTATACCAGATAGGTGACGGCGATGCTGACCACAATACATACTGGGGACCTCCCGAAAAGCAGGACAGCTCTTCGCGAAAGGTGTTCAAGACCTCAAGCGGTGCGAGCGACGTTGCGGCTGAGTATGCGGCTGCTCTTGCAGTGAATTACCTCAACTTCGGCAATGAGGAGGACCTCACCTACGCAAAGGCACTCTATGACTTCTCGAAGAAGTACAACCAGTGCGCGACACAGGGCGTTACACCTTTCTATGAGTCAAAGGGCTGCGATGACGACCAAGCATTCGCTGCCGGCTTCCTGTACCTTGCGACAAAGGAGGATAAATACAACGAGGCTCTCAAGTCCTATGCCGGCAATCCGAGCAACAATCCCAACTGGGACTACTGCTGGGACAAGGTGGCTATCGGTGCTTCTATCCTCAACGGTGAGATAAACGGCGATTTCGGTATCGCTTCCAACTATGCCAAGCAGAAGTACAATAATCCGAACAGCTGGTACTGTCTCAACAGCTGGGGCGCTGCAAGATACAACACAGCGGCTCAGTTCACAGGTCTGCTCCTTACAAAGTATAAGCAGGGCGACTACTCCGAATGGGCAAAGTCACAGATGAATATGATACTCGGCGACAACCCCAAGGGTGTTTGCGTAGTTGTAGGCTACAACGCACAGTCTGCAAAGTATCCTCATCACGAGGCTGCTTCCGGTCTCAGCGGCTGGGACGAATACAACAGTGCAGGCGAGACCTTCGGACCGAGGGGCGGTCACGTTCTCACGGGTGCTCTTGAGGGCGGCTTCCAGGACGCAGGCTTCCAGTTCAAGGACGCACTCAACGACATCACCTCCTCTGAGGTAGGTATCGACTACAACGCTACACTCGTTGCAGCAGCAGCCGGACTTTATGCAAAGTATGAGACCGGCAAGGTCGATTCAACAGTAAACGGCGTTGACCGCACTATCCAGTATGACGACCCGACTCCTGTTACAACAACAACAACTACAACTACAGAAGCCACAACTACTACAACTACGACAACTACCGCAGAGCGTGCAAAGGCTATCGTGAACGTAAGCATCGTTGACCCCGATACAGGCAAGCAGGTGCCCGGCGTTGAGTATCAGATAACAGGTGCCGGCGAATGGGGCGCTCACTTCGGAACAAAGAATTATACAACGAGCGATAAGACCGATGTCATCGACGTGAACTGGAATGACAGCACAGACCTCAGTGATGTGACATACTGGGAGATAATTCTCAGGTCCATTCCCGATGGCTACGTTTATCCTTCTGCGCTCAACGACAGGATAACCTTTGTGGACGGCGTTGCAGATGTAAAGATAACGCTCGACAAGAAGCCTGATATGTCAAAGCTCACATTCGAGCTCATTGTCAAGGACAAGGAAACAGGCGAGTATGTTCCCGGAGTTGAGGTCGTTATCTCGGGCAAGGACTACGAAAAGCAGCTTCCTGAGAAGAAGTATACGACTCTTGACGGCGTGAACGACCTCACCTGCCCGAGAGAGTGGGTCGAAGACCTCAACGACGTGACATGGACCGCAACTATCACATCAGTTCCCGAGGGATACAAGATGCCCGAGGAGCCCAAGAGCATCTTTATGTTCCTGACAAAGAATACTATCGAGAAGACATATGAGCTCGAGAGAGACCACACAGTTCAGAAGATAGTATGGGGCGATGCTAACCTTGATACTAAGGTAACTGTTGCAGATGCGGTCGCTATCCTTCAGGCTATCGCGAACAAGGACAAGTACGCTCTCAAGCCGCAGGGCGCGAAGAATGCGGACGTTTACGCGAACGGCGACGGCATAACTCCCAAGGACGCACTTATGATACAGATGGTCGACGCAGGCAAGCTCAAGCTCACCGACCTGCCTGTTCCTGCGGATGATTTAAGTAAGCAGTAATGCATATCGCACAAAATTAAATCAGTTGTTTTGGTACCGATGTACAAGGGGGATCTTGTGCATCGGTACTATTTTGCTGTTTTTGAGCAATTTTATTCATAATACTTTGATTTTGTACACTTGGCGTTCACAAATTCTTGTAATAATTATGTCAATTTCTACAAAACGGAAATATCATTTTAGGTCAATACGTAGAATCTGAAAAAAATGGGCTTTGTGTAACCAAATTGTAACCTTCTGTTATCCGGTTTGTAACAAACTTTGTGAACAATTTATGTATAATAGGGCATAAGGCATATTATAGGCGAGATATTCAGAAAGAAGTGTGAATAGTATGCATTTTAAGGTAAAGAAAATTACATCTGCACTGCTCGGCAGCGTCCTCGCGCTCTCGACAGCTGCAAGCTCGTTCTCCGCAGTTGCTCCCTCTCTCAATGCAAATGCGGCAGACAGCAACTACGCAAGACTCCTTCAGTACTCCCTCTATTTCTATGACGCAAATATGTGCGGCGACGTTACAGGCTGCGGCCTCAACTGGAGAGGCAACTGCCATACGAACGATGAAGTTCCCGGCGGTTTCCACGACGCAGGCGACCACGTGATGTTCGGTCTCCCTCAGGGATATACCGCAGCAGCACTCGGTCTTAGCTACTATGAGTTCGCTGACGCATATGAGCAGACAGGTCAGGCTGATCACATCAAGATGATCCTCAACCATTTCTGCACATATTTCAAGAAGTCCACAAAGCTCAACGGAGACAACGTTTCCAGCTTCCTCTACCAGAAGGGCGAAGGAAAAGCTGACCACTCCTACTGGGGACCTCCGGAGCAGCAGGGAGGCAACCGCAGAATGTACTGGACAAGCAACGGTGCAAGTGACATCGCTGCTAACTATGCTTCTGCTCTTGCTCTCAACTACAAGAACTTCGGCAACGCTGAGGACCTCAAGTACGCAAAGGCACTCTACAACTTCTCGAAGCAGTACAATCAGTGCGCAACGGAAGGTCCCGATACCTTCTACGCTTCATCAAAGTGCGCTGATGAGCAGGCAATGGCTGCCGGCTGTCTCGCACTCGCTACAGGCGACTCGGGCTATAAGAACGATGTAAAGGCTGTAAACTCTCTTGGCGTTTACTGGGCATACGGCTGGAACGATGCAAACCTCGGTGCAGCTGTTATGAACGGTATCGTAAACAAGGACTGGACTGCTGCAAACAAGTTCCTCGGCGAAAAGTGCAACGGCAGCGGATACCTCTTTATGGACAAGTGGGGCAGCGCAAGACTTAACTGCTCTATGCAGTTCATGTCACTCGTTGCTACAAAGGAAGGCGCAGGAAACTTTACAGACTGGGCTCAGGGTCAGATGAACTATATCCTCGGCGAGAACCCTTCAAAGACCTGCTTCGTAACAGGCTATGCGAGCAACAGCGCAAAGAACGCTCACCACAGAGCAGCTTCCGGCTATACGAGCTATGAGCAGTTCAATATGAACGGCTGGGATCCTAACGGCGACCATATGAATCCCTTCTGTGCTTACGGTCCGAATGCAAAGCCCCTCATCGGTGCTCTTGTAGGCGGTCCCTGCAACGCAAACGGCGACTATCACGACAATATGGCTGACTATGTCTGCAACGAGGTAGCTATCGACTACAACGCCGGTCTCGTTGGTGCAGCAGCCGGTCTCTACCACTTCAAGAAGACAGGTACCCCCGACAGCACTATCAACGGTGTTACAAAGATCTACAGCGGCGGCTCACAGCCTGTAGTTACAACAACAACTACACAGTGGCAGCAGCCTGCTACAACAACCACAACAACTCAGTGGCAGCAGCCCGCTACAACTACTACAACTACAACTCCTCAGACAAATCCCGGCAGCGGCGACGGCTATTCGATCAGCCCCAAGAAGCACGTTGTATACGACCAGAACGCTGACGACAAGATGATCGGCTTCGACTGGGCAGATTTCGGTCTCCCGAGCGGTGCCAAGATCACAAAGGTAGAGGTAAACATCTCTGCAAACGGCAATATCGGCAAGTGGGAAGGCGCATTCGGTTCATCGACAACTGTTGCTCCCGACTACTGGACAATGACAGACAATATGTCCGCAACTGCAAGCGGCAACTCCGCAACTATCACATGGAACGTTCCTGCTGATACAGCTGCTATAATCCAGACTGCTTACGGCGGACAGCTCAAGTTCGGTACATGGTGGATCGACAGCGGTGAATTCACTGTTGACTCTATCAAGGTCTATGCTGACGGCAGCTCACAGCCTGTTGTTACCACAACTACCACAAGAGCTACTACCACTACTACAACAACAACTACCACAACTACAAGAGCTACAACTCAGCCTCCTGTAACTACTACAACTACAACTCCTCACAGCCAGGTGAACGCTACAGTTTACGGCGATGTAAACCTCGACGGCTATGTTTCGGTTTCTGATGCAGTAGCTATCCTTCAGTACATCGCAAACAGGGATAAGTACGGTCTCACAGCTCAGCAGCTCGCAAATGCCGACGTTTCCGGCGGCAATGACGGTGTTACAGCTAACGACGCACTTACTATCCAGAAGGTAGACGCAGGTGTGCTCAAAAAGTCTCAGCTTCCTGTAAGATAAGACGAGATAAGGATAAATATGTGAAGTGCCCCGGGCAGCGAGAGCTGTCCGGGGCTTGCTTTTGCGCGTGATTGACCATTTTTCAGTCAATATCAATCAATAATTGCGTAGTTTCAGGGTAATCATTGACAATTCCGGGCGGCTGTGTTAAAATGTAGCTGTAATATTTTTACGAATGTATCCGTTCAGTTATAGGCATGAACGGTACAAATAACGGACCATACATTAAGGTAAAGGTCCAGAAGGGATGATCAAAAATGATCCACAAATCAATCAACGCATTGACAGCTGCTGCACTGTCGGCTGCAATGCTCCTGTCGTCCGTACCGGCGGCAGAAGGCGAGACAAAGGCGGATGCTGCCGACGCCGAGGGCGTTGTCTACTCCACCGACTTCGAGGACGGAGACGTCTCCAAATTCTCGAAGCGCGGCGACGAGGACACCTCAGTCATCGAGGCTGTCGAGGACACGGACGCTCCGAGCGGAAGCAAGGTAATGTCGATCACCGAGCGCTCGAACGGCTGGAACGGTCCGTCTCTTGCGGCAGCAGGCTTCCTTGAGCCGAATGTGAAGTACGTTGTCACAGCCAAGGTAAAGGCTAAGTGGTACAACACAGTCCGCATCTCGCTCCAGCATACTCCCGGCGGCTCTGATGAGCCCCAGTATTCCAACCTTGTGAGCGGCAAGTCCGACGGAAAGTACATCGAGCTCACAACAGCCTTCTCTTTCCCCGACACCGACAAGGACGTTTCCATCTACATCGAGTGCGATGACAAGGCTGACCTCTACATCGACGACTTCTCTATCTCGCTCGCTCCCAACAAGCTCGACAAGTCGCTCCCCGGACTCAAGGACGTTTACGCTGATATGTTCAAGTTCGGTACAGCTACTACAACTCAGGAGATAGCTCCCGAGTCGACAAAGGAACTCGTAAAGCACCACTTCAACAGCCTCACAGCCGGAAACGAGCTCAAGCCCGATTCTGTGCTCGATAAGAAAGCCTGCCTCGCTCTCGCAGCAGACGGCGACGATACTGACCCTCAGGTAACTCTCGCAAATGCAAAGCCGATCCTCGACTTCGCAAGAGACAACAATATCCCTGTAAGAGGTCACGTGCTTGTATGGCACCAGCAGACTCCTCTCTGGTTCTTCAAGGAGAACTACGATGAGGACGGCGAATGGGTATCAAAGGAAAAGATGCTCAAGCGTATGGAGAACTACATCAAGAACGTTTTCACGGCAGTCAAGGCGGAATATCCCGACGTTGACTTCTATGCGTGGGACGTTGTCAATGAGTGCTTCACTGACGGCGGTTCTCCCAGATCTGCCGGTTTCCCTGCTCAGGAGAACAACTATGAGGCTTCTCCGTGGGTAAAGATCTTCGGCGACAATTCCTTCATCAAGCCTGCCTTTGTCTATGCGAAGAAGTATGCTCCCGAGGGAACAAAGCTCTACTATAACGACTTCAACGAGTATATGCAGAAGAGCGACGCCATCGTTAAGCTCGCCGAAGATATCAATTCTGACGGCCACTACATCGACGGTATCGGTATGCAGTCTCACCTCAATGTTACCAACAATGGCACGAACGATCCGTTCCCGTCTGTCAGCATGTACAAGTCTGCTCTTGAAAAGTACAGCAAGACCGGTCTTGACATTCAGATAACCGAGCTCGACGCTACAGTCGACGATGCAAGATACGAGCTTCAGGCTCAGTATTACAGCGACATCTTCGACGCTATCGTTGAATACAAGGACTACGTTTCGGCAGTCGTTGTATGGGGCACGACTGATGACCAGAGCTGGCGCGCATCCAAAGATCCGCTCCTCTTCAACAAGGACTATGAAGCTAAGGACGCTTACTTCAAGATAACAGACGGCATTGAGATCCCCGAGATCGTTACTACCACAACAAAGGCTACGACAACTGCTTCTTCAACTACAGCTACTACGACAACGACAGTTTCGGACACTGATACGACAACTGCACCCTCTGCAAACCTTATCGGAGACGCAAACCTCGATAAGAAGGTGTCTGTTGCAGATGCAGTCGCTATACTCCAGTCCATCGCAAACAAAGATAAGTATGCACTCAAGCCCGAGGGAGCAGCAAATGCTGACTGCTTCGACCCAGGCGACGGCGTTACAGCTAATGACGCACTCGCTATCCAGAAGCTCGATGCAGGTTCTATCTCGAAGCTTCCCGAATATTCCAAGTAAATACACACCGCTCTGACAGACAAAGAAAGCAGAAAGGCTCCCAAAAGGGAGCCTTTCTGCTTTCTTTATTGCCTGTCAAAGTATGCCTTCCCGGAAGACGGGCGGAAATATGTCCGTATGAAGCCGTCTGTGGAAAGAACGACAAATTCGTTCGTGGAAACGATGTAATAAACGCCGTCGCCGTCCTCTTTTTCGGTTTTGTACAGAGCAGCGGTGCTATTTATGACGTTGCTTGCGCCGTGCTCGTATTCACCGGGTGTTGTGTATCCGAAATCGTCTGCGAATTCCGCACCGTGCTTGGAAAAATGCTGCTCGAGCAGACTCTTGCTGCGGAAGTGGTATTCGACATACGCCGGAATGGGAGCGGTCGTTGTGACAGTGGTCGTAGTTGCCGGAGCGGTCGTAGTCGTTGTGAGTGTTGTAGTAGTTGTTGTTGCCGGAGAAGGGGAGAAGTAGCTCTCGGGCGAGTCGCTTCCGCCTGTTGATACGTAGGAATAGTAGGCAAGTATCAGCGAAGCGTCCTTTGCGTCGGTCACGCCGTCACTGTTTACATCAGCGGCGCTGCGCACCTGCTCGGAAAACGCAGAGGGGGCGCCGGTCGACAGCCGCGTGTACTCAACAAGGAGCTCAGAGGCGTCTTTTGCGTCGACTCCGGAATCTCCGTTCACGTCTCCGATGCCGAACGCGGTGCTTTCGGCGTTTGACGGTACAGCATATCTGCCGGATCCTGACAGAGAGACGGCGGCTGCGAGTGTCAGCACAGTTGTCACCAGACAGGCTGTTATTCGTTTTATATCCATAGTTAAAGCCTCCTATCTCAGGTTACAGGTACATTATAGCATACCGCCTGACACGAGTCAAGACAGGATTCAGGTCACACATAAAAAAGTGCTTGCATTTGCTGATGTAAAGTGGTATAATATAAGTTATAGGATTTTTAGAAGCCCGGAAGAGGATATTTATGAAAAAAATTACTATCATCACCGGTCATTACGGAAGCGGAAAGACAAATCTCTCGGTCAACCTTGCTGTGCGAGCCGCCGAAGAGGGCAAAAAGGTAGCTGTCGTAGACCTCGACCTTGTGAACCCGTATTTCCGTACTGCCGATTTCAAGCAGCTTTTCGAGGAGAAGGGCATCAAGCTCATCGCTCCCGATTTTGCAAATACAAACCTCGACGTGCCGTCGATACAGTTCGACGTTGAGCAGCTCGCCGTCAGCGAGGACTGCCTCATCATCGACGTGGGCGGCGACGATGCAGGCGCGACCGCGCTCGGACGCTATGCCGAGGCTATGCTCGAGCGCTTCGCAGACCAGATAGATATGCTGTATGTCATCAACCAGCGCCGCACACTCACCTCGAATGCGAATGAGGCTGTTGCGCTTATGTATGAGATAGAGGCTGCTTCAAGAATGAAGCACACAGCCATTGTGAACAATACCAACCTCGGCTGCGAGACAACTCTTGAGGTGGTCGATCAGTCGGCTGGATTTGCGGCTAAGGTCTCGGCAAAGACCGGACTTCCGCTCGCGTTCACGACTTGTCCCGAGGAGCTGTGTGAGCTCTCGGACAGAGACGATATTTTGCCGATAAAGGTGTATGTCAGACTGCCGTGGGACAGATAATATCATCAGAAACGCGGAGAATATCCGCATTACATCTTATATAGCTATGCGAAGGGAGTGAAAAGAATGGCAAAGATGACGGTCATAACTGAGCGCTGCAAGGGCTGCGGTCTCTGTACTGCTGCCTGTCCCAAGAAGATAGTCGCTCTCCAGAAGGAAAAGCGCAATAAGAAGGGTTACTTCTACGCTGAATGCACCGATCAGGATGCTTGCATAAGCTGTGCAATGTGCGCAACTATGTGCCCTGACTGTGCAATTGTTATCGAAAAGTAAAATAACTATCACCGAAAGGAGCTGTTAAGCTTTGGAAAGAAATCTTATGAAGGGTAACGAGGCTCTCGCTGAGGCTGCTATCAGAGCAGGCTGCAAGTGCTTTTTCGGCTACCCGATCACTCCCCAGACAGAGCTTGCCGCATATATGGCAAAGCGTATGCATAAGGCAGGCGGCGTATTCCTTCAGGCTGAGTCTGAGATCGCTGCTATCAATATGGTGCTCGGCGCTGCTTCAACAGGCGTCAGAGCTATGACTTCATCTTCTTCACCCGGAATCTCACTCAAGAGCGAGGGCGTTTCCTATATCGCCGGCTCTGATCTTCCGGCTGTTATCATCAACGTTGAGAGAGGCGGCCCCGGTCTCGGCGGCATCCAGCCCTCACAGGCTGACTACTGGCAGGCTACAAAGGCCCTCGGCCACGGCGATTTCCAGCTTCTCGTATATGCTCCCGCTTCCGTTCAGGAAATGGTCGACTACGTTGTAAAGGCTTTCGACCGCGCTGACAAGTACCGTATGCCGGCTATGATCCTCGCTGACGGTCTTCTCGGTCAGATGATGGAGCCTGTTTCCTTCCCCGAGATCAATCCCGACGCTTACGATAAGAGCGGCTGGGCTGCAAACGGTCACAAGAACGCAAGAGAACACCACATCATCAATTCTCTCTACCTCAAGCCCGATGAGCTCGAGAAGTCCATCGTTGACCGCTATAAGAAGTACGACATCATCAAGGAGACCGAGACAGAGGCTGAGCTCTACCTCACTGAGGACTGCGATATTCTCCTCTGCGCATTCGGTGCTACTGCAAGAGTCGTAAAATCTGCTGTAAATACTGCAAGAGAGCAGGGCATCAAGGCTGGTCTCTTCCGTCCCAAGACACTCTGGCCCTTCCCCGTGAAGGAGATAAACGAGGCTGCAAAGAGCGCAAAGGCTCTTCTCAGCGTAGAGATGTCTATGGGTCAGATGGTAGACGATATAAAGCTCGCTATCAACTGCTCAAAGCCTGTTGAGTTCTTCGGCAGAACAGGCGGCGTTATCCCGACACCTGCTGAGGTCCTCGCAGAGATCAAGAGAATAGGAGGTACACTCTGATGTCAGTTGTATTTGAAAGACCCCATGCACTCATTGATGTGCCTACACATTACTGCCCCGGATGTACTCACGGTATCGTTCACCGCATACTTGCTGAGGTCATCGACGAAATGGGCATCGAGGGCGATACTATAGGCGTATGTCCTGTTGGCTGCTCCGTTATGGCTTACGATTACTTCAACTGCGATATGATCGAGGCTGCTCACGGACGTGCTCCGGCTGTTGCTACAGGCGTTAAGCGCACAAATCCCGACAAGTTCGTATTTACATATCAGGGCGACGGCGACCTCGCTGCAATCGGTACTGCCGAGACAGTTCATTCGGCTACAAGAGGCGAGAATATCGTTGTTATCTTCATCAACAACACTATCTATGGTATGACAGGCGGACAGATGGCTCCTACAACTCTCCCCGGTCAGGTAACACAGACAACTCCCTTCGGAAGAAGCCCTCAGCTCGCAGGCTATCCTGTAAAGGTGTGCGAGATGCTCTCACAGCTCACAGGTACAGCTTATGCCGAGCGTGTCGCAGTTGACAGCGTTCCCCACATCAAGGCAGCAAAGAAGGCTATCCGCAAGGCTTTCGAGAATCAGAAGGCAGGCAAGGGCTTCTCTATCGTAGAGGTGCTTTCAACTTGTCCGACAAACTGGGGCCTCACACCTCTTGAGGCTATCAAGAGACTTCAGGACGAAATGATCCCCTATTATCCTCTCGGCGTTTACAAGGACGTTGAAGAAGGAGTATTTCCCGCAGAAGGAGGCAACGAATAATGGCTACAACTGAAATTCTCCTTGCCGGCTTCGGCGGACAGGGTATACTCTTCGCCGGTAAGATACTCGCTTACTGCGGACTTATGGACAACAAGGAGCTCTCATGGCTCCCTTCATACGGTCCCGAGATGAGAGGCGGTACCTGTAACTGTTCAGTATGTATCTCCGATGAGCCCATCGGTTCTCCGCTGGTACTTACTCCCGATATCCTCGTCGTTATGAACCAGCCCTCGTTCGACAAGTTCGTCAAGGACGTAAAGCCCGGCGGAAAGGTGTTCTTCGACAGCACTATGATCGATGCGAATACAGACAGAACTGACATCCAGCTCTTCGGTATCCCCTCACAGCAGATGGCAGATGATAACGCTCTCAAGGGCGGCTCGAACATAATCCTCCTCGGAAAGCTTCTCAAGGAGACAGAGATATGCTCTCTCGACACTATGAAGAAGGCTATCGAGAAGGTAGTTCCCCCGAAAAAGGCAGCTCTTATCCCCAACAACTACAAGGCTATCGAGCTTGGTATGAATGCATAATTATAAAAGGCTATCGGTTAACTGTTGTACTCTTACAGAAGCTTTACGCGTATCTATTGAGGAAAACCCTTTTGAAAAAGGGTTCTTCCTCAAACTCCTTTCCTAAAACTTTTAACTCCGTTTTTCCCCTCCTATGGGGTCACGCTGACAGATTCAATA
>JAFXVT010000048.1 GCA_017534835.1 Ruminococcus sp.
TACTCGATCTTACCAGCCTTAGCCTCTGTTACAGCCTTTGCAACATCGGGAGTAACTGTGCCAGCCTTCGGGTTGGGCATAAGTCCGCGGGGACCGAGGACCTTACCGAGACGACCTACAACGCCCATCATATCGGGTGAAGCGATTACAACGTCGAAGTCCATCCAGTTTTCCTTCATGATCTTGTCTACGAGATCCATACCGCCAACGTAGTCAGCGCCAGCTGCCTGAGCAGCCTCATACTTGTCTTCCTTGCAGAAAACAAGAGCACGTACAGACTTACCTGTACCGTTGGGAAGTACAACAGCGCCTCTTACCTGCTGGTCAGCGTGACGTGAGTCAACGCCGAGGCGGATGTGAGCCTCGATTGTTTCATCGAACTTTGCCTTAGCGTTCTGGCAAACGAGTTCGAGAGCCTCCTTGGACTCGTAAAGCTTTGCAGAATCAACAGCCTTTGCGCTGTCAACATATTTCTTGCCGTGTTTCATTATATTTCCTCCTATATAAGTGGTAATACCGGGATTGAGACCCGATTAGCGGAATTTTCCTCCCACCATTGAGAAGTCGGAACAGGGGATCTTGTTCCCCTATCGTCATTCAAGTTAATAATTAGTCAACAACTACAACGCCCATTGAGCGAGCTGTACCTGCGATCATGCTCATAGCTGCTTCAAGAGAACCTGCGTTGAGGTCAGGCATCTTTGTCTCAGCGATCTGCTTGATCTGCTCCTTAGTGATGTTAGCGACCTTAGTCTTATTCGGAACGCCCGAACCGCTTTCGATCTTGCAAGCCTTCTTGATGAGGACTGCTGCGGGGGGAGTCTTAGTGATGAAAGAGAATGAACGGTCAGCATAAACTGTGATAACAACGGGGATGATCATACCGATGTCGTTCTTGGTTCTCTCGTTGAATTCCTTTGTGAATGCCATGATATTAACGCCGTGCTGACCGAGTGCCGGACCAACAGGCGGTGCAGGAGTAGCCTTTCCTGCTGCGATCTGAAGCTTAATGTAGCCAACTACTTTCTGTGCCATTGAATTCGCACCTCCATAAATGTGGTAAATGGCGAGGCAAGATTGATTTTACCTCTCCCACTGAAGCCATTCCGGCTTCTTTTTTGACCTGAATTAGTCCTCCACTCTGATTACCTGACTGATAGGCAATGTAGTGGGGGTTTCTCTGCCGAACATTGATACAAGAAGATCAACTGTCCGGTCTTCGATGTTGATACTCTGAACGACGCCGATAAAGCCGTCCATAGCAGTGCCGGAGATCTGAACGCGGTCGCCCTCCTTGAAGTTGACCTCGACTGTAGAAACGTCGATGCCGAAGGTCTTCTTGACCTCTTCCTCAGTAAGGGGAGTGGGTTCCGAAGCAGGACCGACGAAGCCGGTGCAGCCTCTTGTATTTCTGACAACATACCATGTTTCTTCTGTAACAACCATTTTGACCAGAACGTAGCCCGGGAAGGTCTTACGCTCTATTTCCTTGCTCTTACCGTCGGTGATCTCAGTCACTCTTTCGGTAGGGACTCTGACCTCCTGGATAAGGTCATGAAGCTTACGGTTTTCTACAACCTTTTCAATATTCTGGGCTACTTTGTTCTCATAGCCTGAATAAGTGTGGATAACGTACCACTTTGCTGCTTCTGACATAGCTATCCTCCTCAGAGATCTTATTTACCGAGCTCGTAGATGAAGCTGAGTAAATGGAGGAATCCGAAGTCAAGCGCGCCAACAATGATAGCAGAGCCTGCAACAACAGCGAGAACGACTGCTGTATTGTTGATAACGGTCTGCCTGGTGGGCCATACAACTTTCTTGAATTCGATCCTCAGGTCCTTGAACCACTTAACGATCTTGTTGGGTTCTTTCTTAGCGGACTTCTTTTCCTTCTTATCCTTCTTTTCGGACGCGGTCTTACCCTTGCTCTTTTCAGCGGTATCCTTGTCCTTGGTCAGGGCAACAGATTTTTCTGTGTCCTTCTCCTTATCGGCAGAGGTATTTTCCTTGTTTTTAGCCATAAAAAATACTCCTTCCGATCACTTTGTTTCCTTGTGAAGAGTGTGCTTGCGGCAGAATTTGCAGTGCTTCATCATTTCAATTCTGTCCGGATCGTTCTTCTTGTTCTTCTTGGAAACGTAATTACGCTGTTTGCACTCAGTGCAAGCCAATGTAATCTTCACTCTCATAACGGCACCTCCTGAATTAGTATTTCCTCCGCGAGCGGAGGTAGGTCGTTTGCCTCCCTCTGCGGGGCATAAAAAATGACCCCAAACGAGGTATAATCATTATATCATAATAAAACGAGCTTGTCAAGGGCTTTTTTACAATTTTTCGGCATAAATTCTTTGATATACGCCTGTTTTACGGCTTTAGCGTGCTGAACGACAGTCTGTCGGTCTCTGCTATTGCTTTTTTTGCCGTAGTATGTTATAATTAAAGTTACTTTTAACAGAAAGCAGTGAACTTATGATATATCTTGACAATGCCGCGACCACAAAGCCGTGCGCGGAGGCGGTGAAGGCTGCAACCGAGGCGATGACCGACAATTTCGGCAATCCTTCGTCTCTGCACAGAGCCGGGCTCAACGCACAGCTTGCGATGGACGAGGCTCGCAGGCTCATCGCGGATTCGCTCGGGGCTGCTCCGGACAACATCATTTTCACCTCCGGCGCGACCGAGAGCAACAATCTTGCACTCCGCGGAGCTTCTGCCGCTTACGGAAAAAGACGCCGGAAGATCGTTGCTTCCGCTGTCGAGCACGCATCGGTCGAGGAAACGCTTGCCGACCTTGAGAGCAAGGGCTTCGAGGTCGTGCGCGTATCACCGCGGGAGGACAGGCGATTCTATGCGGAGGACTTCATCTCCGCCTGCGATGATGATACGGTGCTGCTGACGATGATGTACGTCAACAACGAGACCGGCTATATACTTCCGGTCAAGGAGACATTTACCGCGGTAAAGCGCCGCTTCAAGGACATCATCACGCACACCGACTGCGTTCAGGCGTATATGAAGCTTCCGGTGAAGGCAAATCAGCTCGGTGCTGACCTCATCTCACTGAGCGGACATAAGATACACGGCGTCAAGGGCGTCGGAGCACTCTACATACGAAAAGGAGTTCGTCTGATACCGGTAGCTACCGGCGGAAGGCAGGAAAAGGGCATACGCTCCGGAACAGAGAGCGTTCCGCTGATATGTGCGTTCGGTGCGGCAGTACGTAAGCTTTCCCCGACGATAAATGAGCGGTATGAGCGTGTTTCCGGACTGAAAAAGCGGCTGACAGAGCTGCTCTCCGTGATAGACGGTGTTGAGGTCAACTCTCCGGAGGACGGCTCGCCCTATGTGGTGAATATCTCCGCGGCAGGCAAGCGCTCGGAGATAATGCTCCATTATCTTGAGGGACGCGAGATATACGTTTCAAGCGGCTCGGCGTGCTCGAAGGGGCAGCAGAGCGGTGTTCCGGCTCAGTTCGGGATAACCGGAAAGCGCGCGGATTCGGCTCTGAGGATAAGTATGACCGCCGAGACGACAGAAGCCGAAATAGAGGAGTTCGCGAGGGCTCTCGCTGAGGGCATCGCAACCGTGAGAGGATAGCGTATGGACTGGCTCGGGCTGGCGGCGCTGTCGCTGCTCTTTACTGTGGTATGGGTCGCCTGCTATTGTGCGTCGGCTATATCGAGAAGGAAGCAGGCTGAAAAAGCGGGAGAAAAACCGAAACTCACTGGCTGCCGCATCTTTTATATCGTTACGTGGGCGGCGGCGCAGGTATTCTACTGGAATATGTGCATTACTCTCCGTGACTGGCAGGGTATGAACTGAGAAGGAGGCGGATAAAGTGGATAATACCGGGATCATTGAAGAGGAAAAGAAACCGCCCGAATGGCGGAAGCCATTTATTCTCGCGATAGTGACGGTTGCTATCCTGCTGTTGGGAATGCTGATATACGCTTGCAGCATACGTAAGACGTTCAGCGGTTTTATGGTCGAAAGCGAGAACGCAGTTGCACTTGCATTGCTCAAAGCCTCAAACCAACAGGTCGAGGACTATTGGAAGGCGAATGGGACCGCCGTCCTTGCTGACGGGGAGTATTACGTGCGTTATACTTCCGGAGGCGACGACTGGGTCAATGAGCCTTGTGAGCTGCTTCCTGAAAGTGCGGTGAATAAGTATTACAGCGGCGATAACAGAAAGCGATATGCTGTCGTGAAGTTCAAAAACGGCAAGGCGGTCGAGGCGTGGCAGAGCTGTGATCACGAGCTTGAGGACGATGAGCTCAGACAATATGAGAGACGCGCGCAGCAGGAGAAGCTCAACAAGCATCTCATAAAGGGCGTTCGTGTTGTCGTCGGCTACTATAACGCCGAGCAGGGCGACACATACTTTCACTGATACATTTATAATAGTATGATGGCTGATACCGGACAACGGTCAAAGGGGGCGAGGCTATGAAAGCAAAGCTTGCGATAAAAGGAGCACTGAAAACGGTCGTCGGACTTGCGCTCCTGATGCTGTTGATATTTCTGCCGGCAGGCACATTCAGATATACTTACGGCTGGCTGTTCATCGGTCTGCTGTTTGTGCCGATACTGATACTGGGCGTGGTGCTGCTGGCGAAAGACCCTGAGCTGCTTGAAAAAAGGCTTGATTCCAAGGAAAAGGAATCGGAGCAGAAGGCAGTCGTTGCAGTGAGCGGTCTGATGTTCGTATCGGGCTTCGTGACGGCAGGGCTGAATTACCGTTTCGGCTGGTTCGTACTGCCGCTGCCTGCTGTTATCGCGGCATCTGTGCTGTTTCTGCTCTCGTATGTGATGTATGCCGAGGTTATGCGCGAAAACGCCTATCTTTCGCGAACGGTCAGGGTGCAGGAGGGACAGAAGGTCATCGACAGCGGACTCTACGGGATAGTGCGTCACCCGATGTATTCGGCGACGGTGCTGATGTTCCTGATGATACCGCTGATACTCGGCTCGCTGTTTTCGTTCCTGATATTCCTTGTTTACCCGTTCGTTATCGCGGCACGTATAAAAAACGAGGAAAAGCTCCTTGAAGCGGAGCTTGACGGATATAAAGAATACAAACAAAAAGTGAAATACAGGCTGATACCGTTTATATGGTGAGGCTTGCTCAAAACGGAGGATAATATGAAAGAGATAGTACTGGTAAAATACGGCGAAATGGTGCTCAAAGGACTGAACAAGAAGTCCTTCGAGGATATGCTCACTAAGAATATCAAGCGCAGACTCAAGCGTCTCGGTCACTTTCAGATGACAAGCGCGCAGTCTACGACCTACATCACTCCTCTCGACGACGACATTGACCTCGATGAGGTAGTAGACCGCGTCAGCAAGGTGTTCGGTATCGCGGCTCTGTGCAGAGCGTGCGTGTGCGAGAAGGATTTTGCCGACATCACCGAAAAGGCTGTAGATTACTGCGGCGGCGTGCTCAGCACAGCTAAGACATTCAAGGTCGCAGCGAAGCGCTCGGACAAGGCTTTCCCGATGAAGTCGCCCGAGATATGCGCGGAGCTCGGCGGTGTGCTGCTCGAAAAGTTCCCGAACCTCACGGTCGATGTAAAGGAGCCGGAGGTGACGGTGACAGTCGAGATACGCGACACGAATGCATACGTTCACGCCGAGAATATCAAGGGCGCCGGCGGACTTCCCGTCGGAAGCAGCGGAAAGGCTCTGCTGCTCCTTTCGGGCGGTATCGACAGCCCTGTTGCCGGCTGGATGATGGCGAAGAGGGGAGTACACATCGCGGCTATCCACTACGTCAGCCCTCCGTACACCTCTGACCGCGCGCAGCTCAAGGTCGAGCAGCTCTGCGAGAAGCTGACCGACTGGTGCGGCGGGATCGCTTTCTACTGCGTTCCGTTCACCGAGATACAGGAGGCTATCAAGGACAACTGTCCCGAGGAGTTCTTCACTATAATAATGCGCCGCCTGATGATGGAAATTGCCCAGCGCATAGCCGAAAAGGACAACTGCCTTGCCCTTATCACGGGTGAGAGCGTCGGACAGGTGGCAAGTCAGACGATGGCGGCTATCGGCTGCACGGACGCTGTATGCCGCATACCTGTGCTCCGTCCGCTCGTTGGTATGGACAAGACTGAGATAATCGAGATCTCGCGTAAAATAGACACGTTCGAGACCTCGACGCTCCCGTATGAGGACTGCTGCACGGTATTCACTCCCCGTCACCCGAAGGTCAAGCCGCGCCTTGAGGACATCGAAAAGGCACAGAGCAGCTTCGATTTCGAGCCGCTGATACAGAAGGCTGTCGAGGGCACGACCATAAAGACGTTCAATTACTCGAAATAAGACGAAGCGGAGCTTTGTCACTATGCACATTTTCAACATATCCGATTTGTGAACAATGCTGCGAATGTGAACCAACTCCGAACAGTTCAAGGTGATACTGTGAAACTTTGAGTGCAGACCTTGACAAATATACCGGAAATGGTGTAAAATTATATGGATAAGGGGAAAGCTGCACCTATGTGGGGCGGCTTCCGTAAACCACGCGCGGAGGCGGAATGTAAATATGAGCGATAACCTTAATGATAAACTGAATGAAGATAACGCCGCCGCGGAAGCTTCCCGAAGAGCCGAAAAAATAAGGGCTATCAGGGCTTCGCTGCACTCTGCCGGAGAGCCGGAGGCATCCGCTCCTGTCAGGGAAACGGCTCCGGAGCCTGCCGAGGAGAGCTTCGAGGCAAAGTTCAGACGTGTCCGCGAGGGCAGGCTTGCAGCTGTGAACACTGCTCCTGCTGAGAGCACTTCTGCTCCGGCTCAGGAGGAGACTGCTGCTGAGGCTGCTGAAGCGGCTCCCGTATCACGCGTGATACCGGCGGAAGCTCCTTCGGCTGAGATATTGCAGAAAGCTCCTGTATCGGAGCCTTCACCGCAGAGAAGCTATGCTGAGGCAGAGCCGATGATGGCTCCTCCTCCGAAGCGTACAGCTCCGGCACCCGTACAGCAGCGCGCTGCTGCTCAGAACGGTGCTCCTGTCCGCAAAAAAAAGAAGAAAAAGAAGCCGAAGACTCTCGGTCAGAGGCTGCGCGGACTGTTCCCTGAAAAGGGCGACAAGCCGCTTGAGATAGCCAGAAAAGTCGTTTTTCTGTGCTCGCTCGTTGCGATAGTTGTATGCGGATATTTCGTCGGCGACTACTATCTCGACCTCTGGCGCAGCAGTATGGAGTACAGCAATATCGACGATATTTACCGTACCTATACGCCGATACTCACTACTGTCGAGGAAACTCCGCAGGCTGACAAATACTACACGATGCTCCCCGGAGCCAAGAAGCTGCTCGACATCAATGACGAGGTAGTCGGCTATCTCACGATACCTACTATCGACGGCGACCCGATCGTCGCTTTCCCTGTCGTTCAGGCAGAGGATAACGATAAGTACCTCAACATCAACGTCAAGGGCGAGAATTCACGCACCGGCGCTCTCTTCCTCGATTACCGCAACAGCTTCGACCGCGTCGAGGATCACAGACTTGTCCGCAAGAATTCGGACAACCTTGTGGTGTACGGTCACAATATGGCGGACGAGAGTATGTTCGGCAATCTCAAGAATTACCGCCGTATCGACAATTATTACGAAAAGCACCCCATAGTCGAATTCAACTCGAATTATGAGATGTATACCTATAAAATATTCGCATTCTTCATCGTCGATTCGGATGACGAGACGGATACCTACTTCGACTGCTGGAACCACCACGATTTCGACAGCGAGGAGGCTTTCTACGACTTCGTGAACAACGCAAAGCGCAGAACTATCCGCAATACCGAGGTCGATGTGAAATACGGCGATCCGCTGCTGACGCTCTACACCTGCAATACCGATATTGTGGGCAATGAACGCGGCAGACTGATAATCATGGCGCGCAGAGTGCGTCCCGGCGAGGACCTCTACGAGGGAACGAAGAACAGCAAGGTCAATCCGAATCCCCTCTGGCCGTCAGTTTATCAGCAGCAGAAGCCGGAAGCAAAATATGATCCGGATGCACCGTTCGTGCCCTACGGACCGTGAAGAAGCGATCATAAAGCAAATTTCGAGGGATCAAAATGAACAGCAAAGCAAAGCTTTTGGCAGCCTGTGCAGCACTTTCTGCGGCAGGTCTGCTCACAGCCGCATCACTTTCCGGATGCAGCGAAAAGGAGGAACACGTCATCGGCAAGGACGAGACCGTGACGGAGACAACTGTCGCCGAAGAGCCGCTCACCTTCCCGGTCTATAATGACTATGTCCCCTCCGAAAAGGGTATGACAGAAAAGGCAAAAATGCTCCGCAAATGGAACAAGGACATCATCGGCTGGCTGAAAATAGACCAGACAAAGGTGGATTACGCAGTTGCGCTCGACCCTGGCTATATCCCGGCGGATAAGCTCTTCTACGGCGGACAGGAGTACGAGGGGAACGAATACTACCTCTCGCACGGTCTCGACAGAAAGGAACACCGCGAGGGCTGCCTGTTTATGGACTATGAGGACCGCTTCGGCAGCGTCGAGAAGGACCAGTCCGAGAATATCGTCATCTACGGTCATAATATGGCAAACAATACGATGTTCGGCTCTATCAGAAGATACCGTCAGGATTATGGCTTCTTCGAGCAGTCTCCGTTCATCGAGCTGAGCTCGAATTACCGCGACTATGACTATGTTATCTGCTACTGCTGTATCACGAGCGGTCATAACTATGCGGATTTCCGCTACTGGACAATGATAGAGCTCGACAACGAGGAGATATACAACGAATATATCACCTCCGCGAAGGCTTGCCAGCTCTTTGATACAGGCGTTGACGTGAAGTACGGCGACCCGCTTCTCACGCTCTCTACCTGCTATGCAGACGAGGATAACTCGCGTTTCATTATCATTGCAAGAAGACTTCGTCCGGGCGAGAAGGCAGGAGACCTCTCCACGATCGAACGGACTGAGGAATACAAAAAGGCACACGCACCTACTGAGGCAGCGTCGGAGTCCTCCTCCGAAGCGCAGCAGTAGTCATATACAGACTCTATGAAAGAGGTGATAGCGATGAAGACAGAAACACCTTTTAAAAGGGCGGTGGCTGCTTTAGCCGGAACGGTACTTGCATTTACCGGTTCTACCTTTACAGCAGACGCCGCAGATACTACATCAACTGAGGCTGAGAAGAGCACGTCTGCCACTGAGACCACATCTGCCGAGACGACAACTGAGGCTGAAAAGGCTGAGGAAGGCGAGCAGGAGATAGAGTGGTACAAGGCAAAGCTCGACGATTATGACGACAGCCTCTCTCTCATCAGCTATGAGGCTTCTCCCGAATCGGGAAGCACAGGAGCAAAGAAGAAAAGCAGGAAGCCGACACCTGTCGAGCTCAACGTTACAGGCGGATATGTCGGCGATATACCGTGGTTCGAGAGCGAGCCCGTCATCGAGTCCACTCCCGGAAAGTTCGCGATAGTGACCTACGGCTGGGGACACGGAGTCGGAATGAGCCAGAACGGCGCCAATTTCTACGCTACCTACGCAGGCTGGACATATCAGGACATTCTCTTCCACTATTACCCGGATACATATTTGATGGATACGGGCACGGCGGACGAGGAGGAGATCACCGTCAACGGTGTTTCCGGCGATGTTCTTTCAATGGTCTCGCAGATCGTGTTCAACGAAGTCGGCGGAAGTATGAGCTATGAGGCTATCAAGGCTCAGGCAGTCGCTGTATACACCTACTGCAAGTACCACAACGGCGATTCCTCCGACCTGAGATGCAAGCCGCATCCTCCGCAGGTCGTTGTGGATGCTGTGAGCGAGGTGCTCGGTCAGGCGCTGTACTACAACAATGACTACGCACTCACGATGTTCTCCGCTTCGAGCGGCGGTGTCACCGCAAACTGCAATGAGGTCTTCTGGGCAGACCTTCCGTATCTGCGCTCAGTTTCGAGCGATTACGATGCCTGCTATGACCCGCATTACGGAACAGTTACATATGTCGATGATTTCCAGCTCAGGAATATGATAGAAAAGGCTTACAGCATCAAGCTCTCAGACGAGCCGGCAAGGTGGATACAGCCTTCATACTCCGATGCTACGGGATATGTCACATACGTCAATATCGACGACCAGCTCACTGTGAAGGGCTATGAGTTCAAGCTCGCACTGGGGCTCAAATCGTCGAAGTTCAACGTGTATTACACTCCCAGACCCGACGGTGAGGAGATACCGAACGGTACTTCCGAGATAAAGGTAGTCGATGCCGATTATCAGTTTACTCCCGGCATCGTTTACCCCAACAGCCAGCCCACCGACATCGGCGGATACAAGCCCGCGCCCGAGGATCCTGAGGAGACCACTGAGGTCGAGGAGACTACCGGCGAAAACGGCGAGGAGACCACTGAGCCAGCTTCGCAGGGCGAGGAAACTACAGAAACCACCACACAGGAGGCGAGCAGTGCTCACTCCGGCGGAACTACTGCTACAGAACCAACTACAGCTTCCGATACATAATAATACAGAATAAAGATACGATACTATATTGTAAGTCTTTGAGCGCCGGACAGGTCCGTGCGCTCAGAGACTTATTTGCGATTTATGAGAGGTGCGGCTTGGTGGGTGAATTTTCCCACTTTGAGTGAGCCGGAGGTGTCCCCGGGGGTGAAAAGAGGTGAATTTTGATGTTAAATGAAATTACGATCTGCAAAAATGTTTGTTCTATTTTACTGGCTTGAGTTAATATTTGAACAAAATGTCTAAAATCTTAGATGTTTTGTTGAAATATTTTTACGCCTGATTTTCCCGTTTTACTTGAATCTAACCGCCTGACATTGTATAATGGATATACAGGGAGGTGAAAAGGGGTAAAGAGTTGCAAGTCTGACCCACTTTTAGGTGAAAGATTCCTGAGATCAAGTGAAAGTGAGGCGAAGCAGAATGGAAATGGACGAAGTGTTATTCGATCCGTTATGTGGTACGTTCTACCCGAGTATCGATTCTAAGGGCAGAATGAGCTTCCCCGGCAAGCTTCGCGAACTCCTTGGCAGTGAATTTTTTATTTGTCTGAGTCATGAGGAAACTTATTTATCCGCTTTCTCCGTTGAAGGATTCAAGCGTTACTGTAAGAATATCCACGACAGGCTCCCCGGAGGTGTTGGCGGCGATATCCTGAGAGGCGTTATGGCAGGTGCTGAAAAGCAGGTGCCGGACAAGCAGGGAAGGATATTTATATCCCAGTTTCTCAGGGATAGTGTCGGTATCTCGGGACAGGTCGTGGTCATCGGTAACTACGATCACGCTGAAATATGGAACCCTGAGGCTTACGAAGCTTCAAGAAAGGCTATTTCGCGTGAGGAAAAGAAGGCTGCCCTTAAAGGTGTTGTTCTCTGATAAGCGAATGCTTCCGGCATGGCGCGGCTGTGCATAACACATTCTCAAGGAGTCTCTGAAATGGAATTCAATCATATCCCCGTGCTGCTCGGTGCCTGCGTTACCGGGCTCGCCATCCGTCCGGACGGAACTTACGTCGACTGCACAGCAGGTTCGGGTGGTCATTCCTCTGCAATAGCCGAAAGGCTGAGCGAAAAAGGCAGGCTGATATCTCTCGACCGTGACCCCGATGCCGTCAAGGCGGCGACCGAACGGCTTTCAAGGTTCCCGAATGCGACGGTGATACACCGGAATTATTCGGAGCTCGACAAGGTGCTCGGAGAACTCGGGATAGAGGCTGTTGACGGTATCCTTATGGATCTGGGCGTTTCGTCCTATCAGCTCGACGAGGGAAGCAGAGGATTCTCTTATCATACCGATGCTCCGCTCGATATGCGTATGAGCAAGACCGGTATGAGCGCTGCAGACATTGTCAATACTTTCGATGAGCAGCAGCTTGCGAAGATCATATTTGAGTACGGCGAGGAGAAATTCTCACGCCGGATAGCTGCAAATATAGTCGCCGCAAGACAAACAGCTCCCATTGAAACAACATTGCAGCTTGCAGACATAGTCAGGGACAGCGTTCCGCAGAAAGCGAGACGTGAGAAGAATCCCTGCAAAAAGACCTTTCAGGCAATAAGGATAGCGGTCAACTGTGAGTTTGACCACCTCTCCGAGGGGCTCGACAAAGCCTTCGCAAGCCTGAAGCCAAATGGCAGACTCGCCGTTATCACCTTCCACTCTCTCGAGGACAGAATAGTCAAACAGAGGTTCGCCGGATGGTGCCGAGGCTGTATATGTCCGCCGGATTTCCCCGTGTGCGTCTGCGGACGCAAGCCCGAAGGGGAGCTTATAAACAGAAAGCCCATAGAGGCAGATGAAGAAGAACTCAAAGGAAACAACAGAGCAAGGAGCGCCAAGCTCAGAATTATCGAAAGGAGAGCAGAGATATAAATGCCTGAACGCGATTCGGTTTATAGTTATGAAGCTGCAGCAAAGCCTGTTGAAAAGCCGGATTCGCAGCCAGAGCGGAGATCCCGTGCTAAAAGACCGCGAATTACCATGAAACAAACGGAAGCAAAGAGCGGTTCTGTTTTTAGAATAATTGTTATTTCTGCCCTTGCATTTGCTGTGTTGGGCTGTGTCATCTACAGTCTCAACAGACGCAACACGATGTACAGCAGGGTATCGTCCCTGCAAAGTGAGCTGAACCTTGCCGAGGCGGAAAACGCCAGGCTCCAGTCAGAGCTGCAGGCTAAGGTGAGCGCAAAGAACGTCGAAGAGTACGCCGAAAACGTGCTTGGTATGCAGAAGATAGACTCATCTCAGATCAAGTACATCGAGATACAGACTGACGACGTTGTCAACATTCCAGAGCAGGATCAGGGTATCCTCGCTAAGCTCCGGAACTTTATCGACCGGTGCGTGGAATACTTCAGAGGGTAAGTCAATAAAATATAAAAAAGAAACAGGACTGCCCCCACAACAAAACAAAAGAAGCTAACGGCTCGAAAAAATATATATGCCGTAGTTATAGTAGAACGTTGGAGATACAACGAGTGATCGGAATACCGGGAACGCTTCCCCTGTCCGGGGACGGAAATACGGACAGGGGCGGACGTCCCCACGCCTTACAGGCGGAGCGATACTTCGTCGTATCAATAGAAGAGGACATCACATAAAAAAACCGGATGTTCAAAGGCGGGGCACTCAAAATACCCTGCCTTCTTCTATTTTATCAGCAAAGTAAGTAAAACGTACAGTTTCTCAGCGGATATGTTGAGTTACTGCAACGATAATCATAGAAAGTGAGTAGAATATGGCTGTAAAGAATGTTCCTACACGCGGAATGAAGCTCAGGACACGATTTGTGATGAAGACAGGATTCTTCGTCCTTTTCGCGCTTGTTGCAGGAAATTTCTTCAATATTTCGGTGCTCAACAACAAAAAGTACCAGGCAATGGCTAACGAACAGCACTTCGGCTCGATAATCATCCCTGCCCACCGCGGCTCGATATACGATTCAAAGGCAACTCCGCTCGCGAAGAGCGCGTCTGTCTATAAGGTCTTTCTCGACCCGAAGCAGTTCCGCACGGATATGGAGAACCTTCAGAAGCGTATCGACAAGCAGAAGGAAGACATCAAGCAGGGCAATTATCAGGCTCAGATAGAGACAACTACCAATGAGAACGGCGAAGAGCAGGAGATAGTAGTAACGAACAAGCTGCCCGATTCCGCTGAGGCGTTCCGCGCGGAGGCAGTGGCGCTCATCTCGTCAAAGCTCGGCATAAAGCCCGAGGAGGTCTCAGCCGCTATGGACGAGGAGACCCAGTATCACGTTCTCAAGGAGCAGGTGGAAAAGACAGCTGCCGATGAGCTGCTGAAATATTTCACGGATATGGGTATGGTCTGTCTCAATGTTGAGGAGGATACAAAGAGATACTACCCGCAGAACGAGCTCGCCGCCCCGGTCATCGGCTTCACTGCCGCTGACGGCTACGGCATATACGGACTTGAGGCTTACTACGATGACTACCTCGCCGGAACTGACGGAAGAACTATCTCTGCCAAGGATTCCCACGGAAACGAGCTGCCCTACAGGTACTCAAAGACGTATCCGGCAAAGAACGGAAATGATATTTACCTGACGATAGATATGAATATCCAGTATATCCTCGAAAAGCACCTTAAGGAAATGGTCGAGCAGTTCAACATAAAGAACCGCGGCTGCTCTATCCTGATGAATGCCAAGACGGGCGCGATATACGGAATGGCTACATATCCCTCATTCGACCTCAATGAGCCGTATGAGATCTACGACCCCAAGGTCGCCGCGCAGATAGCAGAGCTCAAGGGTCAGGCGCAGGTAGATGCTAAGATCGCTGCCCGTGAGAACCAGTGGAGAAACAAGTGTATCTCTGAGATATACGAGCCCGGTTCGGTATTCAAGGTCATCACGAGTGCCTCAGCCTTCGAGGAGAACCTCATCGACCTCGAAAAGGATTCGTTCGTGTGCGGCGGACAGGTAACGCTTCCAGGTGCGCTCGCTCCTATCAAGTGCCACAACACAGCAGGTCACGGTCCGCAGGACTTCCAGACCGCTCTCACGAATTCGTGCAACCCGGCTTTTATGGAGATCGGCAGACGTCTCGGCGTGGAGAAGTTCTGCTATTACTTCAGTGCATTCGGACTTGATGAAAAGTCCGGCATCGACCTCCCGGCAGAGGCAGCAGGTATCGGCTTCGATGTCGATGTTATGACCAATGTCGATCTCGCGGTATGTTCGTTCGGACAGGGCGAGACTATCACACCTATGGAAATGATCTCTTCATACTGTGCGACAATAAACGGAGGCTACCTCCTTCAGCCTTATGTAGTTGACAGGATACTCGACGAGGACGGCAACGTCGTTCTCAAGAACGAGCGTACGGTAAAGCGTCAGGTCGTTTCAGAGGAGACCTCCGCGAAGATGCGCGACTGCCTCGAAAAGGTAGTTTCGGGCAACGGCGGCGGAAATGTTACTATCAAAGGCTATTCCATCGGCGGAAAGTCCGGTACTTCTCAGCGTCTTATGGAGACCGCGAAGGGTCTTGTAATGCAGAAGGATCAGGAGGAGAATGCCGAGGATCAGGAGTACGGTGCTTCGTACTGCTGCTTCACTCCGGCGGACGATCCGGAGATAATCCTTCTTGTGCTCGCGGATATGCCTGACAAGACGATCGGCTATTACGGAAGTCAGGTCGCTGTTCCGACGGCAAGAAATATCCTCACCGATGTTCTTCCCTATCTCGGGATAAGCCCCGAATACACCACAGAAGAGCTCGCGAACCTCGATGTGAAGGTACCTCTCCTTGAGGGCAGCGTCGAGGACGCAGTGAATACCCTTGAGGGACTCGGCATAAACTACAAGAAGATAGGCGAGGGCACGTCAGTTGTGGCTCAGTCGCCTGTTACAGGTACTATGATCTCAAAGGGCGGAACGGTATACCTCTATACAGAGAGCAGCCACACCGTCGACTATACAGAGGTCCCGGATTTCAGGGGACTTACACCGGAAATGGCAAACGAATCTGCTGCATACTGTCAGCTCAACTACGTTGCGCGCGGAGCATCTGTCCGCCGTGCGGGAGTTGCGGTAAGCAATCAGAGCATCGCTCCGGGCGAGAAGAAGCCCGTCGGCACTACGATAGAGCTTGAATTCTCAGTCTTCGGTGACGGAGATTGATAACTAAGAAAGATACGGAGGCGGTCAGTATGTTATTAAGAGACCTTATCGAAGAAAACGCTGTGACAGCTATCGGTGATACCGAGATAACCTCGCTCACTGACGATACGCGGAAAGTCACTGACGGCAGCCTCTTTGTCTGCATAAAGGGCGGAAGATTCGACGGTCACGACGCCGCAGGGGAAATGCTTGAAAAGGGCGCTGCTGCGGTGGTATGCGAGCGCGACCTCGGGCTCGGCGACAGACAGATAGTCGTCGGCGATACACGCGAGATGTACGGAAAGCTCTGTGCGGCGTGGTTCGGTCATCCAGAACGGAAAATGACACTGATAGGCGTTACCGGTACGAACGGAAAGACCACGACCACCAGCGTTATCAAGTATATCCTTATGTCGGCAGGCTTCAAAACAGGTCTTATCGGCACGATCCAGAACGAGATAGGCGATGAGGTGATACACACCGAAAACACCACTCCGCTGACCTTCGAGTTTATGTCGGTGCTTGCAAAAATGGCTGAGGCAGGCTGCAAATACGTTGTTATGGAGGTCAGCTCCTTCGGGCTCTGCCAGAGACGCATCGGTCCTTCACATTTCAGGACGGCTGTGTTCACGAACCTCACTCAGGATCACCTTGATTACCACAAGGATATGGAGGACTACTATCAGGCGAAGAAAATGCTCTTCGACATCTGTGATGCGGCGATCATCAATACCGACGATGAATACGGCAGACGCCTCTACAGCGAGACAGAATGCGAGAAGTATTCGTTCAGCGTGAAAGAAAATGCCGACATCTACGCGGACGGAATAAAGATAAAGTCCACCGGGAGCAGCTTCTGGTACTGCTGCGGAAATAAGTCGCGCCTCGTAAAGACGCGTATACCGGGACTTTTCAATGTCTCGAACCTTACGGCGGCTATCGCGGTATGTCTCCGCGAGGGCATACCTGCCGAGACAGTGATAAACGCTATCGGAAACTATAACGGCGTCAAGGGCAGATGCGAGGTCATCCCGACCGGACGCGATTTCACGGTCATATGCGACTATGCACACACTCCCGATGCTGTCGAGAATATCCTGCGCAGCGTAAAGGAGTACACCGAGGGCAGACTCATCTGTCTGTTCGGCTGCGGAGGGAACCGCGATGCGGCAAAGCGTCCGAAAATGGCTCAGGCTGCGGCAAAATACGCCGACAGGCTCATCGTCACATCAGACAATCCGCGAAATGAGGACCCCGAGGCTATAATCCGCGAGATACTCACCGGACTTGAGGGCTCGGCTGTTCCGTATGACGTTGTGACAGACCGCCGCGAGGCTATCTATCACGCACTGAAAACGGCTCAGAAGGGCGATATTATCGTCCTTGCGGGAAAGGGTCACGAGGACTATCAGATAATCGGCGGAATGGAGCATATCCACTTCGATGAGCGCGAGGTAGTCGCGGACGGACTGAAGCTTTTGTAATGAAAATAAGTCAATAATAAAAATTGGAGTTGTTTTGTTTTATGTCTTTATGGATAATAAACCTGTTCACTGCACTGCTCTCGTTCGCGATAGCAGGTATATCCGGCAAATGGCTGGTGCCCTTCCTGCACAGGATAAAGTTCGGGCAGCCTATCAAGACTGAGGACGGTCCGCAGTGGCACGCCAAAAAACAGGGTACACCCACAATGGGCGGCTTTATGTTCATCATATCGACAGTCATTACCGCTATCGGCGGATACTGGGCTTACCGTATCAGATACGGGCTCGATTCAACAGCTCCGGAAACACATAATGCCTTTTTCCGTTTGCTGAGCGTCATCGTTTTCTCGCTCCTGTTCGGACTCATAGGCTTTATCGACGATTACACCAAGGTCGCACGCAAGAACAACGACGGTCTGACCCCGTGGCAGAAGATAGCCCTTCAGACCTTGTTCGGGCTCGGATTCCTATTTATGATATTCAAATTCGGCGACGGCAAGACTACCATCGACCTCGGCTTCTGGGAGTCGCCCTCGCTCGGCATTTTCTACTATGTGCTGATGATACCCGTTATCATCTACCTCACGAATGCGGTAAACCTCACAGACGGCGTTGACGGTCTGTGCGGCTCGGTGACGTTCGTGGCTATGCTGATATTCACGGTATGCTGCGCATTCCTGCGCGAAAACGAGCTCTCGTTCTTCACTATGGCGCTCGCAGGCGGCTGTCTCGGATTCCTTATCTGGAACCTTAACCCCGCCAAGTGCTTTATGGGCGACACGGGCTCGATGTTCCTCGGCGCGGCTGTTACTGGCGTGGGACTCGTTTTCCACAAGCACCTGCTTCTCCTGCTCGTCGCTCTCGTTTACATATTCGAGGCGCTCTCGGTAGTGATACAGGTGACATATTTCAAGATCACCAAAAAGCTCCGCTCTGATCATCAGGGTCAGCGCATTTTCAAGATGACTCCCATACACCACCACTTCGAGATGAGCGGCTACAGTGAGTACAAGATAGTCATCACATTCTCGCTCGCAGGTATCATATTCGGCGTACTGGGAATAGTAACTCTGGTGGCACTCAGCTGAACCGGACTAAGACTGTAGGAGGAATAAATGGCTGCACAGACTAAAAAGAAGGGAAGCTCCGGCGGTATCCTGCGTGCATTCGTGGGCGATACAAGGTCGAGCGACATAAGCGTCCCGTTCTTTGCCTATGTAATGACACTTCTCGTTGTCGGTCTCATAATGATGGCTTCCGCGAGCTATGCGTGGGCATACAGCGATTTCGGCGACGGCCTTTATTACGCGAAGAAGCAGGCAGTCTTTGCCGGTATCGGCTTTGTCGCGATGATATTCTTTATGAAGATGGATTACCACAACTTTATGAAGATAAAGCTGCCCATACTGAAAAACTTCAATATTGCCGGAATAATGTATATCGGCGTGGGCGTGCTCCTCGTAATGGTACTGCTCATCGGTAACGATGAGGGCGGTTCGATGGGCGCACGGCGCTGGATAGACATAGGTCCGATAAACCTTCAGCCTTCTGAGGTCGCAAAGCTCGCGCTCATCATATTCTTTGCCTACAGTATGGAGCGCGACGGCAGAAAAATGAACGATTTCAAGACAGGTATCCTGAAATATGTGGCTCTGCTCGGTGTGTATGTACTGCTGATCGCGGCTGAGAAGCACATTTCCGGTATCATGCTCATAAGCGTTATCGCAGTTGTTATGATACTCTGCGGCGGCGCTAACTGGAAGCAGTATTCGGTGCTTGCTATAGGCACTCTGCTTGCGGCATTCGGCTATGTATCGTGGCAGTCGAAGGTTCCGGACAGCTACGTTGCAAAGCGTATCGCCTCGTGGAGAGACCCCTTCTCGGACGTCCTCGATGTTACGTGGCAGACCGCGAATTCGCTCATAGCTATCGGCTCGGGCGGACTTTTCGGTCTCGGGCTCGGAAACTCCCGTCAGAAGTATCTCTACCTCCCCGAGACAAAGAACGACTTTGTTTTCCCGATAGTCTGCGAGGAGATCGGCTTCGTGGGAGCTCTCGCGATAATACTTGTATTCTTCCTCCTCATAATCGAGGGCTATTCTATCGCAGTCCGCTGCAAGGACCGCTTCGGTATGCTCATCGCAGTAGGTATCACGACTCAGATAGGCATACAGACCGTCCTCAACCTCGCCGTTGTAAGCAATCTCATACCGAATACCGGTATCTCGCTCCCGTTCTTCAGCTACGGAGGCACGGCGCTCGTAATGCAGCTTGCGGAAATGGGCATAATGCTCAATATATCGCAGCACAGATACTATGAGCCCGAAAAGGAGGAGACCGTTCCGCTTCCGGATGAGGACGGCGATGACGGCAGCGACGACTACAACGAACCTAAAAACGCATAAAGGAGCATTCTTATGAGAGTCCTTATCTCGTGCGGCGGCACAGGCGGACACATCAATCCCGGTCTTGCTATCGCCGACATAATAAAGCAGAAATATCCCGATGCCGAGTTCCTGTTCGCGGGCACGCCGAAGGGAATGGAGGCTAAGCTCGTTCCGCAGGCAGGCTATCGGCTCGAAACGATAAAGGTAGCAGGCTTTCAGCGCCGTATCTCTATCGAGAACATCGGCAGGAACGCAAAGGCTGTCGCTTACCTTGCGGCCTCTGGAAGAAGGGCAAAGGCGATAATCGAGGGCTTCAAGCCCGATATTGCGATAGGTACGGGCGGCTACGCTGCCGGACCTGTTATACGCAAGGCGGCAAGAATGGGTATCCCGACTGCTATCCACGAACAAAACGCTTATCCCGGCGTTACGAACAGACTGCTCTCAAAGGAAGTCGATTACGTTATGCTCACCGTCAAGGAAGCACTCGACTTTATGGATAAGAGCAAGTTCGAGTACAGCGTTACAGGACTCCCCGTAAGAAGCAATATCAATACCATAAGCAAGTCCGAGGCTCGCAGGAAGCTCGGCTTCAATGACGATTTCACGATACTTTCGTTCGGCGGAAGTCTCGGTGCAGGCTGCATAAATGAGACAATGGCCGCCGCTATAAAATGGCATTACGGAAAGAAGCTCAGCATAAACCATATCCACGGCTACGGCGGTATGGGCAAGGAGACTTTTCCGCAGGCTATGGAGGCAGCCGGTATACCGCTGAAAAGCGACCGTCTGCGCATCACTGAATACATAAACGATATGGACGTATGCCTTGCAGCTGCCGACCTCGTTATCTGCCGGAGCGGTGCTTCCACTCTTGCTGAGCTCGAAGCAGCGGGAAAGGCTTCGATACTCATTCCTTCGCCGATAGTTGCGGGCAATCATCAGTATCACAATGCGATGGTGCTCGGAAAAGCCGGAGCAGCTGTCGTTATCGAGCAGAAGGACGTCACCGATGATAGGATAATTTCCGAGATAGAGAAGCTCTATAACGCTCCCGACCGCGTAGAGGTGATGTCGAAGAGCGCGGCTGACCTTCATCTCAGCGATACGAATGAGCGGATACTCGCTGTTGTCGAGAAGCTCATCGCGAAAGGGAAAAAATGAGATACGAGAACAAGCAAGATGTATTCGGCACGAAGCTGAATGTCTACACAGAGGGCGAGGGGCCTGTCACCATAGTATTTATGTCAGGCAGCGGAGTGACTTGTCCTGTGCTCGAATATAAGCCGATATACAGGCGGATGTCCAAGAAGTACCGCATTGCTGTCATTGAAAAGGCAGGCTACGGCTTCAGTGACGGCACTGATGAGCCGCGCACGATAGAGAATCTCGTTGCGGCTGACCGCGAGGCTCTGCGCAAGGCAGGCATCGAGCCGCCGTATGTGCTCGCTCCGCATTCGTATTCGGGCTTTGAGGCTGTTTACTGGGCGAATACCTATCCCGACGAGGTCAAGGCAGTGCTGAGCATGGATATGGGTGTGCCCGAACTCGCGGTGGAGCAGTCTAAGGAGATAGGCGAGGATAAGCGGCTCGCACAGCTTGACAAGTCCCATAAGCTCCTGCAAAAAATAGCCAGGGACGGCTTCTTTGCGAAGCTGATAAAGAGCAAGACCGAGAATGTCTCGGGGCTGATGACGGGCAATGAACTCACCGACGAGGAGAAGCAGGTCTACCGCAGGCTCTTCTACAAGAATATCGCCAACCGCGAATATTACGAGGAATCACGCCTCATGACCGATAACGCGAAGAAGGCTGCCGATACGGGAGCGCTGAAATGTCCGTGCTGCTTCTTCATCAGCGATATGAAAACGCTCAGCAAGAACCTCAGCTGGCGCAAAGCCGGACTTGATTTCGCCGAGAAATGCGGCGGCGAGGTACATCTCTCCGACAAGGGGCATATGATGTACGCGCTCATTCCCGATGAAATGGCAGATACATTTGACAGATTCCTACAGGCTAACCTGTGACATAAACACACCTCGATGCATAATATACACAAAAAGCTGCGAGGTGGTATTATGCAGAGATTCATCATTACGGGAGGGAGCCGTCTCAGCGGCGAGCTGACTCTACAGGGCAGCAAAAACAGCGCTCTTCCCATTATGGCAGCGGCTCTGCTCGGCGAGGGCGAGTCGGTGCTGAAAAGCTGTCCGGCGCTGACGGACGTTTATTCGGCTTCGAGGATACTGGGCTGTCTCGGCTGCAAATGCAGTATTTCCGGCGGCACTGCGGTCATTGACCCGTGCGGTGCCGGGGGCTCGGAGATCCCTGAGGAGCTTATGCGCGAAATGCGCTCTTCAATTATGTTTATGGGCGCTATCCTCGGAAGGACGGGGGAGTGTGCCGTCAGTATACCCGGTGGCTGCGAGCTCGGTCCGCGTCCGATAGATATGCACCTTGCGGCGCTGAGAAGGATGGGCGCCGATATTTCCGAAAACGGCGGCAGGATACGCTGCCGTATACCCGGCGGCAGAGCTCACGGAGCTAAGATAACGCTGCCGTTCCCTTCGGTCGGAGCGACCGAGAATATTATCCTCTGTGCAGTGTGCGCGGAGGGCGAAACTATCGTCAACAACGCTGCGAGAGAGCCGGAGATACACGACCTGTGCGATTTCCTGCGAAGGCGCGGCGCTGATATAAAGGGCGACGGCGAGAGCAGTATCGTGATAAGCGGCGTCGATACGCTGCACGGCTGCGAGCACACGGTCATGCCCGACCGTATCGCCGGAGCAACTTACCTCTCGATGACTGCTGCGGCAGGTGGCGAGATAATACTGAAAAATGCCTGTACAGCCGAAATGGAGCCGTTCCTGTCCGTTCTGGAGCAGACCGGCTGCCGCATATACACGGCTGAAAACAGGATATACCTCAGGAGCAGCGGTAGGCTGAAGGCGGTCCGCGACAGGATACGCACTATGCCGCATCCCGGCTTCCCGACGGACGCGCAGGCTGTCCTTATGGCGGCTCTTGCAACGGCTGACGGTGCAAGCGTTTTTGAGGAGAATATCTTTGACTGCCGTTACCGTCATACCGGTGCGCTCATAAAAATGGGGGCGGACATTGAGGTGATGGGGAAGGTGGCAGTCGTCCGCGGAGTCCCGAGGCTCAGGGGCGCGGACATCGAAGCGACCGACCTTCGCGGAGGTGCGGCAATGGCTGCTGCGGCTCTCGCGGCGGAGGGTACGACCTGTCTGAGCGGTATAGCGCACATCGACAGGGGATATGAAAAATTTGAGGAGGCTGTCAGCTCACTCGGCGGAAAAATATGCCGGGCGTGACGGCAGAGGTTTGGTGTTAATATGAACGATGTCGAAAAAACCAACATAGAAAGGAAGAACAGCGGCAAACGTATGCGCCGCCGCAAGCGTATGATGAGCGTTTATACGGTCGTTGTGCTGCTTCTGGTGCTCACTGTGGGCGTAACGATGTGCTTCACATTCCTTTTCAATATTGACGAGATCGTCGTTTCCGGCGAATCTGAGACGTATACCTCTATGGATATTGTCGAGGTCTCGGGGATACACGCAGGCGATAACCTGTTCAGAACCGATACTAAAAAGGCTGAGCAGCGCATTCTCGATCAGCTTCTCTACGTCGAGACAGCTGACGTTGACAGGGATTTTCCCTCGACGCTCCGCATAAAGGTCACACGCTGCGTACCGGCTTACAATATCCAGTACGAGCACGGTGTTCTCCTCGTCAGCCGGAAGGGAAAGATACTCGCTGACAATGACTTCTACACGGATGTGGAGAATCTGCCGATAATCTACGGCTTTGATCCTGCCGATACCGAGCCGGGCAAGCCGATACAGTCAAAGAACGAGAATAAGTATGACGCCTTCTGTCAGCTGATAAAGCGCTTCGACAGGGACGATAACACCGACATTTCGACGATCGACCTCACGAACGAATACGCTATCACCGTAAACTACAGGAGCGGACTCATTTTTAAAATGGGTAACTGGAGCGATGTTGAATACAAGCTCGACCTCGCACAGGCTGCTATGAACGATGAGAGCATCAAGGGCAAGAAGGGCTATCTTATGATGGTCGGCTCGAAGCAGTGCAGCTTCCGTATGAGCGGCGAGGCTGACGATGTTACGACTGCGCCTATAGTGACCGATGAGAACGGTCTGCCCGTGACGACATCGGCTGCAACTACCACAACTGCCGTTTCCGATAACAGCTGGCAGCCCGACCCCGATTACAGCTGGCAGGGTGACGGCACAGGTCAGGAGGATTACGGCACAGGTCAGGAAGACTACGGTCAGGACGGCGGAGCCGGCGATTACGGCGATGGATTCGGCTATGACGGCTACGAGAACACCGATATTTACAATGACCAGTGACAAATACGTGCAAGCCGAGACTAAATGATATGATTCGATTGTGCAAATCAACGAAATTTCAGAAAATTGCTCAGTTGCTTGCAAATTTACGAATAATATGCTAAAATGATATGTGTATTTATAGGGTGAAATTTACTTAAAAGATACAGATAAATAAAAGTAGGAGGAGTTTCGAAATGTCAGATTTTAATTATGAAGAAGCAATGGAACCCGATGTTAACATAAAGGTCATAGGCGTTGGCGGCGGCGGCGGAAACGCTGTAAACTGCATGGTCGATTCCGGTGTTAATGACATCGAGTACATCGCTATCAATACTGACGCAAAGGCTCTCAATAAATCCAAGGCTACAACAAGGATACCGATCGGTACCAAGCTCACAAAGGGCAGAGGCGCCGGCAACAAGCCTGAGATCGGTCAGCGCAGTGCTGAGGAGAACAGAGACGAGATCGAAGCCCACCTCAAGGGCGCTGATATGATCTTTATTACTGCCGGTATGGGCGGCGGTACGGGAACAGGTGCTGCTCCTGTAGTTGCAAAGATCGCCAAGGAAATGGATATACTCACAGTCGCTGTTGTTACAAAGCCCTTCCTCTTCGAGAGAGAGCAGAAGATGGCTCAGGCTGAAAGAGGTATCGCAGAGCTCAGAAAATACGTTGATTCTCTCATCGTTATCCCCAACGAGAAGCTTCTTGACGGTAAGCAGCAGCTCACTATGAAGCAGTCATTCTCGCTTTCGGATGACGTTCTCAAGACCGGTGTAAAGAGCATTTCAGACCTCATCGTTGAAGAGGGCTACATCAACCTTGACTTCGCTGACGTTTCTACGATCATGCGCGGCGCAGGCTATGCTCATATGGCTATCGGACACGGCTCCGGCAAGGAGAAGGCAAAGGAAGCTGCAAATGCTGTTATCTCCAGCCCGCTTCTTGAAACCTCTATCTCCGGCGCAAAGAGACTCCTTATCAATATCGCTATGTCTGAGGACGTGCTCTCTGCTGATGTTGATGAGGCAACGAAGATGATCACAGATACAGCTGCTGACGGTGTTGAGTTCATCTTCGGTACTGCATTCAAGGAGGATATGCAGGACGAGATGACTATCACAGTTATCGCTGCCGGCTTCGAGGATACAGATGCTCCCGCTGTTGAGGAGGCTCCTGCTGCTGATGAAGCTGCGACAGGTATCGATGATATCATCCCGATCGACAATCCGCTCATCGACGGTCTCGGATTCGGTTCAAACGAGCCCAAGCCCGTTTCTTCGAGCACCGATTACGATCTTGACGATATTCTCAAGATCCTCGGCAACTGAATAAAAGCGTTATCAACGGCTGCACAGAAATGTGCAGCCGTTTTTTCGTCAATATGTATATAGTAAATTGCACTAAAATCAACTAAAATTTTCTACATTTTAATGGTTGAATTGGAATTGTGATTGTGATATAATTATTACAAGGCGTATTATCCCTTAATTTTATTCCGCACTTGCTGCGGGGAACGGAGTGAACCATGGACGAACCAACAGTATTACGAACCACCAAGATCGGTGGAGGCTTTGTAAAAGAAGATGTGCTTACTTATCTCGATGAGCTTAATTCCAAGATCTCAGGTCTTGAAGCGGAGCTTAAGCAAGCTAAAGAATCAGGTCCTGCCGACCCGCAGGAGGTTCTCAAGTACAGAAATCAGTTAGATAATCTGCAGGAGAAGCTCAATGCATCTAACAACGCTCTCAGAGCCGCAAAGAAGGAGAACGAAGAGCTCCAGAAGAAGGTCGACGAGGGTCAGAAGATCATCACTCAGCTCAGAGCGGGCGGCGCTGCACCTGCTGCCGGCGGAGCTCAGGTAAATGCTCAGACTCAGGCTGCTCTCGAGGCTGCTAAGCACGAGATAGACAAGCTCAGAGGCGAGCTCAAGATCGCGAACGAGAGGGCTGCTGCACCTGCCGGCGGCGCTGCTCCTGCAAATGCACAGATAACTGCTGCTCTCGAGGCTGCAAAGAGAGAGATAGACTCTCTCAGAGGTCAGCTCAAGACCGCAAACGACAAGCTCGCTGCTGCTGAAAAGGCTGCTGCCGCTGCACCTGCTGCTCACGCTGAAAAGGCTGCTGCACCTGCCGGCAATCCCGCTGCTGAGGCTGAGCTCGTCAAGGCTAAGCAGGATATCGCTAAGCTCACTGCTGAGCTCGAGTCCAAGACCAGCCAGCTCGAGGCTAAGATAAAGGAAGCTGCCGAAACAGACAGCAAGATCGCTGAACTCAACAAGGCTAAGGAGACTGCCGTTGCTGACGCAGTTGCCAAGAAGGACGAGGAGATCGGCAGCCTCAATAAGGAGATAGCAGAGCTCAAGGCTAACGCAAGCAATCCTGCTGCTATGATGGGCACTCTCTTCGCAGAGGCTCAGAAGACAGTTGATTCGCTCAAGAAGCAGGCTGCTGAAGAGGCTGAGGCTACCACTAAGGAAGCTAAGGAGAAGGCTGACAAGCTCGTTAGCGAGGCTCAGGCTAATGCTGACAAGACAATCAAGGAGGCTGACGAGAAGGCTAAGGCTGCTCTCGAAGAGGCTAACGCTACCGCTTCCAAGACAGTCAAGGAGGCTAACGAGACAGCTGAAATGACAGTTGCAAAGGCTAATTCCGCTGCTGAGAAGACTATCAAGGACGCTAACGCTCAGGCTAAGTCCACTGTTGATGATGCTAACAGCAAGGCTGACAAGATCAATGCTATGTCTTCGACTGTACGTCTTATGCTCATAAACGAGATCGAGAGCGTAAACACCAAGTTTGCTGATATAAAGGCTTCTATGGCTAAGCTCACAAGTCAGGCTACCGACAGGATGAACGAGGCTCAGACCATTATCGGTGAGGCTCGCAACTCCATCGAGCCCGACGAGAAGGCTTCTGTTGAGAGAGCTTCTGCTCCTCAGGCTGCTTTCGAGGCTGCAAAGGCTCCCTCGGGTGCTACACCTTCATTCGATCTGCCGAACAGCGGCGCTGCAAACAACGGCGGCAATTCGGCAAAGAACTCAGTTGCTGACGAGGCTTTCGCAAGAGTTTCGGGCGGTTCCTATAACAACGGAAACTCCTTCAACAACAATAACAAGCCTGCTCACAACAATGCTCCCGATGCTGCCAAGCCTGCACCGAAGAAGAACAATTTCAGCTTCGATATGTCTGATCTTCTGAAGGCTGCCGAGGAAGAGGCTGCAAAGGAATCTGAAACATAATGACGATGTCCCGGCGGTCCGGTCCTGACCGGATCCGCCGGAATCTGTTATTACATATTCTCAGCTGACCGAAAGGTCGCACGAACGCCGGTGGAAAAAAGTGCTTGATAACGGAATTAATGCTATAGAAAGTATGACCGACGAGGAGCTTGTTAAAGCCTCTGCGACGGACAGATTCGCCTGTGAGGCTCTTGTTCTTCGATATACAAAGCTTATTTTTATCAAGGCAGCTATGCTTTCTTCCTCCGAGACTGACCGTGATGACCTCTGTCAGGAGGGGCTTATGGGACTTCTCAAGGCTATTGCCTCATATGACTCCGGCAGGAATGCGAGGTTTTCGACCTTTGCCGAGGTATGCGTTGTCAATCAGATGCGCACCTTCCTCACAAAAGCGGCGAAGGCTCCGGCTGTGTGCGAGAATATCGACGAGGTCGGCGAGGACGTGCTCTCCGAGGAGACTCCCGAGAGCATATATATGAATAAGGTTTTCTTCTCTGAGCTGAAACAGGCTGTCGAGAGTGAGCTCTCGGAGACTGAACGTCAGGTGTTCACTATGGTGATACGCGGTGTGAGCTACAGAGAAACAGCAGAAAAGCTCGGGATGAGCGAAAAATCTGTCGATAATGCCATGCAGAGAGCAAGGCGGAAGATACGTGCGTATCTGAAGGATTAATTATGACCGGGTAGCTTAAATCAAGAGCGTTGTTTATCAAAGGTGCCGGTGCGACTCCGGCTCGTGGTCCAAATATTATAAGCGAGGTATTAAAACATGTACGAAGACAAGACATTAGTCTGCAAGGAATGTGGAAACGAATTCGTATTCACAGCAGGCGAACAGGAATTTTACGCAGAAAAAGGTCTCACACACGAGCCCCAGAGATGCAAGGCTTGCCGTGATGCAAGAAAGAACGCCGGCAGAGCTGAGCGCGTAATGTACACAGGTGTATGTGCTAACTGCGGCGGTGAGGCTAAGGTGCCTTTTGAGCCCAAGGACGGCAGACCGGTCTACTGCAGCGATTGCTTTGCAAAGCTCAACGCAGAGGAGTAATTTAACAGCGTAAGCGCGGCGTGTCGGACTCCGGCACGCCGAAATTTATGAGCGGAGGTAATTTTTATGCTCGATTCACGTTTGCAGACCTGCTTTGACCTCGTCGGAGGAGAGGGGATAGTGTGCGATGTCGGAACTGACCACGCCCTTCTTGCGGCGGAGCTGATAAGCTCGGGAAAGTGCAGCAGGGTCATCGCTTCTGATATAAAGGAGGGACCGCTTGAAGCTGCAAGCCGCACTGTCGAGAAGTACGGTGTTGCCGGGCAGGTGTCGCTCGTTCTCTCCAACGGACTCGAGAGCGTGCCGCTTGACGGGGTGAGCGATGTTGTCATTGCCGGAATGGGCGGCGAAACTATCGCGGATATTGTCGGAAGAGCTCTGGAAGGGGACGTGTCCTGTGAGAATATCAGGTGGATCCTCCAGCCGATGACGAAGCCGGAACATCTCCGCAAAATGATGTATGAGCTCGGCTTGCAGATAACCGAGGAGCGTGCCATCGCGGACGGTGACAAGCTGTACGTTGTGATGTGTGCAGAGCAGTCGGTGGAGTGCCGGCGCCTGACCGAGTTCGAGACGCTGTACGGTTTCTTCGCCGATGACGATGAAATGGGCAAAAAGTACCGCGAGCGCGAGTCGGCAAGGCTCGAAAAGGTCGCAGAAGCTCTCGGAAGTGCAGGAAAATCGGGAGATGCAGCGCATTTTCGTGCGCTCTCGTATAAGCTCGCTAACGGCAGCGACCTTGTTCCGGTGGAGGCTATATGCTCGCTTTTCAACGATGTTTACCCGTTCGATACGCAGGAAAAATGGGACAATTCCGGACTCCTCGTCAACGCCGGTCTTGATTGCTGCAAGGTGCTCATCACTCTTGACATCGACAGGAGAGCGGTCGACGAAGCGGAGCTGAAAGCCGCTGACCTTGTCGTTTCGCACCACCCTGTCATCTTCGACCCGATAAGGAGCATCAGCAGCGAAATGCCGGTCTATCGCCTTGTTCAGAACGACATTTCCGCGCTCTGTATGCACACGAACGTCGACAAGGCGGAGCGCGGCACGAACGGCGTTATCCTCCGCGAGCTAAGCCGGAGATTCGGGTTTGACGGCGAGCCCGGGTACATAAATGACGAGCAGTGCGGCTATATCTGCACGCTCCGGGAAAGCGTTCCTGCGGAGGAGTTCGCGGCGGTTCTGAAGGAAATTTTCGGCTGCGAATACATCCGTGTATCTGCCGGAGCGAGAGAAGTGCGTAAAATAGGTTTTTGTTCGGGCTCGGGAGGCTCGTTCCTTGCGGACATCACAGCTGCCGGGTGTGATGCGTATGTTACCGGCGATGTAAAGCACGATGTGTGGATGGAGGCGGAAAACAGCGGCGTAAAGCTGTTCGACTGCGGTCACTTCCACACTGAGAATCCCGTGATATGGGAGCTGCGCCGTGTGCTTGAAGAAAAATATCCGCAGCTGGACGTGGAAATTGCCGAGAGCTCCACGGATCCGTGTGTTTACTTCTGAGGTGAGACGATGAGCATTCTGATATGTCCTGTCTGCGGAGAAAAGCTCGGAATATCCGGGAGAGCCTATGTGTGCGGCAGCAGACACAGCTTCGACATCGCGAGGAGCGGCTACGTGAATCTGCTTCTGTCAAAGCATATCGGCAAGGCTGTTCATGGCGACAACAAGCTGATGGTGAAGGCAAGGCGAGATTTTCTCGATAAAGGATATTATGCGCCGCTTTGCAGCGCCGTGTGCGATGAAGCCCTGAGATACGCGGAAAATGGCTGTGTCGTGCTCGATGCCGGCTGCGGCGAGGGATACTACACCTCCGCTGTGAGAGCAGCTTTTGACCGGTCAGATATTGCTGTGGAAATGTACGGAGCCGATATATCTAAGGTGGCGGTCGAGTATGCAGCAAAGCGCGACAGATCGGTGAGTTTTGCAGCTGCGAGCGTGTTTCATCTCCCTGTTGCGTCCGGGAGCTGCGATCTGCTCATCACGATGTTCGCTCCGTACTGCGGAGAAGAATACCGCCGTGTGCTGAAAAACAGCGGCATAATGATAATGGCTATACCGTCTGAAAACCACCTGTGGGAGCTGAAAAAAGCTGTCTATGACACTCCGTACCGCAATGAGGTGAAGCCGTATGAGCTTGACGGATTCGAGCATATCGGTGTCCGCAGGGTCAGCTTCACTATGGAGCTTGGCAGCGCGGAGGATATACAAAGCCTGTTCTCGATGACGCCGTACTACTACAAGACCGGAAAGACCGAGCAGGAACGCCTTGAAGCACTCGAAAAGCTCTCGGTGCAGGCTGATTTTGAAGTATTGACCTATCGCAAGAAATGAGGAGCAAATTATGAAGATTCTTGTCACTGGCGGGACTGTTTTCGCAAGCAGATACACTGCCGGATATTTTGCAGGAAAGGGGCACGAGGTGTACGTGCTAAACCGTGGAACTAAGCCGCAGGAGCCGAATGTACGCCATATCTGTGCGGACAGGCATTCGCTCGGTGATACGCTGAAGCGTTACAGCTTTGATGCAGTTCTGGACGTGTCGTCATACAGCGAGAATGACGTCCGGGAGCTTCTTGACGCGCTTGGCAGCTTCGGAAGCTACATTTTCGTCAGCTCCAGCGCCGTTTACCCCGAAACTCTGCCGCAGCCGTTCCGCGAGGAGCAGAAGTGCGGTCCGAACGCGATATGGGGCGCATACGGCACGAACAAGCTCGCTGCCGAAGAACTCCTCCGCGAGCGCGTACCACAGGCGTATATACTGCGTCCGCCCTACCTCTGCGGACCGATGAACAACCTCCACCGCGAAGCGTTCGTATTCGAGCGTGCGGAGGGGGATATGCCGTTCTACGTACCGAAGGACGGTTCGATGAAGCTCCAGTTCTTCCACATAGGTGATATGTGCAGGTTTATGGAGCTGCTCCTTGAAAAGCAGCCGGAGCAGCGCATTTTCAACGTCGGAGACCCTGAGCCTGTCGATATAAAGAAGTGGGTCGGGCTTTGCTACGGCGTTCTCGGGAAAAAGGCGGAGCTGCGGTATGTCGGGGCTGATGTTCCGCAGAGGAGCTATTTCCCGTTCTATGATTACGAATACCTGCTCGATGTGACGGCGATGTGCAGCATAATGCCCGATGTTACGCCGCTTGAGCAGGTGCTCTGCGGATCATATGAATGGTTCCGCAGCAACCGTGAACTCATCGTGCGCAAGCCGCTGCACGAATTTATAAGCGAAAACTTTCAGTAAGGGAATGATTCTATGGCACTCGACGGTGCATTTCTGTATGCAGTAAAAAATGAGCTCCAGCCACTCGTCGGCGGAAGGATAGACAAGATACACCAGCCCTCGCGCGAGGAGGTCATTATCTCGATACGTACCCGCTCGGGCAGCAAAAAGCTCTATATCTCGGCAAATGCCGGCAGCGCGCGCGTCCACATCACTGAGAAGTCGGTCGATAATCCGCAGACTCCGCCGATGTTCTGTATGCTGCTGAGAAAGCGCCTCGGCAGCGGAAAGCTCCTCGCAGTGCGTCAGGACGGGCTTGAGCGAATACTCTTCCTCGATTTTGAGTGCGTCAACGAGCTCGGCGACATAGTTACAGTTACGCTCGCCTGTGAGATAATGGGACGCTGCTCGAACCTCATCATCATCGACAACGAGGGCAGGGTCATCGACAGCATCAAGCGTGTGGACGAGGAGATGTCCCGTGAGAGAATGGTGCTGCCGGGAATGAGATACACGCTCCCGCCGCGCGATGACAGGCTGAATTTCCTGACCGCCGAGCCGGAGGAGATGACCGCGAGACTGCGCAGTGTGCAGCCGGCGGAACTCTCAAAGGCGCTTATCCGTGTATTCGAGGGTATATCTCCGGTACTTGCGAGAGAGTGGACCTTCTTCGCCGGAAGAGGTGCCGAGCTGCGCAGTGATACCGTTGACGGCGACCAGCTCGACCGCCTGCTGTATGCGATAAAACGTACCCGTCAGCAGCTCACGGAAGGGGAATGCTGCTTCTGTGCGGCGTCCGACAGGGACGGGATGCTGAAGGATTTCTCGTTTATCCGTCTGAATCAGTACGGCACACTTATGCTGACAAAGGAGCTCGGCTCTGCATCTGAGCTGCTCGACTATTTCTATTTCGAGCGTGACCGTGCCGCACGTACAAAACAGCGTGCGAACGACCTTTTCAAGCTCCTTGTGAACCTCACCGAGCGCACGTCACGGCGTATCTCAGTCCAGCAGCAGGAGCTTGCGGAATGTGCGGAAAAGGACAAATTCAAGCTCTGGGGCGACCTCATCTCAGCGAATATCTACCGTATACAGAAGGGCGACAGCTCAGCTGTTGTAGAGAATTTCTACGATGAGAGCTGCCCGAGCATCGAAATAGAGCTCGATATGCGCAAAACACCGGCGCAGAACGCTCAGCGGTACTATTCCGAGTACAAGAAGTGCGTGACTGCGGAGGAGAAGCTCACAGGGCAGATAGAAAAGGGCGAGGAGGAGCTCCAGTACCTCGACAGCGTATTTGATGCGCTCACCCGAGCCGAGTCCGAGAATGACATAATCCAGCTCCGCCTCGAGCTGAGCGAGCAGGGCTATATCCGCTCGGGCGGCGGAAAGGCAAAGCCCCCGAAGGCGCTTCCGCCGATAGAATACAAGTCGAGCGACGGGTACACGATACTCGTCGGCAGGAACAATCACCAGAATGACCAGCTGACCCTGAAATTCGCTGAAAAAACCGATATATGGCTCCATACGCAGACGATAACGGGCTCGCACGTCATCATCGTGACCGACGGCGAGACTCCGCCCGACAAGACCATCGAGGAGGCAGCTGTCATCGCTGCCGTGAACAGCCGCGGACGCAATTCCACGCTCGTTCCCGTGGATTACTGCCTTGCGAGGTATGTGAAGAAGCCCTCGGGCGCGAAGCCAGGAAAGGTCATTTTCACGAACTACAAGACAGCCTTCGTCAAGCCCGATACAGAGCTTGAGCAGAGCCTGAGGGTCTGAGGAAAATGGCTGAGTCGGAAATATCCGATGAAGAACGGGAAAAATCCCAAAAGGGGGAGTAAGATATGAATATTCGCTCGACAGGCTACGGCTCTGTATATGAAAGCGGCTACCGTTTCAGGCGCGGACCCGAAAGCGGAGTCTATCTGCTCGTGCTTGCTCACAGCAGGATATGCTTCCGTTTCGGCGGCAGGAAAGCAGTGCTCCCCGAGGATACGCTCATTATCTATGACGGCAGCTGCGAGGTGGACTACGCTGCCGAGGACGAAAGCCTTGTATGCAGCTGGGTTGAGTTCGATGCAGCAGGTGACAGCGAATTCCTTGAGCCGCTCGAGCTGATATACGATCTTCCGCTGCGATTCGCAGATACTGCTTTTATCGCGGAGCTTATGCGGAATATCACATCTGAGTATTACTCGATGAACAGTCACAGGCTGAAGATCACGGACGCTATGCTGAAAACACTGCTGCTGAAGGCGGAAGAGCGCTGCACTATGCGTGAGAGCGGTCAGGCATCGACAGCCGAGCCGCACTACAACCTGCTCATCGAGCTGCGCGAGAAGATATACCGCAATCCGCAGAGAAAGTGGAATGTCGACCTTATGGCGGCGGATGTGAATATGTCGCGCTCATACTTTCAGCACGTCTACCGCGAGATATTCGGTGTTTCGTGTATGACCGACGTAATAAACGGAAAGATAGAGAAGGCGAAGGAGATACTCAGCGAGACCGGCTGCACCGTCTCACAGGTCGCGGCGATGTGCGGTTACGACAACGAGGAGCATTTTATGCGCCAGTTCAAGAAGATAGTCGGAGTCACACCGACCGGCTACAGGAAGAAAAGCTGAGCCGCAGAGCAAGTCTGTTGCCCGGATATAACACTTTCCGATAGGTATTGACAAATATCTGTCACCGTAGTATAATTAATTCATACCTTATCAAGAGCGGCGGAGGAAACAGGTCCTGTGAAGCCCGGCAACCTGACATTCAAGGTGCTAAATCCTGCGGTATATACCGAAAGATGAGGAACATGAACAAGGTTCAGTACGCGCGTCTTTCCGGACGCGCTTTCTTTTTGGTAAGGAAAGATTTATTTTTGGAGGAAATAATATGAAAAAGTTCTTTACTTCGGAGTCGGTAACGGAAGGACATCCCGATAAGATCTGCGACCAGATCTCCGATGCTGTTCTCGATGCCATGCTTGAGCAGGACGAGAATTCCCGTGTTGCCTGCGAGACTATTGTAACTACAGGTATGGTGCTCTGTATGGGTGAGATCTCTACAAAGGCGAGAGTCGACATTCCCTCGATCGCACGCAAGGTCATCTCTGACATCGGCTATGACAGAGCAAAATACGGATTCGATGCACACACCTGCTCGGTGCTCACATCTATAGATGAGCAGTCGCCGGACATCGCTATGGGCGTGGATGAGGCTTTCGAGTACCGTGAGCAGAACAGCGACAGCGACGGTCTCTCAAACGGTGCAGGCGATCAGGGCATCATGTTCGGTTATGCCTGCAATGAAACTCCCGAGCTTATGCCGCTACCCATTTCGCTCGCTCACAAGCTCGCTCTCCGTCTCACAGAGGTGAGAAAGGACGGCACTCTCCGCTATCTCCGTCCTGACGGAAAGTCACAGGTGACTGTTGAATACGACGACGGCAGACCTGTCCGCGTCGATGCAGTAGTTGTTTCGTCTCAGCATTCTGCTGATATTTCCCTTGAGCAGCTCAGAAGCGACATCGAGGAGACAGTTATCCGCGAGGTCATCCCGGCTGAGCTTATGGACGAGAATACAAAAATATTCATCAATCCCACCGGACGCTTCGTTGTGGGCGGACCTCAGGGCGACAGCGGTCTTACGGGACGCAAGATAATCGTTGATACATACGGCGGATATTCACGCCACGGCGGCGGAGCATTCAGCGGCAAGGACCCGACAAAGGTTGACCGCAGTGCTGCTTACGCTGCAAGATATATCGCCAAGAATATCGTTGCAGCAGGTCTTGCTGACAAGTGCGAGGTCCAGCTCTCATACGCTATCGGCGTAGCAAAGCCTATCTCGATACTTGTTGACACATTCGGCACAGGCAAGGCAGACGAGGAAAAGCTTGCGGACGCTGTTGCAAAGGTGTTCGACCTCAGACCCTCTGCTATCATCAAGATGCTCAACCTCAGAAAGCCGCAGTACAGACAGCTCGCTGCATACGGTCATATGGGACGCGAGGACCTCGGTGTTGCATGGGAGAAGACAGACAGAACAGAGGCTCTCAGGGCGGCTGTTCTCTGATAAAAGATATATTAACGGGCTCACTCGGGAATATCCCGGGAGAGTCTGTTTTTTTGTTCAGTGAGCAGGGTGTACCGACAGATAAAGTTCACAGAAAGTTTACCACTATGACCAAATATTGCGGCGGTTGCGGTTGAATTTTCAGCAAATCCGTGGTATAATCATAATAAGAATACTATACGTGGAATGACGCGGCAATAGTAATAGCAAAGCTGGTGAAATGTATGCTTAACGGACGAAAAATAGTCTCACTATGTACCTCAAGACTGAATGACATCGACAATATCAGGTTCATAATGCAGCTGAACAAGGGGCTGAAGGAACTGAATGCCTCGCTGTTCATATATAATGTAAATACCGACCTCTACTGGAGCGATGATAATATCCGCGCAGAATCGGCAGTTTTCGGGCTCGTTGATATGCAGATGACCGATGTGGTCATAGTAATGTACGAGAGAATAAAGAACAAGACCATCACTGACAAAGTCATCGAATCCGCCCACAGACACAATGTGCCGGTGATCATCGTCGACGCTCAGCGCGAGGACTGCATCAGCATATGCTTTGATTACAAAAAGGGCTTCGAGGAGGTCGTGCGCCACGTTATCGAGTTCCACGGAGCTAAAAAGCCGCATTTTCTCGGCGGATTCAAGGGGAATATCTTCTCTGACGAGCGTATGGAGGTATTCAGGAAGGTCATCGAGGAGAACGGCATAGAGTTCACCGAGGATATGGTCAGCTACGGAAATTTCTGGGCTAAGCCTGCACGTGAGGCAGCTGAGGCTCTGCTCGCGAAGGGGGATATCCCCGATGCGATAATATGTGCGAACGATATTATGGCGCTGAACGTCTGTGCTGTGCTTTTTGAGCACGGATACAAGGTGCCGGACGATATTATCGTTACCGGATTTGACGGCATCGACGAGATAAACCTTTCGATACCGCGTATGACGTCGAGCTACTGCGGCTGTGCAGCTTCTGTCCCGAGTATAGTTGATGCTTTGACGAAGCTGTTCAATGATGGCGTAAAGACCGGCAGCTACCTCGTCGAGCCCGAGCTGATAATCAACAGCTCCTGCGGCTGTGACAACAGCGATGATGAGCTGCGCAACGGTATCATCAGAAGCTTCAATGACCGCTTCTACCGCTATCAGGACGACAGCGTGGTGCTTTCGGCTATCACGGAGAGTATGCAGAGCTGCACCGACATCGTCGACTGCGCCTGCAAGCTTTTTACCGACAAGATAAGAGACCTCGTCTGTATCATAAATAAGGAGTGTATCGACTCAAAGAGAAACTATTTCGCCGGCGGACCGCGTATGGATTTTCCGGAGGAGATGTTCGTTTTCTTCGACAGCGACCTCGCCTCCTTCCGTCAGCGTCCGTTCAAGCGCAGGGACATTATCCCGAATCTTGACAAGATCGTTGAAAACGGCGATCCGCTGATCTTCAACGTTATCTCATATATGAACGTTCCGCTCGGATATACCTGCTTCCACTTCTCGGACTATGATATAGTCGATTTCTGCAAGATACCGCAGATAGTCAATACTGTCGGCAGCGGTCTCGGCGGATATGTGAACCTGAAATATCAGCTCTACCTCACCGCGCGTATCGAAAGAATGTACAAGTTCGATTCGCTCACGGGGCTGTATAACCGACTCAGCTTCAGCAACGAGTTCGAGCAGCGCAAGCGCAGTCTTATTGGACAGAAGGTGCCTGTGACTGTGATACTTGTCGACCTCGACGGACTCAAGTACATAAATGACAACTACGGTCACGGGGCAGGTGATAACGCTATCCGCACAGTTGCGCAGGCGCTGAAGAGCTCATGTCCGGAGGACGCGATATGCGTCCGTTTCGGCGGAGACGAGATGCTTGCCGTTATAACAGGAAATTGCGTACCCGAGCAGATAAAGTACGACATAAACCGCAAGCTCAACCGCTATAACACTACGGAGGGCAAGCCGTATCTCATTGCTGCAAGTATGGGCATTTACCGCACCGATACGACGCAGAATACCGATTTCGAGTTCCTCGTAAAGGAGACCGATGCGGATATGTATGCGGAAAAGATAGCAAAGCGCAGACACTTGAATGGATAATTGATATGTAAAAGGGCTGTTGAATCACTCAACAGCCCTTTTATGATTTTTCGTGTGCATAATTAGAAATATTACAATACAATATATCAGTTAATGAGCACTATATATCATTGAATCCTGCGAAAATATGGTATATAATACGAACATAGGGAAATGCGGGGGATCAGATGTGGATACGCCACACCCCCCAAAGTAAAAATCATTATATTCATTACGAAGCTTGGAAATTTGGAGGGAATGAAAAATGAAAAACTCTTTATTCGCAAAGAGGACCGCTGCGGCAGCTTTCTCAGCGGTAATGTCTATCACAGCAGCAACAGGTACTATTACAAGTGCGTTCATCACAAACCTCTCTGATACGGCTTTGACAGCCGCTGCAGCTGAAAGCAGCGTGAAGGTGCTTTCAGCTGTAGGATATGGCGAGGGAATGTATGCAACGTGGTCATCGGTGTCGGGCGCTTCCGGCTACAACGTTTATGTTGACGGCAAGAAGATAGACTCGATGCTCATCAGACAGTACCCCGGCTTTATGAGAGCCGATGCGGTAGGTCTGAAGGCAGGCTCGCACACGATGAAGATAGTCCCCATCATCAACGGAAATGAGGACAGCTCAAAGGCTGGCGAGACAAATGCAACAGCTTCCGCTCACAAGCGCGAGGGCTTCGGCTTTGTGAACGGCTCGTCTTCGGGTGCTTACAACGATGACGGTACTCTCAAGAGCAACGCAGCTGTCATTTATGTCACAAATGCAAACAAGGACACAGTAAGCGTATCGCTCCCCGATAAGAACGGAAGTAACGTTCAGCTCACAGGCGTTCAGAACATCATAACGAATCTCAAGAGCAACAAAAAGGTCGGCCCCGTATGTATCAGATTCATCGGCAATATCACCGACCCGTCCGTCCTCAACAAGGGAGACCTCTACGTTGATACTGTTACCTGCGGTCTTACTATTGAGGGTATCGGAAGCGATGCAACCTTCAACGGCTTCGGTCTCGTGCTGAAGAACACATCGAACTGTGAGGTACGCAACATCGGCTTTATGAACTGCAACAGCTCAGAGGGCGATGACTGTGGACTCCAGCAGGGCAACGACCACATCTGGGTACACAACTGCGATTTCTTCTACGGCGATGCAGGCTCTGATGCTGACCAGGCTAAGGGCGACGGCGCTCTCGATACAAAGAAGTCGTCTTACGTAACTCACTCCTTCAACCACTTCTGGGACAACGGCAAGTGCAACCTTCAGGGTATGAAGGACGAGACTACGAGCAACTATATAACATATCACCACAACTGGTATGATCACTCCGACTCACGTCACCCCCGTATCAGAACGTGCTCTGTTCACGTTTACAATAACTACTTCGACGGCAATGCAAAGTACGGCGTAGGTGTAACGATGACATCCTCGTGCTTCGTCGAGAACAACTATTTCCGCAACTGCAAGTACCCCATGCTCAGCTCGATGCAGGGCTCTGATATCGCAACAGGCGGCACATTCTCCGGCGAGGACGGTGGTATCATCAAGTCCTTCGGCAACGTTATGAGCGGTCAGAAGGCTTTCGTCACCTATCAGCAGAACGGCTCTGACTTCGATGCATATGAGGCTTCCTCGCGCAATGAGAAGGTCCCCTCAAATGTAAAGACGAAGCAGGGCGGCACCACATACAACAACTTCGATACAGATTCGGGCATTATGTACAGCTACACAGCCGACAGCGCCGAGAACGTTCCGGCAGTCGTAAAGGCTGGCGCAGGACGTGTTGACGGCGGCGATTTCAAGTGGCAGTTCACTTCCGCTGACGATGAGGACTATGCTGTAAATTCTGCTCTCAAGAGCGCACTCGTAAATTACAAGGATTCGATCACCGCTATCGGAAGCGGATTCAAGGACGATAACACTCCGGCTCCCGTTGTTACTACTACAAAGGATCAGCCTGTCGTTACTACAACTCAGACTCCGGCAGTGACAGACATCCAGACAACTACAACGACTGCAACTTCACAGGGCACAGTTACTCCGCCCGCTGTGAACGGGAATGCTCCCTTTACCGGCGATAATGTCATCTACGCTTCACCCAGCGGCGGCGGAGACGGAAAGACCGTAAATTCGCCTACAGACGTTCTTACAGCGATAAAGAACGTGCCGGCAGGAGGTTATATCTACCTCCTCGAGGGCACATATAAATACACAGACACCATCACGATCGAGGAGTCCAATGCAGGCGCACAGGGCAAGTACAAGACTATCGCTGCTTATCCCGGCGCCAGTGTAAAGTTTGACTTCACAGGTCAGGCTGTGGGCACCTCTGCAAGAGGCTTCGCGCTTGACGGAAGCTACTGGCACTTCTACGGCTTCACCATTGCCAATGCCGGCGATAACGGTATGCTTCTCTCCGGCGACAACAACATCATCGAAATGATGGTGTTCGACGGCAACCAGGACACAGGTCTCCAGCTCTCGCGTCTCAATACCTCTTACAATACCATTGCTCAGTGGCCGACAAACAACCTCATAAAGAACTGCACATCGCGCAATAACTGCGACGATGCCACAATGGAGAACGCTGACGGCTTCGCTGCAAAGCTCACCTGCGGCGAGGGCAATGTATTCGACGGCTGTATCGCCTACAACAACTCCGATGACGGCTGGGATCTCTACGCTAAGGAAGCGACCGGTCCTATCGGCGTGGTAACTATCAAGAACTGTATCGCATTCCGCAACGGCTTCACCGAGGGCGGAAAGGGCTACGGCGACTGCGACGGAAACGGCTTCAAGCTCGGCGGCGGCGCTGTAGGTACACGCCACAAGGTCGAGAACTGCCTCGCGTTCGAGAACCTCAACTGCGGCTTTACAGACAACAACAACCCGCTCTTCGGCGATATGAAGGACTGCACAGCCTACAACAACGGTATCGGCGGCAATGGAAAGGGCAACTACTTCGTTTACAGATGCGCTTCCGATGCAACTCTTGTGAACCTTATGTCCTACTACAGCACAGGCAAGGTTTCTAAGACGAATGCACCCGGCATAAAGCTTGCAACAGACAAGTTCGTCGGCAAGATGACGAATTCTATCCAGTTCAATAACAACGGCAATTACTACTACAACAAGAATCAGGTCGATATGACGAGCGGCGCTAAGATAGGCGATGTTGTAAAGCCCGCAGACGGCGACTTCATCTCGCTTGACGTTCCTGCTATGGGTACTGATTTCCACAAAGCATGGAGAAACGCTGACGGTTCACCCAAGCCCGGCGGATTCGCAGAGACAAACGGCACATACAAGAGCCTCGGCTACCATATGGCTTCCGGCATCTCACAGAAATCTGCTCCGGCAGTATATGCTGACGGTCAGACTCCTCCTGTGACTACAACTACTGAGTCTGCGACAACGACAACTACTACTGAGACAACTACAACAACAGCAGAGTCCACAACAACTACTACGACTGAGAGCACGACCACAACTACTGCAACAGTTCCGGTCAATACAGTTCTCGGCGATGCGAACCTCGATAAAAAGGTTTCTATCTCAGATGCAGTTGCAATTCTCCAGTTCATCGCAAACAAGGACAAGTACGGACTCAATGAGCAGGCACTCGACAACGCCGATGTATATGCAAGAGGCGATGGTGTTACAGCAAGAGACGCACTCTCCATTCAGAAGCTTGACGCAGGCGCTATCACATCTCTCCCCGAGAACGCATAAGGCGCGGTGTCCGCGCACCGGATACATACAAAAGGCAAGCTCCAGGAAGCGCGGTGTCCGCGCAGCCAGTGTCGCGTCATAGATGATTTGTAACGAAAGTTATCTCCGCGTATCGGGTGTGTTCATAAGGCAAGCTCCAGGAATATAATGATATAAGAAAAAGAGGACTCTTCGGAGTCCTCTTTTTCTGTCTATCTGATAACTGCAAATGCCTGTTTGAGATCCGATACAGGTATGAGCTCGATGTCGTAGCTGTCCTTGTCCAGCCCGGACATACACTGCTTCGGGATAACAGCGCGTCTGAAGCCCATTCGCTCTGCCTCCTTTATGCGCTGAGAGGCGTGTGATACAGAGCGTATCTCGCCGCCGAGCCCTATCTCGCCGAATGCGACGAGCTCCTCATCTATCTCCTTGTCCATTATGCCGGAATAAAGCGACATTGCAACAGGAAGGTCGGCTGCCGGCTCGTCAAGGCGGAATCCGCCGACGATGTTGAGGTATACGTCAAGGCTGCCCATAAATACGCCGAGCCGCTTTTCAAGCACCGCGATGATGATGTTCAGCCTGTTGAAATCAAAGCCCGTAGCCATTCTCCTCGGTGCAGCATAGCTCGTTTTTGCCGCAAGCGCCTGCACCTCCGCAAGAATAGGCCGGCTTCCCTCCATTACGCACGCAACGCACGTCCCCGAGACGTTGTGAGGTCTGCCGGAGAGGAGCATCTGCGACGGATTTGCGACCTCGGCAAGTCCCTTGTCGAGCATCTCAAACACGCCTATCTCATTCGTCGAGCCGAAACGGTTCTTGACAGCGCGCAGCAGGCGATAGCTCTGATGGCGCTCGCCCTCAAAATACAGCACTGCGTCTACGATATGCTCCATCACCTTCGGTCCGGCGATAGCGCCGTCCTTGTTGATGTGTCCGACGATGATCACGGGTACCTCTTCGCTCTTCGCGGTCCTCATAAAGAGATTCGTACACTCCCTGACCTGCGTGAGACTTCCGGGGCTTGATGAGATGCGGCTGATACTCATTGTCTGTATCGAGTCGATGATAACGATGTCGATGTTGCTTCCGGCGATAGTTGCGGCTACAGCTTCCGCATCGTTTGCCGTGAGGATATAGAGATTCTCGGTATCCACGCCGAGACGCTTCGCACGGAGCTTTATCTGCCGTGCTGATTCCTCGCCCGATACGTACAGAACAGCGTGTTCCTCGCCGAGGTACTGACATATCTGAAGAAGGAGCGTGCTCTTGCCGATGCCGGGCTCTCCGCCGAGAAGCACGAGCGAGCCCTTGACGAGTCCGCCGCCGAGCACGCGGTTCAGCTCGCCGAGACCGGTATCATAGCGGACATCATTGTCTGCGCCGATGTCCGCAAGCTCAAGAATGCTGTCCAGAAGGTCATGAGTGCTGCCGGACGAGGCATTCCCTCCGGCAGATACTGTGTCTGCGAGCTCCTCCTCGAAGCTGTTCCATGCGCCGCAGGACGGGCATTTTCCGTTCCACTTCGAGCTCTCATAGCCGCATTGATTGCACGTATATACGAATTTTGACTTTGCCATAGCTTATACCAGTGAGGCTTCGATCCCGGCGCTGCTGAGCGGATACTTCCTGCCGGTCTCCATAACAGAGCCGGAGCTCACATAGCTGTCGGCAGAGAAGCTGCTGTCTGCGAGGCTCCAGTAGGTCATTCCTGTCTCGGATTCCGAGAAGAAAACGAGCGCTTCCACATCAAAGAGGAGCCTGCCGTATCTTCCGTAGGTGCCTTCTATCTCAGTGAGCTCATTGCCGTTGAAGACGTAGACAGAGCAGGTGGAATCGGTCGCGGAGCCCGACGAAACGATGACCTCGGGGACATCGTCGCCGTTGAGGTCGCACAGCTCGAACGCTGCATCAGATGATTCCGCTCCGAGAGTAAGAGACAGCTCATTGAGCTTGTTCTTGCAGAGCTGCTTCTGGTTCTTGTCGAGCACAGCTCCCCAGCTCTCGCCGCGGCGGATAGCATAATTCACCGAAGCATCACCGAATGTGAACTTCCTGCCGAGGTGGAAGGTGAGCGCACCAACGTAGGGTGCGAGCGCGGATTCGTATTCGGCGAGCAGCTTTTCCTCGCCGTTTATCTTGTGTGAGATAGTAACGCCGCTGAGTGCGGACTCGGAATTATCGCTGTATGTGAGAAAGTCGGACAGGGCTCCGTTATCGATTTTACGGAATTTTCCGAGTATAAAGCCGTCTCCGTGGTATTCCTCGCGGATGAGCCCGGACTCGGGGAGATAGTCGAAAACGCCTTCAAATCCGGCAGTTCCGAGTGAGGAGAGAGCTCCGTCCGAATAGGTGTATATTTCGCAGACGCTGGTCTTGTCGGTGCCCTGCGACAAAATGAGCTCGGGGTTGCCGTCGCCGGTGAGGTCGAGCAGGTCGAATGCATCGTATGCCGAGTCCATGCTTTTCACCTCGTCGAGCTTGTCTTGGTATGGCTTCTGCCACTTGAAGGAGATGTCCTCGGGGGAGACGGGCTGAGCTTCAGATTCGCTTCCCGATGAGGATGAGTGCGGTTTTGTATCGGAGCAGCCGGCAGCTGCTGCGGAGGCTGTGAGTACAGCCGCGATCAGTAATGCTTGGATAGTTTTCACGTTATGACCTCCAGTTTTTGTTCTGTATATCTGTTTTTAACTCATACACTATTATTGTAGCATATCAGACCTGTGCTGTCAATCGTGATGAGCCCGGCAGGAGAGACAGCCGGTGACGAAAATAATTGTGAAGCAGGCGTGATTTTTGTTCTCATTTCACGCGCCGGAGCACATTTCTGATGTATTCGAGGAGGCAATAATGAACGAGACCTATATGATACCGACAGTGACCGACGAGGCAGCTTCTCTGCCTGCGGAGGACGACACAGCACAGCTCGCGCAGGAGGAGAAGCGCCGCAGGAAGGAGGGGAAAGCCGACGATATAATCGCGATGCAGGCGGCGGTATGTATGCTCATCGCTGCCGGAGTGATCATTACGAACATCTTCCGCCCTGACATTTCCGGAGAGCTGTTCGACAGGCTGTGCGAGCTCAGTGAGAGCGAAAGTGAGCTCTTCCCGAATCCGATAGGGCTGATAATGCAGCTTTTCGGAAAATGAGCAGGATAAGGATAAGATTTTCATTCCTCTGCTTCAACGCGGTACTGTTCTGTCTGTGCGACGGAAGAATGATAGCGTCATTCTACATTGTATGTCTGCTGCACGAGCTTGGGCACATCGCTGCTCTGCGGCTCACGGGCGGCGAGCTCCGCGCAGTCGAGCTAAGCTGCTTCGGCATACGTATGACCGCCGCTCCGGCAGCTGATGTGAAGAGGGGAGCAGCTGTTCTGCTGAGCGGACCGGCTGCGAACCTGCTGCTGTATGCATTGCTGACATTGACCGGCAAATGTCCGGAGACCGCGTCGCTGAGCCTTGCGGCAGGTCTGTTCAACCTTCTGCCGCTGAGCTCGCTCGACGGCGGAGCGCTGCTCGATATGCTCGCGGAGGGCTCGGTGCGGGAGCGGCAGATACAGCTTTGTATAACGGCAGTCCGGATAGCAGCGGCAGGTGTACTGCTTGCACTGATCGCAGCGGAGCTTGCCGCGATGTGACAGCTTTTCAGCGGAACTGCTCCAGAACACGTTGACAATCCCGTGACGATGTGATAAAATGTATAGGACGAACGGCGGACAGCAGCTGCTGCGCTTCACCGCTGTCCGGATAAGGCGCAAGCTGTTGAGAAGCAAACGCCGTGACGCATTGTTCATAATACGGTAAACACGTGACTTTCAGGAGGAAAAAGAATATGTACACATTACTTGCGGCGGCTCCGGCTGCCGGAGACACTTTCCCGGCAAAAGCGCTTATAATCGTCGGAGTTGCGGCTGCGGTCATTGCAGTTGCTTCTGTAGCAGTTTCGGCTCTCAAGAAAAAAGACGATGATGATAAGGAATAAATAATTGCCAAGCACCTCCGCATATGCTTTACTATCAAAGTGTGCGGAGGTGTTTTTATGCTTTGCAGTCTTGACGAGCTGCGCTCGAAGGAGGTCATCGACATCACCACGGGCGAGCGGCTCGGATATATCGACGATGTCCGCTTCGATACGGATACAGGTGAGGTCACGGCTCTTGTGATATACGGCGGAGTGCGTATCTTCGGGCTCTCGCCGCGAGGCGACGACCTTGAGATACCCTGTCAGGCGGTGGAGGTCATCGGCGAGGATACTATCCTCGTCAGACATACGGATTTGACATATCATACAAATATCCGCAGAAAGTGCATAAAAAGTTTGTTTGGATAAAATTGGACTTATACTTGCGAAAATATGAGGAATGTGATATAATATTAGAGCAATTCGCACGCGTGCGCTTTCACCGACCGGTGCGGCAGGTCTGCCGTCGTCTGTGAGCCAAGCCGCGCGGAGGATTAATAATAACCAATTTTTAAGGAGGACTACACAATGTCAGTAGTTTCAATGAAGCAGCTCCTTGAGGCTGGCGTTCACTTCGGACACCAGACAAGACGCTGGAACCCCAAAATGGCACCGTACATCTTCACAGAGAGAAACGGTATCTACATCATCGACCTTCAGAAGACAGTAAAGAAGCTTGAAGAAGCTTACCTCTTCGTTCGCGACCTCTCAGCAGAGGGCGGCGAGGTTCTCTTCGTTGGTACAAAGAAGCAGGCTGGCGATTCCGTTAAGGAAGAGGCTACACGTGCAGGCGCTCACTATGTAAATGCTCGTTGGCTCGGCGGTATGCTCACAAACTTCA
>JAFXVT010000049.1 GCA_017534835.1 Ruminococcus sp.
AGGATAGCCGAGATCTGCTCTTACCTTCGGGATCTCTGCAAGAGCTGCATCAAACTTGTCCATTGCGTGCATATCTGTAAGGTTTGCGATCATATTTGAAAGCATACCGCCCGGTACCTTGTACACGAGTGCCTGAGCATCTGTTGCAAGGCTCTTGGGGTTGAGCTGACCGTTATCGATGTACTTCTGCTTTACGGGCTTGAAGAAGTCGTTCACCTTGTTTATGATCTCCTCGTTGAGTCCGCAGTCGATGCCGTACTGCTTGAAAGCGTAGTACATAGTCTCGGTTGCAGGCTGTGAAGTACCGCCTGAGAAGCAGGAAGTAGCTGTGTCGATAACGTCGATGCCGGACTCGATAGCCTTTGTGATAGTCATATAAGCCATACCCGTTGTGCAGTGGGTGTGGAGGATAAGGGTCATATCGCCGATAGCGTCCTTGATGCCCTTTATGAGGTGCTCAGCCTCGTAGGGAGACATAGTGCCTGCCATATCCTTGAGGCAGATAGTATCGAAGCCCATAGTCTTGAGCTCCTTGCACATCTCGATATACTTCTCAACAGTGTGCACAGGGCTCTGTGTGTAGGAGATACAGCCGGAAGCGATAGTCTTGTCGGTCGCATACTTCTTTGTAGCCTCGAGTGCAGTTGCGATGTTCCTGAAATCGTTGAGCGCATCGAAGATACGGATAACGTCGATGCCGTTCTTGATAGACAGCTCGATGAACTTCTCTACAACGTCATCGTGATAGTGCTTGTATCCGAGGAGGTTCTGACCTCTCAGAAGCATCTGGAGACGGGTGTTGGGAAGGTTCTTTCTGAGCCCGCGCAGTCTCTCCCACGGGTCCTCACCGAGGTATCTGAGACAGGAGTCGAATGTAGCTCCGCCCCAGCACTCCACGGAATAATAGCCAGCCTTGTCCATATCCGCGAGGATGCCCTCGTAGTCGGAGTAAGGCAGACGTGTAGCCATCAGAGACTGATTGGCGTCACGCAAAACGGTTTCTGTCAGTTGCACTTTTTTCATGTACAAGCCTCCTGATTCTAAACTCTGCATAGCAGAAATAATTATACTTTTGCTCGCCCGAGGGCGAAGAGGGCAGCAAATATCTTGCAAATAGCCCAATCAAAATTAATTATAGCACAAACAATTTTAAATTTCCACTATTTTTTCAAATTTTTTCTTTTATTTTTATCTCTGAGCCATATTTATTTTATATATTATTATTGCCCGGGACAAAAAATCTCCCCTGCGACCGCAAGGGAGACCGTTTTATTATTCGATAGTTACCTTCTTCATTACCTGAGCTTCAAGGGGCTTGTCCCTGTAGTCAGTAGCTGTTCCGGCGATAGCATCGACAACGTCCATACCCTCAACTACCTTGCCGAAAGCGGCATAATTACCGTCGAGATAGGGAGCGTCCTCGTGCATTATGAAGAACTGCGAGCCGGCAGAATCTGGGTCCTGAGCGCGTGCCATAGAGAGAACTCCCCTTGTGTGCTTGAGGTCGTTCTTGATGCCGTTTGCAGCGAATTCGCCCTTGATATGCCAGCCGGGACCGCCTGTGCCCGTGCCGTTGGGACAGCCGCCCTGTATCATAAAGCCCGATATTACTCTGTGGAAGGTGAGTCCGTCGTAGAAGCCCTGCTTTACGAGCTTCTCGAAGTTTTCACAGGATATGGGTGCGATGTCGGGATAAAGCTCGATCTTTATCTTGCTCCCGTTTTCCATTTCGATTACTACCATTGTTTTTTCCTCCGTTAATTAACTATTATTGCAAAATCCGGCGGCAAGGTGGGTTTGGGCGGCATCTCGTTCCCCTTGTCGTCGTGATCACCGTGATTGAAGCCGCTTATATCCGGATATGTCGTCACGGAAGTCGTGCTCTCCCCGTCCGCGCCCTCATCCGGGAGCGTTGTTACAGGGAAGCCGAAAAAGTCCGTCTCGACCTCGGTAACAGCGGTGGTCTCAGTCGATACGGCAGCCGAAGTCGTTATGGGCTCGCCGTTCTCATCAGTCGCGAAGGCGGTATCAGTCCCCTCCTCAGACGCAGTCGTCACAGGATTGCCGAAGAGGTCGTATGATACCGTCGTCTGCTGAGCGTCGGGACTTACCGGTCTGCCGAACATATCGGTCTCTATCGGCTCACCCTTCGGCTCATACGGAAGATAGTTCACCGGAGCCGTTGTCTGCAAAGGCGCGGCAGCTGTCGTCACAGAGCTGCTGCTCTTGGACTTTTTCTGCTTCACAGCATCGTCGGTGCAGCTTTTTCCGGCGATGACAACGAGCAGCGTCGCTATCACTGCGCAGGCAATGGCAATTATCCTGTTACGCTCCATTTTTCTCTCTCCTCAGTCTGCTTTTATGCGAGCCTTGTGAGCTTCAGCTCCTTCAGCGTGAACCTGCTGCTGTCAGCTCCTCCGATGAGGAAGACTATCTCGCAGTCCGCGTCCTCCGGCGAAGTGAACTCCTCAAGCACCTCACCCGACGCATCGAGAGTCCCCTCGAGGAAGACCTTTCCGGTCGCCTTATTCTTTACAAAGTACGGTATATCCTTGATATTCTCGGCGGCGGAAGCTATCTTCAGCTCGTACTTCCCGTTCTTTTTCAGTCCGATGTCCGAGACTACAGTCTGTATCGAGCCTTTGCCGCTTCCGCCGGTAACAGTCGTAACATAGTAGGACTTGTCCCAGTCGCTGAAATAGTCGGACATCATAGCAGAATCGGACGTTACCGTGGAATACTTCGCGTCAGCAGCCACGTCAAGTCCGCGCTGGTCGGATTCGAGCCCGAGAGCCTGACATATCTTGTCCGCAAGGACGTATGCGCTCTTCTGCTGAGTCACCGCGCTCGGGTGCCAGTCGGAGCCGAGACCGTCCTTCTGGTCCTGAGTTGCCGACTGATAGCACATAATGCGCTCATAGCCGGTATTTTTGCGGAACGTCCTGACAGCCTCCTCTATCGAGGGATAGAGCTCAGTGCAGCCCATAGTTCCGAGCGTGCAGATGATATACGAATCCGGGTGAGCCTCGTGCACCTTCTCAAGGAAGGCGGCATAGCCCTCCGCATACTCGGCAGAGCGCGTATCAGCGTCCTTTGAGACGTATGTATTGTCGTTCGTGCCGAGGTTTATGACGATAGCATCGTAGTGATGAGCTGAATGGTCCCACGGCTTCCTGTAGTCATCGGGCTTGCCGATAACGTCGTAATAATCGGGAAGCAGACCTGTCGTATTCTTGTCTCCTCCCGAAGAATAGGCAGAAACGATACCGTAGCCGCTGTAGCTGACGATACTGTAATCCGCATCGAGCTGCTGAGCTGTGAGGTAAGCATATGACTTCATCGCGTTCTCGGTGGCGGTCTTGAAGTTCTCGTACTGGTTCGCGCCCTCTACGCCGTAACCGCAGGTGATGGAATCGCCGATGAACTCGATAGAGAGCTTCTTGTCGAACTCCGGCGCAACGGGAACGGGAAGGTCGGTGTTCGTGGTTATCGCGCTCACGCCGACAGCTCCGTTGTTCGCCTCAGAAAGATGTATCACTCTGACGTGAGCGACACGCGGCTCGCTCTCCTCGAAGAGCTTCACCGTCTTCTCCTCCTCAGTGAGGAGCTCGTCCAGTATCAGCTCACCGTCCACAAGGACTGCATATCTCGGGGTCTGATCCTTTCCGTTGCTTATGCCCCAGTCGCCTTTTATGGTTATCTCCGCAGTTTTGCCGTTCACGATGAAATCGACAGCAGAGGCGCTGTGAACGAGCCATGCTGTTCCGTCGCTGTAACAGCAGCGTCCCGTGTAGCGGACATAGTCCTCGGTGACGGGGATAGTCTGCACGGCAAATTTGCCGGTGTGCTCGAATTGCTTGCGCATCGCGACGAGGTCGAACGCATCGACTACGCTGTCGCCGTCAACGTCAGCCGCGAGCGACGGACTCGCCTTGCCTACGAGGTGGTCGCCGAGACCGCGAAGGTCTTTTGCGGTGTACTTTACTGCCGCCGATGCAGTAGTTACACCTACAGCAGCCGCAGCCAGTGCCGCTACAGCTGCTATCGCATATTTTTTCATTTTCTTTTTTCCTCCTTCTATGACCGCCCGTCATCATCCCTCATCTGCACGCCTAAAATGCACTGATAACATTATCTGCCGGCAGGTCATACAAATCTAATCTACATTATACTACGAAATCGCCTCCATTGCAAGCAATTACACCGAATTTTCACAAAAGCCGGTGTTCCGGCTCTATCCTGACTGAAAAAGCGGGCTGCCGGACAGCATATCTGAGTTACTCATCCGGCAGCCCACAAAATTGGCTAAATGGACACCCTTTTTATTTGATGCCGTTTCGGAAAAAGTAAGGTCACCGAGCCGTGAACCTGCGTTCCGTACTCAGTGACCTGCGAAATTGGCTAAAGGGACACCCTTTTTCGTTAGCTTACGCTGCTGATAAAGTGCGGTCACCGGGTCAATAACTCGCGTTCCGTACTCAGTGACCTGCTAAAACGCTCAGAGGGACACCCTTTGCATATGCTCGCAGCAATGAACGAGCATATTCCACGTCGCGCAGTCTACTCTGCCGCTCCCCGGAAGTCCGCTCCAGCGCTGGAAACGTGTGACTGCTTCGGCTGTGGGGTCGTTGTATACTCCGCATACCTCCACCTGAGGTGCATTATCGTAGCGCTTGCCTATCGCTTGCAGCATAGCCTGCAAGATGTATACGAGCTGTCCGGTATCTCCCTTCGCAGCCACATATTTTGCTGACGGGAATACCGCGTACGGCTCGGGAGCTCCGCGCAGATAACCGCGGTAGACGCTCACAATCTTGTTCCACGTTGCACCGTCAGTCGTGCCCGTATCCGGCAGCCCGTACTCGCGCTGGAATGCGCGGACGGCAATCGCAGTTTCTCTGCCGTACACGCCGTCGGGGATTATCATTGGTATCTTGTCATTCATCAGCGCTATCGCGTGAAGATAGGTCTGAAGCTCGATTATATGCTGCTTGCGCTGTATATTCGTATATGCCATTTCTCAGCCTCCCGTGATTGTGTAGCCCGGCTCCTGATACGGACGCTTGTCAAAGCCGTATCTGAGGTCGGAGTAAACTCCTGCTATCTGATTCCACGTGACAGCACCGACGATGCCTGTCGGATTTATGCCGAACTGGCGCTGGAATTCCGTCACAGCCTGCCTCGTTATGGGACCGAAGTAGCCGGTATTGTTCACCGCCGGGATATTCGGATATGTCCCGTGTATATATGTCAGATATTCCTGTATTATCCGCACAGAGCTGCTCGAATCGCCCTCGCGGAGAACTGTTCCCGGATAGAGCGCGACTGCCGTATAATCCGGCTTCACCGATTCCGCAATGCCCTTGTATGCGCGGTAGAGGTCATTTCGCGTCGCACGGTCTACCCTGCCCGTCTGGGGAAGTCCGAAGACACGCTGGAACGACTTCACCGACTTCTCGGTCTTTTCGCCGAAATAGCCCGTTATCTCGACCGGCTGAACGGCTTCGTAGTAAGCACCGATGACTGCGAGGTAGTATTGCAGCATACGCACCTCGTCGCTCTGCATACCGATGCTGAGGTCCTCGGTGAACACAGGTGTTATCTCCTCGATGCGCACGCCCTCGGAATCGAGCTCAGCTATACGCTTTACAGCAGTATATACGCTCGTTATCCTGTACCACGTCGACTGCTCGACTATGCCGGTGACCTCGAGCCCGAACACCTGCTGGAACGTGCGTACAGCCTGCTGCGTGGCGTCGTCGAATATGCCGTCCGCAGCCGGTATTTTCGGTATCGCCGGATAGTTGCGCGATATGCGGTTGAGGTAGATCTGGAGCGAACGGACATCGTTCCCGGCTGAGCCGAATTCGAGCGGTATGCCCGGATACGACGGCTGCGCTGTCCTGACAGGAGCATTTTTCACTATGTCTATGTCCTTTCCGTAGTAATACTGCAATATCTCATACGGCGTGTAGCCCCTGTTCGCGAGCGTGACAGTCCCCCATTGTGAGAGCCCGTCACAGGTCGAGGTAGTGCCGTTGCAGAACGCGGTGAACAGCGGCTCAACTGTCCCCTGACGCCTCACGTAGTCGTTGTAGAGCTCGTCGACGAGGTAGCTGATGTTCTGGAAATACTCCCTGCCGTTGATGAATTTCTGGTCGTACTGAGTGGTCGCGGTAATATCAAAATCATATCCCCGTGAACGGTACCACTCAGTATAGATACGGTTGAGCGCAAAGCTGATTATCGCGTATATATTCGCCCTCAGAGCGCTCTCCGGCCACGTCGGGAATATCTCGCTCGATGCCACGTTCTTGATGTATGACGGAAAATCGAGCGTTACGTTCGGCGCCGGAGAATCGGGAGTTCCGAGGTGTACTGTTATAGTTTCGGGGATAAATGGTGTCCCTGTGAGCATAGTCTCCCTCCTTAATTCTCAGGCGGCTCGCCGAGTTCGGGCTCCTGATTGAAATAGGTCACTGTCTCGTCCGAGCCGGACATCATCAGCGGCACCGGTATCATACTGAAATTCTGCACCGACGTTATCCCGTCAAATACCGGTACATCGACGCTGCGTGCGTTGAAATAGCCCTTTATCGTCACGCTCACATCGTAGAGATTGTACGGACGCTTTACAGCTCCCGGAGACTGCGAATGCTCTATATCCGGCGCAGGTACGGAGAATTTTTCGGTCGTACCGCTGCTGTTCGTGAGTCCCTCAGCGAGGATAAGACGGTTCCCGTCAACTATCGCTGTCACCATCACAGTCGCGCCCTCTATCGGGTTTGCCTCGTCGCCCGACCGCACATTCACGAGGATATAGCCCTTTCCGCTGCCGAGGCTCTCCTCGGAAACGTACTCCGGCGGCGTATCGTAAGCACCTGCCGCCGAGCTGACACTGTCCCCGAGGACAGACAGGTCCGGCTCGGGATAGCGGTTGTTGTACTCCGTCTCAGAGTCCTGAGAATCGGTGTTTTCCTCCCCCGAATACTCCGAATATGAGCTGTCATCGGGAGCGTCCCCGTCAACGCCGGATACCTCTTCGTCCTCCGGAGCTGTTTCTGTTCCCGGTAAGGTATCCGTCTGCTCCGCTGCCGGTCCCTCCGGTGGAGTATGCTCCTCGTCGCAGCAGCGCTTGCCGTAAAGGCTCATAAGCTCCTTCCTGTACCGCTCTGCCTGAGCACTGAGTTCATTAAGTTCCATAATATCGCCTCCATTATCTGCTGTCCAATAATATGCATAAAGGGGCGCGGATATTCCGATCAGTTTTGTTTTATCTTCCGACTTGCTCTCAGCAGCGATAATAACTGTTTAAAAAACATTCTGATCTCTTCTTTCCATTGCTCTTTCCACCAATAACGGCATCAGATTTTTGTATATTCTTACAAAGTTTCTTGTTTACCATTTATTATTTATTGTCGATATGTTATAATATGATAAGTATGAATAGTTGATGATTCTGTTTATTTTGGAACAGGGGGAAATTCACCATGCGTGGAAGCTCATTCAGAAGGATAATTCAGAATTTTATTGTAAATATGGAAGCTATGGAGAGCACTATCTCTCCCAAGGCAAATTCAGCCCTTACGGAGGCTTGTGTCTTTCTCAGGATAGGCAGGATAAGCGCCGAATTTTTCGATTCTCCCCGCAGCTACGAAATGAAGAAGGGCGAATCGTACATTCTTTATGACTTCGGCGAGGTCAACTGCGATTCGCCTGTCATTCTCGAGAAGGAGACAAAGATAGGTACGCGGATAATCTATACCGTCTGCCCTGTCCTTGACGAAGAGCCGTGGAGCGAGGAAGAGCTCGACCGTATCGACGTTCTGCTGAAGCTCCTGTTTGTATTCAACGGCAGGAGCAAGCTGCAGATAGCGAATTACAGGCTCACGTTCTACGATCAGGATATGCAGATCTACAACCTGAATTTCTTTTTCAGGACCATTGCCGAACTCATCGCCCGCAATGAGATAACACAATTCACCGCAATGTATATCAACCTCAAGCGTTTCTCCGCGGTAAATCTTCAGATCGGCAGAAATAACGGCAATACCGTAATGCGCGGCTTTATCGCGCACATAGCTGCTGTCGGAGGTCCGGACTGTATCGTTGCGCGTATCGGCGGCGATAACTTCGCTATCCTTTGCAGGCAGGAACGGACCAATGATGTGATGGAGGCGCTCGCAGGAACAGCTGTGACATACGACGAGTCATCACACGACCGTATCCTTATATCCGCTTATGTCGGCGTTTACGTTATCGACGGCAAGATACCGGTAAAGACCCCCGAGAACGTTATGGACCGGCTGAGTATCGCTATCGCTGCTGCAAAGGCTCGCACAAAGCACGATTACGCATATTTCAATGAGGAAATGCTCGAAAAGAACAAACAGCAGCTCCTTATCAGCTCGATGTTTCCGAGTGCGCTCGAAAACGAGGAATTTCTCGTATACTACCAGCCGAAGGTCTCGGTCGATACGTACAGGATAGCCGGTGCCGAGGCGCTCTGTCGCTGGGATCACGACGGGAAGCTCATTTCCCCTTCCGAGTTCATACCCGTTCTTGAGCGCGGTATGGACATCTGCAAGCTCGATTTCTATATGCTCGACCATGTTTGCCGCGACATCAGAAGGTGGCTCGATGAGGGCAGGAATGCAGTGAAGGTCTCTGTCAATCTCTCACGCCGTCACCTCTCCGATATGGACCTTCTCCAGCACATCGTAGAAATCATCGACAAAAACGATGTGCCGCACGAATACATTGAAATAGAGCTCACAGAAACTACGACTGACGTCGAATTCAAGGATCTCAGACGTGTTCTGAGCGGCTTGCAGGATACCGGCATATCGACCTCCGTGGACGATTTCGGAGTCGGTTATTCGTCCCTTACACTTATCAAGGACCTGCCCTGGAACGTTCTCAAGCTCGACAGGAGCCTGCTCCCCGAAGCAGCGGTGCACGATATGCAGAAGCACATAATGCTTAAATACATCGTCGGTATGGCAAACGACATCGGCTTGCAGTGTGTTGCCGAGGGTGTTGAGACAATGGAACAGGCTGAGCTGGTAAAAGAGGCGAAATGCCGCATAGTTCAGGGCTTCTACTTCGACAAGCCCCTTCCCGTGAATGAATTCGAGACACGTCTTGCTGATTACGATTACCGGAAAGAATAAAGAAAGCTGATCGCTGTGAGCACTCGGGCGGCTCAGCGTGTTACCGGCTATGCCACGCAGGTTTGCAGCACGACAGCCCGTTTTTTTCCGCTGATGACAGCTAACAGAACAATATAAAAACAGCATCCCGACTGGCAGCAGCGTGCCGGGATGCTGTTTCTTTTTTATTTTTCGCCGTCAGGCTTGCTTGTTTTCCTCCGGCTCCGCATCAGCACCTCTGTACTCTATGCAAAGCATCGTAAGGTCATCGAACTGCTCTGCGTCGCCGACAAAATCGCTTACCGCCTCACGTACATTTCCGAGAACTTCATACGGATTCGCATTCTCGTCCTTGTTCAGCGCTTCTATCATCCTGTCGCTGCCGAACATTTCCTGCTGAGCGTCTGTAGCCTCCGGAACACCGTCAGTATACAAGAACAGACTGTCTCCTTCATTCAGCTCGATCGTGTATTCCTTATACTTCATTCCGTCCATACCGCCGAGAACAAATCCGTGCTTATCCTTGTAAAGCTCGAATTTTCCGTTTTTCCTCTTCAGCGCAGGATATTCGTGTCCGGCATTTGCACAGCTCAGCTTACCCGTCGAAAGCTCGAGGATACCGAGCCATACGGTAACGAACATATCCGCCTGATTGTTTGCACAGAGCGCAGCATTCGCTCTTTCGAGTATATCCGAAGCGGACGACCCGAGCACCGCACTGCTCTGGATAATGGTCTTTGAGATCATCATAAACAGTGCCCCGGGGATCCCCTTGCCTGATACATCTGCCATAACGAGGCAGAGGTGATCCTGATCAATGAGGAAGAAATCGTAAAAGTCTCCGCCGACCTCTCTCGCCGGGTCCATTATAGCGTATATCTCGAATTCGTGCTTATCCGGAAATGGCGGGAATATATGCGGCAGCATCGACTCCTGTATCCTCGTGGCAAGGAACAGCTCAGTACCGATGCGCTCATTCTCGGCAGTTATCGCCGTTATGTCCTCGATGTACTTTTTAGTCTTCTTAGAAAGGTCGTCGATCGATTCCGCAAGCACCTGTATCTCGTCATTCGTGCGGTAAACGTCCTTCATCTCGAACAGCTTGCCGGTCTCTGCGCCTTCGATCACATCTCCGGTCATCGCCTCGATAGGTTTTAGTATCCTTCCCGCAACGAAACGAGAGATCAGGATACCGGCTATGAAAATGAGAAAAACCGCAATAGCTGCACGCTTCTGGAGCTTTCCTGCGCTGCCTGCATATTCCTCGCTCGAGCGTTCATTTATCCTGTCATATTCTGCTATGAGCTCCTTAGCCGGCTGCTCGATAAGCTCCTTCTCAACAACAGAGACGACTGCCCATCCGACCGTGCTCATCGGCGAGCCGACCATATAATAGTCTGTTCCGCCGGCATTGACCGTTTTCATTCCCGTTGAAGCTGTAAGTGCCGAGCTGATGAAATCAGCAAGCTCAGCATTATCAGACTTTCTGAGATCCTCTGCATCTTCGGAGAGCGAGACCTCGAACAACGGATTCCCCTCCGGAGCGAACACGACATTTCCGTTGTCGTTCACGATACAGATGAATCCGCCGCTCTTCGCAGATTCGTTTACGTATTCCTCCATTGAATCAAGGAAAAGGTCGATAGCAACGACGCCGATGAGCTCGCCGTTTACGTAGACAGGTGCAGAGCAGGTAACGCAGGACGCACCGGAATATGTGTCGCTGATAACTCCCGAGAAGCAAAGGTCTCCGGACTCAACAGCATTGATGTACCACGGTCTCTCGCGGACTGCGATGTGGATGAGCTCACCGTTTTCGTCATATTTGTTTTCCGGGTGGTCGTCAACGAGGAAAAATGTACCGTCCGCAAGACCGATATAGCAGTTGTCCATATAATCCGCCTTGGAGCACATCGCCGTCATCGGTGCTGCCATACGCGCAGCTATACCGAGAAGCTCAGAGCTTTCATAGTCAACGCCGCTCTCGCAGAGCACCTGCGGAGTATACTGCCCTGCCTTAGTCTTGTCCGGAAGCTCGAACGCCGCCTTCCCTATATCGTTTTTCTGCGAGAAGATCTCCTCAGCAAGAGCCTGCATCGTCGAGACATCTGACCTCAGGTCTGAAAACATATCGTCCGCAATGTAAGCCTGTAACGCATTGCTTTTTGTCATCGAGCTATCAACAGACATAAGCAGCGTCTTTACAGAGCTGTCCTCGATCGCCTCCTGCTGCTCGACCCTCGTATTGTTCACAACGCTCGAAAGCTGCTTTGTCTTGATGGTCGAAACAACGATTACACAGCCTATCGTAGCGATAAAAACCATCAGTACAAGATTCAGTATCTTATGCTGCAAGCCGCCGATAGTTATACCGAATATTTTTTTCATCCAGCACTCTCCACCAATCATAATCGTCATATCTGCTGCTTTTTCCTTGGCAGCAGACTTTTTTCGTCAGTTTTTCAGTCCTCGCGTCTGCGGCGTGAAACTCCCGGCTTTCCGACAAATACAGCACCTGCAAGTGCCGAAAGGAAGCCTGCGCAGCCGATGAGCAAATCTCTTGCCGGTCTCGCTAAAAACCACAAGTTCAGCAAAACCGGGTCATTTATTATTATATCACAAATAATGCCAGATTTCAATAGATTGTTACAATTATCCAAGTATTCATTAAGTAGAATTGCACAAAGAGTATACAAACAGTTGTAAAACATCAGTGGGATAGCGGGTTCTTTGGTGTGATTTTTAACAAAAAAGCGGGGCACCGTGCCAGATAACTGTGTTCCCGGCACGGTGACCCACTAAACCGCAGGGGACTCCCCCCACTTCGTTGTTGTCCTTCAGATTCAATCGTTAACTATCCTGTAAAGCTTGTCCATTTCATACTGACAGGTCGCATGGTAGGAAACAAGCGGCTTGGTCTCATCATATCCGCGCCGCCGGAAGGTCATCGCACAAACAGTATCGCCGATGTTTCCTTCAGCGAACATCGCACATTCATCGAAGCAGTAAGCTGTTCCGAGCGTGGGATCAAGATAATACAGGGCTTCTTCGGATCTATCCGACACAAAAGCTGTCAGAAGTATACCGTCCCCTGCCTGTCTGACAGTGCCGTAACGAAGGGCGTCCGCATTCATTTTCAGGCACTCGCGTCGATCGATGTCATAGGTATACATTCGCGATGCATAATTATCAAAGGCAAAAACGACCATTTTATCACGCCACATCAGAATATCAGTAAAGTTTGCGTGATCGCTCTGAATGCTGTAATACTGCGTTTTTACGGTCATTGATGACATATCGTCAGCGCATATCACCTCAGCAGGGATACCCTCGCAGAAGTACGCATTCTCACTATCTGCGCCGGACACGAACGGGTCGTCCAAAAGCTCACTGACCTCCCCTGTTGAGAGATCGTATTCAACACAGCTACGGGGAGCCCACTCGCCGTGATATAAGGCGGCAACGATGCCTTTTTCCGTGCCTTTCATCTCGATGACAGAACCGTCGAGCTCGCACAGCTTCTTCTCTGTGCCGCTCTTCGTATCAAAGATGTAGATGCTCGACTTTTTCTCACCGGAAATGTCCGATGAATCGTAATATACCGGCTCGCCGTTCAGCTCCATAATACCGTCAAAGCAGCCGCCGTATCCGAGACCGGTATGCTTCACGAGCTCCTTCAATTCGCCGGTCTCAGCATCGTATGAAAAGAGCGACGAATCGTGACAGCCGCAGTGGTCATCGTAATTTACGCAAAGATAGTATTTGCCGCCGATGAAGATATAGTTTTCAACGAAGCCTTCACACGGCTCCGAAAGAAGCTCATTGTACGCCTTATCGTAAACCGGATCATCGACAACAGATCTGTGGCTGTAATTATCGCACACGTCCTCAGCCTTGCACGGTGACAGCCTTTTGCCGAGGTCGAGACCGGTGAGGTCGACAGCCTCGATCTTTATCGGCGGCTCCTTTTCGACGATGTTCGTTTTTATGTTTATCGGAGCAAAATCCGCTTCTTTCAGTTCAGGTACAGTCGGAACAGACTCTTCCGCCGATGAAGTATCGCCCGTGACCGGAGCTTCCGCCTCGCTGACAGAAGCTGTCACGTCCTCGACTATGTCATCATCGACAGGCTTGTCCTCGCAGCCGCACATCATAGCCAGAAAAGCCATAACAGCAGCAAGTGCAGTTATCCTTTTCATCAGATACGCCTCCTTACAGAGCAGATTTGATACTGTCCATATTATAGCACAGCTGCTCCCATATTGCAACAGAGACTTTATATATGCTCAGAAATGAAACGGCACGTCAGCCGTGTCAGCGTCTGCGCCATCCCACGGAGATACCGCACCGGTTCAAACGGCGTCATATAGCCGTCATCGGGAGCATCTCCGCGGAGTATCCTGCCCTCGAAGTATTCGTTCCCGCGGAGAAGCCTGTCGATGTCGGGAATTGAATACCGCCAGTACGGACGCTCCATTTTCACGGCTCCGCTGAGCTCAATGCACCGCGCAGTGAAGGACATACAATTATCGGCGTGCGCTATCCGGAATCCGCCTATCAGCGGCATTGTCGCCATAGAAAAGACATTGAAGAGCATATCCCCGTCCTCTTCGCAGGCTCTGATATATCCGAGCACCTCTTCGTACCTCTCATCTGCTACAGTAAGCTCAAATATCTTCGCGCGGAAGTCACTGTGAGCTCCGAAGGCATAGTAATGACGGTATTCGTGGGTAATGCCGGCTTCAAACGGGAAATAGTGATACCTCCGCGAAAAGCTGATGAGATCGGTCATAGACGGGTCAAGACTGACAGCGATGTGAGTGTAGGGATAGTGCGTTATGCACCTCGCCGCAGCTCCGAGACCGGTGTGTGCCTTTATGAGCACGATATAAAGCTTTTTCACTTTTCAAGCTCCTTCAGTCTGCGGAAGAGCGCGATCGCCATTCTTATCATCTCATAGTACATCGGTATAAGCGCGATGAGCATCAGTATATCTCCAGCCATAACACCGATACCGAACACCGTGAAGAGCGTGCGCGAGCCGAGTATCATCGAGAGTATGCAGAATACCGAGTAGGCTATATGCGCCTCGATAGGTCCGAGACGCGGGAACTGGAATTCGTTGAAATAGATGATGTAGTTCATCATCGTAACGTTCATCACGCCGTAGAGCGGTGCGCCGAACGCGGCGAGCTCGATATGCGCATACGGTGTGAGACCGAAAGCAAGTATCAGGAATGTGGAAATGAGTACATCGCTGATGAGGTCGTAATAAGCTCCGGCGCGCGATGACATTCCGCGTGAACGTGCAACGTAGCCGTCGAGGACATCGGCAGTCATATGTACGAAGAGTCCGGCAATGGTGCCGATGAAGAACAGCGGCGAGATGTTCGCAAGGAATGCGAAGATTATTGCTGCCGCTCCGCCGAGGACACCGACTGTTGTTACCATATTCGGTGTTGCGCTCTTGGGTATGAATCTGCCGAGAAGCTTGTACATAAGCTTCTGATAGCCTGTTTCAAGCTTGCTCGGGATGAGTTTTTTTACCGGGTTTTTGTATGGTTCTGACATATTATCCTCCGAATCCGAACAGGTTCTTCACCATTGAACCGATAAAGAATCTGTAGTCGATAAAATCGTATATCCCCTGCCTCCACGCGCGCAGGAAGAGAGATATGAGCAGTATGTGATAGCAGAAATAGTAGCCTCTGACAGAGAGCCTTGACGGCTTCGCAACGACGTGGAGATAGTCCCAGTGGGAAGGGTCGCGCGTGATAAGCCTGCCGCGGTATTCCTTTATGAGCTCGGTGTTCATCTCCGGCGTGAAAATGGACACGGCAACGTGCCGGAGGTCATTCTTTCTCACCCATTTCCAGATGTTTAGGAAATCGGCAGCTGTGTAGTCGAGGTCGACGATGAAGAGTCCCATTGCATATATCCCGAGAGAATTGAGGATACGTACCGCCTCTGTATTCACTGAGTTGTCCGAGCGCTTCCCGTAGGCTTCAAGGTGACCGTCATCGGCAGCCTCTATCCCGACAAGGACGTAATACATACCTATATCGCGCAGCTTCCGCATAAGTCCGGGGTGAGCGGCGATGAAATCGGCTCTTCCGTAGCAGACGTAGCGCTTGCGGATATTCTTCTCCCGGACGAGCCTGATGAATTCCTCGAGCCGCTCCTCACCGAGCAGGAAATCGTCATCTGTGAAGTAGATGTTCTCGCAGTTTATCTGTGCTATCTCGTCAACGACGTCAGCGATGTCACGCTGAGAATACACGCCGCAGTTCATTCTGTTCCTGATGCAGAAGCTGCACCTGTAGGGACAGCTGTATGCTGTACGGACCTGCGCTGCCGGAAGCAGCTCAAGATAGCGGTACCTGTCACTGTGCTCGTAGAAATAGGTGCGGTCGGGACGGATAAGCTTCCGTATATCGTGCGCGACAGCACGGTTCATGACCCAGCGCCCGTCCCTTTTCCAGCAGAGCGAGCTGATATTCTCAGGCGAATCGCCGCGCAGCACATCTCTTATCGGATCGGTGTTAAAGCCTGTGAAAACGTAGTCGATATAGCCTGTGAAGAAGCGGCTGTAGCACCTCTGCGCGTGAAGTCCGCCTATCATCGTTACAGCTCCGGACTTCTTCGATACAGCGGCATACTCCTTCATAAAATTCTCCTGACGGGTCCTGCCGCAGATGTAAACGACAGCAGGTCTGAGCTCCCGGAGCCTTTTCACAAACGGCACCTTCTCGACCTGTCCGTCCCAGATATAAGGCTGCCAGCCCTCCTGTACGAGCATCGCCCAGATATATTCGAGCTCAAGCGGCTCATTGTCGATTATGCCTGCGAAATTGTACTTTGTACGCGAGATCTCGGGGTGAACGAGAAGGACCTTTCTGTTTTCTTTCATACAGCTCAGCCTCCATTCTTGAGTTCGTTGTACGCTATCTTTCCGACGAGAGTTTTCGGCAGCGAATCGTAGAAGAGCATCTCCCTCGGAAGCGCATATCCGGCGATATTCTCCCTCAGCGCCGCCATCAGCTCCCCACGGAGCTTCTCCTTGTCCGTGCCTTCCTTCGCGACTACGCACGCTCTCACCTTCTCGCCGCGAAGCTGGTCGGGAACTCCCACAACGGCGCACATAATGACATCGCTGTGTGAGCTTATGACATCCTCGATGTTCTGCGGATAGATGTTGTAGCCGCTCGAAACTATCATACGCTTCAGGCGCTGGCGGAAGTAAACATAGCCGTTTTCGCCGATACAGCCGATGTCGCCCGTATGCAGCCAGATATAGCCGTCATCGCGCAGTTTCAGAGTAGCAGCAGTCTCATCGGGTTCCTTGTAATAGCCCTTCATCACCGTCGGACCGCGGAGTATGATCTCACCCTCCTCACCGGCAGGGAGCTCATTTCCCTCACTGTCGATGACCTTGTAAAAGGTATCGGGATAAGGCAGACCTACGCTGAGAAGGTCGTCATAGCTCTCGGGCATAAGGCAGCTTCCGGTAACACATTCGGTGAGTCCGTAGCCCTCTCTCACCTTCACACGGCAGCCGTGCCCGGCAAGCATATCGTTGAGCTTTTTCTTCGTCGAAGGTGCGAGCGAATCTCCGCCCGAAACGATACATTTCAGGAAATCGAGCCTCTTTCCGTCGAAGCTCTTGTTGATTATCATTGCCTCGAATATCGCAGGGACTCCGGCGATGATATCCGGCTTATAGCGGAAGAGCAGCTTGTGGAAATCCGCCGCCGAGAATTTCGGCTGCAATACAGCCGTTCCGCCGAGCACCATCATCGTGTGTATGCATACACCGAGTCCGAAGCCGTGGAATACAGGCATTACCGACAGCATTTTCATACCGGCTCTGAGACCGCCGCAGGCTTCGATGCTCTGCAATGCGAGCGCATTGAAGTTCAGATTCGTCAGCATTATGCCCTTCGGACGTCCTGTAGTGCCGCCGCTGTAGAGGATAGCGGCAGTCTCGTCCGCAGATGTGCGGCAGACCCCGGGAGCGATACCGTTCCCGGCAGAGATGAACGTTTTCCAGTCGCGGATACTGCTCTTCGGCGGCTTTTTTTTATTCGTGACGCTGTAGCCTATTTTTATGTGGATAGGCATACTGTCGCTTACACTTATCTTTACTGCGTCAAGTCCGCTGCACTTCGCCATTACGCGCTCTATCTTATCAGCGATGAGATCAACGGCGAATATCAGCCTGCTCCCGGTGAGCTCAACGAAGCGGACTATCTCATTTTCCGCAGACATCGGGTGTATCATATTCGCAACGCCGCCTATCATATTCACCGCATAGAACAGATATACCGCCTCAGGCGTATTCGGCAGACAGATGGATACTGCGTCGCCGCGCTTCACACCGGCAGCTGTCAGTGCTCCGGCACATTTCTTTATCTCGGAGATAAGTCCGCTGTAGCTGACGCTTTTTCCGAAGTAATCGAGTGCGCAGTATCCGGGATATTCCGCTGCCCTGCGCTCTATCAGCTCATATATGGTACAATCCGGATATTCTATGTGTCTTTTCATTTTCTCTCCCAGCTTTCATATGTGGTAAAATGCTTCTGCCTGAGTTCTTCCTCGGACATCGCCTTTCTCAGCAGACAGGCGACAGCTCCGTAGAGTTTGCGGTTCGTCTTTTCGGGAGTATCCTCCGCCTTCATCGGCTTGCCGAAAATGACTCTCAGCCTGTGCTTCGGGAACAGCGAATAATCCCCGGCGATAGCATATGGAACTATCACTGCTCCGGTGCGCTCAGCCATCACTGACGCTCCGAACTTGAACGGAAGCAGCAGCTCATCTGTGTAATTCCGCTTTGCCTCGGGCGAAACATTCACGAGCTCGCCGTTACCGAGAGCCTCCACAGCCGCTTCAAGTGCGGCAGGGTTATGCTTTGCGCGGAGGTCGACCGGTATAGTCCCGGCAGCTCTGAAAAGGAAGCCAAAACGCGAATCGTGGAGGTCCTTCTTTGCGAGAGTCCTCACGACGCGCCGCGTTGAAATGTCGATAAGGAGCGGATCGAAGGCGTGCTTATGATTGCCTGCAATAACAGCAGGACCGTCCTCGGGAATGTTTTCCCTTCCTATTATCACCGGTCTGTACAGCACCCGGAATACAGGAGCAAGTATGAGCTTTGCCGCCTTGTATGCATTGTACATTTCCGCCACTCCTCTCCGATTTTTACACACACATCATTCATTATAGTATTCCGACACTGTTTTGTCAACAGCGCGGCTTCCCCTCTGCTTATATCATACTGCACTCAGGACATTTTTGGCAGATGAAAAATGTAATTTCAGGAGTGACATTCGTAACATATCAGTCTGTTTGAGATTGATTTGTACAGCACAGTGTGCTATAATGGTATCACGATACAAAGACTGGAGGTACAACAATGCAAGCACTGATCCTCGCTTCGGGAATGGGCACAAGAATGGGTGCCCTGACCGCAGACAGACCCAAATGTATGACGCCTCTGCCGGACGGTGAGACCATATTGAGCCGTCAGCTCCGCCAGCTCATAAGCGCCGGTATACAGCGGATAGTGATAACTACCGGAGCATTCGCAGATGTGCTCACCGGATATGTGAGCTCTCTTTCGCTGAGCGCCGAGATAGTATTCGTACACAATCCGGAATTTGCTTCCACCAATTATATATACTCGATGCACCTTGCCGGAAGCTCGCTCTCCGGCGATATGCTCCTTATCCACGGCGACCTCGTTTTCGAGGATACGGTACTGGATATGATAGCCGGCAGCCGCGAAAGTGCCATGGCAGTCAGCACTACTCTTCCGCTGCCGGAAAAGGACTTCAAGGCTGTCATCGAAGAGGACAGGATAACGGCTGTAGGTATTGGTTTCACCGAGAATGCCGCAGCTGCTCAGCCGCTTTACAAGCTGCTCGACTCCGACAGAAGGATATGGTTCGCGAAAATAGCCGAATATTGCAGCAGCGGCGATGAAGCCAAACGGAAATGCTACGCCGAGAACGCCTTCAATGAGGTCTCGGAGAGCTGCTGCATACGTCCCGTCGACTTCACAGGTCTGCTCTGCTCCGAGATAGACGACCCGAGCGACCTTGAAGCAGTTTCGGCTGAGCTGGAAAAGCTCAGAAGCAGAAGCGTTTATATGTGCTTCTCATCTGATTTCATACACAGCGGACATATCAGAATGATACGCAGAGCTGCCAAGCTCGGCAGGCTCACAGTCGGCATAATGACTGATGAAGCCGTCACAGCCTACAAGCATTTTCCGCTCGTCCCATACGATGAGAGAGCACAGCTTTTCGGCAATATAAACGGAGTTGCCGAGGTCACTGCACAGGAAACGCTCAGCTACAGAAAGATACTTTCAACGCTCCGTCCCGATATAGTCGTCCACGGAAGCGACTGGAGAAACGGCTTTCAGCAGCCGGTCCGCAGCGAGGTCATATCTGTGCTGAGCAGTTACGGCGGAAAGCTCGTGGAATTCCCCTTCTCCGACGACAAAATCACGTCCGCTGCCGAGATGGAAATGAGAGCCGAGCTCGCTCTTCCCGACCATCGCCGCGGCATTCTCAGAAAGCTCCTCGCAGTGAAGCGTCCGGTCACGGCGATAGAGGCTCACAGCGGACTCACCGGACTTATCGCCGAAAACTCGCGTGTATACGAGAACGGGAGCGTCCGGCAGTTCGATGCGATGTGGATCTCGTCGCTGTGCGATTCGACCTCACGCGGCAAGCCGGACATCGAGCTTGTCGATCTGACAGCGAGGATGAGGACAGTGAACGAGATAATGGAGGTCACAACAAAGCCTGTCATATTCGACGGCGACACAGGCGGACTCACCGAGCACTTCGTCTACACCGTCCGCACCCTTGAACGCACAGGTGTTTCAATGGTCATTATCGAGGACAAGACCGGACTGAAAAAGAATTCGCTCTTCGGCACGGAGGTCGCTCAGACTCAGGCTGATACAGATGAATTCTGCCGCAAGATAACTGCCGGAAAAAACGCGCTCAAGACCGATGAGCTTATGATATGTGCGCGCATCGAAAGTCTCATACTCGGAAAGGGATCCGATGATGCGCTTGCACGGGCGCACGCATACGTTGCTGCCGGAGCAGATGCGATAATGATACACAGCAGGAGCAGCTCGCCAGATGAGGTGCTCGTATTTGCAAGGAGCTTCCGCGAGACAAACAGCTATACTCCGCTTGTCTGCGTCCCGACGAGCTATTGCTCCGCGACTGAGGAGGAGCTCAGCAGCGCCGGTATCAACATCGTGATATACGCCAATCAACTCACACGCTCTGCTTTTCCTGCGATGCAGAAAGCAGCAGACTCGATTCTCCGCACACACTCAGCCGCGGAATGCGACAGTATGTGTATGCCGTTCAAGGAGATAATAAGACTTATACCGGAGGAATGAAATATGTCAGAACAGATAATCCTTCGCGGAAACGAGAGCTACAGCGAGCTGAGGAGGCTCCTCTCAGCACCGGGAGCAAAAAAGCTCTTCCTCGTCTGCGGAGGTTCACTGAAAAACACACCAACAGGAAGATTTTTTTCCGCGGTCGAGGCTGAGGATAATGCCGCTATCGTAAGATTCAGCGGATTTTCGCCGAATCCGGACTATGATGAGATAGTCAGCGGAGTTCGTCTCTTCCGTGAGAGCGGCTGCGGCATCATCTGCGGCGCAGGCGGCGGAAGTGCCATCGACACGGCAAAATGCATAAAGCTCTTCGCGGATATGCCCGATGACCGCGATTACGTTCTTCAGGAGGCTGTCCCGAACGGTATCCCGCTCATAGCGATACCGACTACAGCCGGCTCGGGAAGCGAAGCTACACACTTTGCAGTCATTTACTACAACGGAAAAAAATTCTCGATAACGGATAACAGCTGCCTTCCGCAGACCGTCCTTCTCGACCCGGAGAATCTCGCGACGCTGCCCGATAAACACAGAAGAGCGGCAATGCTCGATGCGCTCTCTCACGCGATAGAATCTATGTGGTCGGTGAGGTCGACTGACGAGAGCCGCGAGCTCTCGCGCTGTGCCATAAAAACAGTCATCAGGGCAATGGACGGCTATGTCAGCGGAGACAACAGCTGCGCGGAGGATATGATGGATGCTGCCTTCACAGCCGGACGTGCAATAAATATCACCGCGACGACTGCCGGTCACGCGATGAGCTATATGCTGACAAAAATGTACGGACTTCCACACGGTCACGCAGTCTCGCTCTGTCTGCCGGAGGTGTGGCGCTTTATCGCCGAAAACGCAGACAAATGCTCCGACAGCCGCGGCTGCTCTCATTTGCAGAAGATACTCGGTGAGCTGCCGGAGCTCCTCGGCTGTGAGGATACCGGCTCTGCTGTCGCTTTTATAAAGGAGCTGCCCGAAAAGCTCGGACTTGCTGCTCCTGCCGATATAAAGCCGGGGGACATCGACGCACTTGCGGCTTCCGTGAATCCGGAAAGGCTCAGAAATACGCCTGTTGTGCCCGATACGGAAGCAATTCGTGAAATGTATCTGAATATACTCGGGAGGTAATAAAATGCTTGCTGAAAGATTCATCGACATCATCGGTGCCGGCTTCTACACCGGAGTCCCCGACAGCGCTCTGCGAGGTCTGTGCGACTGTCTTTATGACCGCTTCGGCATCGACGGAGCAGCCCATATCATCGGCGCAAACGAGGGAAACTGTGCTGCCATTGCCGCCGGCTATCATCTTGCAACGGGCAGGCTCCCGGTCGTGTATATGCAGAATTCCGGCGAGGGAAATATCATTAATCCGGCTGCGAGCCTGCTCAGCAGGGACGTCTACGGCATACCCGTGCTGTTTGTCATCGGCTGGCGCGGCGAGCCCGGTTTCCGCGACGAGCCTCAGCACGCATTTCAGGGAAAGGTCACGCTCAGTCTGCTCGATACTATGGAGATACCGTACAAGGTCATAAGCGAGGATACGACCGAGGACGAGCTCAGCAGCACAATTGACGGATTCCGCAGCATTTTCGCTCAGGGCGGACAGGCAGCGCTCGTTGTCCGCAGCGGAGCCCTGAAATACAGCCGCAGGGTGACATACAAAAATTCGTATACCCTCACGCGCGAGGAAGCGATAAGACGCATTATCAGCGTCACAGCCAGTGACCCCGTCATTGCGACTACCGGCAAGGCAGGGCGCGAGCTTTATGAGCTCCGCGAGGCTCTCGGGCAGGGACACAGCCGCGATTTTCTTACTGTCGGCTCAATGGGTCACTGCTCGTCGATAGCGCTCGGTATCGCGATGAATTCAACGAAAAAGGTGTGGTGCATCGACGGCGACGGAGCTGCGCTGATGCATATGGGAGCGATGTCTGTCATCGGTGCGAAGGCTCCCGAAAACCTCGTTCATATCGTCATAAACAATGAGGCTCACGAATCTGTCGGAGGTATGCCGACCTCCGCGAAATGTACCGGTCTTCCGGCTGTTGCTGAAGCGTGCGGCTACAGGAATGTCTGCACGGTAAAAACAGCTGATGAGCTCGACAGTGCTCTCGCAAAAGCCGTGGACAGCAGCGTGCTCACATTCATAGAAGTAAAGGCTGCGATAGGTGCAAGAGCTGACCTCGGACGTCCGGCGTCAACGCCTGAGCAGAACAAAACAGCCTTCACCGGACACCTCAGAAAATGAAATGATCCCACGTAAGGAACCGACCTTACGTGGGATCTTTCTATTGCTTGTCCTTCCGGAATTTTGCAGGCGATACGCAGGCGTATTTCTGGAATACACGCGAGAAGTGCGAATAATCCGAATATCCGCATTTGTCCGCGACCTCGGCTGCGGAGAGGTCTGTGCTGCTGAGGAGCTGCTTTGCGAGCTCCATACGGCTCGTGAGTATGTCCTTCGTGCAGGAGATACCGTAGCGCTGCTTGTACAGCCTCTGAAAATGTGCCACGGACAGGCTGAGCTTTTCAGCGATCAGCGGTATAGTCCAGTCAGTTGCAGGCGAACTATAGATCTGCCGGCGAATGGAATCGAGCTCGATGTCGTAATGCGTCCGGACAGCCTTGGTGTTCGGGACGTAGCATCTCTTTATCTGGTAGATGACAGCGTTCATCAGCGCTCGCTCGGTCTCCTCCCTGCACGGCGCCTCCGCGGAGGCTACATCTGCACAGACCGATATCAGCCGTGAAACTATGTCAGAATCGAGCTGTATCGGTGCATTGAATTCTATCCCGAGCTCCTCGATGAACTGCTTGTCATTGTCCTCAAGCTCGAAGCGCACCCAGTCATCCATATACTCCTCGCCATCGGCGTGTATCTCGTGGGGAACGCAGGTATCCACGACAAATACCGTATTAGCTCCGACGGTGTACTCATTCCCGCCCATTACGATACGTCCGCGTGACTGAACGAGTATCACCTGCATACCGTGAACGCCGTCGGGGCGGACGATACTCAGGTCAGCAGGGTGCTTCCAGTGCCAGCCTGCCATATTTATACGCATTTTTCTCCCTCCCTCAGATTTTGTCTGTTACATTAATTATACGTGAAATCCGGCGCGATGTCAAATGAAAGATGATAGAATAATACAAATTAATGCTGAAAATGTTCATTGCTGAATTGTGGATAAAATGTTATGATACTGTTAACGCAATTGAGAACGGAACGATTATTATGAGGGATAGATCAAATTTGAAGGAGGATCAGAATAATGAAACACACGAAAAAACTGGCAGCTTCACTGACGGCGCTCGCGCTGGTCACATCTGCGGCAGATACGTTCTGTCTGCCTGTTGTATCTGAGGCTGCCTACGGAGTCGGCGGAAACGGCAAGGCTGTGATGGAGTACCTCGACAGAGGCATCTACGCCGTAAAAAGCGGCAGCGGTATGTTCGTAAGCTGGCGCTGGAATGCAGATGATGCGGACGATGCGGAGTTCAGGCTTTACCGCGACGACAAGCTCATCTACACGAGCAAAAAGGGCGACCCGACCTGCTATCAGGACAACGGCGGAGCAGCCGGCTCGAAGTACCGCGTAGACTGCATCGAGGGCGGAAAAGTCACATCGTCACAGAACTGCAAATTCAACTCGGGCAATAACTATTTCGATATCAAGCTCAACAGCCCGGGAAGCCAGTATTCGCCGAATGACGCCTGCGTAGGAGATGTTGACGGCGACGGACAGTACGAGATATTCCTCAAGTGGGACCCTTCCAATTCGAAGGACAACTCGCAGTCCGGCAAGACCGACGACGTCATCATCGACTGCTACACCCTCGACAGCAAGCAGCTCTGGAGGATAAACCTCGGCAGGAATATCCGCGCCGGTCAGCATTACACTCAGATGTGTGTTGCTGATTTCGACTGCGACGGAAAGGCTGAGCTCATCACCAAAACTGCCGACGGCACTAAGGACGGCAAAGGCAAGGTCATTGGAAATGCGAGCAAGGACTACCGCAACGGAAACGGCTATATCCTTGACGGTCCCGAATATATGACTCTCTTCGACGGCAAGACAGGTGCAGCTCTTGACACGATAAACTTCCCCGTGCCGCGCGGAAAGGTCAGCGACTGGGGCGACAATTACGGCAACCGCGTCGACCGTATGAACAGCGGTATCGCCTACCTCGACGGCGTTCACCCGTCTGCGATCTACGGCAGAGGCTATTACACAAGACTCACGTGGTCCGCTGTGGACGTCAGAGACGGCAAGCTCTCGGTAAGGTGGATATACGATTCCACATTCAACAGGAACACTCCCGGCTGGGGCTGCGGAAACCACAACGTAATGGTCGCGGACTGTGACAACGACGGCAAACAGGAGGTATTCACCGGCGCTAACTGTATCGACGACAACGGAAAGCTCCTGTGGACCTCGGGCGACCTCCACGGCGACGCTATGCACGTCGGCGACCTTATCCCGGACAGAGAGGGACTTGAGGTCTGGGAGTGCCACGAGGACAGACCCTACGGCGAATCCTGCTACGACGCAAAGACTGGCAAGGAGATATTCCACATCAACAACAGCAAGGATACCGGACGCTGTGCTGCCGACAACATCTGGGCAGGCAGCAAGGGCGCGGAATTCTGGGGCGCCGCAGACGGAAACGTCTATAACTCCGCCGGCAAGAAGATAGGCGGAACAAAGCCTGCTCAGAACTTCTTCATCTACTGGGACGGCGACCTCGAGCGTGAGATACTCGACGGCAACAAGATCTCAAAAATGACCGATGCAAACAAGATAGACCGTATCTTCACAGCGAATGGCTGCGGTACGAACAACAGCTCCAAATCCGTTCCCTGTATGACTGCCGACCTCTTCGGCGACTGGCGCGAGGAGCTCATCCTGCGGACTGACGACAATACGAAGCTGCGTATATGGTGTACAACAGCCGCAACTAAGGTACGCCTGACGACACTTATGCACGATATGCAGTACAGAGCACAGAACTGCTGTCAGCAGTCGGCATACAACCAGCCTCCGCACGTCAGCTACTACCTCGGAAGTGATGCTCCCCTGCCTGCGAGACCAAAGGTGCTCCTCAACAACTCACCGGTAAAGACAGATATACCCGATGAACCGGTAACGACCGAGCCTGCAACTACTACGGCAGAGCCCGTAACTACCACGACTGTAACAGCAGTCAAACCTGAAATTCCTGCTCCTCCTTCGGAGATCGCTGACGGAGAGATATATACATTCCGCAGCGCCTCCGGAAACCTCTATCTCGGAGCAGACGGCGAAGCAGTTGAAAACAATACGAATATAGCCCTTTCAGCCCAAAACGGAGCTAAGAACCAGTTCAGGGCAGTCGCCGCCGGAGACGGTTACTTCTACCTCATCTCACAGCTCGGCGACGGAAGCTCCTATGCTCTTGACGTACACGCCAAAAAGCCCGATGACGGCACTAACATCGAGCTCTACACATTAAAGAACGGCGAAAATCAGCAGTTCAGATTCATAAGGAACAGCGACGGCTCGTACACGATAGCTACAAGAATATCCGGCGACAAGTCCTGTCTCGCTGCCTCAGCGGACGGCAATGTTCAGGAATGGACATCAGATGGTTCGGCACAGCAGCGCTGGTTCATCGAGCCTGCCTCAGCACAGCAGGATCCTGATGGCGATGTGAACCGCGACGGTGTGTTCAATGTCGCAGACGCTGTAGTGCTCCAGAAGTGGCTGCTCGGCTCACGCGATACATCGCTCGCAGACTGGAAGGCTGCCGACCTGTGCAGGGACGGCGTTGTAGATGCGTTCGACCTCTGCCTGATGCGTCAGAAACTGACAGCATAAGATCCGCTGCACCGGATATAACAGAAAAAAGTCCTGTAAGGGGGACCTCAAACGGCTTGGAGTATGCTCCGAGTCGTTTTTTCCGTTATATCGCAGGCAGCGCGTCCGCATACAACGTATGCAAAAAGCCATTCCGGTATCGCGAAGCTGCCGAGTCGTAATCTTGCGACACCTATCCGGTGACCTGCGAAACCGGCTGAAGGGTCACACTTCATTCGCCCATTCCATACATAATATCACGAATACAGATAATGATCAATATACCATAGGTCTATTTTTCACTGAGGTCTCATTCTGCGCAGATCGCAGCTAATGGATAAAAATATAAAATTATTTGTAAATTATCCCGTAAAACTCTTGACAATCGTGCACTTTATTGATATAATTTATCAAACAGAGCCGGCATTTTTGGTGAAATGTAATATCTGTTATCGTTATTACAGGCTGTTTATTTTCCGATACGGAAGGAGTGTTTATATGAAGCTATCATTCGCAAAACGTTTTACATCGGCGGCTGTAACGACTGTATTTACGGTCACTACAGTAATGGCGGTTATGCCGCCGCCCGTTCACGCTGCCGAGGAGGAGAGCTACCTCTACACCGACGACGGATTTGCCTACATCGTGAATGAAGAGGGTACGATCACCATCAAGGGACGTGACAAATCACGCGAGGACGAATATGACAAGACAAAGATAGTCCTGCCGTCAAAGATAGACGGCAAGTACGTCACGGAAATAGATACCAACTATTTCGGGCACGGTACCTATTCTCACAATGATGTTGTAACTGAGATAGTTCTGCCCGACCACATCGAGAAGATAAACAACTGGGCGTTCAACGACTACAAGACACTCGACACACTTATTATCCCCAAAACTCTGAAGGAAGCAGTCCGCCCGTTCACCTACTGCAAGATAAACAAGATAATTATCGAGGACGGAATGGAATCTATCCCGAATGAGCTGTTCTGGTGTACCGACTTCATCGGCGAGATCGTTATACCCGATTCGGTCACGGCTATCGGAGAAAGATCAATAGCCTCGTGCAGCGGTCTGAAGGAGATACACGTTCCCGACAGCGTCAAAAGCATCGGCTACTGCGCCTTTGATAACAATCCCGACCTTGAAGTGCTCGATCTTCCCGATACGCTCGATTATATCGGCACTTGTGCGTTTGCCGAGAATCCCAAGCTAACCTCAGTAACCGTCCCCGATACGTGGACATTCGGCGAGGATCAATACGGATTTTTCCAGTATTCGGGTATTACCGAGATAAGCTTCGGACCCGACAGAAAGATCATACCTCCTTCGATATGCTCCTGCTGCCGTAAGCTTGAAACTATCAACTGGCCGAAGGCTCCCGAGAAGATAATGAACCGTGCTTTCGAGCAGTGCGAAAGCATTACCGACCCGAAGATACCCGACAGCGTCGAGTTTATCGACTCATATGCCTTCAAAGGCTGTACGGGAATAACCAACCTTGATCTTCCCAAAAACCTTAAAGAGCTTTGCTCCGACAGCTTCAACAGCCTTACATCACTGAAATACCTCTATGTTCCGATGCAGCTCCCTGCAAAGGGAAATTACAGCGGTACCACTGCTTTCTGGAACAGCGGTATCGAAAAGCTCGAATATGCTGAGGGTATCACCGAAGTAAACGCCATGACAGCTTCGGGGCTCCCGTATCTGACCGAGGTGGTCATCCCCGATTCCGTCACATTTATCAATAACTACTCGTTCGACGGTGACAAGTCACTGGCGCATATCGACCTTCATGAGGGCATAACGAAGATCGGCAGGCAGACTGTCTTCGGAGGCTGCAACAGCCTTAAAGAACTTCGCATCCCATCTACTCTGGTGCTCGAAGGCTATGAGCTTTCAAGTGCGCCTGCTCTTGAAACAGTGTACGTCCCCGACGGCTGGACAGAGATACCAGCCGGAGCGTTCCGCAACTGCGAACACCTCAAAAAAGCCGTTATCCCCGACAGCGTCACGAAGATAAACACTCTTGCTTTCAGCAGATGCTATGAGCTTGAGACTATCGATGCTCCGCGTGAGGAATATGAGCTTGAAAACGGTGCCTTCTCCTACTGCAATAACCTCTGGGACGAGAGATTCAGTATCGCGAAAAAGGGCGACCTCTTCATCACGAAGTCCTCTCCCTCAAATGCGGCAGGCGACATCACCAACTATACCGTGTATTACTCGATAAATCCGCGTTTTCTCGACACGTTCGGAAAAGCTCACCTCGATGTTTCAGTAAAGCCGTGGAAACATCTTGTCATTGACGAGAGTCTCCCCGACGGCCTCACCGCAGGCGATGTCGGCTTCAAGCTTGACCTCGGAACTCCGACGGGGATATTCCGTTTCAGCGTCCGCAATCCCGAAGACGCTACTGTTAATGTCAATGCTGAGTTTTCCGCCAAGACATACACTCCCGATAGCTATGAATGGGATACGAAAGCGCTGACAGTAACCGATACGGAATTCGACCCTGTTTCTGTCAATGTTCCCGATAGGATCGCTCCGAGCGGCGATAAGCTGAGCTTCAGCGTTTACGGATATGCACCAATAGGTGAACAGGTCAGCATTCTCGTCAACGGCGAAGAGAACACAGTCGTTGACTCAAACAAGTACACAGGAAAGTACAGCGCTCAGGTAGAGTGTGAGCTTTCAGACTCAGCCATTACCGTTCAGGCTGTATGCGGCGATAAGAAGTCAGATAAGAAGACAGTCAGCATCGACCCGAGTATGCCTGTTCTCGTTGACTTCGATGTGACACACTATACTCACGGCACAGACCACTGGACAAATGATCTTACCGATATGTTCGAGACCGGTTATTCGCCGTATGTTCCGATAAATCCCGGCAGACCCTTTGAATTCGATGTTGAGATGGGAAATGACGACAACGTTTACAAGGTTTTCGTAGGTTCCGAGACAGCCGGCAAAAGATCGCTGATTCCGCTTGAACGCGATGCCGAGACCGGAAGATGGAAGGGAAGCGGCAATTTTGATACAACTATCCCCGGCGACCTCACCGTAAATGCGATACCCAAGCAGAAGCCCGATGTGCTGACTGCCGGTAAGACTTCCGACGGCACTCCCACACTTACAAACAAAGAGGGCAAAAACCTTCTTGATACAAGCAAACAGACTGACCCTGACCCCGTAGACAAATTCATAGAAAAGTTCCCGCCGAAGGTCGTAGAATCAAGCAGTAAAAGCACTGCTGTAAAGTTCACCTGTCCGGGGTATTTCCCCTATGAAGGAACGGCTGAACCCTCGATCAACGTATTCCAGGGCATAACCGACAGTACCTTCATCGACGGCAAGGAAGTTGAGCCCAACACCATCATTGACTCTCCCGGAGCTTTCGGATTCACCGAATCTGCCACAAAGGTAGTCGATGAAAACGGAGATGTCAACACTTTCTATACGAGGTTCGTTCTCGATGATCAGGAAGGCCGCGAATTCTCCGGCTCAGCTATGAGCAGAATGTACCTTGATCCTGCGGATAAGTCTAAGGGCACAGTAAGCGATTTCATCGGAAGCAACGGCTCGAAAAACGTTGAAGGCGTTGTAATAGTACAGAAAAACGAGACGACCGGTGAAACGAATATTATCAACGAATTCTTCTCGGCTACCGAGGACCTTCTCAAGGACGAGATAGGCGGAGCGTATGTCTCACTCATCGTTGATACCTGCCTTCAAGGGACTATGCAGACTGCCGGAGGTGTAATCTCCGCAGTCGGTGCAGGAGTACAGAACAGCATAGATATGTACGGATATTATTATCAGTACAGCGACAGGCTCGAACAGATAGAGACCTCAAAAGATCCCGATGTAAGAAACAATGCAGCCGTTCTCAAAACTGCGTCAACAGCGCTTTTCCTCGGACGTGCGTGCGTCGCTGCCGGCTCTGTGGCAGGTTCTATCGCACTTGTTGCAGGCGGCGTCGCATTCTGGCCTGCTCTTGCCGCAGGTGCAGCAATAACGTTCTGTGCCTGGGGATGGGGCAAGATATTTGACTGGATGGAAGGCAAGCTCGACGGCTACATCTACCGCTCGCGAAAAGGAAATCTTAAAGTTGGCATCGACCCGAGCGGCTACGTTTATGCAGCTGTTCCCGATAACCGTATCGAGGGCGCGACTGCGACTATCTACTATAAGGACGAGAGCGGAAAAGCCGTGCTGTGGAACGCTGTCGACTATGACCAGATAAACCCGATGATAACAGACTCTCAGGGCGGCTTTATGTGGGACGTTCCCGAGGGCTTGTGGCAGGTGAAGATAACCGCTGAGGGCTACGAGGACTACACGGCCGAATGGCTCCCTGTCCTCCCCGTTCAGACCGATGTGAATATCCCTATGAAAACAAGATCTGCCGCATCGCTCGGCAGCATCGACGCCTGCTCAAATGCGGTGGAGGTAACTATGACACAGTACATCACAGACAGCACCGCAACTTCTGAAAACATCTACCTCACCGGCTCGGACGGCAAGAAGCTCAGCTGCAAGATAAAGCCTGTGAAATCAGAGACGAATGACACAGAATTCTCTGACAGGCTCCTGCTCATCTCCGACAAGGAGAACATCGCCGGCTCAACTCTGCATATCACATCAGGGCTGCTTAATTACTCCGGTATCCCGACTTCCGAAACAGTTCAGAAGATAACCGAGGTCAAGTCAGAATACCTTGTGGACAACGATGCTTCTCTCGGTGATGTGAACGAGGACGGAAAGGTCGATGCAAAGGATGCGTCACTCATACTTGTATACTACTCCAAGATGTCTACAGGAGGTGACGGCGGCTTCACAGAGGCACAGATATCTGCTGCAAACGTCAACGATGATACGCTCATCGACGCTAAGGACGCTTCGTTCATTCTCGCGTACTACGCAATGGCTTCGACTGCTTCAGGAGAAGTTCCGACAATGTCAGAATATATGTCAGCCAAAGCAAGCTGATGATATGCGAAAACGGTCCCTGTCAGGGGACCGTTTTCTGCTGCATTTATGATATTTACGGCTTGCACTGTGAACACGGGGCATAGCCCTGAGCTATTATTTCTTCGCGTGTTCCGCTGTATTCGAGCCTGTTCTTCTCCTTTATCGACTTCGCTGACTGACACGAGGGAAAATGGAATCTGTGAGTGTTCGTGTTGAGGATGTAGGTATCGGGAGCGGACGAGGCAATGGAAGCTGTTACGGCTTCTGTCTGTATCTCAGTAACGGAAGCTGTCGATGTCTCCGCTTCATCAAGGCGGTGGCTCTCACCGTCAGAATAGTCGATGCTTATCTTCGGCTGGACATTGTAGCAGAACACGTTGAAGCACACTCCTGCTCCGTTGTCCCCGACTGATCTTGCCTCCATAAGCACTCCCCTGCACACCAGCTCATCTTCGATAAATACAGGCGTGACTCTGTAGAGAACGTGATCTCCTGTTTTCCTGATATAGCCTGCAACGCGGTTCTCGAAAGGCAGCATACCTTCAACGTTCATATATCTTGTACCTGTTATAAGATTGCGCTCATTCGCATTTTCACCGGTCAGCTGCCAGCCGATGAGGTGACAGCGGTTGTACAGATACTTATCAGCTATGATGTCATCGTACCTGACGATATGGAATCCGGTCGGTCTGACCGAACCTATCTCTCCGCGGCTGTCAGTCGGCATAAGGTCCCTGCCGATGCAGGCGGTGCATTCTCCGCAGCGTCCGAGAGCATCGAGCGGACTGTAAAACTCGTACGATACATCAGTCAGGTCAGAGTCTTCAAAAAATGGGTGATTCTCATTTACCTCACAGTAGGGCGAGCCGGTGTACTCCGGAAGGCTGAAATAATCGAACGGAACATCTATATGCGGAGCAGTGACCGTTTCTGTCTGAGAAGAAAAAGATGCTGCGGAAGCTGTTCCGGTCTCTGTATCAAAAACAGCAGCTGAGGAAGGAGCGGCAGCAGTCTCCGATACTGCCGGGATAGTTTCTGTTACGTTTCCGGACTCGTCCGGAACAGATATATCACAGCCGAAAAGCAGTGCTGCAAACAGAACGCCGGCAAGCAGTATACTCCGTTTCAAGCTTCAGGCACCTCCCTCTTAACAGCAAAAGCTTCACCTGTACATAGTCTCATAACGCTTACACCGGAAGCATTATACACTCGTTTCAGAACCACGCATCGACAAGTGTGACCGCTCCCTTATCGAGCTTTTCTGAGCCGCTCATATAGTCCCATACCTCGACATCTGCCCTTGTCGCAGCTTCCGGCAGCACAAGCTCAAGGACGGTCTCGCCGTTGTTATCGAGCGTTATCGGGTCAAGCGAGAACTGCATCCATTTACCGGTCTTTCCGGTATCTTTATCAGTGTAGTTCGGGTCCCAGAAGCCCCAGCCGGCATTGACAGAGTGACCGGGCTCAGCTTTCAGCCGGACGTGGAGAACGTGTCCGCCGAGACCGTCGGTGAAGCGCCATTTTCCGGTATCCTCCGTATTGAAGTTCACATACGTTCTCGCAGCCGGAGCCTCACCGGACACAAGCTGCTTTCTGAGCATACACATATCAAATGCGTCGAGCACTCCGTCCTCGCACACATCAGCATTTTCCGATGAAATAAAGCCTCTTTCGGGGGCTGCGAGCAAATAGTCCTGCAACGCCTTCGCATCATCTTTGTCTACGAGACCGTCAGCATTCGCATCGCCCTTCATCGAAATACCGAGCACATCGACAACTTTGTTTCCGGACGCGGCAGGACACTCCGGTTCGCTTTCATTTCTGAAAACGTACGAAACGCAGTTCCAGCCCTTTACAAGCGGTATCTCCGCTGAATCCATATAGAATCTGTTGTCGTAGATACGGCTGTTCTGTCCCCAGCCGTCAACTGCCATATACAGGTCGACCGCGTTGAGAACGTTCTCATTTCCGTTGCGGCTGCCGGTATTATTGCGTATCACAACATCATTTCCCTTTATCTCAACGAAGCTGTTCGCGCCGTTTTTGCCCTGTATCCCTTTGCCGTCAAAGGTGCAGCCCTCAACAAGAGTGCCAAGCGTGTATTCCTTTATGTCCACGCAGTCCGCAGCGACATTTGAGATGCGGCAGTTCCTTATGGTATTGTAATGGCAGTCAAATCCGTATCCGGTCGTGCCCTTTGCACTTCCAATGTATATTCCCTCGCCGTACTGAGGACTTACAGTCCCGCAGTCGTGGATATAGCAGTTCTCGATAAGACAGCTGCTCGTATCATCGCGCAGATGTATGCCCTCAGAGCCGATATTGTACACCTCACAGCCGGTGATAACGGAATTGCTGCCTTTATCGAGAACGATACCCTTTCCGGCTTCACACGCAGCGATGTTTTCGATGTTCCAGTATTCGCCCATAATGTGCAGAGCTATCTTGTTTTCCTGTGAGACACCGCAGATAACGGCAGGGTCTTCGGGGTCGGCGCTGCAGATCGTTATCGGTGCTTCGGCAGTTCCGCTCGCCTCAGAAAAGAATGCAGCCCAGTTGCCCTTCCATACATCGTTCTGATATTTGCCCGGAGCTATTATTATCCTATCCCCGGGTCGGGCATCTGCAAGAGCCGCGTGCAGCTCATCTGTCGTCGATACTTTCACCTCGCGTATACCGTCAGCTCCAACGGAGAACGGTGCGTCCGCACACATCAGCGCAGCAGTTGTCATCATAGAAAGGATGATCATTGTCTTTTTCATATACACTACCTCCGACATCTTAGGTCAGGAATTGACGCCGAACAGTTTCAACTCGTTATACTGATTGTATCACAGCCGGGCGAAAAAATCAATACCTTTGCGTGAACAGGAAGCTAACGGCTCCGGCTCGTTGGATAGTTCTTGTTTTCGCTTGTCCGGCAGTTGATCGTACTATTGACTTTTCGAGCGCAGTTTGCTATACTTTTTTATACAAGGAGCTGTGTCTTCTTGTAGAATAGGAGAGAAAAAGATGAAAAAGGAAGTGGCATTGCTTGCTTCATTCTTTATGTGCGTCAGTCTGATCTCTTGCAGTGCAGATGACGCGAGCTCGGTTGTGCAGCAAAGCGTAACGAGCTCTTCAGCAGCAGAGCAGTCAAGCGATCCGGCAGAAACGACCGCACAGACATCAACTGAGACCGCTCAGCAGGAAACGACCGGTGATACCCAGCCTGAGAATACACAGGATACATCTTCCGGACAGAGTGGGAGCGAAGCAGCAGCTATCACAAAGGAACAGGCACTGGATGCCGTAAGGAATTACTGTTTCATTCAGGACCCCGGGCTGAAAAATATGACCGGGTCAGATGAATACACTATTTACTGGGACGTAATATCCGAAAGTGCTGATGAGATAGTTGTTCTGTACAGGTCTTATACCGGTGCGCAGATGCGCTATTATATTTCCCCTGTTTCCGGAGAAACATATGTCACCGCGCAGGTCCCCGGAATAATAGACGAGGAAAAGCCCACCGATAAAAGCTTTAATATAAAAGACTATCTGACGTAATGATTTCGTCGGTCTAACGAGCACGTAAAACTTGCATATACGAACGAACAAAGATAAACCAGCCTCAATGAGACTGGTTTTTTCGCAAGCTGAACCGCATATTGGAGCGTCGGAGAAATATGAAACGGAAAGATCCGGTCTCCATATCTTATCGCATAAGCGGCTGCCCCCTGCCGATGACCTGCTGTCAGTGACAGGGGATCCTACCGTAAGCAGCGTCCGGACGTGTTATGCTTCCGGACGCTGTTTTGAGTTATCATCACTTTTCAATGAGCATTTTTTCTGACGAGAACATATCAGATAATCCAGCCTGATCAGCTGTAAAAGATAGATCCATTTTCCCTCCATATCATTCTTCGATTCGGTTCGGGTGTTTCGGCTTGCGTTTATACGCCTTCCTGTCATCTGGAGCGACGCGCGTGACAGGGTTGAGTCCGTTCCAGTCACGGCGTTTTTCAGCATTTAGCTTTTTCTGCTCCTTCTTGCTCATCTTGTCATAAGGTACGAATCTCTCCATTATTCTTCACCTGCCTTGAAGTTGTAGATAGGCTTGATTATTTCGTTTATCTCGACTGTGTCTGCGATATTGTCGACAATATCGTTCATCGACTTGTAAGCCATGGGACACTCGTCAAGCGTTCCCGAATTGACGGAAGTCGTGTAGATACCGTCCATCTGTTTTTTAAACTCGGACACAGTGAAGCTCTCCTTCGCCTGCGAACGCGACATAAGACGTCCTGCTCCGTGGGGTGCGGAGAAGTTCCAGTCGGGGTTGCCCTTGCCTGTGCAGATAAGGCTGCCGTCGCGCATATTTATCGGTATCAGGAGCTTTTCACCTGCCTGTGCGGAAACAGCTCCCTTACGGAGTATCATCATATCCGTGTCTATGTAGTTGTGGATAGTCGTGAACTGCTCCTCAACGTGGAGGTGCATACCCTTTATTATCTCGTCCATCATCGCCTGACGGTTTATCATAGCGAATCTCTGAACTATCTTCATATCGTGGATATACTTTTCGAAGAGCTCGTCCTCGCAGCAGCAAAGTTGTTTCGGTATACCGGCATTCCCGATATTTCTGAGCTTTTTAAGAGCTGCCTCTTTTTTCTTTTCCTTGCCCTGCGACTTGTATGATTCTATCAGAGCCCTGACGTCCTCGCGGTTGCTTGCGATGCCCTGGAATGCCTTTTCCTGATAGTAAGTCGCTGTTTCAACTCCGAGGTGGCGCGAGCCCGAGTGGATAACGATGTAAATGCTTCCGTCCTCGCCGCTGTCAGCTTCGATGAAGTGATTGCCGCCGCCGAGAGTGCCGATGCTAAGCTCCGCACGAGCCGATTTTATTTTGTCGTAGCAGTAAAGCTCGGTTAGGTCTATCTGCTCAGCATAGCGGTGTGCCGTCTCACGAACACTGAATCCCGAAGGTATCTTTTCGTGAATGAGCTTGTCGAGCTTCTGGAGCTCGATGTGCTTCTCCTTTATGCGTACAGTCTCCATTCCGCAGCCGATATCTACTCCGACAAAGTTGGGCACGACCTTATCGGTTACGGTCATAGTCGTACCGATAGTGCAGCCTGCACCTGCGTGTACATCGGGCATTATGCGTATCTTCTCACCCTCAGCCATAGGCTGGTTGCACATCTCAGTTATCTGCGAGATCGCGGTCTTTTCTATGACGTCGGTAAATACCTTTGCGGTGTTGTATTTTCCGGTCAATTCTATCATAGTTTTCCTTTCCGCCTGCAACAAAAAAGCGCCCCTGTCTGACGCAGGAGCGCAAAAAATGTATACCGAAAACAATACACCTATCTCAGTGCATCAAACGGCTGTGCAGGCAAACTCCATGCTTATTGTATTTGATTTTCTTGTTACTTGGATATGATGTCATAGAGCTCACCTTCCTTTCTTAGAATATGAGCTTATTATACATTCCATATCCGTGTTTGTCAAGGCTTTTTCATTTTTTTCATTGAATTGTTACTTTTTCTCAAACTTTTTTATCGTAAGTACTTTTTCTTTGACATTTTCACAGTCTGAGACGTAATGTTTTCTGTATGTAACAGAAAAGCCTGTATTTCGGTGTTTTCCTCGAAATACAGGCTTTTTGATTCTGTGTATGTGTTACAAATCAGATACGGTATGGAACGCGGGAAATAATACGCGGCTCAGAAAAACTGAACCGCGAAACTGCGCGCGCCCGCTCGGCGCTGTGTATGTGTTACAAATTAGATACGGTATGGAACGCGGAAAAAATTCGCGGCTCAGAAAAACTGAACCGCGAAACTGCGCGCGCCCGCTCGGCGCTGTGTATGTGTTACAAATTAGATACGGTATGGAACGCGGAAAAAAATTCGCGGCTCAGAAAAACTGAACCGTGAAACTGCGCGCGCCCGCTCGGCGCTGTGTATGTGGAACGATTTAGATCCGCTATATGCAAAAAAGCCGACCTTGTACGGGTTCTGTACGAAACCAACAAAATCGGCTTTGGATAATAGGAACAGCGGCACCCGATAAAAGGTGCCGCTGCTTTGGTAATTTAGGAGAAGAATTATTCGGTAGCTCTATTTAATGTTCAACAATCGCAAATTATGAATCCGACAGACCGTCTTTTATTTATCCTCGCTCAGGAATTCCTTGATATTCTTTGAGCCGCCTGTTGAAACATAAGAATAGAAGGATAGCAGCTGAGAAGCATCTGAAGCATCAACATTTCCGTCGAGATTTACATCCAGTGTCTTCTTTTCTTCGTCAGTGATTTCGTAATCGGATGTAGTCGATAACTTGGAATACAGCGATAGTATCTTACTGGAATCAGTTGCATCTATTCGGGCGTCTCCGTTTGCATCTCCGAGATAGAATATATATGGCGTTACATCAAATCCAACTACATCGGAATAAGCGGACGGGCTCATCTCCAAAAAACCGGGCAGTGAATTATCAACAAATATGGCGATCCTAATGACATTTTTTGATAAGGTATTCTCAGAGAAAAGAAGGTATTCGCATCCACTGTAGTCTTCAATCGGGTTTTCCCAATGATACTTTGTTTGCTTGTTCAGGCAGTCTATTACATTTTTTATCTCTTTAACGCTGTTTAATCCGTAAATAATGAGATAGTCGATATTATGATAATCATTGCTGCAATCAAGCGCTGCATCAACTTTAATATCTGTCGGAAGAACACTGTTTCCGTTTTCATCCTTTGTAAGCAGATCTATGAATTCCTCTGAATTAGAGAAAGCTGGGGTCTCAGGAGTTAAGTCAGGCTGCGTATAAGCAGAAATATCCGTTATCAGAGCCGATGCGCGTGCTTTGGCAAGCTGTTCATCATCTAACTCGCACACAATTGTGGCGGTATAGCTTGAACACCATGCCTTTGACGGGTCCGCACCAATATCTGTCAGAACTTGTTCCGCTGCTTCTTTAAATGTTTCTTTTAGATAATTCAATCGAACTTTCTTGTAGTATTCAGTGCTTTTTTGCTCAACTTCTTTTACTGTTGCACCCGAACGATATAGTTCATTGATATATTCTTGCCTTTGTTGTTCAGCCGTTTCTTCTATCTTTGACGTATCCGGAGCTTTATAGAATATCCAGTAAACACTTGCAGTTTCAAATTCAGATAAAGCCGGCGTTGACTCTTGAGTCTCAGTGCTCTCAGCCGAACACGTAAAAGGAGTAAAACTTGATGCAAGTAAAAAAGATAATACTACTGACATTACCTTTTCTTTCATAATGATTCCTCCTTGTTTATTATTTTGTTGGTTTCATGATATATATGATAGTAAAACATCACCTCCTAATAATTGTTTGTTTCAATGATTCCTACTGGAAGACAGTTTCATATACTGTGCATAGTGATTACAGCTTTTATATGATTATTCTGAGTATATATGGGGGCATTGGAATCTCTCCCTGTACAATTGAATGAGCAATGATGCATTCTATACTATCGGAACGCCTTTCACTATTTCTTGGCTACATTATACCATATCTAAAAGAAATAATCAAGTATTATTAATACTTTTTCACAGAATCAAGCCGAACGATGATAAGCATATTCAATTATGATTCAAGCCTATAATTCAGACTTTATCTCATACCCACCCTTGAAAGCGACAGCTATCTCATCTATATTAAGCACTTTTACGTATTAATTATCAGTCGAAATCACCTTATCTGAGTTAATGACCCTTTCTCCATTTCAAAAACGGTATCACAGAGTGTCTCTATATCTTCTGTTGAATGGGAGGCAATAATAAGCGTTTTACCCTTATTTTTCAAGTCGATCAGATATTTTCGCATATCTGATACGCCTTCCTTGTCGAGGCCATTCATCGGTTCATCAAGTATCAGCAGATCGGGATCCTCCATAATAGCCTGAGCAAGACCAAGCCGCTGTCTCATTCCAAGGGAATACTTTCCGACGTGCTTTTTGCTTGATGGATCAAGCCCCACACTTCTTATAGCATCCATTATAGCTTCTTTTTTCACATTACCTTTTATATCAGCAAGGAATTTAAGATTCCTGTATCCGCTGTATTCAGGGAGAAAACCTGGGGTTTCGATGATGATGCCGCAGCTTTCCGGTACATCTATATCCTTGCCTATCTCTTTATCATTGACTGTTATCCTTCCCGAAGTAACAGGCACGAATCCGCAGATACACTTCATAAGCATAGTTTTGCCGCTTCCGTTTCTCCCGACAAGTCCATGGATCTTTTTATCATCAAAAGTAACAGAGATATTATTGAGGACAACTGTATCTCCAAATTTTTTTGTAACATTTTCAACTTTGATCATATCAAAACCTCTATTCAATATCAAGTTTTATTCTTTTCCTGAAAATAAGAGTGGCTGCGATCAGTATCAGTGAAACAGAAACAAAAAATGTCACGCAGTATGTAAACGAAGGATTATGTGTCAGACCGCCAACATCGACTTTGTCAACAGTGATCCAGGTCACCGGTGAAAATCTTCTCGCAAATGAGCTTGTAAAAAAATTCTCGATGAAGCAGCTGAATATAATAATACTGCTGCCGACCAGACTCCCGATATATCTTGTATTTGTGATGATATTGAGAAAATATATCATTGTTCCCAACATAACTGCCATCAAAAATGATAAAAGGAATGTGAACCACACAGCTTGAACAGGAGTGAAATAAAAAATTGTAAAAGACGGTATCTCCAGAAAATTATACCCCATCTCCTTTGTTAATGAGGATGCAGCCATGGTTTTAAGGCTTCTTCCCCAGTCAGTTGATAATTCAGCAAACGGCAAAAGCAGAATAACAGACCACAAAAGAATATAGATATAGTACAGCGCTGATGAAATAACTATATAAAGGAATTGTCCTGAATGCCATTCAGATTTCTTGCACCTTGCTATAACATACACTGCATTATTATCAATAAATGGCGCGTTGCTGAACAGCAGAAGCAACGGAATAGTGAATATGAGTTTCTGATGATATTGAGTATACAGAAATGGATATATCCAAATCGACGGCGGTTCGTTCAGTGATAAGCTGATTGATCTGTATGATTTAACATTATCATAGACCAAGAGAAACAGAAGTATCGCTATTATCAGAATGCGATAGTCTCTTTGCCATTTTCTGAGGTCCTGAAGGCATATATTGATAATAGTTTTAAGTGATCTCACAGCGTATCCTCCTTCCTGCAATTATTGAAAACAGCAGCGATAAAATCGTTCCTATAAAGATAAAGACCATACATATGTACGCTGAAGACAGGAACGGGCTTTCGGATACTGTCGAAAAGCTTATCGAAAGGGTCCACAGGTCAGTGTATTTTCCTGTTCCGATCGTAAACAGCTCAAGGATATAACTTATTACCAGCGGAGAACATATAGCTATGTATGGATTCATAAAAATCGCTGAGATCACAAGTCCTGAAACTGACCAGGCTGAAACACTGACAGAGTAGTGAAAAATAAGTATCAATACGTATAACGCTCCCTGTTCTTTGTTTATAAACTGTGTAAATGTTCCCGTGTATACATAGGAGGTATCTACAAGCTCCGGAAGTGTTATGCAGAGTATGGCAACTGAGAGCATCATTCCCAAAAATGTTACGAGAAATGCTGCTGTAACCTGAACTACGATGTATGTTATGATGCTTTCGACAGGCGAGGTGCGTATCACAACATAATATGATGATTTCTCGTTCCATTCGCGGCAATAAACTGCGCTGAACGGAAGTGCTGCCAGAAGAACTATCATATTTCTGTACGAATTGATGAACAAAGCATTATTAAAGCTCATTATCACCGAAGTATTACCCTCTGTGTAAGCACCGAAAAAACAAATTGCAGCTGTTCCTAAAACCGAGAAATACAACAACGGTGAAGTGAGAAGTCTTTTAAAATAGGCTGATAAAAGTTTCATAGATCACCTCATAAAATGTTTCCGCTTACAGCATCAATATAACAGGGATTCGGTCTGTCCATATCATCGTCCTGCCAGCCAAATACCCAGACAGGGCGCACTTCATATTCATCAGTCACTTCCCCACTGTATATATATACCAGAGCCCTCAATTCACAGCCAAATACTGATCCTTTTTTATGCATTCCCTCGATGTACTCCTTCATCTGTGAGACAGCGAACTCCGGAGAGCATATCTTTTCATTTTTTTCACGCTTATACACCTCCGGTATGTCACGGACAGTCAACTCATTCATGCCGTTTTCGTCAAAGAGCCCATATATTTTGGAGCTCGTTGCTACCCAGTCACTCATAGTTGACAAGAACGAGTGATTTGCTATAGGCAGCCCATCCAGAGTAGGAGTATATTTTATTATGTATGAGTCATTACATATTATGCCGTCAAACGCTCCTTCACAATATGTGCTGTTTACGTATTCCGCCTCTTCGTCTGTTATTGCGTATATCTGCGGTCCGGTAGTTTCGATATTCAGCAGATCTATCACTCTGTTTATTTCTTCAAGGTACCCGTCAGAACTGAACCCCGGAAGCTCTGTCCGCGGAAATTCATCGCGTATCTGTTCATCTGTTTTAGGCATCGTCAGGGCGTTGACCAACAACTCAGTTTTGTTCTCATTCTTTTTATTGTAGATAACGGTTCCGGGCATAAAGCAAACATCAGATTCTTTTTTCCGGTAAAGAGCATACTTATTCTCTTCATCTATCTGAATATCTACTGTATCTTTCGTACAATCAGGGAATAGACTTTCCGCAAGAGAAGTATCAAAATTCCGGAGTTTCGCCTTAGTTACGCTGTATGTTTCAGGGTAATCATCAGGAAGCATTAATTTGTAGTTCAGCCCTTCATATGGGGATTCGTTTAGCTCGCTGCCATATGATATATTGCTGTTTCCTACACTCTCTCCCGTTGGATAACAGCCCGTTATGAAGAGTGAACATAATACACTGAATATCAGCAGTTTAGTTTTTGTCACCATTTTTCGCCTCCTTAGTAGATCGTGCAGCATAAAAAAGAATGATGTGAGATGTCTTAGGATTCTGCTTTTCATTTTTGCTCCTCACGATAAGAGAACAATATCTCTTCTTTACATAATAATGCCTGAAAGTGATATAAATCCAACACCAAAAGCACCGCTTTTGTAAAATATCACAAAAGCGGTGCTTGAGCCAGCAAGTATTATGACAAAGACAACAAAACTTTATCGCATTCCTCGTAATCTAAATTTTCAGCAAATATTACGTATCTTATCATATCTTTTGTATATGTGGCGGTAAATTGCTTATCCTCTTCAACAATATGCACAGTATTGCCATTGATCTCTTTCTCTGAAATGTTGTATGTATCGGTTGGAATTGAAATGGCTGGAATATCATCTTGGGTTTTGTAATTATTAAACTGAATATTCAGTTTAGCATTACCCTTTTTGTAAAAGAAAAGCACTATGTCTGAATAATCATCTGAATCTTCACTAATGTGTTCTAAATCAAATCCCTCAGGAATATACGAAGGGGTATCAGGAAAGAAACCATATTCCGCACATTTGGCTTTCATTCCATACGGATCGCTTGGTGAAACAGCAAGTTCGCTGCTTTTTGAAGAATCATCTGTTGTTATAGTGATACTGCCCTTATTGAGCTTATAAGCAGCTGAAAACATATTCTGTCCGAACACCTTCATTGATGCGGTGTTCAGTCCCAAAACTACCATCAGTGCTGCTGCGGCAACAGAAACAATTCTGACAAGGTTCTTTTTCTTTGGATGCTTGTATTCATCAAGCATTTTCAACGACTTGTCCAAAGAGCGCACCTGACTTTCACTAAGAATTTCTTCTTCCGTCTGAGCTATCATCTCTTCAAGCTCTGAAATAAAGCTATTATCACGTTCATCAGCAGGTTTGCCTTTTTCATCAGCAAGTTCTTTTTTCAAATCTGATAAGATCTCAACGTTCAAATCAGTCATCTGAATTCTTAATTCATCTTTGTTCATAAAAAGTATCTCCGTTCATTCAATCTGATATATGACATGATTCCTTATTCATTGTCCAAATAATGCATAACACGTTCTCTGATCCTTTTGACTCGTTGATATAGAGCAGTAGTCTTTATTCCCATACGCTTAGCTATTTCTTGACGTCTTCCATGATCAGAGTTTATGTATTCAAATAGAAGATCGGCTTCATCCTTATCAAGTATTTCATACATTTCATCATATAGCGATCTCTCTGCTGATGCGTGTTTATCCGCTATTGTTTCTGAATAATCGTCAATATCGAGGAATACCTTGGGATTTTTGCGTATATATTTCTTGCATATTCTCTTAGCTGTTTCGATCAACCATGATAACAGGTTTTCGGTTAAGTCGATTTTTGATTTCTTTTTCAATAATACATAGAAAACCTCTTGGGTACAGTCTTCTGCTGCATTGGTATTCTTCAAATATTTGTAACAAGTATTATATACAATTCTATGATATTTTTCGAATAGCATTGCACAGGTTTCCTTATCTATCAATTGTCAGCACCTCATCTTAAGGATTTTTGTGACAATTATAGCACAGAATTCTTCTTAAAGTCAATAGAATGACAATGATTTTTGTGGAAACGATATTCATCATAAAGCAAGTTGTTCTTTCGTCAATTCTGCTCATTTAGTATAGTCCGCAGCCTCATTGACGGCGGTATGTAACTCAACACGGAAGATCAGGGATATTTAGCCGTATAGCACAGCCATTTAACGTTGTTTTTCATTTCTGTGTCCTTTCAGCGGACACAAAAACGGAGCTTGCATACATAGTACACAGACTCCGAGGCTGCCTGATAAATGGGCGCACTAAAGAAAGGGTACTAAATATGCTTTTCAAAGACGAAAAGTCCATATTTGTATCCGCAGCCCTTAATGCATATCAGACGTTGAATATTTGATTATAAAAAAAGAGGGCATCGACAGAGATGCCCTCTACCACTAAGGTAAAGAACATTCCTGCCGATGCCCTCCATGTGATCGTTGTTAAAACGTCGGGAACTAACCATCAGGTTCGATATAGCAACACAGCTAATCTATATTTCAACTCATCTCAGCGATTGTCTGTTTATCGAAGTATCTGAGCGTTCGCAGTCTAATTTTTCCAGCCAGTGCTGACTGCACGTTTAGTCACCATTGAGCGATATATACCGTCCTTAGCCATGAGACTGCTGTGATCTCCGGACTCTGCGATCTGACCGTCTTTTACCACCATTATCCTGTCTGCATGAGCGATAGTGTTAAGTCTATGTGCGATAACAAGGAGCGTTTTTCCCTTGCACAGCTCGGAGATAGCCTGCTGGATATAGCTTTCATTGTCAGCGTCCACACTTGCAGTGGCTTCGTCCAGAATGACGATAGGTGAATCCTTCAGTATGCACCTTGCGATTGAAAGTCTCTGCGCCTGACCGCCTGAAAGTGACGCTCCTCCTTCACCGATAACAGTGTCAAAACCGTCCGGCAATTCCATTATAAAGTCGTAGCACCTTGCTTTTTTAGCAGCCTCTATGACCTCCTCACGGCTTGCGTCAGGACGTCCCAAAGCGATATTGTTATACACCGTATCCTGGAACAGATACACTCTCTGGAACACCATGCTGATGTTGTCCATAAGCACGGAAAGCGGTATCTTTCGTATATCCGTGCCGCGCAGAAGTATCTCCCCCGACTGAATATCCCAGAAGCGGGCGAAAAGGCTTGCAATTGTGGATTTACCGCCGCCTGACGGTCCCACAAGAGCAGTCATTGTCCCCTTTTCCGCACTGAACGAAACGTCCTTCAGAACGTCTTTTTTGTCGTAGGCAAAGGTGACGTTCCTGTACTCTATCTCAGGAGAATCATTCTCTGCAAGAGTCTGAGTACCGCTGTCATCAAGCTCCTCTTCTGCAAAAAGCGCATCTATCCTGTCCATGCAGGCATTCATGACCGTCAGTCTTGTTCCCTGATCGTAGAATGTACGGATAGGAACGAACATATCAAACAGGAACAGCAGTATACCGATGAAGTAATCCAGCGGCAGAGTACCGTTTCTGTACATCACCGCCGACACAGCCAGCACCGCCGCAGTTGCCAGCCCGTAGACTATGTACACAGAGGTTTTCCACGGCATATGTGCTTCCTCAAAGCCGAGGTTCACACGGCAGTTTGTGTCAAAGCTGTCGGTAAGTTCCTTTGAGCGTTCACCGAGGAGGTTGTAGGTCTTGATTATGCCTATCCCCTCGGTGAAATCAAGAACAGCTTTTGTCTGCACCTCAGAGGCTTCCTGACGGGCATCAGAGTGCTTCAGATCGCTTTTCTGCATTGGTATACCGATAGCGATGATGATACCCGTAAACAGCAGTGAGACCAGTCCCAACGACCAGTCAAATGCGAACATGAAGATTATCATTATTGCCTGAGAGAACAGATAACTCATCATATCAGCAATTACCATCATGCAGTTTTCCTCAATGAAAACCATGTCTGTTGAAAGCACGGAGCTTATCCTGCCGATGTTGCCCTCAGTGAAAAATCCCATAGGCAGACGGCGGAGATGCTCGCCCAGCTTCATTCGCATATCCGCAAATATCATATATCCTGCCGCACTTTGCAGACGGTCTGCAAGGTACTGGAAAAGTGCCTGCACACCAACGCTTGCCACCAGTGCGACCGCCGCATAAATGCAGGCTCGCTTTGAAATAGTTCCGTCGATGAATGCCGCCGCAATGAAGTACATAACGATTATCGGCACTTTCATCAGCATTCCTTTCAGGAATGAAAGCACGAATGCGCCGTAGATCCTGCCCTTGTATTTCCCCGAAATGCCGAGAATACGCCTTATCATTCCTATCATGCTCTCACCTCATTTCCGATAGTCCAGCTTGCTCTCGCTTCGCTGCTGTTCCACAGCTTTTTGTACTCATCACAGCTTTCCAGCAGTTTTTCATGTGTATCCGCAGCGATTATGTTTCCGTCCTTCATCACGCAAATTTTGTCCGCATTCACGACAGTCTGCAAACGATGAGCGATGACGAGAACAGTTTTTCCCTTGATTATCTC
>JAFXVT010000050.1 GCA_017534835.1 Ruminococcus sp.
GACTTTGTTGAAAAGCGCCTGAAGGTCCTCGGAAAAGGCAACAAAGAGCGAATGGTCTACCTCAACGCGGCTTGTATGGACGCTCTTGACAGCTATCTCGAAGACCGGAAGGCAAATAAAAAGGCTGCAAATGAACCTGCACTGTTCATCAGCAACCAGAATAAACGCATATCAAAGCGGCGTGTTCAGCAAATTGTTGAAAACTCACTCAAAGAAGCAGGACTTGACGGAAAAGGTATCACTACTCACAAGCTCCGCCACACGGCAGCAACTCTGATGTACCAGTACGGAGACGCCGATGTTCTTACATTGAAAGAGCTTCTCGGACACGCGAGCGTATCTACAACTGAGATATATACGCATCTCAGCGACGACAACGTAAGAAGTGCGGTCGAGAGCAATCCGCTCGCAAATGTAAGATCTGAGAAAAAAGGCGAAAAATAGGGGGCTCCTCCCCTACCCTCGCCTTTTATCGTTCACGGGATATTGACACGGCGCATAAAATCAGTATAATAATAATATCACATCTGTAAGGAGGTCTCACAATGAGCGATATTATCGAAAACAACAGCGAAGAGCTTGAAGACGACGAAAACTATATAACTCTCACGAACGATGAGGGTGAAGACGTTTCGTTTGAAGTCATCGGCACAGTCGAATACGAAGAGCGTCTTTTCGCGGTACTTCTCCCCTTTGACGATGAGGAGGAAGGCCTTGTTATCCTTGAAATAGTTGAATCCGAGGAAGAAGGCTTCGACGATTTTCTTGCTGTCGAGGACGAAGAGCTTCTTGAAGCGGTATACAACGAATTCAAGAAGAACTACGAAGGCGACTACGAACTGGAATGATAGTAAAAGGACCGCAGGTCAATCCGAATACCTGCGGTCCTTTTTATTTATGATTCGGTCTCAAGCTCGAGCTTGTACGGCGAATAGCGCCTGTAAGCCGATTTATTCTTCTCCGTTTCCAGTGCATCTGCCTTATCTTCAAGGAATTTCTTGAAGTCGGCGGAGTATCTCATTGAGCGGAGATAGTCGATATAATCCTTGTTCCAGTAGTCGTCCTCAGTCATACGCTCATGGAGGTCGCCGCGGATAACGACATAAATGGTACTGTCGTCATAATCGTAAACTGTTGCCTTGTCCATTTCAATGTCATTGAAGATGAACTCCTTGAACTTATAATCTGCACTTTCTGTATCAACGGGAGTTGTCTCTGTTTCGGCTGTTTCCTCAGAAGCAGCAGTTGTTGTGTTCTTCTGGATTATGCGTTCACCGGCAAACGGGTCTGTGGTCGTTGTAGTTGACTCAGTCGAGCCGGTAGTCTCGGCAGCAGTTGTCGTAGTAGTCTCAGATGATGTATCATCAGAAGCTGTAGTAGTCTGAGCGGCTACGTACTCATCATATGACTCCTGAACTGCATCTACCTCGTGCATCTTATCGAGCTCGCCCGACTTCTCGTTGATCTGCTTTGCATAGTCCTCAGCCTTCTTGCGGAGCGATCTCTTCTGATCCTCGGTGACCGGATTTCCCTCAGAGTCGAGAAGACTGATAGAAACGTACTTTACACGTGCAAAATTGTCATTGAAGTATTCCTTGAGCTCCTCCTCTGAGCAGCCCTTCTCGCCGTCAAAGCCGTAGTAATACTCGAAAACCTTCTGCTCCTTGTAGGAGCTCAGAGCCATCAGCTTCATCGTCTCCATACCAACGCCGTTTTCTTCAAGGCGAGGATCCTGAGAATAGTAATACGAAGCCATCTGCTCAGCCTCAGACTTCTCATCAGATGTGAGCTCGCCGCCGATCGCGTCGAATTCCCTCTGTACAGCAACAAAGTCCTTGCAATACTTTGTTGCCTTGTTCTGTATCCAGTCAGTTGAATCTGTCTCGTCGATATTTGCATTCTTGAGGTCATCGACCGTGGGAGCTGTACCGTTCTTGGTCTGAAGAACGTTTGAAGCCTCGCTGTAGCCCTGTAATGTATAATAAATGAAAAGTCCGGCTGGAACATCATAGCCGTCAACTGTCATTGCGGTCTTTGAACCGCTTCCGATTGCAGGAGTACAGCCGTACATAGACGCCGAAAGTGCAACTGAGATAGCCGCAGCTGCAATTTTTCTTAAATTCTTCATTTTGAATAGCCTCCGGTTAGTAGTATTTCATATACCAAATTATTATACTACACTTTTTTCGATTTGTCCATAGGTATTTGAAAATTTTTTCCGTTCTGTCACATTTTGCGTCTTGTAAATTCATATTTTATCTATTGACAAACGCCGCCGGCAGGAATATAATATAGTGATAAATGATAAAAGGGAGAGAGATAAATGCGCAAGAGCTCGGCTGACCTTACTCAGGGTCCGCTTCTGAGCGGAATAATCGCATATACGATACCCGTCATCCTGACCGGCGTGCTGCAGCTGCTTTTCAATGCTGCCGACCTCGTTGTAGTCGGAAGGTTCTGCGGCAGTATATCCGTAGCAGCCGTCGGTGCCTGCGGTGCAGTAATAAATCTGCTTGTAAATCTGTTCATCGGCTTGTCTGTCGGAGCCGGCGTAACTGTCGCACACGGCATCGGTGCAAACAAGGATGAGGACGTCCGCAGGACTGTCCATACAGCAATACCTCTCGCTGTCATATGCGGAGCTGTACTGTCCGTTGTCGGGATAGTCGGCGCAGGTTGGATATTGAGGCTTATGGGAACTCCGGACAATGTCATCGGACTTTCCTCAACGTATATGCGTATCTATTTTTCCGGAATAATCGCAAGCACGCTTTACAACTTCGGCGGAGCGATACTCCGTGCGGCAGGTGATACGAAGTCGCCGCTCTACTTTCTCACAGCTGCCGGGATATTGAACGTTCTGCTCAATCTGTTCTTCGTTATCGTCCTGAAAATGGACGTTGCCGGAGTTGCGCTCGCTACAGCGCTGTCGCAGGTATTATCTGCTGCGCTCGTTATACGCGCACTTATGAAGCGTGATGATGCGTGCAGGCTTAAACTCAAAGAGATACACCTATACGGAAGACAGCTCATAAAAATAATCAGGATCGGATTCCCTGCCGGTATACAGGGTTCGCTGTTTTCAATATCAAACGTAATAATCCAGTCATCGGTAAACTCGTTCGGCTCAGTCGTTATGTCCGGAAACGCCGCTGCTCAGAATATCGAGGGATTCGTCTATATCTCGATGAACTCTGTCAGCCAGACCGCACTCAACTACGCCGGTCAGAATCACGGTGCAGGCAATTTTGAACGTATCAGAAAGATAATGCTCGCTTGTCTCGGACTTGCTTTTGGCGCCGGTATTTCGCTCGGGGGACTCTCAGTCATCTTCTCGCGTCCCCTGCTGTCCATCTACATCACCGATTCCGATGAAGCGATAAAGTACGGCGTCATCCGTCTTATGTACATCTGTCTCCCCTATTTTCTCTGCGGTATCATGGACGTCGCGACCGGTATGCTGCGAGGTATCGGAAGCAGTATCGCTCCTATGTTCATCACCGTTGCCGGTGTGTGCGGTTTCCGTATCGTATGGATATACACGGTTTTCCGTATGCCGCAGTATCACTCGCTTGAGATACTGTATTCATCGTATATGATCTCATGGGCTGTAACATTCCTGATCGAAGCAGTTGTGTTCCATATAATGCTGAAGAAGATGAGCAGCACCGGTAAAGCCAAAATAACATAAAAACCGTTATCGGAGTTTATCCGATAACGGTTTTGTTTTACGGTTCACACTCCACTGCCCTGCCCTCTTTCAGACTTGCCTGACAGTTGATATACCGCTGATTGCTGCTGCCTCTGAACTTTATCACCCAGTCCTTCTGTTCAAGGATGAACGGACCGTCAATGAGGTAGTCGGTCACTTCGAGCAGACTGCCCCAGCCATTTTCGGTCCGGTGCTCATAGAGGTGTTCAAAGGTGTAGCCGGTGTAAGTGATGATATTCAGCCCGGCATCCTTCAGCTTCCTGCCGAGGTCTGCAAGAGCCTCCGCCTGACAGAATGGCTCACCGCCGCTGAAAGTAACGCCGTCCAGAAGCGGATTCTCCTTCGCTTTTTCAAGCAGCGTGTCTGTATCGACGAGCTCGCCGCCGCTGAAATCGTGGGTCTGCGGATTGTGGCAGCCCTTACAGTTGTGCGGACAGCCCTGAGTGAATATCGTATATCTTATTCCGGGACCGTCAACGATAGAATCATTGGCGGTCCCGGCGATCCTGAGTTCCATTAAATCACCTTATACACTATGCTTTACTCTGTCGTGCTCCTCAGCGCGCTTACCGTCGTTGAAGCGGTCGAGCGTACCAACGAGGTAGCCTGTGATACGTCTTATACGGTCAAACTTGACATCACCGGAGTGCTCCTTACGTCCGCAGCAAGGGCAGACATCGCCGATGATACCGGTGTATCCGCAGCAGGGATCGCGGTCAACGGGGTGGTTGATAGCACCGTATCCGATACCGGATTCCTTCATACAACGGACTATTTTTTCAAATGCAGGAAGATTCTCAAGCGGGTCGCCGTCAAGCTCGATGTAGCTGATGTGACCGGCATTTGTGAGCTCGTGATAGGGAGCCTCGATCTTTATCTTCTCAAAGGCGCTGATAGGATAGTAAACGGGTACGTGGAAGGAGTTGGTGTAGTAGTCGCGGTCAGTAACGCCTTCGATGATGCCGTACTTCTTGGCGTCCATACGGACAAAACGTCCTGAAAGGCCCTCAGCAGGAGTTGCGAGGAGCGAGAAGTTGAGACCTGTGCGCTTTGCCTCCTCATCGAGGCGCTTACGCATTGCGCCGACTATTTCGAGACCGAGCTCGCGTGCCTCTTCGCTCTCGCCGTGGTGAGCGCCGATGAGTGCCTTGAGAGTCTCGGCAAGTCCGATGAAGCCGACTGAAAGTGTTCCGTGCTTGAGGACTTCTTCGATAGTATCATCGGGAGCGAGCTTGTCTGAATCTATCCAGATGCCCTGTCCCATAAGGAACGGGAAATTCCTTACACGCTTCTGGCACTGGATGCGGAAGCGGTGCATAAGCTGATCAATAGCGAGATCCATCATATCGTCGAGCATATCGAAGAAGAGACCAACGTTGTGGTCAGCCTTGATAGCAAGACGGGGAAGGTTGATAGACGTGAAGCTGAGGTTGCCTCTGCCTGTGACTATCTCGCGTGAGGGGTCATAGTTGTTGCCGATGACACGTGTACGGCAGCCCATATATGCGATCTCTGTGTCGGGGTTGCCTTCCTTATAATACTGGAGATTATAAGGAGCGTCTATGAATGAGAAGTTAGGGAAGAGCCGCTTGGCAGAAACTCTGCAGGCGAGCTTGAACAGATCGTAGTTGGGGTCGGTAGGATTGTAGTTGATACCGTCCTTGATCTTGAAAATATGTATCGGGAAGATGGGGGTCTCACCGTTTCCGAGACCTGCTTCCTGAGCAAGGAGGACATTCTTGATCACCATTCTGCCCTCCGGAGTTGTATCAGTACCGTAGTTTATCGAGCTGAACGGAGTCTGAGCGCCTGCACGGCTGTTCATCGTATTCAGGTTGTGGATGAGTGCCTCCATAGCCTGATATGTGGCTCTGTCAGTTTCCTTCTCGGCATTCTTGCGCGAGAAATCCTGTATCTTCTTTGCTGTAGCCTCGTCTGCATATTTCAGAAGGAGCTCGAACTCCTTTTCGCTGTAGCCGTTGTCGTCTGCAATGACAGGACGGAGCTCATACTTTTCAAGCATCTCCTTCTTTATCTCCTTGGCAATGTCCATGCCGTCCTCGAGTCCTGCGAGGAGCTGGAGAGCTCTGCCGACATTCTGTATATAGCGGCTCGCGTATGTTTTCTTTACGCCGTCCGCCATAGCATAATCGAATGTGGGGATGCTCTGACCGCCGTGCTGGTCATTCTGGTTTGACTGTATCGCGATACAAGCAAGTGCAGAGTAGCTCGATATATCGTTAGGCTCTCTCAGGAAGCCGTGACCGGTGGAGAAACCGTTCTTGAAGAGCTTTCTGAGGTCTATCTGTGTGCAGGTAGTGGTGAGCGTATAGAAATCGAGATCGTGGATATGTATATCGCCCTCACGGTGAGCCTTTGCGTGTTTCGGCTCAAGCACATACATACCATAGTATTCCTTGGCGGATACCGAACCGTACTTGAGCATCGTGCCCATTGCGGTATCGCCGTCTATATTGGCGTTCTCACGTTTAATGTCGCTGTCTTTAGCGGCGCTGAAGGTCAGCTCGTTGAGCACGCACATCAGGTTAGTCTTCATCTCGCGCGAGCGTGTGCGCTCATAACGATAGAGAATGTAAGCCTTAGCCGTCTTTGCGTGGCCCTTTTCGATAAGGGTCTTCTCTACGAGGTCCTGGATCTCTTCAACCGTGGGAACCTTGCCGGGATTCTCACGCTCATAGAGCCCGCAGACATCCGCAGCAGTTTCCATCGCAACGCTGAAATCAGTGCCGCCGCAAGTCTGTGCAGCCTTGAAAATGGCGTTTGCGATCTTCTCAATATTAAAAGGGACTTTTCTGCCGTCTCTTTTAATAATATGGATTATCATTTCCTTAACCTCCTGAATCACTATATGTTGTGTCTCCTTAATTATGTCTGTATATAAGTATAAATCATACAGGAAGCAAAGTCAAGGTTGCATATTATCAAATTTCCTTTGTGGAAAAGTACGGTAAACTGTGAATAATATATATTAAATCTTATGTTTTTTATAGTTTTGGCTATATATCGTCATTTATGTGCTATATACAAAATGTAAACTCCCGACCACAATATCTTGTGGTCGGGAGGATTGCGAGATCACGCTGTATGTGTGAGGATATAGTCAACAACGGCGTCGTAAGCCTTATCAGAAAGTGCTAAGGTATCATACGACCAGTATTCTTCCTTGAGAGCGCCGCTCTCATTTTTAAGGGCAGTATTGGTGTCGATACAATATACACCGATAGTATTGCACATTGCAAGAAGCCGGTTATTGAAGTCATTGACCTTCTCGTTCGACTTTACATCAGAATCGTAGATAACAGGAGGGAGCTGCATTACGTAAATATCCATAGACGGAAGCGATCCGTGAAGGTTATTGACGAGAGTAGTATAGCTGGCTATCATATCCTCTGTTGAAGAGGTGCCGAGATCGGATCCGAGCATAATATAGAGGTCGTTTGGCTTCTTGTTCTTGATAATATCATAAACAGTCTCGTTGCCAAAATTGCTGTCGACCTTTGTAGTGGTACAGTTCAAAGCATTCAACTGAGAGCTGCCGAATACATTTGCCTTCTGGAATCCACCGTACTCCCCCATCTGAAGGAGAGTTGAGTCTGTGATGATGCAGCAGCTGTCAAGATAGCTCATATCAAGAGCAGCAGACTGCGGAACAGGATTGTTCACATCAGACTGCACCTCCGGTACTTCTATGACCGCATCAGAGGATGCAGGAACAGCTTCTGTTGCTTCTGTAGTATCTTCGGTGATCATCTCATTTGTTCCGAATTCGTCCGCAAAGAAATTGCTGTTAAGGTTCGCGGCAAGCAGATATAATACAAAGCAGGCAGTGAACGAAAGCAGGAACAGGAATATCATCAGTCCGAAGTTGAAACGGACGATCGGTCTGTCCTTTTTCTTTTTTGATCTACGCTGCACGGTTCTTTCTTTAGCCATTTTAACTCCACACCCATATCGGGCTGCCGGTTTCCGGTACACGGCGGACCGTTCTGTAAAAACGCATTACTCTTATTATAACCTGTATGCATAATTATTTCAAGTGGATTTTTCTATTTTATGAATATTTTTTTATACATACGCTGTACAGTTGCAATTCCTGGCAGAATATGTTATACTTATATATAAATCAGTGTCCGGGAGGTTATAAGATGATTTGCGGAAGCTGCGGAAAACGTATGAAGATCGGGAAATTCACTGTCACTGTAAACGGCGTCGGTGCGATGAGCAGCTACGCATACCCGAATATTTCATGGTATGAGGGTGACAAGCTCGTCGCTGAGACAAACAAGACCGAAACCCCCGGATTCTTCTGTCAGGACTGCGGTATCATCACGGGTGTATTCTTCAACGTCAAGCAGGTCGGATTTACAAAGGACTACGATTTCGACCTCGATGACAATATCGACAAGCTCCCGAAAAAGAGCTGTCCGGAATGTCACACAGAGCTTGATATTGATTATCCGCGCTGTCCGGAATGCGGATACGTGTTCTGACCTTTCACTGCTGATAACCGCTCAAATGCGGCAAAAATAAACATCGGAGGTAGTCTAAATGACTTACAAGGAAAGCTTTATCAAATTCATGGTTGAGTGCGGAGTGCTCACATTCGGCGAATTTACGCTGAAGAGCGGCAGAAAAGCTCCCTATTTCATCAACTGCGGAAACTACAAAACAGGCGCTCAGCTTGCTAAACTCGGTGAATACTACGCTGAGTGCATACACGAAAACAATATCCCCGTTGAGACCCTCTTCGGACCTGCATACAAGGGCATACCGCTCGCAGTTTCGGCTGTTGTTGCTCTCAGCAACAAATTCGGTATCGACGTAAACTACTGCTTCGACCGCAAGGAAGCAAAGGACCACGGCGAGGGCGGAATGTTTGTCGGCAAGACTCTTGCCGACGGCGAGAAGGTCGTTATCATTGATGACGTTATGACCTCCGGCAAGGCTCTCCGCGAATCAATGCCAAAGCTCAAGGGAGCAGCAGACGTTGATGTAACAGGTATGGTCATCACTGTTGACCGTATGGAAAAGGGCACGGGCGACCTATCGGCTGTACAGGAAGTAAAGCGTGATTTCGGCGTAACAGTCTACCCTATCGTAACAATGGAGGACATCATCGACGCTATCCGAAATGACATCGTCCCCGGAAAGGAATATCTCGACAAGATGCTCGAATACAGAGCCGCCTACGGAGTATGAACCGATAAAGAAACCGCCAAGGAAAGAACCTTGGCGGTATTTTTTTATGCTGTAACGATACTGTCAGCGTTGTGGAGCTTGAGCTTTTCTACAGCCTGCTCTCTCATCTTGTACTTGAGTATCTTTCCGGCTGCATTCATCGGGAATCCGTCAACGAAGTCGATGTATCTCGGGCACTTGTGCTTAGCCATACGTGCAAGGCAGAAGTCCTTTATCTCCTGCTCTGTAGCCTGCTCACCGTCCTGAAGGATGATGCAAGCCATTATCTCCTCGCCGTAATCGGCATCTGGCACGCCGATCACCTGTACGTCTTTGACCTTCGGATAAGTGTAAAGGAAATCCTCAATCTCCTTGGGGTAGATGTTCTCACCGCCGCGGATTATCATATCCTTGATACGACCGGTTATCTTGAAGTATCCGTCAACAGAGCGGCGTCTTGCGAGGTCTCCGGTGTGGAGCCAGCCCTCGCTGTCGATAGCAGCAGCTGTAGCCTCGGGCATTTTGTAGTAGCCCTTCATTATATTGTATCCGCGTGCAACGAACTCGCCGTCTGTATCGTCGGGGAGCTCCTCGTTTGTCTCGGGATCAACGATCTTGCACTCGACGCCGAAGATAGGTCCTCCGACAGTGTTTACACGCTGCTCGATAGAGTCGGTCGTCTTGCTCATCGTAGTAGCAGGAGAAGCCTCTGTCTGACCATAGGTGATGCAGATCTCGCTCATATGCATCTTTTCGATGACCTCTTCCATTGTCTTTATCGGACACGGAGAGCCAGCCATAATACCGGTGCGCATATAAGAGAAGTCGGTCTTTTCAAAGTTCTCGTGACCGAGCATTGCAATAAACATAGTGGGTACACCGTGGAAGCAGGTTATCTTCTCGCGGTTGATACAATCAAGTCCCTTTCTCGGGCTGAACCTTGTGATAGGCGACATCGTAACACCGTGAGTAACTGAAGCAGTCATAGCAAGCACCATTCCGAAGCAGTGGAACATAGGTACCTGTATCATCATACGGTCTGCTGTGGAGAGATCCATACAGTCGCCGATAGCCTTACCGTTGTTTACTACATTATAATGTGTGAGCATAACGCCCTTCGGGAAGCCTGTAGTACCTGAAGTGTACTGCATATTGCATACATCGTGGATATTGATCGTCTTGCGTACAGCCTCGACCTCGCTGTACGCCACCTTTCTTCCCTGTGCAAGTGCAGACTCCCATGTGAAGCAGCCGTTATTCTCGGAATCAATAGTAATGACGTTTCTGAGGAAAGGGAGCTTTGCAGAACGCAGCTGACCCGGCTCGCAGGTCTCGAGCTCGGGGCAGAGCTCCTTGATGATGTCAACATATTTGATGTCCTTGATACCGTCTATCATTACGAGAGTCATAGTATCAGACTGGCGGAGCAGGTACTCAGCCTCGTGGACGCGGTACTCGGTATTCATAGTTACGAGAACTGCGCCGATCTTTGTGGTTGCCCAGAACGTGATGTACCACTGAGGAACGTTAGTTGACCATATAGCAACGTGGTCGCCCTTCTTTACGCCCATAGCAAGAAGAGCTCTTGCGAAGTTGTCTACATCGTCGCGGAACTCGGGATATGTACGTGTATAATCAAGCTCGGTATAGCGGAAAGCATACTGATTCGGGAACTGGTCGCAGATACGGTCGAGGATGTCGGGGAAGGTGTAGTTGAGGATACGCTCCTTCGGCCACGGGTACTGTCCGTCTCCCCTGTTGCTTGTCTGGAGGGGGTGCTTGTGCTTTCTCTTGTAGGGAGCCATATATTCAGCGAACTGAGGTATAACGATGCCGGCATCGCTGAGGTAAGGAGCCCAGCGCTTTACCCATTCAAGCGAGATATAGCCAGTGTAATTGATAGTATCAAGTGCGGCTATCATTTCCTTTACAGGAATGTCACCGGTACCCATAATGCGGTATTCGACCTTTCCGTCTGCGCCCATTACAGAATCCTTGACCTGAATGTACTTTATGTATTCACCGAGATTAGCAACTGTTGTCTCGGGAGATTCACCGTTGAAGCGGTAGGGGTGGTGCATATCCCAGAGAGCGGCTACCTTGCGGCTGCCAACGCTTCTGAGGAGCTCAGCAAGACGAGCTGAATCGCTGTACACGCCGTTTGTCTCGACAAGAAGTGTTACGTTGTTCTGCTCGGCAACGGGTACGAGCTGTCTGAGGCAGTCAGCAACATATTCGTCGTCAACATCTCCTCCGGGAGCAGGTTCAAGGTCGCCGAGGACTCTTATATATGAAGCACCAAGCTTGTTAGCAAGCTCGGCATATGCTGTTATCTCTTCCTTTACAGCGTCGAATCTATCTTTGAATTTAAGGCAGGCGCCGGAGGTAAGACACGGAATTTCAAGTCCGAGTGATCTTAGTTTTTCGATAGTCTTGGGAAGGTTCTCTTCCTTGAAGGGCTGAGCGTTCACGGAGAATATCTCGTTTCCGAGTCCGCGGATCTCGATTCCGTCAAATCCGAAATCCTTTGCCATAGAGTAGATGTCTGTCCAAGAGAAGTCAGGACAAGCAAGTGTCGAAAAGCTGATTTTCACTTCACATCATTCCTTTGAATAAAATTAAACATAATTATTATATCACTATTTTTTGTAAAAATCAATAGAATCCAAAGATTTTTACTTCATTGTATGAAAAACTCCCCGGTACTGATAAACACAGCACCGGGGAGTTGCCATAGTATTATTCGTTATAGGGGAAACTCTTTATCTGCTTCGCATCGTAAAGCTGGATAGCATATGAATCCTTGCCGGTAACGCCGTCGCCGGTGTTGTAAACGTCGGCATTCTTGAGAGCCTGCGGCTTGAGGTCATACTTGTCCTTGTTGCCGAGGTACTGTAAGATCGCAACTGAATCGGCGATAGAGACCTTCTTGTCAAGGTTTGCATCTCCGAGGAGAACGTCACCGTGCGGAGCTGTTGAAGAGTTCACTTCAGCAGTATCAGTGGTTGTAGTTGTTGTGGTGGAAGTAGTTACGGGAGAAGTAGTCTTTGTAGTAGTTGTTGTCGATGAAGGAGTGGGCGGAGTAACGTTGCCGCTGTAGTAATCGGAGAGCGAGATACCATTTCCTGACTGTCCGAGCGGTATCTTGTGGTCGAGACCAATGAACACACCGTCCTCAGTCTGCCAGAGTGAAGGCTTTACGAATTCGTACTTATCCTCGTCCCACTTGCCGAAGTCATCATAGACAAGTCCGCCGGTATCACCGGAGTTCTCGTTGAAGCACCAGAAGGTGTGATGGATATGCATATCTATCATATAGTCGCGGAGCTCCTGCATCCAGTGCTTATTCTCGCCTGTCGGGTCGTGCTCTTCATCTATAAAGCCGCCCCATTCACCCATAAGGAGCGGATACTGCTTCTCTTCAACGAGGTAAGCCCACGAAGCGTACCAGTAATCGTCAAGCAGCGACTGACGTGTGAACGTCTTGGAAGGGTCATCCATATAGAACCACTTCTGCTTCCATACGAGCGGACCGTAGTCATGAGGTGAATAAACAATCTGTTTCTTGAATTCGCCGATGTCTACGGGGTGATCCTTAACGCCGCGCAGATTTCCACCCCACCACGCACCGAAGATAGGTGACGGCTCGTCATAATGAGCATAGTCTACAGAGGGAGTTGTCCAGTCTGCACCCTTCGAGAAGTCGGGATAGCACTCTGTGCCCTCTATCATAATGAGCAGATTCGGGTTCTGTTCAAGACATGCCATAGCACCCTTTTCTGCTGCATACTTCCAGTTATTCGGGTCCTTGGAATCGTCCCACTTTGCGAATGTACCCTCCTCAGGCTTGCCGTGAGGCTCGTTCTTGAGGTCGATAGCGATGATAGTATCGTCGTCCTTGTAGTACTCACAGAACCACGAAAGTGCTTCGAGCCAGTCCTCCTCGGTGAAGTTATCGTCATACCACAGAGGCTTCTGATGTCCCATTGAGGCAGAAGTTGCACTGTGAATGTCTATCATTATCTTCATTCCGTTCTCACGGCACCACTCAACAGCCTTGTTCCATATATCAAAGCTGTAAAGGAGCTCGTACTGCCCTGCGCCGTCTACTCCACCGGCTACAGTGAGCTCAGGATTCGAGTACGGATTTACCATCATATTTACTTCGCCGACACCATTGCCTGTATCGGGACCGTGCTCCTTCCACTGAAGGATTATCTGCGTGGACATCGGTACACGGAGCAGATTGAAGCCGTGGTCGGCTATCTGATTGAGCATACTGTGCATATTCTTCGACCATACGCCGTCGAATACCTGACGTCCGGCATTGTAGCCGAACCAGTTCACACCTGTGAGCCATACAGGGTTCCCGTTCATATCAACTATCTCGGCATTTTCGTTTACGTGCAGCCAGTCATCGCCGTTTGTGTCAGCCGCCTTCGCCTTCATTTCGGGCGAATCAGGTGCGCTCGATGCAGCCGATACGCCGAGCACAACGAGAGACAGCGCCGCAGCTGCTGCTCTTCTGAAAAAGCTTGTATTCATATGTTTCCCTCTCTTTAGGAACAAATCGTCCAAGATTTGTTCACAATATTTTATTTTATTATACATCATAAAATCGTGTATGTCAACGACTTTATACATAAAATATCCATATAAAGCTATGAAAAAGAGCCCTGACCGATGCAGCTGAACGTCTGCCGGACACGGGCTCTGTGATTCATATATCTTTTACGTCCTCAGCGCTTATCCTGAACCAGAAGACCGAGCCCTCTCCGAGCTTGCTCCTGACACCGTAATCGTAGTTGTGCAGCTTCAGGACAGCCTTGACTATCGAGAGACCAAGACCTGTTCCGACGACCTCACGCTTGTGATTCTCCGAGCGGTAATACTTGTCAAAAATGAGCTTTATCTTTTCCTCCTCGATACCGTCACCGGTGTCCTGCACCTCGATAACGACTCCGTCCGGACGGTTTATCTGACGGACATACACCTGCTTGTCCTCGCCGGTGTAGTTCACAGCATTATTTATGAGGTTGTAGATGACCTGCTCTATCTTCACGACATCACAGCAAACAAGCTTTTCCTCATCGGGGGCAAAATGGATATTATAGCCCATTTTCTCGGAAATGCCCTTGAATCTGCCGATTATCTCGCCGAGCTTCTCGCGTATGCGGAATTCGGACGGACTGAGCTGCTGCCTGCCGCTTTCGAGCTTGGAGAGGTCGAGGATATCATTCACCATAAGGGACAGCCGGTCTGTCTCATTGATGATTATCTCGAGGTGCTCGTTGCGCTTCACAGGGTTGTCTCCTGAAAGGTCGCGTATCATCTCCGCGTAAGCTTTAAGCATTGTAAGCGGTGTACGCAGGTCATGCGAAACGTTCGCGATAAGGTCGCGCTGCATCATATCGACACGCGAGAGCTCCTTTTCAGCGTATGTAAGAGTTTCCGCAAGCTTTTTGACTTCGAGGTATCCCCTTCCGTGGAATTCCGTATCGAAATTACCCTTCGCAAGACTCTCGGCAGCTTCGGTTATACTGTCGATCGGACGAGCTATCCTCCGCGACATATAAAGCGAAATGAAAAACGCGAATACAAGAAGGATTATCGTGATTATCATCAGCTGTCGCTTGATGATAGTAACAGTCGAGCCGACCGGTACGAGCGTTGTATTTATCAGCAGATAGCCGTTCGGGTTATCCTCCGGTCCGAGCACACTTCCATAGAGCACAGTGGAGAAATTGTTGCGCGGATTCTTCACCTTCAGCCATATCGGTTTATTGTTGTTTTCGGCGATACGGGCGTGATAGTAGTAGGTGCTGTTCTCCCTGCCGTGGATGATACAGCCGACGGAGTATTCCTTGGTATAGAGTGAGCGTCCGAATCTGTCAGAGACCTCGATGCAAAGATCATTCGCGGAAGCTATCTTCGCAAGCTTTGAGCTGAATTCAGCTGAGGAATCGGTGTTATAGGAGGTTACTATCTCACTCGCCGCTTTTTCTACGTCCTTGAGCTTTGACTGCGAGTAGAACTTCTCGAGAAAGAGTATCTGGAACAGCCAGAGCAGCACGAATACCAATATCGTGAAGCCGAGGAAATACAGCCAAATACTGAATTTAAGCGGAATATTGCCATAGATGCTGCGCAGCTTCTTAATTAGCTTCAAACTTGTATCCCATTCCTCTCAGAGTAACGATGAACTTTCTGTACTCGCCGAGACTGTTTCTGAGCATCTTTATATGAGTATCGACTGTTCTGTCATCGCCGAAGAAATCGTAGCCCCATACCTCTTCAAGGAGCTGGTCGCGGGAAAGCGCGATATTCTTGTTGCGGACGAGATAGAAGAGCAGGTCATACTCCTTCGGTGTCATAGATGCCTTCTCGCCGTTTACATAGACCTCTCTGCCCGAAATATCTACTTCAAGCCCTTCAAAGACGTACTTGTCCACCTGATTGGCGTCAGCTGAAGGCTTGTTGCGCTTGAGAACGACCTTCACACGCGCCATAAGCTCCTTCGGAGAAAACGGCTTTACCACGTAATCATCAACACCTATCTCAAAGCCGAAGAGCTTATCGTACTCCTCCCCTCTTGCGGATAGCATTATAACGGGGATATTCTTGGTCTTGTGTATCTCCTTGCAGGCTGAGTAGCCGTCAAGGCGCGGCATCATAACATCCATAATGATAAGGTCATAATCGTTCTCGTGACAGAGGCTGACTGCTTCCATTCCGTTTTCCGCCTCGGTTATCTCATAGCCCTCGAATTCGGCGTATTCACGGACGACCTTGCGGATATTGACTTCATCATCAACTATTAAAATATGCGGCATAATTATTACCTCCGTTTATTGCAGTTTATTGAATTATAGCATATTCTGCTGAAAATAGCAAGAGCTGCGGCAAAAATACGGCTCTTGTTTTATTGACCATTAGTCTGACCATATTTATTATAATCTGACAACGTGAAAATACTGTGATATTTTGATGTCTGTTAAGAATTATTTTATAAAAGATGTATCGCAAATGCAAAATAATGATTGACTTTTTCAGTTAAATTTGCTATAATAAATATAAGTGGCAAAGTGTACTATACTATTCAGAAAGGAGAGAGAACATATGAAGAACGGAAATTCGCTTCTGGCTTCAATTATCATCGCACTGGCTACGGCTCTTGTTGTTATATATGCTTTCCTGCGGCCTGAGCAGACATTTTTCGTTATCATAGTATATCTCTCGACTATCGTCTCCCTTTCTGTCATCGTGTATCTCATCAGCAAAATGTACGGAAAGCTGAAGACCTCCGTTGACGCTGAGGATTTCTCCAAGATAACAGAATCGCTCAACACAGAGATAATCATCTGGAGCGATGATTTCTCATTCGTTGCAATGAACAAGCGTCTCAGAGACCTGCTCGAGATAAACAATAAGGAATACGATGAGAAGGAAATGCTCAAAAAAGCTTTTGAGCTCCCGGACCTCACTCCGGAAAGTATTGGAAAGATAACCAAAACAGGCTCTCACGAGGCTCATTTCACCAATTCAGAGGGCAAGCTCATAAGCATCGCGTGGAGCACATCTGTCATAAAAAAGCGCAAGAAGGACTGCGTCTACCTCAGCACAGGCTTCAATCTGACCGAAATGAGAAAGATGCAGGTCAATCTCAACAGCGCAAACGACTTCTTCAATACCTCTATGGACCTCGCAGAGATCGGTATTATAATGAGCAATGACAGGAACAAATTCGTTGTTTCTTCAGTGGCAATGGAGGCTCTCGGTCTGACTACGAGCAGTATCGACGTCGGCACGCTCCGCACACTGATACACCCGAACGACCGTATCCAATTCGACAGAGCTGTAAAATCAAGCGACGAGAACATCAGAGAGGTACAGAATATCGAGCTTCGTATAAAATCTCTAAACGGCTCAGCCTATCGCTGGTACTCTTTCCGCTATAAATCGGCAAGTGCGACTTCTATCGCCCTCTTCGGCGGTGCTCTTCTCGACATAACTCAGGAGCACGAAAAAGACATTCTCATCGAACGCCTCGCTTACATCGACGAGGTGACTGAGATAGCCAACCGGAACAAGCTTATGGACATCGGTCAGAAGACATATGAATGCAGCCAGCTTCTCAGCTATTCGTACTGGATAATCGTCCTCGACATCGACCGATTCCATATCATAAACGATACCTGCGGTTACTCTAACGGCAACTACATTCTCAGGAATTTTGCCCACATTCTCTATAAATTCGTCACTCCCGGCGGTCTTGCAGCAAGGATAAGCGGCGATAACTTCGCTCTCGTACTCCGCGATTACGGAGATGACGAGCTCCCTGTCCGCACCGCTAAAACGATACAGGACGAGTTCGCAAAGCTTGCAGTCGATGATTTCGCTGCGATAAGCCTGAGTTGCTCAGCCGGCTATTCAAAGCTCCCGGACGACGGTAATTCCTTCCTCGATGTTCTCGAGCACGCCGAATTCGCCCTCAAATCCGGAGAGATAAACAACAGCAGCATCTGCGGCTATGAGCCGAGTATGCACGATTCTATCATCGGCAACACCGAACTCGAAAAGGCACTTGCGCTCGCTATCGACAACAACGAGCTCCAGCTCTATTATCAGCCTAAGATTGACCTCAAAACAGGTAAGATAATAGGTGTCGAGGCGCTTATCCGCTGGATAAAGCCTGACGGTACTGTTATCAAGCCGGACGCATTCGTGCCGATCGCCGAAAGCTCTCACCTCATAGGCAGGATCAGCGAATTCGTACTCAGCGAAGGCTGCCGTCAGAATATGATGTGGCAGAGAATGGGCTATCCGCCTATTGTTATGTCGATAAACTTCACTTCCACCGACTTCTATCAGAACGACCTTAAAGAAAAAGTCCTCGATGCACTCGCAATATCCGGACTTGATCCTCAGTGGCTGGAGGTGGAGCTCACCGAAACTCTCGCTCTCAGCGATATTGACTTTGCTGTCGCTCAGATGAACAAGCTGCGCGAACTCGGAGTCAAGCTCGCTATGGACGATTTCGGTACTGGCTACTCTTCACTGAGCTATCTACAGATACTGCCTATCACGCTTCTCAAGCTCGACCGCTCATTCATCACCGATATCCAGCACGATAATATCGCCTATGAGATAGTATCCGCGGTTATTCGTATTGCTAAATCAAAGCGTATCGAAACCATCGCAGAGGGAATAGAAAACACCGGACAGGAAGATATTCTCCGTCAGGCTGGCTGTGATTACGGTCAGGGCTACCTCTACGGCAAACCGATGCCGGCAAGCAAGATAGAGGAATTTTTCGAGAAAAACGCCGGTGTACACTACTAAGACTCATTTTCAATCATATTATAAACGGAGGTATCAACTTATGAAAAGACGTATTGGCATTCTTACGAGCGGCGGTGACTGTCCCGGTCTCAACGCTACTATCAGAGGCGTTGCAAAGGCTTGCTACGAGAGATTCGGCGAGGACAATGTTGAGATCGTCGGCATTTCTAACGGCTATTACGGACTCATCAACAATCTCTGCAAGGATATGTCCCCTTCAGCATTCTCGGGTATCCTCACCCAGGGCGGCACTATCTTCGGCACAAAACGTCAGCCGTTCAAGATGATGCAGGTCATCGGCGAGGACAACGTTGACAAGGTCAAGAATATGAAGGACACATACAAGAAGCAGAAGCTTGATTGTCTCCTTACACTCGGCGGAAACGGCACTCACAAGACCTCAAAGCTCCTCTCGGATGAAGGTCTGAACGTTATCGGTCTCCCGAAGACTATCGACAACGATATTTACGGAACCGACGTCACTTTCGGCTTCCATACCGCTGTTGACATCGCTACTGACGTTATCGACCGTCTCCATACGACCGCTGCAAGCCACAGCCGTATCCTCGTATGCGAGATAATGGGCAACAAGGCTGGCTGGCTCACACTCAATGCCGGAATCGCCGGCGGTGCTGATATTATCATTATCCCTGAGATCCCCTATGACATCGACAAGGTCTGCGAGGCTGTTATGGCAAGAAGCGCATCCGGTAAGACATTCTCTATCCTCGCTGTTGCTGAAGGCGCGTTCGACATCGTTGAGGCTAAAATGAAGAAGAAGGAGCGTGCAAAGAAGCGTGCTGAATCCGGCATCATAACCGCTACGAGCCGTATCGCAGCCCAGATACAGGAAAATACCGGTATCGAAGCAAGAGTATGCGTCCCCGGACATATGCTCCGCGGCGGTGCTCCGAGCGCTTACGACCGCATACTTTCGACTCAGTTCGGTGTTCACGCAGCGTACCTCATCGCGCAGGAAAAGTACGGCAGGACTGTTGCCAAGATAGGCAATAAGATAACATCAAATAAACTTGCCGATATTGCCGGCAAGACCAAATTCGTCGATACAAATGACCACCTCGTTATCGCAGCACGCGACATCGGCGTATCATTCGGCGACTGAGCAAAATATAAAAACCGGACTGATGGCGTTCCTTCAGTCCGGTTTTTTTGCAAAAGAATCACCCGCGAAGCAAAGTCCGCGGGTGATTTTTGTATTATACGGTTTCGAGAGTATATTTGATCAAACGCAGCCCTGAGCCTTCATTGCCTCAGCTACCTTGAGGAAGCCTGCAATGTTAGCACCAGCCATGTAGTTGCCTTCCATACCGTACTCCTTAGCAGCATCGTCGCAAGCCTTGAAAATAGACTTCATAATGCCGTGGAGCTTAGAGTCAACCTCTTCAAATGTCCAGCTGAGTCTCTCGCTGTTCTGGCTCATCTCAAGACCAGATGTAGCAACACCGCCAGCGTTTGCAGCCTTAGCAGGACCATAGAGGA
>JAFXVT010000051.1 GCA_017534835.1 Ruminococcus sp.
CGTGACCCCATAGGAGGGGAAAAACAAAGCTGGAAGTCTTTGGAAGGGGGCTCGGGGGTGACTCCCCACAGTGTGGGGAGATGTCGCACAGCGACAGAGGGGACCGCCGCTGTTGGCGGAACCTTTCTTCAGAAAGGTTTCACCCGACTAATGCGTATAAACCTGCCGAAGCACCCAAACGGGAGGTGCCTGTTTTTTTATGCGGGGAAGAAGAGGGTATCGGGGGCGGTCGTGTTTTCATAGCCGCTTGCAAAGGTAAAGCTGTTGTCTTTGATATTCCGCATCGAGATGAGGAAGTGCGAGCCGCTGCCGCCTCCGAGGATATAGCTGTCGAAGCTGCTGCACCGGGTGGAAATGCCCGTTATCGGGTCGATTATGGATAATTCCGTAGTTGGTGACGCGTCTGTATATGACGTTTTGAGACAGACGAGCTGGTCACCGAACTTTTCAACTTTGCTTGTGGAAAAGTCTGCGAAGTGTATCTTTATCCTTTCGCGTTTGGTGATGTCATATGTATACAGCCAGTGTCCGGTCTTGGTGTCTGAGATGAGGCAGACCTTGTCCTTCCACAGGAAGATGCCGTAATGCTCTTTCAGCTCTGTGGTGAGCGTATAATACTGAGTTTCTATCGTGATGAAGTCATCATTTCCACCGGTTATTTTTGCAGGCTTTCCGTCGCAGATATACTGGGCAGGCTCATAACCCTCGATGTCGCTGAGCTGTTCTTTTGTTGCTGCGGAGTAGTCGATGATATGGTCTGTTTCTCCGGGAACTGACCACTCAACGAGTATATCTGAGTCGGTGCATTCCAGAGCGCGCACACTGGCATTTTCACGCTCTGTGAACACCGCTGCTTCGCCTGTAGCCGGGTCGAGCGAAAATATCTTGCCGCCGGCAGCTCCGTTTTCGTAGAACCAGAGCTTTCCGCCGCCGGAGGTCAGACCGTCGAAGGCTCCGGAGTATTCAAGACCGCTTCGCTGTGCTGTCTCGTTCAGCTCACCTGTTTCCGGCGAATAGCTGAAAACGGAGGAGTCATGCTTTCCGCACAGGTCATCGAAATTCACGGCAAAATAGTATTTTCCGCCGAGCTCTGCGGCATATCTCAGGCTTCCGGCGGCGGACGTTACTGTCAGCTTGCGTCGAGCCTCCTCTATTTCTTTTTCCGGGTGAGCTACGTATTCTTCGCAGACCTCGGGAGCTTTGCACGGAGAAAGACGCTCCCCGAAGCTGAGACCGCTTATGTCTGTCATGTTCAGTCGGCTGCGTCCGTTATCTTCGGTAAAGGTTATCTCGCAGTCAAGCTGAGTGAAGTCATATTTGGTAAGTATCGTGCTGTCCGCGGTCACGGTTTCGGCTGTCTCTTCCGCAAGTGTCACGTCTCCGATCGGCTCGTCGGTGTCAGCATCTTCTTTACTGTCACAGCTGCAAGCTGCAAGAAGCAGGGCAGCGGCGGCTGTGAGAGCTGTGAGCTTTTTCATATCATCACCTCAGTATCCGGGTTTTTACTCATTATACTATATGCTGCTGTAAATAGCAAGGGAGTGAGTTCGTGCTTTGTGAGTATACACAAATCCGGTGCTGCTGTTTTGTGCAGTATGTATGAGGACACACACATATTTTTCACTTTACATTTCCGGGGAAATATGGTAATATATATACAGAACAGATACCCCCAAGGAGGGAACAAAGAAATGCCAGAGATAACAGATACAGATACAAGAAAAGAAATAGCCGCGCTCACCCACGATGTTGCCCGTCTTACAAAGGAGCTGAATGACGAGAAAACACGTCAGGTCTACGCTGCTATGCCGGATAAATATGACCCGTTCGGGAATCCGACGGAGTATAAAGGTATAAACGGGGATTACACAAAGATACAGCCGCGTATCTCAGAGATGTACTATTCACTGCCGCTCGAACCCGATTTCACCGAGAGAAAGAACCTCAGGCGCTCCTACGGCAAGGGAGCGTGGTGTATGCTCCTTCATTTCGCGCTCCAGAATGCGCTGGTCTTTCTGCTTATAAAGCTTATGGTCTATGTGCTGTCAACGATGAACCCGGACGCGGAATACAGTGCGATCACCAATTATTTAAGGGGCTCTTCGATACTTGTCGGGCTGAATCTTATGATATGTGTTTCCTGCAATGTGCTGGTCGCTCTGATAGGGATGAAGTGGTCGGGGATAAGGTCATCGTCGCTGATACGGACGAACGATTTCGGCTTCGGAAGGGCTTTTCAATACTGTATGATAGGTGTTCTGATATGGACGGTCTCGCTCTACCTCGTTGCAGGCGCGAGCAGCCTGTTCTCGAAATATGGCATTGACATACTCATCGACTCAAGCGGACTTGGAAAGACTATCTTCGGCAAGATAATACTGGCGGTCTATACGTCGATACTCGCGCCGGTCACGGAGGAGCTGTTCTTCCGCGGAGTTCTGCTGAGGACCCTCTCGAAGGCGAATCAGCGGTTCGCGATAGTTGCTTCCGCTGTGTTCTTCGGACTTTTCCACGGAAATATCCAGCAGTTCATTCTTGCGACACTGCTTGGTATCTTCCTCGCACACATAACTCTCAAGCACGGCTCGATAATACCTTCGATAATCGTTCACGCCTTTGTCAACACGACTGCCGGGATCGTCGGTTTTTTTGCCGGTCTGGGTACGGCTTCATCAGTGCTGACATATCTTGCGCTCCTCGGTGCTGCGCTCGTGGGAGTGATAATGCTCCTCGTATTCAACAGCAGGGACAAGCTGCCCTCAACTACTCCGGCACAGGCTCGCCGCGGAATAGCGGTCGCAGCCGGCTCGCTGCCGTTTATCGCTGCTGTCGTTGTTCTTGCGGCAGAAACAGTGTTGAACCTTATGTCCAAAAAATAGGCGGCGTGTCGCCGCACCCTGTTTTCGCGGCACAGCTGTGCGGAACACAGACCTGACGCCGCGCACCGCAGCTGCCCGAGACGGCAACTGACAGAAGAGGCGTGTCGCCGCACCCTGTTTTCGCGGCACAGCTGTGCGGAACACAGACCTGACGCCGCGCACCGCAGCTGTCCGAGACGGCAGCTGATAGAAGAGGCGTGTCGCCGCACCCTGTTTTCGCGGCACAGCTGTGCGGAACACGACCTGACGCTGCGCACCGCAGCTGCCCGAAGCGGCAACTGACAGAAGAGGCGTGTCGCCGCAGCGGAAAGATTTTTGCCGCGTATGTTGATATTTTCGTTTTTATGTGCTATAATTTATTTGTAATACTTTGACTGGCAGGTGATACCTATGGAAATGGCATTGATAGTTGATATTCTGACTCATCTTCTTGGCAACAGCCTCAAGGATACCTCGAATATACAGGCTCTTATCAACAACGAGGATGTGAACGCTCTCGTCGGAGTTGTCAAGGAGCTGCTCGATGACGATTACAACTACTACAACAATACTCTTCTTGCGATACAGAGCAACGAGCTCGACCGGATAAAGGTGAATATCGACAGCGCCAAGAGCCTTTACTTCGAGGGACTTGATAACCCCGACATAACAAAGCAGAAGCTCGACAGCGCACACGATAAGCTCCGCGATTCCCTTCTCGCACTTATGCGCTATTCCGAGAGATATGTCGCTCAGCTGCGCAACTGTCACGAGAGATTCAACAGGGGCTCGCTCTTCGGTCAGAAAAATCTCAACGCCGAGATAGACAAGAATATCCTCTTCCTCACAAAGACTATGCGCCTCTTCACTTACACTGTGGAGCTGGATTATGCCGTGAATTCCGTGCTCAAATACAACGTTGAGCGCTCGTTCAGCAATCCCTGCCGCGATATGGTGAAGTTCATCGAGGACGAGAAGGTGCACCGCCTTGTTCTCTCGCTCTGCGGAGACAATGACGATGTATATGACTTCTGGTATCATATGGATAATAACCTCAGAGGCTACCTCGAACCGCCGCTTAAAACTAAGCAGATAGGACTTAAAAAATGAGCAGAAGACAAAGAGTGAACAAGGACACCTCGACGACAAAGAAGGAAATAGCTGCTGTTGCAGCGCTTTCATTGATCCCTGTAGTCGGTGCTTTTGTGGTCCCGACTTACATCATAAAAAAAGTCGCACCGAAGGTGCTGGAAAAAGCAGGCAGAAAAAAAGACCAGCTTACGGATTAACAAAAAACAGCCACAGAGCTCTTGCGCTCCGCGGCTGTTTTTGCTATTTGTGGTACTTTCCGCCGGTGGTTATCTGGAAGCTGCGGTATATCTGCTCGAGGAGCATAACACGTGCAAGCTGGTGGGGGAACGTCATCTTCGACATAGACAGCCTGAAGTCGCCGAGAGCCTTCACCTCGGGGTCAAGACCGAATGAGCTGCCGATTATGAACGTTACCGTGCTCACGCCCGCAACTCCGGCTGAGCTTATCTTTTCCGCAAGCTCGGGGCTGGTGAGCTGCCTGCCCTCGATACACATAGGTATCACCATTCCCTTCGCGAGCTTCTTTATCTGCTCACCCTCTTTTTTCAGCGCGGCAGCTATCTCCTTCTCGGAGGGGGCGTCGCTGAGACGGGATTCCTCAAGCTCGTGGAGCGTGAAATTGCAGTATCTTCCGAGCCGCTTTATGTATTCGGCACTTGCTGCGCGGAGATAGTCCTCCTTCAGCCTGCCGACAACTATGAGTTCGATATTCATCAGAAAATAACAGCTCCTCCCTGTGTTTCGACGGGAGCTACGCCCATAAGGTAGTCCCTTCCGCGTGTGAAGTCGGTCAGGTGCGACTGAACGGTGGAATCCGCGATGCCGGGACGGTTGTTGTCCTGACTGAGATGTCCGAGTATGATGTGCGTCGTGCCCTGACGTATGAGACGGCTCACCTGCTCGCCGCAGGCGTCGTTTGAGAGATGTCCGTTCTGCGAGAGGATACGCTCCTTCAGATAGAGCGGATACGGTCCGTGGCGGAGCATACCCTCATCGTAGTTGGCTTCGATGAGCACGAGCCGGCAGCCGATGAGGGCTGAATCGACCTCCGGTGTGACGTGTCCGAGGTCGGTGCAGACCGCGCATATCCTTCCGTCCTCTGTGGTGATACGGTAGCCGCAGCTGTGTATCGCGTCGTGCGGCGTATTGAAGCAGGTGACCTCGTTCCCGGCACAGGATATAGCCTTTCCGCAGATGTCGATGACAGGCGATGAGGGGGCTATCTTGTCAGAATCGCAGAGCCGCTGGAGCGTGCGCTTTGTGCCGTAGACCGGGATACCGGTATTCTTTGTGAGCATTTTCAGACCGTTTATGTGGTCGCTGTGCTCGTGCGTGATGAACACCGCCTGCACCGCCGGAAGCGGTATATGATTCAGTTCGAGTGCGGCTGAGAGTCGCTTGAAGCTGACTCCGCAGTCGATGAGAATGCCGCCGTTCTCAGTTCCGATGAAGGTGGAATTTCCCTTGCTGGAGCTGAAGAGCGGATATATCCTTGCCATAGTATCACCTTTTAGCCAAAGAAATGACCGCTTTAGCGAGCGGTCATTCCTGATGTTTCGTTTTTTGTGCAGATCACTGGTCTTCGCCGTCGCGGTAGAGCAGATAGAGCATATACGCGCCGTAGAATACCCATATTATCCACGAGATCGCCCATAGACCGGTGAAAACGCTGAACAGCAGATATATCACCGCCGTCAGCAGGGTCACAAAGACTTTTTTCACTTACTTGTGGGGCATCATTGAAACGACTCTGCCTGCAAAGTCGTTGAAGTTCTGGGTCTGGAGTATGATCCTTCCGGGACCTGTGAGCTTTGTGAGGAAGAGACCCTCACCGCCGAGGAAGATGTTTCCGAGACCCTTGACTGTCTCTATATCATACTGTACAGATGACTCGAATGCAACTACGTTACCGGTATCTACCTTGAGGACTTCGCCGGGAGCGAGAACACGCTCTACCTTATCGCCGTCAACCTCGAGGAAAGCCATACCGCTTCCGAAGAGCTGCTGGAGAATGAAGCCTTCGCCGCCGAAGAGACCTGCTGTGAACTTCTTGGTGAAGGTAGCCTTGAGGTCAACAGAGTCCTGAGCGCAGAGGAACGCACCCTTCTGAACTATCATCTCGCCCTTGGAGATGTCAACAGGAACAACGCATCCGGGAACAGTTGAGCCGAAAGCTACAACTGCGCCTTCCTTTTCTGCTGTGTAGTTTGCCATAAAGATAGATTCGCCTGTGAACATACGTCCAAGGCTGCGTGCAAGACCGCCTCTTGCGTTGGTGGACATCTTGATGCCCTCTGTCTGCCATACCATTCCGCCAGACTGTGTGAACATAGTCTCGCCTGCGCTGAGTGTGACTTCGACCGCGGGGACGGTCTGTCCGATGATTTCGTATTTCATTTCAAAGCCTCCTGTTTTTTACAGATTTTTCGGGAAGTCTTTCCCGTATGTTTTTATTCTACCACTTTTGTGTTAATTCGTCAATATACAAAATAAAATATTTCTGAATTAATTTGCAATAATTGCAGAAATTGTCTGATTCTGCCAATTTTGCCTGCCGCTCGCAAACCGATTTTGCACAATTGGCAGAATGTTTGCGGATTATTCAAAAAAATTTCAGATAGGATATTGATTTTGTGACAAGAATGTGATATACTACTTTTTAACAGATTATAAGGAGAAGTGTTATGTTCTGCTTATACTGCAAATTTATAAGGATTCGGAAGGAGAGCTCTTAATTATGGAAAACAAAAAGGATAAAATGGTTGCAGGTCTGCTTGGTATTTTTCTCGGATCACTCGGCATCCACAAGTTCTATCTCGGATACACAAAGGAAGCTGTTATCATGCTTCTGGTAAGTCTTCTTACCTGTGGCATAGGTGCACCGATAATGGAGATCGTCGGTCTTGTTGAGGGTATTATGTACCTCACAAAGAGCGATGAGGAATTCCAGGAAACATACGTTATCAATCAGAAGACCTGGTTCTAAGCTAAGCTTTATACAGTAAAGCTCTCCTGAATGAAGGTTCGGGAGAGCTTTTTTCTTTTTCCTATTGACAAATCGGGAAAATGGTTGTATAATGCAGATAAGTAAATGCAATGAAGGGAAATAAAGCCTGTTGATGTTTCACAGAGAGCCGCCGGTGGGTGAAAGACGGCAGACGGATACAGGTCATAGCTCCTCCCTGAGCAGTCGGCTGAAACTGCAAAGCGGCGCAGAGGCAACTCGTGTCCTGCCGCAGGATTAGGCTTGAACGGGCTCTCCCGTTACAGAGATATGCGTTGACAGGACGCAGATGAGTGGGCGTATAATCATACGTCAAGAAGAGTGGTACCACGGAGAATAAATGTATCTTCGTCTCTTCCATGCAGGGCATGGAGGAGACTTTTTTGTTACCCTCGTGCCGGAACTATCGAAGGAGGTCATTTCACAATGAAAAATGTCAGCAAGTACACACGTCAGTTCTTTGAAGCTCCGAAAACAGCTATGAAATGGGCGGAGCGCTCTTACGTCGACAAGGCACCGGTGTGGTGCAGCGTCGACCTGCGCGACGGGAATCAGGCGCTCGTTATCCCTATGGGGCTCGGCGAAAAGCTCGAATTCTTCAAGAAGCTCGTCGACATCGGCTTCAAGGAGATAGAGATAGGCTTCCCTGCCGCATCTGAAACTGAGTACGACTTCTGCCGCACTCTCATCGAGGAGGACCTCATTCCCGACGATGTGACGATACAGGTGCTCACACAGTCGCGCGAGCACATAATCGGGAAGACCTTCGAGGCTCTCAGAGGGTGCAAAAATGCGATAGTCCACCTCTACAATTCAACATCTGTCGCTCAGCGTGAGCAGGTGTTCCGCAAGAGCCGCGAGGAGATAATCGACATCGCAGTCTCCGGCGCGAAGCTCTGCAAGGAGTACCGCAGCAGATACGATGGCAATTTCCGCTTTGAGTATTCGCCCGAGAGCTTTACCGGCACCGAGCCCGAATTCGCTCTCGAGATATGCAATGCCGTACTCGATGTATGGGAGCCGTCTGCCGATGACAAGGTCATAATCAATCTGCCCGTTACCGTGCAGCTCTCGATGCCGCACGTTTATGCGAATCAGGTGGAGTATATGTGCGAGAACCTGAAATACCGCGAGAATGTGATAGTCTCGCTGCATCCGCACAATGACCGCGGCTGTGCGGTCGCGGATACGGAAATGGGGCTGCTCGCCGGTGCTGACCGCGTTGAGGGAACTCTGTTCGGAAACGGCGAGCGCACCGGAAACGTTGACATAATCACGCTCGCGATGAATATGTACACTCAGGGCGTTGACCCCGGACTCGACTTCAGCGATGTCCCGGCAATAAACGAGATATATACGCGCCTGACCGGAATGGCGGTCAACGAGCGTCAGCCATACACAGGAAAGCTCGTATTTGCGGCGTTCAGCGGCTCGCATCAGGACGCTATAGCAAAGGGTATGAAATGGCGCAGCGAGGGACATACCGAGCATTGGGAGGTGCCGTATCTGCCGCTCGACCCCGAGGACATCGGGCGTGAATACTCCGCGGACGTTATCCGCATCAACAGTCAGTCCGGCAAGGGCGGTATCGGTTATATCCTCGAGACACGCTTCGGCTATGACCTGCCGAAAAAGATGCGCGAGAAGCTCGGATATATCGTCAAGGACATCTCCGACAAGAAGCACAAGGAGCTCCTCCCCGATGAGGTGTACTCCATTTTCAGGCAGAGATTCGTCGACATCACCTCGCCGATATGCGTGAGAGAGACTCACTTCGTTCAGCGCGACGGCATAGAGGCGACAGTTTCATTCGATTACGACGGCAAGAGGGTGACTGCGGCTGATACCGGAAACGGCCGTCTTGATGCTGTCAGCAACGCGATCCGTTCGTATACCGATGCGGATTTCAATATCAATGCCTACACCGAGCACGCCCTCGAAGTCGGCTCGGCATCGAAGGCTGTCTCGTATGTGGAGATCATTACCGGCGACGGCAGGAGCTACTGGGGAACAGGTATAGACAACGATATCATCACGTCCTCGATAAAGGCTCTTGTGAGCGCTGTCAACAATATGCTTACCGACAAATGATGTGCCGTTTCATATGCTCGCGGTGAAATTTGCGATTTTGCTTGATTTCAGAGCCGGAAAATGGTAAAATAGAGGTAGTACGCATATTCCGCGATTTCAGGCATAAGGAAAATGATATTATGAAGATCTCAGGTGCTAAGATAGTTGTTGAGACTCTCATCGAGCAGGGCTGTGAGACTGTTTTCGGATTTCCCGGCGGTCAGGTCATCGACCTCTTCGACGAGCTGTATCTCAGCCGCGACAGAATTGAACATATACTCACCGCTCACGAGCAGGGAGCTGCTCATGCAGCGGACGGCTACGCGCGCGCTACCGGGAAGGTCGGCGTCTGTATCGCTACCTCCGGACCCGGCGCGACGAACCTCGTTACAGGTATCGCCACCGCTTACCTCGACTCAGTCCCCGTTGTCGCTGTTACGGGAAATGTTCCGTGCAGTCTCATCGGCAGGGACAGCTTTCAGGAGGTGGATATCCTCGGCGTGACTATGCCTGTAACGAAGCATAATTTCATCGTCAAGGATATACGCGAGCTCGCGGACACTCTCCGCGCTGCGTTCAAGATAGCAAAATCCGGCAGACCGGGTCCCGTTCTCGTCGATATACCGAAGGACGTTCAGACCGCTGAATGGGACTTCGAGCCGCGTCCGGACCCCGTTCGTCCGTATCCGCTCTGCTTTGCCTCCGAGAACAAGCTCAGGAAGGCAGCGGAGCTCATAAATGCCGCAGAAAGGCCGTATATCTACTTCGGCGGCGGCATTGTCGCAGGAAAGGCTTCAAGGGAGCTGCTCGCTCTTGCGGACAAGACAGATGCGCCGCTCGGGTGCTCGCTTATGGGGCTTTCGGCGGTCCCGTATGACTGTCCGCGCTTCCTCGGTATGAACGGTATACACGGTCATTACACCTCCTTCGCGGCACTCACCGAGGCTGACCTCGTTATCGCGCTCGGTGTCCGATTCTCGGACAGAGCTGCATTCGAGGGCGAGCCCGATGACCGCCCGAAGGTGATACACATAGACATCGACAACGCCGAGCTCGATAAGAACGTCTCTGCCGACCTCGCGATAGAGGGCGATATAAAGGACGCGCTTTTCCGCCTTCTCCCGATGCTGGAAGAGAAGTCTCACCCCGAATGGAGCGGACGCATAGAGCAGCTCCGTGCGGAGGAGAAACGCAGATACGATGCCGCTGACAGGCTTCGCGGCGAAAGATGCGGAAAGCTCTCGCCGCACGATATTATCGGCGTGATAAGCAGTATCGCTTCCGCGGACGACATCATCGTCACCGACGTCGGTCAGCACCAGATGTGGACCGCACAGATGTATCCGCTCAGAAAGCCGCGCACCTTCCTCACGAGCGGAGGTCTCGGCACTATGGGCTTCGGTATGGGCGCGGCTATAGGCGCGTGTACCGCTACAGATAAGCGTGCCGTCCTCTTCACCGGCGACGGCAGCTTCGGTATGGACCTCAACGAGCTCGCAACTGCGGTATCGCAGAAAACACCGCTCGTGGTCGTTATTATGAACAACGGCGTGCTCGGTATGGTGCGCCAGATACAGGCAAGATGTTACGACAAGCACTACTCGGCAACGACGCTCCGCCGTCAGACGGATTTCGTGAAGGTCGCGGAGGCGTTCGGCGCAAAAGCCGGCAGAGCTTCAACTGCGGACGAGCTGCGCGCACTCGCTGAGGAGGCGTTCGCATATAACGGTCCCTTCGTCATCGACTGTGCTGTTGACTGCGACGAAACTGTGCAGTCTCCGCTGTGGAGCGAGGGTGCGGAACGAGGTGAGAGCAATGGAGTATAAACAGTACGTTATAGGCGTTATAGTATCGAACGTTTCGGGCGTTCTCTCGCGCGTATCGGGTATGTTCACGCGCCGCGGCTTCAATATCGACTGCCTTACCGTGGGCGAGACGGAATCCGCGAGCTTTTCACGTATCACGGTCGCCTTCCACGGGGATAACGACATCCGCGACAAGATACTCAAACAGCTTGAGAAGCTCCACGATGTCAAGGAGGTCGAGGTGCTCGACCCGAACGACACTGTTATCCGTGAGCTTTTGCTGATAAAGATAAGGAATTCTCCCTCGACTCGTCAGGACATAATGACCGCTGTCGAGATATTCCGCTCAAAGATAGTTGACTATTCGCCGACTGCGCTCATCTGCGAGCTCACAGGTGAGACATCGAAGATAGATGCCTTCATCGAGCTGATGAAGCCATACTGCATAATGGAGATGTGCCGCACGGGTATCGTGGCTATCGAGCGCGGCGACAACTGTCTGAAAACGATAAAGACAAGGTGACTGTCAACGAGCCTTCCGGCTCGTATTCTGGATAAAAGAGGCTGATACTATGGGTATGACGATGACGCAGAAGATACTTGCGGCTCACGCAGGGCTCGGCTCTGTGAGGGCGGGGGAGCTGATACTCGCCTCGCTCGACCTCGTGCTCGGGAACGATATAACATCGCCCGTTGCAGTAAAGGAGTTCGCAAAGCTCGGAAAGGACAGCGTGTTCGACAAAGACAAGGTCGTAATGGTAATGGACCATTTCGTGCCCAACAAGGACATAAAGGCGGCGGAGCAGTGCAGGGTCTGCCGCGGATTCTGCGGAGATATGGACATATCCCATTTCTATGACGTCGGAGATATGGGCATCGAGCACGCGCTCCTGCCGGAGAAGGGGCTCGTTACCGCCGGCGATGCCGTCATCGGCGCTGATTCGCACACCTGCACTTACGGCGCTCTCGGGGCATTTTCCACCGGCGTCGGCTCGACTGATATGGCTTGCGGAATGGCGATAGGCAAGGCGTGGTTCAAGGTGCCGTCCGCGATGAGAGTTGAGCTGAAAGGGAGCCTGCGCCCATACGTTTCCGGAAAGGACGTTATCCTCCATATCATCGGTAAAATAGGCGTTGACGGTGCGCTCTACCGCTCGATGGAATTCGGCGGAGAGGGACTCGCCTCGCTCAGTATGGCTGACAGGTTCTGCATTGCGAATATGGCGATCGAGGCAGGTGCGAAGAACGGCATATTCGAGGTCGACGACCTCACGCTCGGATATATCCGTGAGCACGGCGCCGCTGAGCCGAAGGTGTATACCGCCGACCCGGACGCGGATTACGACGAGGTGCTGGATATAGACCTCTCGGAAATTGAGCCGACCGTTGCCTTCCCTCATCTGCCCGAAAATGCGAAGACCTTCGGCGATATAGGCGAGGTAAGGATAGATCAGGTCGTCATCGGCTCCTGCACTAACGGCAGACTCGAGGACCTTCAGGCTGCGGCTGAGATACTCAGGGGCAGACACGCCGCAAAGGGCGTGCGCCTAATAGTTATCCCGGCAACTCAGCGTATCTACCTTGAGGCTATGGAGCAGGGACTTCTGAAAACATTCATCGAGAGCGGAGCTGTTGTATCGACCCCGACCTGCGGACCGTGTCTCGGCGGATATATGGGCATTCTCGCGGAGGGTGAGCGTGCCGTTGCTACGACTAACCGGAACTTCGTGGGACGTATGGGTCATCCCGGCTCGGAGGTGTACCTCGCAAGTCCGGCAACTGCCGCTGCGAGCGCCGTCACAGGCAGGATAACAAGTCCGTGGGAGGTAATGGAGATATGAGATATACCGGAAGTGTTATAAAATACGGCGACAATGTTGATACTGACGTTATAATCCCGGCGCGCTACCTCAATACGAGCGTGCCGTCGGAGCTCGCTGCGCACTGTATGGAGGACCTCGACAAGTCCTTCGTGAGCCGTGTGAAGCAGGGCGATATCATCACAGCAGGACTGAATTTCGGCTGCGGCTCATCGCGTGAGCACGCTCCCATAGCTATAAAGGCGAGCGGTGTCTCGCTCGTTATCGCGAAGAGCTTTGCGCGCATCTTCTACCGCAATGCGATAAACATCGGGCTTGCTATCGTTGAATGCCCCGAGACTGCGGAGGAGATAGCAGAGGGCGATACCGTTGAGGCTGATCTCGATAACGGTATCATACGTGATCTCACGACCGGAAAGGAATACCGGACAGCTCCGTTCCCCGGATTCGTGCAGAGTATAATCGAGAACGGCGGGCTCATCGCTTCGATAGCAAACGGCGCTGTAAAATAACGGGGTGCTGTTTCTGCATAAACAGGAGGAAAAATGAACAGGAAGAAATACAATCCGGCACTTGTTATGTTCCCGATAGGACTGCTGGAGCTCCTGCTGATAACGGGTGTGCCTGTCGGAAGGTCGGCTCTCCCGATAGCAGCGCTCGCGGTGTTCGGGATCGCGTCGGCAGCGATCATCGTACTCTCCGCGACGGTGAAGGGCAACATAAGGCTGTTCGTCTCCGTCGGGGCGATAATTCTTGCGTCGCTCATTTTCATCGGGATAGTTGAGGTCGCGTACAAGAATGAGGTGATACTGCTCGCGGTCGGCTGGCTGATGGGAATGTGCATAGGGATCGGCGGTATCATCAAGACCCTCCGCAACAGGGAGGGATACAAGATAATAATGTCGCTGGTATTCAACGGCATAACTATACTTCTTTCGGTCATCGCAGCCGTCGGGGAGCTCATATCCTTCCGCGGACTGGTGATACTCGAAAATGCGGAGCCCCTGATAAAAGGGCAGTAAGGAGCGACCTATGAAGGCAGATATAGCACTTCTCAAAGGCGACGGCATCGGTCCCGAGATAGTGGACAGCGCCGCCGCGGTACTGAAAAAGACAGCTTCACGTTTCGGACACGAATTCAGCTTCACACCTTATCTCATCGGCGGCTGCGCTATCGACGCAACGGGCGAGCCGCTCCCGGAGGAGACCATAAAGGGCTGCCTTGCGAGCGACAGTGTGCTGCTCGGTGCAGTCGGAGGTCCGAAATGGGACGATCTTCCCGGCGAAAAGCGCCCGGAGAAGGCGCTGCTCGGGATACGCTCGGCGCTCGGGCTGTATACGAATCTGCGTCCGGCTAAGCTATATCCTGCGCTGAGGTCGGCATCACCGCTCAGGGACGACATCGTCAGCGGCGGATTCGATATTATGATAGTCCGCGAGCTCACGGGAGGAATATACTTCGGCGAGCGCGGCTACCGTGAGGGCAGATTCGGTCAGGAGGCGTTCGATACCGAGGCTTACAGCGTGACCGAGATAGAGCGTATCGGCAGAGTCGCTTTTGAGACTGCGATGAAGCGCAGCAGGCGTATATGCAGCATCGACAAGGCTAATGTCCTTGAGACCTCGCGCCTGTGGAGAAAGACGATGCACCGCCTTGCGGAGGAGTATCCGGAGGTATCATACACGGATATGTTCGTGGACAACGCCGCTATGCAGCTCGTCCGCGACCCGAGACAGTTCGATGTCATCGTCACATCAAATATGTTCGGCGATATTCTCTCAGACGAAGCCTCACAGATAACCGGTTCGATAGGTATGCTCCCGTCCGCTTCGCTCGGAGACGGTACACGCGGGATGTATGAGCCGATACACGGCTCGGCACCCGATATTGCAGGTCAGGACAAGGCTGACCCGATAGCTACGGTACTCTCGGCGGCGATGATGCTGAGATATTCGTTCGGGCTTACAGATGAGGCGGACTGCATTGAGGATGCGGTGGACAGAGTGCTCGATGCAGGCTTCAGAACTGCCGATATTATGGGCTCGGAGCAGGGCGAGCCGCTCACCTGCTCTGCAATGACGGAAAGGATACTTGAAGCGCTATGATATGTGAAAAATGCGGAGCGGAAATGGCTCTTCAAAAGCAGATACAGCTCAACTTCACAAGCCCGCGGTTCGCGGAGCTCGGGCATTTCAAGGTGCGCGATGAGCTTCGCAATGCGGATATATACGTATGCCCCGGGTGCGGCGAGGTGCGGTATGCGCCGGAAATGCCCGATGAGCCCGAAGAAAAGGAGTAAAACTATGACCGTTCGTGAATTACAGGACAAGATAATCAAGCTCAAGAAGGAGACGGATACAGCTATCCTCGCACACAGCTATCAGGCGCGCGAGATAGTGGAGATAGCCGATTTCACCGGCGACAGCTACAAGCTCAGCGTCGATGCTACAAAGACCGACGCAAGGAATATCATCTTCTGCGGCGTTCATTTTATGGCTGAGACTGCGAAGATGCTCTCGCCGCAGAAGCGTGTCTTCCTCGCAAACAAGGACGCAGGCTGTCCGATGGCGGAGCAGATGGACAAGGACCTCATCTCGCAGATACACGCTATGGAGCCGGACCGCACTGTTGTTGCATATATAAATACGACTGCCTCGCTCAAGACCGTGTGTGACGTCTGTGTTACGTCTTCGAGCGCACTGAGGATAGTACGCGCTCTCGATGCGGAAAAGATACTCTTTATCCCCGACTGCAACCTCGGAAGCTGGGTAAAGAAGCAGTGTCCCGAAAAGGACATAAAGCTCCTCAACGGCGGATGTCCCACTCATGCGGCACTCACAGTCGCTGAGGTGAAAAAGGCGAGGGCTGAGCACCCCGATGCGCTCTTCCTCGTTCACCCCGAATGCGTGCCGGAGGTGACAGCGCTTGCCGATTATGCCGGCTCAACGAGCGGTATTATGGACTTTGCGAAGAAGTCCGATGCGAAGGAGTTCATCATCGGTACGGAAACTTCCATTTCCGAGCATTTGCAGTATGAATGTCCCGACAAGAAGTTCTATCCTGTCACGAAGAATATCGTCTGCCGCAATATGAAGCTCACGACCCTTCCCGACGTTTACAATACCCTCCGCGGAATGGACAGCGGCGACGCCTTTGAGATACTTATGAGCGACGAGCTCATAGCGTCTGCGCGCAGGTGTATCGATGAGATGATACGTCTCGGAGGCTGATATGACGGAACTTATCGAAAAGCTTTACCGCACCTGTGACCTCTCCGGCAGCGAGCTGAAGTCTCTCATAGAGACGGACGATGAAGAGGCAGCGGAGCTCCTGAGGAGCCGTGCAGACGAGGTACGGCAGAGATACTACGGGAAAAAGGTGTTCCTGCGCGGACTTATCGAGGTCTCGAGCTATTGCAGGAACGACTGCCTTTACTGCGGTATCCGCCGGAGCAACAAGGAAGCTGACCGCTACCGCCTTACACGGGAGCAGATAATGCTGTGCGCCGAGAGCGGCTATGAGCTCGGCTTCCGGACCTTCGTTATGCAGGGCGGTGAGGACAGCTTTTTCACCGATGACTTTATGTGCGGCGTCATATCAGAGCTGCGCGGAAAATATCCCGACTGTGCGATAACGCTCTCGCTCGGCGAGCGGAGCTATGAGAGCTACAGGCGTATGAAGGAGGCGGGCGCTGACCGCTATCTCCTGCGCCACGAAGCCGCGAGCGAGGAGCTGTATGCGAAGCTCCACCCGGCTGAGCTCAGCCTTTCGCACCGCAAGCAGTGTCTGTATGACCTGCGCTCGCTCGGCTATCAGGTCGGCTCGGGCTTTATGGTCGGAGCACCGTTCCAGACCACGGACGACCTCATCGCGGATCTGCGCTTCCTACAGGACCTCAGACCGCAGATGATAGGCATAGGTCCGTTCGTGCCGCACCATTCAACACCGTTCGCAGAAGAGAAGGGCGGGACTCTTGCGCTCACGCTGAGGCTGCTCGGGATACTGCGTCTGATGTTTCCGAAGGTGCTGCTGCCGGCAACTACCGCCCTCGGAACTATCGCTCCGAACGGACGCGAGCTCGGGCTGCGGACCGGCTGCAACGTCGTTATGCCGAATCTTTCGCCTGTAGATGTGCGGAAGAAGTATGAGCTGTACGATAACAAGATATGCACCGGCGAGGAGGCTGCGGAATGCCGCGTCTGCCTGCAAAGACGCATTGAGTCTGCCGGTTATGAGGTCGCTGCCGAGCGCGGCGACTGCGTCGACGGGCAGTTGTGAAGGCAGCCGGACGTGCAGGAACATAAACGTTTACAACTGACATAAAGGAGAATAAAATGCGAGTTAGATTTCATCTTCCCGACTTTTCGGGACGCTTCAAGCTCAACCTTATGTTCGCGGAAATGCTCAAAAACAAGCCCGAATTCTTCCGCGAGGGCGTTGAGATAGCTTCGTTTTACGGCGTTTTTCCGCCTTCGGTATGGAACGGCGGACGCACACAGGGCGGAGTCTGTGACAACAATTTCGTAAGGCAGGTCATCAAGGCATTCAACGAGCGCGGGATACCGCTCCGCTTTACGTTCACGAATCCGGCACTTGAGAAAAAGCACCTCTCTGACCCGTTCTGCAATATGGTGATGAACCTTGCGAACAACGGTCTGAACGAGGCTATCGTTATGTCTCCGCTGCTTGAGGACTATATCCGCAAGAACTACCCGAAGTACAAGCTCACGAGCTCGACCTGCAAGCGTATCACCGACCCCGAAAAGCTCGAGGAGGAGCTCGGCAAGGACTACAGCATCGTCGTCGTCGATTACGATTTCAACAACAATTTTGAGGTGCTCTCCAAGCTGCCGAGAAAGCAGGACTGCGAGCTTCTCGTAAACGCGTGCTGCGAGCCCGGATGTCCGCGCCGCTCTGCGCATTACCGCTGCATAGGCGAGCAGCAGATAGCCTACAATGAGCATATCAAGAAGCACCCCGGTATGCCGTTCAACGCGGACAAGTACGATCCTCAGCACTTCCGCGACTGTCCCTATTCCCAGCGTGGTATCTTTGAGATAAGGAACCTCCGCACACATATCTCTCCCGATGATATATGGGAAAAGTACGTGCCTATGGGCTTCGAGCAGTTCAAGATAGAGGGACGCACTGCGAGCGCGCTCAATATCCTTGAGACCTATATGTACTATATGGCCAAGCCCGAATGCCGCGATGAGGCGCGCTTCACACTGCTGAAGGCGCTTGAGAACAGCGGCGCCCTGACGTACAGATAAGGAGACATTATGAAAGCACGTTTTCACCTTCCCGATTTCAGCAAGCATTACGCCTTCAATATGATCTTTTCGGAAATGCTGAAGCTCTTTCCCGATTACTTCCGTGAGGGAGTCGAGATAGCCTCCGTTTACGGCACCTTTCCGCCCGCTATATGGAACGGCGGACGCTTTCAGTACGGCGTGTGCGACAAGAATTTCATCAAGACCGTTATAAAGTCGTTCAATGACCGCGGTATACCGCTGCGCTTTACCTTCACGAATCCGCTCATCGAGAAAAAGCACCTCAGCGACGATCTCTGCAATATGATAATGCACCTCGCCGACAACGGTATGAACGAGGTCATCGTTGCGTCTCCGCTGCTCGAGGACTATATCCGCACGAATTACCCGAACTACAAGCTCACGAGCTCGACCTGCAAGCGCATCACCGAGCCGGACAAGCTCTATGAAGAGCTTGAGCGCGATTATCACATCGTCGTTGTCGATTACGACCTCAACAACAACTTTGAGGCTCTTGAAAAGATAAAGGACAAGAAGAAGTGTGAGCTCCTTGTCAATGCGTGCTGCAATCCGGGCTGCAAGCTGCGCTCGGAGCACTACCGCGTCATCGGTGCGGAACAGCTCGCGTATGCCGAGCACATAAAAAAATACCCGAACAGAGACTTCGATTTCACTGCTTTGCCGAAGTATGCCGAGTATCAGAACGAGGCTATTTTCAGCTGTCAGTGTATGAACCGCACACTGTTCGAGAGTATGAAGACGAGCAGCCATATCACGCCCGATGCGATATGGGAAAAGTACATCCCGATGGGCTTTGAGCAGTTCAAGATAGAGGGCAGGACCATCGACCTGTTCAACCTTATGGAGCACTATATGTACTATATGGTCAAGCCGGAATGCCGCGACGAGGCAAGGCTGAGACTCTATATACAGCTTGCGAAGCGCGGCGTCATAAAGACGCAGTTCTGAGCAGGGAAAAACAATGCAGAAACACGCCGCGTATCTTACATATCAGTAAAATGCGCGGCGAAAAAAATACTGTCACGCGGAGCTCTGCCGCTGTGCGGAGACTCCTGCGAAAGGAGCGGATAATATGAGAACAGCGCCTGTTTTCAGCGATAATATGGTGCTTCAGCGCCATAAGAACATAAGAGTTTTCGGCAGCTGCACCGGACGCGAGAGACGTATCGGCGTCAGCATACCTGAGCTGAGCGCCTCCGCCGAGGCTGTCATCAGCGGCAGCAGGTGGGAGGCAGTTCTGCCGGCAATGCCTGAGTGTGACTGCTGCTCGCTCGTCATCACCTGCGGAGCGATACAGAAGGTGTTCCGGAATGTTGCGATAGGCGAGGTGTGGCTCGCAGGCGGACAGTCGAATATGGAGTATGAGCTGCGCAACGACAGGAACGGCGCGGAGGAGCTGAAAGGCTGCTCCGGCGAGAACGTGCGCTATTACTATACGCCGAAATGTGCGATGTCCGGTGCGGAGCTCGAAGCTGCCGAGGCTGAGTCTTGCTGGATGACCGCTTCTGAGACGGATTCCGTTGCGTGGTCGGCTGTAGGCTGGTATTTCGCAAAGGAGCTCAGCCGCAGGCTCGGGTGTACGGTCGGTATCCTCGGGTGCAACTGGGGAGGAACGTCCGCTTCTGCGTGGGTGCCGAGAGAGGTGCTCGATACGGCGAAGCTGCGCCCGTATCTCGACGATTATGACAGTGCGGTCGCCGGGAAGTCCGACGCGCAGATGATAGCTGAATATGACGAATACACCGCATATCAGGCGGAATGGGACAGGCGCTGTGCCGAGTGCTACGCTGAAGAGCCGGACATTCTGTGGGCGGACCTTCAGGCAAAAATAGGCGTGAACCGCTATCCCGGTCCGATGGGGATAAAGAATCCTATGCGCCCGTGCGGACTCTATGAGACGATGGTCAGCCGCGTCAGCCCATACACTGTCCGCGGCGTGCTGTGGTATCAGGGCGAATCCGATGACCACAGACCCGATACCTACTATGACCTGATGTCCGGACTGATAGACCGCTGGAGAAGGGACTGGCACGATGATGAAATGGCATTCCTCATCGTTCAGCTGCCGATGTTCAGGTACCGCGAGGACCCGGACAAGAAGCACTGGGCTCGTATCCGAGAGGCGCAGATGAGGCTCTTCCGGACGATAAAGAATACCGGCATCGCTGTCGCGCTCGACTGCGGTGAGTTCAACAATATCCACCCCGTTGACAAGTCCGTTGTCGGACACAGGCTGTTTTTGCAGGCGATGAGCGAGGTCTACGGGCTTATGGACAGAGCCGTGACTATGCCGCCGATGTACGCTTCGCACGAGGTCCGTCACGGCGATACGATGATAGTATATCTCGAAAACCCGTTGGGAGGTCTGTCCGGTAATGACGGTCTGAATGACGGCTTCGAGCTCGCAGGTGCGGACGGCGTATATTATCCTGCCGACAGCGTGGAGATAATGGGAGATCAGATACACATCAGGTGCGGAAAGGTGGAACGACCCGTGTATGTGCGCTTCAAGTGGACGAATTATGCCGATGTTGAGCTTTTCGGCTCAAACGGTATACCTGTCGCTCCATTCCGCACGGACGGATCGGCTGAGGAGAACATATGATGAAGAGGCTTGCTGCTGCTGTTGCCGTGCTCGGTATACTGGCTCTTACCGGCTGCCGCGAGGATCCGCGCGTCACGAGTATACAGGAGAGAAACCTGAAAAAGCTCTCGCTCACAGCCTCGGAGCTGCCTGACGGTACGCTCGATATCCCCGGCGAATGGAGTTCTGTGACCGTGAACGGCGTGACGGTGAGCCTGCCCTCAGAGCCCGGTCCTGCCGAGTCGCTGGACGGTGAAGCTTACGTTGCAAGGTGCGGCGATACAGAGTGTAAAGTATTCTTCAAGACCGACCTTTCGGACAGTAACGAGACCTATGAGATGCTCATGAACAGCAAGGAAAAGGCGTTGAAAAAAGCCTTCCGGCGCATGGGACTTGAGTTCGACGGCACCCAGCGCTCGCTCTACAGGGCTATGCTCGCAGTTGACGAGGGCGATATCGCCGCCGCGAGTAAGAAAACGAGGTCCGATATCTCGCCGCTCGGCGGTTTTCTGTGGGGCAGCAATACGGCATATGATATCGAAAAGGACGGCTGCGAACTGTTCGTTTTCCGCATGGAAGACAACTATTTGTATGACTATTGCACCAACTTCTTTGAGGACGGTGGTGCGGAGACTGTCATCTATGTGGACTGCGAGGATAATGGAATTGCCCTGAAGGTCGCAGCTTCGGCAAAAACAGAGCAGTAGCGGCGTACATCGTCCGACTGAAAACGCCGTGATCTGCCCGTGCGAAAGGTATTGACAAAACAGTAGCAAATGGTATATAATGTAGGAGTATCAAAGGCGTAGCAGTCAGAGTAACCTTTTTCAGCCTTTCAGAGAGCGGACGGTCGGTGCGAGTCCAGCAGGCGGCAAGGGTGAAGTGCGGCTGTCAGCCCTGACGGGGAATCAAGTATCCGTCAGCGTATCCCGCGTTAAGGGCAAGAGCTATAAAACGGAGTGGAACCGCGTAATTACGCCTCCTGTGTTGTGTCGCAGGGGGCTATTTTATTAAACAGGTGATGGATATGAGCGTTTTCAATGTCGAGCTGAAAAGAGTCGTCGATGACAGCTATGAGATAGAGGTCGGACACGGTCTTGAAAAAAAGCTCATCAGTGACATCAGGGAAGGACTTGCAGGAAATATCACTAAATTCGCAGTAGTTACCGACAGCAACGTAAAGGAGCTGTATGCGGACAGGATAGCGGCTATGCTCGCGGAGCAGGGCTATAAATGCGATGTTATATCGTTTCCTGCCGGCGAGACCAGCAAGACACGCCAGACAAAGGAATATATCGAGGACACAATGCTTGAAATGGGCTATCGCCGCGACTGCTGCATCATCGCGGTCGGAGGAGGCGTGGTCACTGATATTGCCGGCTTCGTGGCAGGCACATACGGCAGGGGAGTCCCGTTCATCAATTATGCGACAACTCTCCTTGCGGCGGCTGATGCGTCGGTAGGCGGCAAAACAGCAGTGGATACGCCGCTCGCCACGAACCTCATCGGCATTTTCAATCAGCCGGAGAAGGTGTATATCGACATTTCCGCGTGGAGGACGCTTCCGCAGAGACAGCTTTCGAGCGGTCTTGCGGAGACGATAAAGCACGCCTGCCTTGCGAGCCGTGAGCTGTTTGACTACCTGAGCGAGAATATGGAGCGCATCTTCGCCTTCGATGACGAGGTGTGCGGACATATCGCCGCGGAAAACTGTCGTATCAAGTACAGCGTCGTTATGAAGGACGAGCGCGAGAGCGGTCTGCGCGAGGTGCTCAATCTCGGTCACACCGTCGGAAGAGCTATCGAGACCGTGAGCGGCTACAGGCTCCTGCACGGCGAGGCTGTTTCGATAGGACTTGTCGCTGAGGTGAAGCTCGCGGCGAAGCTCGGCTATTGTACGGAAGAGGACGTGCGGCTCGTTTCGGAGCTCCTTGAAAAGGCTAAGCTCCCGACCGCGATACCGGATTACATCGACCGCGAAGCCCTCGTGAAAAAGCTTTACACGGACAAGAAGGTCCGCGACGGAAAGCTCAGATTCGTGCTCCAGAAGGGGATAGGCGAGGTAATGGGATTCGAGGACGGAAAGTTCGCTCTGCCTGTTTCCGAGGAGACCGCAAGAGAGATAATAATGTCAATATAGGAGGAAAAGTATGCATTTATACAATTCGCTCTCTCACAAAAAAGAGGAGTTCATACCGCGTGAGCCCGGCAAGGTGAGTATGTACACCTGCGGACCGACGGTCTACCACTACGCTCACATAGGAAACCTGAGAAGCTATATTATGGAGGACATTCTTGAAAAGTACCTCCGCTTCACCGGTCTTGATGTAAAGCGTGTTATGAACATCACCGACGTCGGACATCTCACAAGTGACGGCGATACCGGCGATGACAAAATGCTCAAGGGCGCCAAGCGCGAGCACAAGACGGTTATGGAGATAGCCAAATTCTACACGGACGCATTCTTCGCGGACTGCGGCAAGCTCAATATCAAGACTCCCGATGTCGTAGTCCCTGCAACGACTTATATCGACGAGTTCATACGTGTTATATCGTCCCTTATGGAGAAGGGCTACGCTTACGAGGCTGGCGGAAACATCTACTTTGACACCTCAAAGCTCGATAAATACTATGTTTTCAACGACTTCAAGGAGGAGGACCTCGCAGTCGGCGTCCGCGAGGGCGTCGAGGAGGACGGCAACAAGCGCAATAAAGCCGACTTCGTGCTGTGGTTCACAAAGTCAAAGTTCGATGACCAGGAACTCAAATGGGAATCTCCGTGGGGCGTGGGCTATCCCGGCTGGCATATCGAATGCTCGTGCATTAGTATGAAGAACCTCGGTGAGTACCTCGATATCCACTGCGGCGGAATCGACAATGCTTTCCCGCACCACACAAATGAGATAGCTCAGTCGGAGGCTTATCTCGGACACAAGTGGTGCAATTACTGGTTCCACGTTCTCCACCTCAACACCAACAGCGGAAAGATGAGCAAATCGAGCGGAGAGTTCCTCACGGTATCGCTCCTTGAGGAAAAGGGCTATGACCCGATAGTTTACCGCTTCTTCTGCTTACAGTCGCACTACCGCAAGTCGCTGGTGTTCACATGGGAGAATCTCGACAACGCAAAGGTCACGTTCGACAAGCTCATCGCGAAGATAGCTCCGCTCACCGCTGACCGCTCAGGTGACACCGACAAGGCTGAATATGACCGCCTTATGCAGAGCTTCAACGATGCTCTCGGCAACGACCTCAACACAGCTATGGGCATCACAGTTCTCTATGACGTGCTCAAATCAAGCGCAAACAATGCGACAAAGCTCGCTCTTATCGGCGAATTCGACAAGGTGCTCGGTCTCGACCTCATAAAGAAGGCTGAGGAGAAGGCAGCTTCCGGCGACAGCTCCGAAAGCGATATCCCGGCAGAGGTGCTCGAGCTCGCTGAGCAGCGCAAGGCAGCACGCAAGGAGAAGGATTTCGCACTCGCAGACGAGCTCCGCGACAAGATAGCGGCTCTCGGCTATGAGATAAAGGAGACCCGTGAGGGCACTCAGATAACCAAAAAATAACGCATAAACGGAGGTAACTAACTATGAACACAAATGAAGAAATGGCTTTAGCAGGACTCGGATTATTTTTTGTGCTGTTGATCGGATTTGCTTTCCTCTTTGCACTGGTGATTATCATCATCAATTTCGTCGGAATGTGGAAGCTGTTCGAGAAGGCAGGGGAGGACGGCTGGAAGGCTATAATCCCGATATATAATACACTGATAATGTCAAAGATAGCCTGCGGCAATTTCAAGCTCGGTATCGCATCGCTGTGCCTTTCGGCAGGCTACTCTCTGATTATGGGCGTAGCAAACACTATCAACGCCATTGCCACCTCGGGCGACGGCTCTCTTGCGATACTCAGCCTTATCTCGCTTCCGCTGTCACTTGTAAGTATAGCGCTGAGCCTCGGAATGGCTGTTCTCGGCGGATACTTCCACTACATCTTCACAAAGTCCTACGGCAAGGACACAGTATGGTGCATTCTCTCGATATTCTTCTCTCCCATCATCTTCCTTATCATCGCATTTGACAAGAGCACGAAGTATATCGGACCGCAGAACACACTCAAGTGGTTTGAATAAGCATCGTTCCGCTTGACATTCCTGTACGTATGATGTACAATATAGATTAACGATAATTCTCTGAAAGAGGTATGAAAAATGCTTAAAAACAACGAAAAAGTTATGGACAAGATAGTTGACCTTTGTAAATCAAAGGGCTTCGTTTACCCGGGCTCTGAGATCTACGGCGGTCTCGCCAATACATGGGACTACGGTCCGCTCGGTGTCGAGCTCAAGAAGAACATCAAGAATGCCTGGATGAAGAAGTTCGTTCAGGAGAACAAGTACAACGTAGGTCTTGACTCCGCTATCCTTATGAATCCCCAGACATGGGTCGCTTCCGGTCATATCGGCGGCTTCTCCGACCCCCTTATGGACTGTAAGGAGTGCAAGACACGTCACCGCGCTGACAACCTCATCGAGGACTTCGACGGCACGAATGTTGCCGGCTGGTCAAATGAGCAAATGATGGACTACATCAAGGAAAAGAACATCGTATGCCCCAACTGCGGCAAGCAGAACTTCACTGACATCCGTCAGTTCAACCTTATGTTCAAGACCTTCCAGGGCGTTACCGAGGACAGCAAGGCTGAGCTCTATCTCCGTCCCGAGACTGCACAGGGCATATTCGTAAACTTCGCCAATATCCAGAGGACTACACGCAAGAAGGTGCCCTTCGGCGTTGCTCAGGTCGGCAAGTCATTCCGAAATGAGATAACTCCCGGCAACTTCATCTTCCGTGTGCGCGAATTCGAGCAGATGGAGCTTGAGTTCTTCTGCAAGCCCGGTACAGACCTTGAATGGTTCGATTACTGGAGAAGCTACTGCAAGAACTTCCTGCTCAGCCTCGGCCTCAAGGAGGAGAACATCCGCCTGCGTGACCACTCCGCTGAGGAGCTCTGCTTCTACTCAAAGGCGACCACCGACTTCGAGTACCTCTTCCCCTTCGGCTGGGGCGAGCTCTGGGGCGTTGCTGACAGAACAGACTACGACCTCACACAGCATATCAAAACAAGCGGCAAGTCTCTCGAATACTTCGACCCCGAGACAAACGAGAAGTATATCCCCTACGTTATCGAGCCCTCGCTCGGCGTAGAGAGACTCTTCCTCTCCGTTGTAACTGAGGCTTACGACGAGGAGGAGCTCATCTCCACTGACAAGAACGGCAATGAGAAGAAGGACGTTCGTACAGTTATGCACTTCCACCCTGCTCTTGCACCCTATAAGTGCGCTGTACTCCCGCTCGTGAAGAAGCTCTCACCCAAGACTGAGGAGATATACGAGATGCTCTCCAAGAAGTTTATGGTCGATTACGACGAGGCTGGTACTATCGGCAAGAGATACCGCCGCGAGGACGAGATAGGCACTCCCTTCTGCATCACTGTCGATTTCGATACTATCGAAAAGGACAACTGCGTAACTGTCCGCGACCGTGACACAATGGAGCAGGAGCGTATCGCTATCGACGACCTCGTTTCCTTCCTCGAATCAAAGATGGAATTCTGAGAATAACGTACAATATGCGGTGCGATGTAGGCATCGCCCCCTACAAAGCAAATATGTAGGGGCGGATGCCCACATCCGCCTGCTCATTTTATATGAATCAGCCAAAAGCGGACATTTAGGGGAATCCCCTTTCGTCCGCCTTTTTTGGAATGAGGTGAGGTCGTGGAGAATAAAAACGAAAAAGGCGTGAAAAAAATAGTCAGGATATCTGTCGGAGCGGCGGCACTGGTCGGCGCTGTAGGAATTTGCGCGCTGCTGTTTGTGCTCCTTCGCTCCTGTACTGCCGAAAACAGCGGCAAAGAGCCCTATACCGTCGATTTCATCGAGAAATGGCTTGAGGAGAGCTATGCTGCCGATTTCACGTTCGTGGAGCAGTACGAGGACAACTCCGACAAATACTTCCCCCAGACGATATACACCTACACCGATACGAACGGCGTGAGGACTAATGTCCTGCAAATACGCGAGCCCGGAGCTATGCTGAGCCCGAGCTATTACACCGTTGAGGACAACTACCAAGCCGCGCGTATGTTTGCGGACAGCGGATTCCTCGAAAAGCTCGACAGTTCGGGCTATGAGTATGAGTTAGTGACGGAGAATTCGTCGTTAGGAAGTGCCCTCGGTATATGCATATGCAAAATGAACGCTCAGAGGTTTGAGGATATCTCGGGCGTCGCAGATGTGCTGTATGACGCCGCCGAGAGCTGCAATTACCCTCCCGCTGCGGACAATGAGAAATACGGTGCAAAGAACGATATATTCAGCCACCATGCAGCATACCTTGGTATTACGACTAAAAATGACTATGTCCTCGGATTTTTGAATGTTTACGTAAACACGGGTCCTGACTCCTATTTAAAAGCCGAGCTGGAGCCGAAAGCCGATGTCATAGCAAAAGCCGAGGACTATTACAGGCTGTTTTCTGAGCGAGGCTACATCGACGGGGAGTTTCCCACTGACGAAAGCAGGTGAGGTCATGGAGGATCAAAACGAAAAAGCCGCAAAGATAATAGGAGGAGTTTTCATCGCTCTGTCCGCCGCAGGTATTGTCGCAGCCGCAGCTCTGATAATCTCCTTTTTTCTGATGCTGAGGTCATGCTCGGCTGAGAGCAATTCCGAAAATACCGGCAAGAAGCCGTATACCCACGATCACATCGAAGGCTATCTCGAAGAGCGCTACGGCAGGGACTTCACCTTTGTTTCCGAAGCCGAGAAGAAGCTGACGGAGTACGATACCGACTATGTCTATACGTTCGAGGACGAGAACGGCATAAAGTCCGATGTTGTACAGTCATACCAGTCAGGCTATATGTTTAACGGACATTACGAGGTCTACGACAAATATATGCCTGCGCTCCTCCTCGCGAATGAGGACTTTATGGGCGAGATAGAAGATTCCGGCTTTGAATATGAATTGTCCGGGGGCGAAAGCGGGAGCAGTCCGTGTATCTGTTTTTACGTAAAAAGTGAGAAGGAGACCGAAGCCGCTGCCGGATACATTTATGATATATCAAGGAAATACGCGATCGCTCCTGTCAGCGATTGCAAGAGCTACAGAGCAAAGTGGGGCAATTTTTACAGCAGAAGCCTTTTCCTCGTGGTTCAGACAGATGGAAAGACTTCAGCTGAGAGCAGGATAATCGCACAGGATTCCCCTGTAAGGGAATTCGAGCCGATAACCTACAACGAGATAGATAAAAAAATGTTCATTACAGACGCCTGCATCGCATTCCGCGATCCTGCTTCAAGAGCTGCTTATGTGAAACCAACACCACAGACTACATCAACGGAGGAGTAATTATGTTCAAGGCAAGATACCTTCTTTCCGCGGCTTTAGCGCCGGCGGTACTGCTGTTTTTCTACATACGCAAAAAGGATAAGATAGAGCCCGAGCCGATGAAGATGCTGCTTCAGCTCGTAGGTCTCGGCGCATTGTCAACGATACCGGCGATCATCATCGAGCTTGTGATGTCTGTTCCGCTCGCAGCGATATTCGGCGAGGACAGCTGGCTGTACAGCTTTTTTGACTGCTTCTTCGTTGTCGCCGTCGCCGAGGAGGGCTGCAAGTACGTGATGATGCTGCTGCGGACGTGGAAGTCGCGCGAGTTCAACTACACCTTCGATGCGGTGGTGTATGCGGTGTCGGTCTCGCTCGGATTTGCCGCGCTCGAGAACATCCTATACGTATTTGACGGAGGCTTCGGAACGGCTTTGATGCGTGCCCTGACCGCCGTCCCCGGACATACGATATTCGCTATTTATATGGGCTATTACTACGGCGTCGCAAAGAAGGCGAGCTGCTCGAATAAAACTTCGCTCACTATAGCAGGATTTATCATTTCATTCGTGCTGCCGGTGCTCATACACGGCTTCTACGACTTCTGCCTGTCTGTGAATTCGTGGCTGTTCGTCATTATCTTCTTTATGTTCGACATTGCAATAACTGTCCTCGCCTTCCTGACAGTGAATAAGCTCTCGCGCGAGGATTCCCCCGTCGTACAGCAGTATACCTACAACCAATAAAACAAAATCACCCTGTCCGGTGCCGGTTGGCGGAAGTATTACGGGCATTTATTGAGGGAAACCCTTTTGAAAAAGGGTTCTCCCTCAATGCTCACTGTCTTTAACGAAGAAAACATACTAAAACCGAATAGGACAACAAATCCCGATACAGTAAGTGTCGGGATTCTTCTTTGTCAGTATAATAAATGAACTGATGTGTAAAGATGACAAAACTGTAAGATTCAGATAATGCCATTGTCATATAAACGTGCTATAATAGAATCAAAAGAACAGGAGGTATCGTTATGGAACTGTTAAAAGTTGAAAATCTTTACAAGGTATACGGTAAAGGAGAAAATGAAGTCAAAGCGGTAAATGGTGTGTCTTTCAGTGTTCCGAAGGGACAAATGGTCGCGATCGTTGGCGCAAGCGGATCCGGAAAATCCACACTGTTGCATATGATCGGTGCAGTTGACCGCCCGACCTCCGGCAAAATCTTTCTGGACGGGCAGGACGTATTCCAACAAAACAACAGAGAACTTGCGATATTTCGCAGACGGCAGGTCGGACTGATTTATCAGTTCTACAATCTGATTCCCGTCCTGACTGCCGAGGAGAATATCACGCTTCCTGTTATGATGGATGGTCGGAAACCCGATAAGGAACACCTCGAAAAAACACTTGATATGCTCGGACTGAAAGAACGCAGAGATCATCTTCCCTCTCAGATGTCCGGCGGGCAGCAGCAGCGTGTTTCCATCGGCAGAGCGCTTTTTACTTCTCCGCAGGTCATCCTTGCGGACGAGCCGACAGGCAACCTCGACAGTAAGAACAGCGCCGAGATCATGGAACTGTTTCGCCGCTCTAATAAGGAGTTAAAGCAGACTATCATCATTATCACACATGATGAGAAAATAGCCGAGCAGTGCGACCGGGTCATTGTACTGAGTGACGGTAAAATCATATCGGACGAGGGGAATTCCGCACACGGGGAGGCTGACAGCAATGATGAGATATGAAAGTCTGCTTGCTTCCCGCTATATCAAAGCGCAGAAACGGCAGTCTGTGTTTACTTGCATGAGCATCATCGCTGCTGTAGCGGTCATTACGATGATCTTTTCTCTTTACGGCGTGTGTATGAACTGTCTCAAAAACGCCTTTTACAGCAGTGCGCCGTATCATCTGGTTTTCAGCGAGCTGACTGAGGAACAGGGCGAAGCAATGGCGGATTTCGAGGAAGTCCGCTCTGTGAAGCTCAGCCGCACACAGGACGGCACTGTTAGGGCTGCTGTGTTATTCGGCAGCGATATCGGCGATTGCGAAACATGGCTGATGAATGCAGCCGAGCAGATCGGCGCGTCTCAGCAATATCAAAGAAGCAAAAACAACAGTATGCACGGCGCCTATGAATGGAACGACAATCTGATGATGATAGATGGCATCGGCGACGGCGCACACCTCTTCAAGCTGCGTATCTTTTGTATCTTCTTTATTTTTGCCGTGCTTATCGCATTTGCGCTTCGTCTCATTATCGACACAGCGTTTGAGGTGTCGTCAAAAGAACGGGAACGGCACTACGGCGTTTTGCAGTCCATCGGTGCGACACCTGAGCAGATCGTCCGCATCATCACCTATGAAGGACTCCGGCTGTGTATCATCGGTGTACCATTCGGACTAATGGCGGGTATCGGGCTTGCTTATTTGATGTATAACGTATTGCTTGCATCGGGACTTTCCGATCTGTTTCAGGGAATGACAAATGCTAAGATCTATCTTCCGTTCAGCATTGACTGGAAAATGCTGATTGTTGCAGCAGCAGTCGGCGTGGTATGGGTATTTCTCTCCGCTTACGGCGTTGGAATGCGCATCATCAAAAAGACACCTATGGAAGCAATTACAACTCGTGCAAACAATGTGGAGAATGTCAAGCGGCACTCTCTTTCGGGACTGCTGTTCGGCGTTTCAGGCAGTATAGCTTCCCGAAATGCAAGGCGGCAGAAAAAGCGCTTTGTCATCACGGTGCTGACGCTGACCGTTTCTATCACAATGTTTGCGCTGTTCACATCTATCGCAAACACTGTTGAAAAGAGCTTCCTCACCTATCAGACAAGCTATCTGTACGGTGAGGATA
>JAFXVT010000052.1 GCA_017534835.1 Ruminococcus sp.
GGTCATTTCTGGCATCTCCGCTATAAGATAAAGGACAGCGACGGCTACCTTGAGCTTGCTACGACTCGTCCCGAAACACTTCTCGGTGATACAGCTGTAGCAGTAAATCCTGCTGATGAGCGCTATAAGGACCTCGTAGGCAAGACTGTGATCCTTCCTATCGTTCACCGCGAGATACCTGTTGTTGCCGATGACTATGTAGAAATGGACTTCGGTACAGGCGTAGTTAAGATCACTCCTGCTCATGACCCTAACGACTTTGAAGTGGGTCTCCGGCACAACCTCCCTGTTATCAACGTAATGAACGACGATGCAACTATCGTTGACGATTATCCGGCATATGCAGGAATGGACAGATATGAGGCACGCAAGAAGATAGTTGAAGACCTCGAAGCTGAGGGCGCTCTTGTTGAGATCGAGGATTACAGCCACAATGTCGGCACCTGCTACCGCTGCGGAACAACGGTTGAGCCGAAGGTATCGACACAGTGGTTCGTTAAGATGAAGCCCCTCGCAGGACCTGCTATCGACGCTGTAAAGAACGGCGATACAAAGTTCGTGCCTGAGCGCTTCGATAAGATATACTTCCACTGGCTCGACAATATCCGCGACTGGTGCATATCCCGTCAGATATGGTGGGGACATCAGATACCTGCATTCTACTGCGATGAATGCGGCGAGATGGTAGTTACAAAGGAAAACAGCGCAGTATGCCCGAAGTGCGGCAAGCCTATGCGTCAGGACCCCGATACTCTTGATACGTGGTTCAGCTCGGCGCTCTGGCCGTTCTCGACTCTCGGCTGGCCTGAGAAGACGGCCGATCTCGATTATTTCTACCCGACAAATACCCTTGTTACAGGTTATGACATCATCTTCTTCTGGGTCATCAGAATGATGTTCAGCGGACTTGAGAATATGGGCAAGGTACCCTTTGACACAGTCCTTATCCACGGTCTTGTACGTGATTCACAGGGACGCAAGATGTCAAAGTCGCTCGGAAATGGTATCGACCCCCTCGAGGTCATCAACGAATACGGTGCAGACGCTCTGCGCTTTATGCTCGCGACCGGCAACTCGCCCGGAAACGATATGCGCTACATCGACGAGAAGGTCAAGGCTGCACGTAACTTTGCAAACAAGCTCTGGAACGCTTCACGTTTCATAATGATGAATCTTCCCGAGGACTTCGAGTTCACAGGACTCCCTGCTGATCTCGAGATCGAGGATAAGTGGCTCGTAAACAAGTTCAATATCCTCGCAAAGGAAGTAAATGAGAACCTTGACAGATACGAGCTCGGCGTCGCTTCACAGAAGATATACGACTTCATCTGGGACGTTTACTGCGACTGGTACATCGAGCTCACTAAGCCGAGGATACAGGCTGGCGGCGAGACAATGGCAAAGGCACAGGCAGTGCTCGTATGGGCAATGCAGGGGATGCTGAAGCTCCTCCATCCGTTTATGCCCTTCATCACTGAGGAGATATGGCAGGTACTCAACAACGAGAAGTCGATGATAATCCTCGAGACTTACCCTACATACGATGCTTCTATCGACTTTGCGGCTGAAGAGAAGGCTTTTGAGAAGATAATCACTGCTATCAAGGCTGTCCGTAACGTTCGTACAGAGATGAACGTGCCTCCGTCAAAGAAGGCGAAGCTCATCATTGAGACAGCAGAGCCGGAGCTCTTCAGGAGCTGCGGAGTATTCTTCGAGAAGCTCGCATCTGCTTCAACAGTTGAGGCAGGCGAGAGCCTTGCTCATGAAAACTGTGCAAACGCTGTTACAGACTCAGCTCGTATCTTCATCCCTATGGACGAGCTCGTTGACAAGGAGAAGGAGATAGCACGTCTCGAAAAGGAAAAGGCAAAGGTACAGAAGGACATCGACTTCCTCAGCGGCAAGCTCAATAATCAGGGCTTCGTTGCAAAGGCTCCTGCTCAGCTCATAGAAGCTGAAAAGGCTAAGCTTGCAAAGGCAGAGGAGAAAATGGCTAAGATAGAGCAGTCTATCAAGGCTTTTATGTGATATGAAGTTTGAGATACCGACAATAGAGACCGAGCGTCTTATCCTGCGTCCTCTGACTATAGAGGACGCGGAGGACGTTTTTGCATGGACGAGCGACGAACGGGTCTCCAAGTATATGATATATACGACACATTCCGATATCTCGGTGACAAAGGCGTGGCTGGAATCGACGACCGACCTCGAAAACGAGTACCTGTGGGGCTTTGTACGCAAAAGTGACGGGGAGCTCATAGGCTCGGGTAGCATACGTTTAAGAACTGAAGAAAATCGTTGGAGCTTCGGCTACAATCTCCGCTATGACTGCTGGAATATGGGCTACACAACGGAGGCGGTCCACGCGATGATGGACTATGTCCGTGAAAAGCACGGAGCAAAGCGGTTTATTGCAGAACACGCTGCTGATAATCCTGCATCGGGCAGAGTTATCGAGAAATGCGGACTTCGCTACGTCCGCGACGGAGAGTACACAAGCTTTGACGGAAAAAGGACGTTCAAAGCAAAAATCTATGAACTGGATGAAGGTGAAGAATAATGATAAAGCACATCGTAATGTTCAAGCTGAAGGAAGCTGGCGGACGGACAGAGTATGAAAACGCGGCAGAGGCACAGAAGCGCTTTGAGAGCGTGATCGAAAACGTCAAGGAGCTCAGAAGGGGAGAGGTAGTCATCAATTCAAAGGACGCTCCGGAGAGCAACTACACCATCTCTTTGCTTTGCGACTTCGATTCAATAAACGACCTCAACGCATATCAGGTACACCCTGCACACGTTGAATTCGGCAGATTCATCGGCACAGTCAAGACTGACCGTGCCTGCATAGACTACGAATACTAAGATATATGGGCGCCCTCGGGCGTCCGTGTATTTATATGGAGGAAATATGAATATAACCGAGGCAATGTCATTCATAAACAGCTATACCAAATCCGGCGGACGCATAACCGACCTCTCCCGTGCGCAGGAGCTCGCAGACAGTATCGGCAACCCCGAAAAACGTCTGAGATTCGTGCATATCGCAGGTACTAACGGAAAGGGCTCGACTCTCGAATACATATCCAATGCGCTGATAATGTCCGGCTACAGAGTCGGACAGTTCACTTCGCCGTTTATCCTCCGCTACAATGACCGCATACGTATCAACGGCACTGAGATAAGCGATGACGAACTTGCAGAGACTGCGGAGCAGGTGAAGGCGAGAGTCAGTGACCGCCCCTATTCTCAGTTTGAGATAACAATGGCGATAGCGCTGTTGTGGTTTGAGCGTGAGAAATGCGATATAGTCGTATTTGAGACAGGTATCGGAGGACTGCTCGACTGCACCAATATCATACCTCCGCCGCTTTTATCAGTTATTACGTCTATTTCGCTCGACCATACAGCTCTGCTCGGAAACACAGTAGAGGAGATAGCTTCGCACAAGGCTGGTATAATCAAATCCGGCTCAGCTGTCGTACTCTCTGACGATAATCCTGACAGTGTAAAGGAGCTCGTAAGGCAGACTGCTGAAAACGTTGGAGCTGTGACTCTCCCGCTGGAGCCCTGCAAACCCTACTCCGACGGCGGATTGTACGCACCGTTTATGTACAGGGGTATAAAGCTTACTCCGGCTATGCCCGGACTTCACCAGAAATACAACGCTCAGACTGCGATAACTGCCTGCTTGTATCTCAGGAGCAAGGGGTACAGTATCAGCGACGGGAACATTATCCGAGCTGTAGAAACAACGCAGGTGCGCGCCCGTGTGCAGTATATCGACGGCGAGCCGCCTATGATGATCGACGGCGGACACAACCCTGCCGGAGTCAATATGCTCTCGCTTATGCTGATGTATCTGAGTACACGCAACAAAAAGATATACACGGTAATGGGAATGGTCGATTCAAAGGACTATGCAGAGTGCGTGAAGATGATAGCACGTCAGTCGGACAAGTTCTTCGCAGTTGACGGATTTGCCGGCAATTCCGTGCCTGCTGATACCTTGCAGGACATCGCTTCATTCTACACCGAGGCTGAGGCTTTATCACTTGCGGAGGCTGTCGAAAAGGCGAGAGGACTCGCTCTTGAAAATGACGGAATAGTTGTCGTTTGCGGCTCCCTCTACCTTGCAAGCGAATTTCTCGGTATGTACGGCGGTAAGTAAAAAGAGCAGAGCAGGCGGTAAGTGTTCGGCACACCTGTTTCAGCGTTTTTGCTGTTCGTTTCAGTAGAAAACAACAAACACGGAAGATGATTGATTTTGTATAAAATGCACAAATCGTGCGATTTGACCTTTTAAAGTGAAAAGGGGACTTGAAAATCATTTTCAATAGTGGTATAATTTATCTTGAACTGCGAAAGCAGAATTTATTAAAGGAGGTTTTTTAACAATGGCGTTAAAAAATCAGTATCTCAAGGAATTATTAGAAAGAGTTGAGAAGAGAAATCCCGGCGAGCCCGAGTTCATCCAGGCTGTAACTGAGGTCCTCGAGACTCTCGAGCCCGTTGCTGAGAAGAGACAGGATCTCATCGATGCAGGCGTTTTTGAGCGTATCGTAGAGCCTGAGAGACAGATCATGTTCCGTGTACCGTGGGTAGATGACAACGGCAAGGTACAGGTAAACCGTGGTTTCCGTGTACAGTTCAACTCAGCTATCGGACCTTACAAGGGCGGTATCAGACTCCACCCCTCAGTATACCTCGGAATCATCAAGTTCCTCGGCTTTGAGCAGGTATTCAAGAACAGCCTTACAACTCTGCCTATGGGCGGCGGCAAGGGCGGTTCCGACTTCGACCCCAAGGGCAAGAGCGATGCAGAAGTTATGCGTTTCTGCCAGAGCTTTATGACAGAACTTTGCAAATATATCGGTGCTGACACTGACGTTCCTGCAGGAGACATAGGTGTAGGTGCACGTGAAATCGGTTATTTGTTCGGCCAATACAAGAGAATCAAAAATGAGTTTACCGGAGTTCTGACAGGAAAAGGAATTCCTTACGGAGGTTCACTCATCCGTCCTGAAGCAACGGGATACGGTGCCGTTTATTATGTTGTAGAAA
>JAFXVT010000053.1 GCA_017534835.1 Ruminococcus sp.
ATCGCCCAAGGCAAGCAAAACTGCCTGTACCTCGGCAACCTCGACAGCCTCCGCGACTGGGGCTACGCCAAGGACTACGTGGAATGCATGTGGCTCATTTTGCAGCACGACAAGCCCGATGATTACGTTATCGCCACGAACGAGACAAGAACTGTCCGCGAATTCGTTGAGACTGCTTTCAAACACGTTGACATCGAAGTTGAATGGAAGGGCGAAGGCGTTGACGAGATAGGTATCGACAAGGCTACAGGCAAAACGATAGTAAAGGTAAACAAGAAGTTCTTCCGTCCTGCTGAGGTAGACATCCTCCTCGGCAATCCCGAGAAGGCTGAAAAGGCTCTCGGCTGGAAGCGCGATATAAGCTTCTCTGAGCTCGTTGAGCGTATGGTAAAGAATGACCTCGCTCTCGTTGAGAAGGAAATAAAGGTAAAGAGCATCACAGGCTGAGCTCCTGAGGAGGGTCTGATATGAGAAATGACATTCTCAGGATCGAAAAGGGCGGTTACAGCAAGACCGCCGTCCTCACAAAAATAGATGCGCTGAACGCTCTGCTTATGGCAGCTGACAGCGCTGACCCGAACGTGATACGTCCTCAGCTCGACAAGGTGAACGCAATAAAGCTCACCCGCGAAAAGGGCGGACTCTTCGGAAAACAGGGATTTTCCGTCGAGGACACCGATGCCTATATCGCAAAGCTTGAGGAGCAGCTTATGGAGAAGCTGAGATGAAGCTGTTTTTCGGCATTATACTGCCGGTCGTATGTGCGGTCCTGCTCTGCGCGGGACTGACCATATTTGTCATACGCCGCCCGAAGAGGTCGGCGAGACTGCTGGTCATCGCACTTGCGGCGGCTGTCATCTACTGTATCATCGGATCCATATATTACACAAAATGACGCCGCCGCAGCTGCGGCGGCGCTTATCATATCAGAAGGCAGGAGACGCTGATTGAATATCGCATTTGACGCAATTCCGCTCATCAGCGACCGGATAACCGGTATCGGCTGGTGTGAAGCCGGTCAGACGATGGCTATGGCGCGTATGCACCCCGAGAACAAGTATACCTACAACTTCTTCTCGCGCACGGACGACCATATAAAAATGGAGCGTATCGCCCCGTTCACCGGCGATAATATCGGCACAAAGCTGGTACACTTCTCCGGCTATATGTACCGCGCCGCAACGACCTTCGTGCCGTTGCCATACAGCTTCTTTTTCGGCAAAGAAGCCGATATTTCGCATTTTTTCAACTACATCGTACCGCCCGGAGTCCACGGCAGAACGGTCGTTACCGTACACGATATGGTGTACAAGGCTTTCCCCGAGACCGTGCGCGGACGCACTAAGATGATGCTGAATATGGGGCTGAAAAAGTCGATGAAGCGCGCTGATATGATAGTCACAGACTCCGAATTCTCGAAGCAGGAGATAATAAAACACTTCCCGAAGCACGAGGACAAGATAAGAGTTGTCCCGTGCGGAGTCGACCTTGAAAGATTCTCGCCCTGCACCGAGCCTGAGCGTATCCCAAAGGTCAAGGCATCGCTCGGGATAGAGGGCGAATACTTCCTCTACGTCGGCACTATCGAGCCGCGAAAGAACCTCGAAAGGCTGATAACTGCGTATCATATCTTCTGTCAGCGTCACTCCGGCGCGCCGAAGCTCGTGCTCGCAGGCGGCAAAGGCTGGCTGTATGACGGCATTTTCGCGCGCGTAACGGAGCTTGGTCTGTCTGAGCAGGTCATCTTCACGAAGTATGTTCCGGCGGAGGATATGAACCCGCTGATGTGCGGTGCGCTCGCATTCGTATTCCCGTCGATATATGAGGGCTTCGGTATGCCGCCGCTCGAGGCGATGGCAAGCGGAGTTCCCGTGCTCGCATCTGATGCGGCTTCCCTCCCGGAGGTCACCGGCGACTCCGCTGTGATATGCGACGCCTACTCAGAGGAGAGCATTGCTGACGGACTTGAAAAACTCTGCGATTCGGAGGAGCTCCGCCGCGACCTCAGTGTCCGCGGACGCGAGAGAGCAAAGCGCTTCTCGTGGGAGAGCTCGGCTGAAACGCTTTACAATATCTATAAGGAGCTGGTATAAATGAGCGAAGAGATAAGAGAAAATGAGAATACCCCGGCTGAAAAGCCGAAGGAGCAGGATTTTTCCAGCTTTCTGACTGCCGAGGACGAATTCCGTATGGAGATGGAGAACTATATCCCCGAATTTGTCCGCCGTCTTGAGACAAATTCGCTCGAAAAGGACCAGGACTTCATCGAGAGGACGCTCGAGCTCATGGACCTCGGCAAGGCAGCAGGCATCGATATGCAGGAGTATATAATGAAATACTGCCGTGAGAACGGTCTTGCTAAGTAATGGGGAAGCGGTTTGAGGTGCTGGAGGTAAACAAGGCTTATTATCCGCATATCGGCGGTATCGAGAGCCTTGTGCGCCAGTATTCCGAGGAGCTCGGACAGTTCGGTGCGGAGGTGCGCACGCTCGTCTGCCGCGACGGCAGAGGCGGAACGCTCCACGAACGCGCGAACGGTGTGGAGCTCACGAGAGCAGGCAGCCTCGGGACGTATTTTTCGTGTCCGGTGTCGCTGTCGTTCATCGCGCTTTTCAGAAAGATGGCAAGGTCAGCCGATGCGGTGCATATAAATGTGCCGTTCCCGCTCGCGGACGCTGCCCTTCTGCTGTCCGGATATAAGGGGAAGGTCGCAGTTTCGTGGCACAGCGACGTCGTCAAGCAGAAGAAGCTGATGCTCCTCTACCGCCCGTTTATGATGTACCTGCTCCGCCGCGCAGACATTGTTTTTGTCGCGACACCGGGACACATCGACGGCTCGGACGTACTGCCGCAGTTCCGCGAAAAGTGCCGCATTCTCCCCTACGGCATCGACCCCGAACAGTATCTCGGCATCGTGCGCAGACCCTTCCTGACGGAAAAGCTTACAGATAAAAGCTCGGTGAAGGTGTTCTTTACAGGAAGACTCGTCTATTACAAGGGCGTGGACGTGCTGCTGCGCGCTTTCCGTATGACGCAAGGCTGTGAGCTGTTCATCGCAGGCGAGGGCGTGCTTGAGGAAAGCCTCAGGCGCTACGCCGATACGCACGGACTGTCGGAAAAGGTGCATTTTCTGGGCTTCCTGCCCGACGATGAGCTCCGGCAGGCTTATGCGGACTGCGATATTTTCGTGCTCCCGTCAGTCGCGAAGAGCGAGGCGTTCGGCATAGTCCAGCTTGAAGCGATGGTCTACGGCAAGCCGGTGATAAATACGAAGCTCCCGTCGGGAGTCCCTTACGTGAGCGTCCACGGCGAGACAGGTCTGACAGTTCCGCCCTCGTCCCCGAAAGCTCTCGCCGCAGCCATAAACAGGCTCGCAGAGGACAGACCGCTCCGCGAAAAGCTCGGCAGGAACGCCGCTTACCGCGTAAAACGCGATTTCAACGAAAAAGACGTTATAAAGAAGCTCTACGAAGCTCTTTCGGAATAGTGAGGAATAATATGAAGGCTTTGATAATCGGCGGCGCAGGCTTTGTGGGAGCGTATCTCATACGTGAGCTCGCGCTTGCAGGCGCAGAGGTACACGCTACCTGTCTGCCGTCGGAAAGGATAACCGAGAGCTGCACCTCGCACACTCTCGATATTATGAACGCTGAGGACATCTCCGCGCTTCTTGAAGAGGTATCGCCCGATGTGATATTCCACCTCGCGGCGCAGAGCTCGGTGGCTGTTTCGTGGAAAAAGCCCCAGCTCACGGCAAATATCAACGTCATCGGCTCGATAAACGTGCTCGAAGCCGCAAGAGCCGCCGAAAAGAAGGATATGCGCATAGTCATCATCGGCACAGGCGAGGAATACGGCTTCATCAGGCAGGGCGCCTGCCCCCTCAGCGAGGACGAGCCCCTCGACCCCGGCAATATCTACGCCGCAACAAAGGCTTGTCAGGAGATGATAAGCCGCATCTACTTCCGCGCTTATAAAATGGACATCGTGATGGTCCGCGCATTCAACCACTCTGGCCCCGGACAGAGCGATATATTCGTCATATCCGACTTCTGCCGTCAGATAGCAGAGATAGAAAAGGGAATGAGACAGCCCGAGATGAACGTCGGGAATCTCACGGCAATGCGCGATTTCACCGACGTCCGCGACGTTGTCAGAGCCTATCGCCTGCTCGCAGAGAAGGGCGTGAGCGGAAGAGTCTACAACGTCGGAAGAGGAAGGGCTGTTGAGATACAGCACATCCTCGATACCGCACTGAGCCTTTCAGATGCGGAAATAACCGTCAAACAGGACCCGGCTCGGATGAGAGCCTCGGACATACCGATAATAGAGCCCGATGTTTCGCTTATCCGCGAGGATACAGGCTGGAGCGCTGCTATCACTATGGAGCAGACCATCAGCGATACGCTCGGCTGGTGGAGGAAAAAGCTCGGCAACTACGGAACATCTCTGGGCGTATAACCGCATAAGAGGGAGTGAACAAAATGTCTGATCTCAAACTGACAAATGAAAAGATGCGCACCTTCGACGGTCACGAAAAGGTGGGCGTATTCAAAGCCGGCGAAAAGCTCACCGACTTCGGCGAGAAGCAGAATTCCGCGAATGAAGTGCTCGCCGCGAACATTAATGACCTCATCGTGAGGGTGTGTGCCCTTGAGGACAAACAGCTCCAGAATGCCGAGGTCATGCGCAAGCTCGCAGAGGAGCTCGCCGCCTTCAAGAAGGAGCTCGACCGCCTGAGGCTGTCCGACAAGCTCAACACAAATGCAGTCGAGCGTCTCAACAGGGCAGTGAGCCTCGCACAGGGCGATACAGACAGCTGAAAAAGCGCCGGTAATTGTGAAAAAATGCCGATATTTACCGCAAAGGTATTGACTTTGTTAAAGTTTTGTTATATTATAGTTATATGTATCGGAGAGCGGTCCGGTGCGTGAATACTGCATACCGCTATTGCTGACTTATCAACGGAGATATGCACAAAAGCTGTCTCCGTTTTTATTTAAAGGATGAAGGAAGGTGCTATAATGGCAGAAGAGCTGATAGAAGAGCTTGAAAATAAGGTCGCCTTTACTATACCGATATTCGGAGGTATCCCCATCGCCGATTCCTGCGTTGTTACGTGGATAATAATGGCTGTACTGGTGCTGCTGTCCATAATACTCACGAGGAACCTCAAAAGAGTGCCGACAGGCGTGCAATGCCTGCTCGAATCGTTCATAAGTATGCTCAACAAGATGTTCACGGAAGCACTCGGAGAGGGCGGAAAGAAATACGTCCCCATACTTGAGACGTTCATACTCTACATAGGTGTATCGAATATCGTCGGTATCTTCGGCTTCGTGCCGCCGACAAAAGACGTAAACGTAACTGCTGCGCTCGCAGGACTTGCTATCATTCTCGTTCAGGTCGCATTCATACTCAAGAAGGGACCGCTGAACTGGCTGAAGAGCTTCATCAATCCCCTGAATGTGCTCGACCTGATAACAAGACCGCTGTCGCTGTGTATGCGACTTTTCGGTAACGTTCTCGCAGCACACATCGTTATGGAGCTCATCAAGATAGCGATAAGGACATATGTCAAGGTCCCCGCGATAGGCGTTCCGCTCATCGCAAGCGCTTATTTCGACATTTTCGACGGAATTCTTCAGGCATACGTATTCTCGTTCCTCACCTCGCTCTACCTCGCTGAAGCTATCGAGGAAGAAGAGGGAGAAGGAAAAAGATCAAGAAAACGCAAGAAAGTTCATGGAGGTAAATAAATATGGGAGTTATCGCATTAGGTGCTGCTGTTGCCGTTCTCACAGGTATCGGCGCAGGTATCGGTATCGGTATCGCGACCGCTAAGGCTACAGAATCTATCGCGCGTCAGCCCGAGGCAAAGGGCGATATAAGAACATCGCTCATCATCGGATGTGCCCTTGCTGAGGCTACCGCTGTTTACGGCTTCGTTATAGCGCTCCTCATCATAATCATGCTCGGCAGCAAATAATCACTTACACGGAGGTATATTGAAATGGGAATCATCGCATTAGGCGCTGCTGTTGCCGTTCTTACGGGCATCGGCGCAGGTATAGGAATAGGTATCGCGACCGCTAAGGCTACTGAGTCTATCGCACGTCAGCCCGAGGCAAAGGGCGATATTAGAACATCGCTCATCATCGGATGTGCCCTTGCTGAGGCTACCGCTGTTTACGGCTTCGTTATAGCGCTCCTTATTATAATCATGCTCGGCAGCAAGTGAATCTGAGCAAAGTATTCTGCATAAGGAGGAAAAATAATGCTTAAATTTGAATTCTGGAGCATTTTTGAGGCAGTTGCCAATATCATCATACTGTTCATTCTGCTCAGGATATTCCTCTTCAAGCCCATAAACAAGATGATGAACGAAAGGACACAGTCCATTCAGAAGGACATCGACGATGCCGAAAAGGCAAGGCAGGAGGCAGAAGCACTCCGCCAGCAGTATTCCGATACCATCAGCGAGGCTAAGGAAGAGGCGAGCCGGATCATTATGAAGGCTCACGATGATGCAGAGACCGAAAGATCAAGCATCATACAGAAGTCCCACGAGGAGGCTGACGAGATCGTCAGCGCCGCAAGCGAAACTATCGAGAATGAGCGCAGACGTGTGCTCCAGCAGGCACAGTCACAGATAGCAGACCTCGCTATCGAAGCCGCTTCCAAGATAGTCGGTGCGAACCTCGATGACGATAAGAACAGGAAGCTTGTCGACGAGTTCCTTTCCGAGGAGGGTGACAAGCAATGAGAGATAACGGAAAAGAGCTCGTAAAGGAGCTCGTCCGCCGCAACATATCCCGCGAGGATATAATCACGGCAAAAAACATCCTCGATACCTGTCCCGACGTCGCTGATACGCTGTCTAATCCCCTCGTAACTTACGATGAGAAGCACAGCATAATCAGACAGATATTCCCCGAAACGCTCGAACGCTTTATGGCTTCTGCCGTAAGAGAGGGCGCGGTCGGCGACCTCGGCGAGATCTTCGGTGAATATGAGGAGATACTCCTCGAAAAGCAGGGAGCTATCAGAGCTGTAGTGCGCTATGTTACGCCGCTTACTGAGTCTCAGCAGGCTGACCTGCGCAAATTCATAATGGAACGCTTCGTCAAGGACGACGTTGACATCGAATACAGACATGACCCCGACATCATCGGCGGTTTCATCCTCAATGCAGGCGATGTCGAGTACGACCGCAGCTACCGCACGAGCCTCCGCTCAATGCGCGAGCTTATGCAGTCGAAGGCGGCAGAGGTCGCCGAAAGCGGCAAGGAGAAGCTCTCCTCCGGCGACATCATCTCTGTCCTCAAGACAGAGGTAAAGGACTTCACTGTCAAGTCCGGAGCTACCGAAACAGGCTATGTTACGCGCCTCGGCGACGGTATTGCCTCAGTTTACGGTATGAGCGGGGTTATGTACGGCGAGCTCGTTGAGTTCGAGACCGGTATCCGCGGCATCGTACAGAACCTTGAAGAAAAATCAGTAGGCGTCGTACTCCTCGGCGACGACAGCGGTCTCACTGAGGGCTCTTCCGTTGTCCGCACAGGAAAGCGCGCAGGCATCGGCGTGAGCGATGAGCTCCTCGGACGTGTCGTTGACGCGCTCGGTGCTCCCATCGACGGTCTCGGACCTGTCCGCGCAGACGATTACTTCCCGATAGAGCGCGAGGCTCCCGGCGTTATCGAGCGTAAGCCCGTAAGTGTGCCGCTCCAGACCGGTATCCTCGCTATCGACTCGATGTTCCCGATAGGAAGAGGTCAGCGTGAGCTCATCATCGGCGACAGACAGACCGGCAAGACCTCTATCGCTATAGATACTATCATAAACCAGAAGGGCAAGGACGTTATCTGCGTCTATGTCGCTATCGGACAGAAGGCATCGACCGTCGCACAGGTAGTAAATACCCTCAAGAAGTTCGGCGCTATGCCCTATACAGTCGTTGTATGCGCTTCTGCGAGCGACCCTGCTCCCTTCCAGTACATATCGCCGTATTCAGGTACGGCTATTGCCGAATACTTTATGTCAAAGGGCAAGGACGTCCTCATAGTATATGATGACCTCTCAAAGCACGCCGTTGCATACCGTGCGATGTCGCTGCTGCTCCACCGTCCGCCCGGACGTGAGGCTTACCCCGGCGACGTATTCTATCTCCATTCGAGACTTCTCGAACGCTCGAGCCGCCTCGATGACGAGCACGGCGGAGGCTCACTCACGGCTCTCCCCGTTATCGAGACGCTCGCAGGCGATATTTCGGCATATATCCCGACGAATGTCATCTCTATCACAGACGGACAGATATTCCTCGAGAGCGAGCTCTTCAACTCGGGTCAGCGTCCGGCTGTAAACTACGGACTCTCCGTTTCGCGTGTCGGCGGTGCGGCTCAGACCAAGGCGATGAAGAAGGCTGCCGGAAATCTGCGTATCGACCTTGCTCAGTTCAAGGAAATGGAGATATTCACACAGTTCTCATCAGAGCTCGACCAGTCCACCACAGAGCTGCTCGAGCACGGACGTATGCTCACAGAGCTGCTCAAACAGCCGCTCTATAACCCTATGCCGCACTATAAGCAGGTAATACTGCTCTACGCAGCTCAGCACAGGCTCTTCGAGGGTATCCCTCTCAATGAGCTCAGGGAGTATATCAGCGACCTTATGACGTATATCGAATCATACGGTCAGGACATCATCTCTGAGATAGAGGAGAAGAAGGTCCTCGACGAGGAGCTCGGCGAGCGTATCGAGCGCATCGTCACGGCATTTGAGGAGTAAGGGGTGAGTCTATGCCCAACATAAGAGAGATACGTGAAAGGATAGCGAGCATACAGCAGATACTCAAGATAACGAATGCGATGTATCTCATATCCTCTTCAAAGCTCAAAAAGGCAAGAGCTGCCCTCGACCTCACCGAGCCATATTTCTATAAGCTTCAGGAGACTATCGAGAGCGTGCTCGAGCACACTCCGCATACACGCCAGCTCTTCTTCGACAGACGTTCGGATATACCCGATGAAAAGCGTAAAAAGGGCTATATCATCATCACAGGCGACAAGGGGCTCTGCGGAAGCTATAACCACAATATCCTCAAATACGCCGAGCAGGCACTTGACGAGGCTCCTGACCTCAACAACTGCTACCTGTTCGTTATGGGACAGGTCGGACGTATGTACTTCCAGCGGCGTATGAATTCCGGGAACACAGCCTCTGTAGACGGCGAATTCCTCTATACTACGCAGAATCCGACTATCCACCGCGCAAAGGAGATAGCCGAGCTCGTCATTGAAAAATTCGAGAACCACGAGCTTGATGAGGTGTATGTGCTGTATACGGATATGATAAATTCAAATTTGCAGGAGACGCGCACCGTCCGCCTTCTCCCGTTCGAGAGACGCCACTTCGGAAAGGCTCCCGACGGAACGATGAAAAAGCTGCCCAAGGCTTCATTTATGCCCTCGCCCGAGGAGGTAATGGAGTATCTCATACCCAACTATGCAAAGGGCATCATCTACGGCGCGATGGTCGAGGCGTTCTGCTGTGAGCAGCACTCGCGTATGACCGCTATGGACGCCGCTACGAACAGCGCAAAGGATATGATAAAGGACCTTTCGCTGATGTACAACCGCGCGCGTCAGGCTGCGATAACACAGGAGATAACCGAGGTCTGCGGCGGCGCTGCAAGCCTTAACGAAAAATAACAGAGGGCTGATGTCTGTATCAGCCCATACATTATAAAGGAGGACGAGATAATGAGCAAAATCGGCGATTTTCTGAGAGAAACAGGTGTATTCTTCCTCGCAACTGCTGACGGGAAACAGCCAAAGCTCCGTCCGCTCGGAGCATTCCTCGAAAAGGACGGCAAGATAATTTTCGGCGTCGGCGACTTCAAGGACGTCTACAAGCAGCTCAAAGCTGACCCGCTCTGCGAGATAGCTGCCTGCAAAAAGGACGGTCACTGGCTGAGATACACAGGAAAGGCTGTCTTCGAGACAGACCCTTCATATGCCGAGGAAATGATAAAGGCTTCCGGTCTTGAGGCTATCTACAATGAAACGACCGGAAACAAGCTAATGACATTCCACCTTGAGGAAGCAGCAGCTGTTGACATCGCTGTTATGGGAGAGGGCGAAAGCCTCCTCTGATATACTGCTTGGAGGTATACCGCAAAAATGGAAAAAGGTAAGATAACTCAGGTCATCGGACCTGTTATAGATGTTGAGTTCCCTGCCGGAAAGCTCCCGATGATAAAGGACGCGCTCACGGTCGAGGTCGACGGAAAGCGCCGCGTTATGGAGGTCGCACAGCATATGGGCAACCATATTGTCCGCTGCATAATGCTCGCAACGAGCGAGGGACTCAGCAAGAATATGGAGGTCACCGCGACCGGCTCATGCATTCAGGTGCCCGTCGGCGAGGAGACCCTCGGACGTATGTTCAACGTTCTCGGCGAGCCTATCGACAAGAAGGGCGACGTTGTCACCGAGGAAAAATGGGGCATACACCGCAAGGCTCCGTCTTTTCAGGATCAGAGCCCTGTCGTTGAGATACTCGAGACAGGCATCAAGGTCATCGACCTCATCGCGCCATATGCTAAGGGCGGTAAGATAGGTCTTTTCGGAGGCGCCGGAGTCGGTAAGACCGTTCTCATACAGGAGCTTATCCGCAATATCGCCACCGAGCACGGCGGCTATTCGATATTCACAGGCGTCGGCGAGCGTTCGCGTGAGGGCAACGACCTCTGGAACGAGATGCAGGAATCCGGCGTTATCAGCAAGACCACCCTCGTTTTCGGTCAGATGAACGAGCCGCCCGGATCGCGTATGAGAGTCGCTCAGACCGGTCTGACTATGGCTGAATACTTCCGCGACCGCGAACACAAGGACGTTCTGCTGTTCATCGACAACATCTTCCGTTACGTGCAGGCAGGCTCTGAGGTCTCGGCTCTGCTCGGACGTATGCCGTCTGCCGTTGGCTATCAGCCGACGCTTGCAACGGAGGTCGGCGAGCTCCAGGAGCGTATCACCTCCACCAAGAATGGCTCTATCACGTCAGTTCAGGCTGTTTACGTGCCGGCGGACGACCTCACGGACCCCGCCCCGGCAATAACCTTCGCCCACCTCGATGCAACTACCGTTCTCTCGCGTAAGATAGTCGAGCAGGGCATCTATCCCGCCGTTGACCCGCTCGAATCGAACTCGCGTATCCTCGAGCCGGAGATCGTCGGCGACGAACACTATCAGGTCGCAAGACGCACACAGGAGCTGCTCCAGAAGTACAAGGAGCTTCAGGACATCATCGCTATCCTCGGTATGGAGGAGCTCAGCGAGGACGACAAGCAGACCGTTTACCGCGCAAGAAAGATACAGAAGTTCCTCTCACAGCCCTTCAATGTTGCCGAGAATTTCACCGGTCTCAAGGGCAAATACGTTCCGCTCAAGGACACTATCGAGGGCTTCCAGGCAATAATCAACGGCGATATGGACAAGTACCCCGAGGCTGCCTTCCTTATGGCTGGCACTATCGACGATGTTCTCGCCAAGGCAAAGCAGATAGGGGACGGAGAGTGATCCTATGGCTAAGACATTCCACCTCGAGATAATCGCTACGGACGGCATTTTCTTCCAGGGCGAGACCGAGCACCTCGTCATCACCGCGATAGACGGGCTCCTCGGTGTGCTCCCCGGACACGAGCCGCTTGTAACGGCACTCCCGACCGGCGAGCTTAAATATATGATAGACGGCGAATGGCACTATGCTGCCATTTCCGAGGGATTCATACAGATAATGCCTGACAGGGCGATACTGCTCGCGGACGCCTGCGGTCCTCCCGAGGAGATAGCTATGAGGCTCGCGGACGAGGAGCGGATACGCTCCGAAGAGGTAGCGCGTCAGAAGCAGAGTATCCGCGAATACTACGAGACACAGGCTAACCTCAACCGCACTATCCGCCGCCTGAAGGAATCACAGAAGCATTTCAAATAACAGTATCGGATAAAGGGCTTATGTGGTCATCATATATTATGCATTGTGCATTACTGAAAACAGATTTCATTGTGCATAATTAAGAAATATGGGCATTTATTTCCCAATATACTTGACTTTTTTACGTAAATATAGTACAATAATTGTAATTGTCGCGGAGACTCGGACCGGTGGTCATTTCCTGCCCCGAAAGGCGTTTCCGTGGAATATCAAATGCGTCCATTGCCTTCGCACAGAGGGCGGACGTTCATAAGTATAGGAGGCACATGACCGTGAAAAAGACCGGCAGATCCACTTTCTTCATCGTCGTTGCTTTGATCGCTCTGTTCGCTGTTTCAACTGTCACCGGACTCGATTATATCTACGGTGATAACACGACAACAGTAATAAAGGGCGTTGACGATATCCGTCTCGGTATCGACATCAAAGGCGGCGTTGACGTTACCTTCGCTCCGGCTGGCGACTACGACGCAACAGACGCACAGCTCGATGCGGCTACCGAGGTAATCAAGACCCGTCTCGCTACACTCGGTATCAACGATAACGAGCTCTACAGCGACGGCAAAAGTGACAGAATCATCGTTCGTTTCCCCTGGCAGGCTGGCGAAAGCAATTTCGACCCCGAGGCTGCTGTAAAGGAGCTCGGCGAAATGGCAGAGCTCACATTCAGAAAGGGCGACGAATACGACACCGACGCAGAGGGCAACATAACCCCTACAGGTGACATCGTTATAAACGGCTCAGACATCGACTCAGCCGGCTATACCCAGCAGCCCGACGCTTCCGGCAACTACGAATGGGTAGTTACCCTCAAGCTCAATACAGACGGAACAAGCAAGTTCGGCAGCGCTACTTCCGAGCTCGCAGGCACATCCACACCTATCTCGATATGGATGGACAGCACTATGATCTCAGCTCCGACCGTAAACAACGCTATCACAAACGGAAATGCTGTCATCACAGGTAATTTCACAAGCGAATCCGCAAAGAAGCTCGCCGATCAGATCAATTCCGGTGCGCTTCCCTTCAAGATAGAGACCAAGAGCTTCAAGACCATTTCACCTACAATGGGTGAGGGCTCGCTCGATGCTATCCTTCTTGCAGCAGTTATCGCTTTCGCTCTCATCGCGATCTATATGATCGTCCTCTACCGCGTTCCCGGTCTCGTTGCTGTTATCGCTATATGCGGACAGATCGCCGGCTCGCTCGCAGCTGTAACAGGCTGGTTCGGCTTCCAGCCCGGCGCAACTCTTACTATCCCCGGTATCGCAGGTATCATCCTCGCAGTTGGTATGGGCGTTGACGCAAATATCATCACAGGCGAGCGTATCAAGGAAGAGCTCCGCTCAGGCAAGTCCACTGACGCTGCTATCCGCGTAGCTTACAAGAGAGCATTCTCTGCTATCCTCGACGGTAACATCACAAACGTTATCATCGCTATCATTCTTATGGGTGCGTTCGGCGTTCCCTCAAGCTTCTTCTCGAAGATACTCAACAGAACTATATTCTTTATGTTCGGCGCAACTGCTGAAGGCGTTGTTTATTCATTCGGCTTCACGCTCCTCGTCGGCGTTATCTGCAACTTCATCTTCGGAGTTTTCGCTTCCAGACTTATGGTCACATCACTGGCTAAATGGTCTGATAAAAAAGCACTTTACGGAGGTGACGGCAAATGAGCAAGAAGAAACAGGAAGCTTCTCAGGCACAGGCTTATACCGGAAAGGTATATGACTTCTGCTCCAAGAAGACAATGATACTCGTCATCGCGATATGCGTCGTTGTAGCTCTTATCGCCGGTGCTCTCATCAGAGGCGTAAAGTTCGCTATCGAATTCAAGGGCGGCACACTGCTGACCTACTCCTACACGGGCGACCTCGATACCGATGCAGTCGATGCAGAGGTAGAAAAGCTTGTCGACTCAAACGTAAACGTCAGACGCGGCGAAAGCCTCGACTCCGACGGCTATCAGATAACCATTTCCTTCACTTCAAAGGAAGGTCTCAATGCGGACGGTCAGCACGAGCTCACCGAGAATCTCCGCGCTGCATTCCCCGATAATGAGCTTGAGCTCTTCGATTCCAACGACGTAAGCCCTTCTTCCGGACGCGAGTTCCTTCTGAAGTGCCTCCTCGCAATGGTATTCGCAGCGATCCTCATTATCATCTACATCGCTATCAGATTCAGCAGGATAGGCGGCTGGTCGGCAGGTATCTGCTCGATATTCGCACTCTGCCACGATATTCTCGCAGCTCTTGCAGTATCTATCATCTGCGGCTTTGAGTTCAACTCGAACATCGTTGCGGTCATCCTGACTATCCTCGGTTACTCTATCAACAACACTATCGTTATTTACGACAGGATACGTGAGAACAGAACACTTATGCCGAAGGCTTCGCTCAATGAGCTTATCAACACCGGCTGCTCACAGTCTCTCACACGTTCTATCAGAACCTCGGTAACAACTATCGGCACAATGCTCGTTGTTACAATAGTTGTCCTCATCAGCGGCTACAATTCGCTCCTCAGCTTCTCTGTACCGCTTATGGCTGGTCTTATCTCCGGTACCTACTCCTCACTCTTCGTTGCACCTGTAACATGGTCATGGTGGAAGGGCAGCAAGAAGGCTCCCAAGAAGGACAAGAAGAACGACAAGTAATAAAGTCAAAAAAAGACCCGCTTGAAAGCGGGTCTTTTCTTATGCTGTTTTACCGGTATCTGAAATCGCGGAGCTTCATATTTCCGCCTGTTGAAAGATAGCTGTAATACGCAAGGATTATCGAAGCGTCCTTGGAATTGACGCCTCCGTCCTCGTTCACGTCGGCTGCGGACTTCTGGTCGGGAGCGAGAGCCGGCTCGCCTCCGGTCGAATATACTGCGTACGCCTTCAGTATATCGGTCGCGTCCTTTGCATCGACATTTCCGTCGCGGTTCACGTCACCAAGCTCGAAATCGGGCTGCGGAGTCACAGTCGTGGTCGTTGTAGTCTCGGTAGTTGTTGTGGTAGTTACCGTAGTCGTTGTAGTCTCAGCCTTTTCGTTGACGAAAACACGTATCTGTTCGCTTGCCGAGAGCCATCTCTGCGCATCGTTGCTGTAGTATCTCAGCATCACTGTGAGTGTACGCTCGCCTGCAACATTGCTGTTATAGCCTGTAACAGAGAAGATGTCCTGTCTGTCCTTGACAACGTAGGGATAACCGCCGTTATCAGCTGTTTCGCTGCCGTATTTGTCACGTGTCCATACCTGTATCGTAAGACCCGAAAGGTCGAGCTGCTCGCCCCATTCATAAACAGTCTTTGTGGGATAGCTCATTATCTGCATACGAACGCCGAAATCTGTTGTTGTCGTGGTAGTCTGAGTTGTTGTTGTCGTTGTTGTAGTAGATTCAGTGGTAGTAGTTGTCTGCCACCACGGGATACTCTCTGTTGTTGTAGTTGTTGCCCACCACGGTATCTCGGTCGTTGTCGTGGTGGTAGTTGTTGTTGTAGTTGTAGCAGTTGATGTGGTCGTAGTCTCCGGAGCAAGCACAACTACCGTGAACTGTGCGCTGTCTGTGAGGAGCTGACCTGCGGAATTGTATCTTCTGTAGGTGATAGTCACCGTTCGCTCACCGGGAACGCTGCTGTCGAAGCCCGATATATCAAATCTTTCACGGTAATCGGTAAGGTAATACGCATTTCCGTAATTATCAGCACGTTCGTTGCCGCTTCCCTCGGTATACCACGTTCTGACTGCAAGCTCCTCAAGGTCGAGCTCTTCATTAAGGGCATAGACCGTCTTGGTCGGATAGCTGACTATCTTTATGCGGACAGCCTTTTCGGGAGCAGTCGTTGTAGAAGTCGTTGTTGTGGTGGATTCGGTCGTAGTTGAGGTCTGCCACCACGGAATGTATTCGGTAGTTGTCGTGGTCGTTGTCTGCCACCACGGTATCTCGGTCGTAGTTGTGGTCGTGCTCGTCTGCCACCACGGGATATATTCGGTAGTCGTAGTAGTCTGCCACCACGGTATTTCCGTAGTCGTGGTGGTCGTAGTTGTCGGAGCTGTTGTTGTGGTAGTTGTTGTGGTGGTAGTCGTTGTCGTAGTAGGTCTCGTAGTTGTAGTCGTGGTAGTTGTTACGATCGGCTGGGCACCGCCTATCGACTGGAAGGTGCAGCCGTATTTTCTCGCGTAGGACTCAGCTGTAGAGCCGGAATAGCCGCATATCGTCCCGGCAAACTGGAACTTATAGGTGAAGCTGCTCCATACAACAGCATCGCTGTCATAGATCGAGCAGGACGGATTCATGATCGTGAGCGTTTTCAGCGCCTTGCAGTTGCCGAATGCATTGTTGCCGATACTTGATACCGAAGCAGGAAGGGTTATCGAGCCGAGGCTCACACAGCCTGAAAACGCACCCTTTCCGATAACTGTTACAGTATCTGGAATGCTGATCGAGCCGATAGACGAGCCTGCGAATGATGTATCCGCAATGACTGTTACCGGGACCCCGTCCACACTTGACGGGATAGAGCTTGCGCCGGATTCTGCCCTGATGACCTCGGCGTGGTCGGAATAGACGTTAAAGGTCAGTCCGTTCTGCGTGACGGTAGTGCCAGCCGCCGAAGCAGTGATGCCGGAGAATTCCGGCGTGTGCATCTCTACAGGCGCAGAGACACACATTACAGCGAGCGAAAGCGCTGCTGCAACGATTTTTCTGATATTCATTATGATTTCTCCCCTCAATGATCATAAAAAGATCAATATATATAAATTATACCATTTGTGATATTATAAGTCAATAACTTTGATAAAAAATAGTGTAAACAAATCTTAAACGCTTCAGTTTATACAAGTTGTACATTCTTGCGCATCTATTACTGACAGAACACAGCTTCGGAACAGAAAATGAGCTTCCTTTTCTGAAAGGAAGCTCATCTGTGCTTATTCGGTATTCTTCAGTGCCTCGTCCATCGGAATCTTGTTTATCTTCCGCTTCAGCAGAAGTGTCGTTACAAGGTAGGTCACAACGCCCATACCTATCGTCTTTACATAGGCTGACAGCGGTATATCCGGAGCGAGCCAGCCGGGATACTGCATCATCATACCGCGCCAGAGAGCGTCCAGTGCAGCTGATTCGAGCGGTATGCACAGCAGGAACGAGAGTATCGTAACGATCGTGGTCGTGCGGATATAGATACCGCTTATCTCACGCGGCTCATAGCCGAGTATCTTCGTAACGGATATGGACTGCACGTTCTTCTCTATCATCACCTTTGAGAGCAGGTAAACAACGAGCACGATGACCGTAATGCCGAGCACTACGAAAATGCTCATCATATTGCCCATTGATCGTTTGAGCTGACGTGAGGTCTTTGTGACCTCGTCCTCCGTCACTACCGAGGCGATATATTTCTCGTCGATGTCGCTGAGCTCGCGGTCTGAGAAGTAGCCGGAGAAGTACTCATCTTCGAGGTCGAAGGTCCTGTTGAAATAGTCGATGTCCATAAATACGACGAGCGTGCTCGGGTAATCATAAACACCGCTTATCTCGAAGGTATAATCCTCGCTTCCGTATTCGTCAGTGAGGGTGATGCTGTCGCCGGCTTTGAGGTGGTATTTGTCGGCGTATGCGGAGGATACCTCAACGGTATCGTCCTTGATGTCGGAGTGGAAATAATCGCTGTCGGAAGCTATGCCATAGAGCGAAACGCTCTCGGAGAAGTCGCCGCGGACTATCCTGAGCTCGCCTGCTGCGAATTTTTCAGCGTCCTCGTCCTCTGTCGGAACAGGGGCTTTGAGAATGTAGGTGTTCTGAGCTATCATACTGTTTATGCTGTCCTCGCTGAATTTGTCGAGAAGCGGCTCGAACAGCTGGCTGAAAAGCATTATCACGCTCGCGAAGAAAATGCCGACGAATATCGTCAGATAGCCGGGGATATTCTGGAACAGTACCCTCAGGCGATAACGTGTCATTATCGGTATCTTCGTGTTGAGCTTGAACGCCTTCTTGCGCTGACGGCGCTTGAGGTCGCGGCGGATGAATTTCAGCGGCGACAGGCTCAGCTTCGATGTGAGCATGATGATGTTGATAGCAAGGAGTATCAGCAGGGGAATGACCGTCGTATCAATGAAGGCATCGGCATTCCACAGCGTCTTGTAGCTTACGATGCTGTAGGAGCCGAGGTACATATCCGCCATCACCTTCTTTAGCAGGGTATAGCCGAGGATATTGCCTATCACTGATGCTATGAGAAGGACGATCACCGGTGCGGCGAGGTAGTGACGCACCATTTCGCCCTTAGTATAGCCGGAAGCGCGGAGCGTGCCGATGACGTTCGCCTCTTTGGTTATGGTATTGCTCGTAGTTACGGCAAAAACGAATGCTACGATAACAATGAGCATATCGAGCATAACGAGCATCATTATCCTGTCGTGACCGAGGTCATTGCCGGCGAATTTGATAGAGCTGTTGCGGCAGGTCGGCACGAAATTCGTAAGCGGAGCCTTTCCTGCGAGAGCCTTTAAGAGCTCGTCTCCGCGGTCCTTGGCTTCCTTGCCGAATATCTCCTCCGGCGGGTCGTCGTACTTCCACGAATAAGAATAGTGGATATATCCGTCGCCGACTCTGTCGAAGCCTGCCTTGTCGACTACGCTTACGCCGAATTTCTCGGTATCGAACATAAAGTCGGTGACATTACGGTAAAGTGCCGAATAATCGGGGAGCGCAATGATACCTGTTATCTTGAAATCATATCCGTCGAGCTCGATAGTATCGCCCTGACTGAGGTCATTGCTCTTCATATAGAGGCGGTCGAGCGCTATCTCGTTTTCCGCAGAGGGGAGACTTCCGTCGAGCAGGCACACCCTGTTGACTTCCTCCCTTATCCTGAACAGACGCACTGTGCTCCCGTCAGAGCAGGGCTCATCCTTGAAGGTGTTGTCGTATAGTTTTATATCTTCCTCCTCGCAGGCTTCGATAATTGAGCTGTCCGGTTTTTCGGGAAATTCAAGGAAGCCGTCCTCGATGTTGTAGGTCACGAAGCTGTCATCATAGGCTGCCTTGAGGCTCGCATCTGCGATGAAATAGCCCGAAGCGACGCCGATAAGTGCGACCATAAAAAGGAATATGACGGTATATTTTCCGGCTTCCGACTTTATCTCACGCGGGATACGTTTGAGAAGGGGGTCTCTCATATTCTCCGCCCCCTTACCATTCGAGGTCTTCAGCTGCGACCTTTGCTGTGTTCAGCTCATTCTTCCTGATAACGCCGTCGCGGAGCTTGACTACACGGTCTGCCATACTCTTTATCGCATCGTTATGAGTTACCATTATAACGGTGCTGCCGTACTTCTGATTCACAGTTTCGATCAGCTTGAGTATCTCCTTCGAGGTGTTGTAGTCGAGCGCACCTGTAGGCTCGTCGCAGAGAAGAATATCCGGATTCTTGACGATAGCTCTGCCGATAGCGGTACGCTGCTGCTGACCGCCCGAGAGCTGATTCGGGAGCTTGTGACGGTGCTCATACAGTCCGAGGGTCTTGAGTATATCGTCCACATCGAGCGGATCGTCGCTCAGATATGCGCCGACCTCGACATTCTCCTTGATATTGAGATTGGGTATGAGGTTGTACATCTGGAAGATATAGCCGAGGTGCTTGCGGCGGTAGCGTGTGAGCGCCTTCTCGTTCATATCCGCGGTCCTTTCGCCGCCTATCGAGATGGATCCGCTGTCGGGACGGTCGATGCCGCCGATGATGTTGAGCAGAGTCGATTTACCGGAGCCCGAAGGTCCGAGAAGCATACAGAACTCGCCTTTTTCGAGCTCAAATGATATTCCCTTCAGTACCTCGACGTGGCTCTCGCCCTCGCCGAAGGATTTCTTTATGTCACTTATCTCAATGAACATTGAACCACCCTTTCGTTAGAAAAAGCTAACTCTATGTCAATAAATTCAGGTCATCTCTGACCTTGACTCCATTCTATCACTTCGTTTATTATTTGTCAATACCATTCCGGAAAATATGAACATTTGCTCATATATGCATATCAAATCGTTCATGAATCTGTCCGCTTTGACGAAAAAAAGCTCCATTCCGTCATTCTGCAACGGAATGGAGCTTTTTATCATTCTTTCACATATGCCTCAACTATCTCTGAGATGTAAGCGCGGTGATATGGATCGGAAGCGAAGAATTTCCCGGGAATGCCGTCATCTGTGAGGAATCCGCTCTCCTGAAGATCATAGCTGTAGAGCTTTCGGCAGACGAGCACGAGCTCTGCCTCCTCGAACGCCGGAGCTCCGCCGAGCTCAACGGGCGTAAGTCCGGTCTCCTTGACCTTGTCGCAGTCCCTTCCCGAATGCGAGCCGCAGAACGAGAGTGCGCTTCTGTACTCCTCGCCGAAGAACGAAGCCGTGAACACCTCTCCGCCCTCGATATACCCGAAGGTGTGTCTGTTCGGGCGTATGTAGCAGGTGAGGACGTTTTTGTTCCACAGCACGCCGAGCTGTCCCCACGAAGCCGTCATCGTGTTAAGATCGGACATATTTCCGCCTGTGAGGAGCATCCACTGCTTTCCGACAGCCTTGAACGGGTTGATGTCATATTCCTCGATGTTTATCTTCCTGAATGCCATAGTTATTCCTCCTTGAGATCGTCACCGCGCATTTCATCGCATCTTATCGCTCCGCCGGAACGACCTGTGCAGAAGCCTGCATCGAGGCTCTTCTGAGCGCAGATTTGTACCTGAGACGCAGCTTATCCGTGATGAGCGCGATAAATTCTGAATTTGTGGGCTTGCCCTTGCTTGTGTCGACTGTATAGCCGAAGAATGAGTTGAGCGTGTCGACATTGCCCCTGTCCCACGCTATTTCGATGGCGTGGCGGATAGCTCGCTCAACTCTCGATGAGGTCGTTTCGTATATCCTTGCAACTGTCGGGTAAAGAAGCTTTGTCACGCTCTCGAGCAGGGTCTTGTCCTCTATCGAATAGAGGATAGCCGTGCGGAGGTAGTGATAGCCCTTGATATGCGCCGGAACTCCGAGCTGATGTATCATATCCGTGACAACTATCTCCATATCGTCGCTGAGGCTGTTCGCCCTGTCTCCGAGAGCGGAGGTGATCGCACCGATGAGGTCGTCCGCGTCATACGGCTTGAGCAGGAACTTTGCCGCTCCGTTCTCCATTACCTGACGCTCGATAAATTCGTTGTCGAAGGCGGAGGTGATGATGAACGCCGGATACTTCACGCCGAGTTCCCTCACCTTTTTCATAATGGTGACAGCATCACCGTTTTCGGCTGTTATATCGAGAACTGCGGCATCGGGCGGATCGTTCTTTATGGAATCGACGATAACGCCGCAGTCCTTTCTTCTTGTGTATGCATACATTCCTCTTTCGCGAAGCTTATTCGCCAGACTTACGCCTGTTCCTGCGGAATCGTCACCGATAAGCACCTTTATTTTGTTGTTCATAGTTTTTTCCTCCTGTTTTATGATTTTTCCTATGTTTCTATCTTATCACAGAAGGAGCGATGCCGGCAACAATGAATAATGTCAGCTATGGGAATGTTTTAGCGTTATCGAATGAAAGCGGTCGCGCCGCGGAAATGGTGTCGTTATGCCGTGACAGCGGGCGAAAAGCCGCGCAATATGCGAACCGTGACCATTGCTGTCAATGCGGCTTGCTTTTCATCTTAACAAGCATACCGTCGGCGATATTCCGCACTTTTGTGCCGGGCGGAAAAAGCTTGTCGGCGAGTTTTGCGGTCGCGCTGCGCTTGACGGTGCGTGCGTGGACGGGTGCGAGCTTCGGCTCCTTTGTACCCTCTGTCCATTCGGCAAAAACGGACGGCTCGAGCTTACCCTGAAGCATAGCTCTGTCGCCGGGAGCGCTGTATTTCGCAAGGAAGCTCAGCGGCATATCGCAGTCCTTATAGCCGAATTTTGCGATATGTCCGTCGAAGTGCATATGGAACAGCCTTTCCATATCCTCTATTCCTGCGGCAGCCTCCGGTATCTCGGAGAGCGCCGTAAGCAGCTTTTTCGCGGTCTTGTCCTTGATGTCCAATTCGGCAGCCTCAACAGGTCCGCCGGTCATAAATCCGAGCATATACGGACTTCCGCAGAAGTCGCTCTGAGGCGTTTTATTCACAGGGACGTCGAACAGATACGCCGCATACAGCCCGAACATACAATGCAGCGCAAGGTAGTCCGGCTCGTCGTAGTTGATGGCGTGCTTCGCCTGAACGAAGCCGCGCAGCCTTCCCGACTTCACCATAAGCGGTATAGTTCCGGTCAGCAGCAGAGCCTTTGAGCCGTTCATTATCGGCGTTTCAACGTCAGCCTCTACGTCGCCGCCGATGTGCAGCAGCTTTGCGGGAGCAACGCCTGCCTTTCTGAGCACGGCATCATATACGGCTTTGTGGTCGGTCACGCTGCCCTTGAGCTCGGACGGCACAACGAGCTCGTCCGCATCGGAATAGCCGCAGCTCTCAAGTATCCTCGCAACGACATTTCGCGGATATATCGTATCTGCGACGATGACTATCTTCTTTTTGCAGCTTCTCGCCTTGTCGAAGAGCTCCTTTCCGAAGCCCCTCGCGAACGAAAAATGCACCGCAAGCTCACATTCGCGCTTCAGCAGCTTTTCCTTGCCGAGCGGCGAGAGCTTTCCCGTTTTCGCAAGAATGTCGTATATCCTCGCTATCGTAGCTCCGCCGGAATTGCAGTATTTCTTCTCGGCAGCCTCTGCGGCTGCGACGCGAAGCTCGGTGAACGGCTTTCTAACGGTCGTCAGCTCACGGAAGTCCTCCTCCATAAGCATAAACATATCCTCAAATTCCGAAAACGGCGTCAGCACAAGCGTCCCCGTCAGCCGGAAGCTGACAGCACGTATCTCCTGCTTTCCGACCTCGGTGAGCATTTTCATTTTCAGCTCAGCCTGCTCCGTTGTCAGAGGAACACGGGGCTTGAATTTTTTGTCCATGATCTGCCTCCTTACGCGTCAGGTCTGTGGAACTGCCGTAGTCTCGGTCGACACGGAAGATGTATCCTCCGCGGTATCTGTCGTATCTGCCGGACCGGAAGTAGTCGTCGCAGCAGCAGTTGTCGTTGTTCTCGGCTTTTCTTCGCCGTATTCGGGGATCAGAGGCTCGCCGCCGCGGAGCTTGATATACTCATCGAGAGTGAGCGCTCCCTCGGAATTATAGGCACGTATCATAGCCTCCTTGCTTGTGAATCTGTCGGAATATTCGCCCTTTTCGTCACGGAGGTACTTGCCGTACCAGAGCCCGAAGAACGACCACACCGCGTTATCGCGGAAGGAAGCATCAATATCCGGAACAGAGCTGCACTCGCTCAGTGCGATGAGCTTTTCCTTGCCGACGATGTTCTGCAATGCGAGGAACTGCTCATAGCGGCTGCCGTAATCCTTGTCGCTGTCGAGGTAGATGTCGAGTGAGGCAATATCGAAGGTGCTCTTGTTGACAAGGGTGCTCTCGCTCTGACCGTTCCATATCCAGATGAGGTTGTCGAGCTCGAAATAGTTCGTATAGCGGCGATACATCAGCTCCCACAGCCATTTATAGGCATCAACGCCGCTCGCGCCCCACCAGAACCAGTCTCCGTAGCCCTCGTGAAGAGGTCTCCACAGGACAGGAACGCCCTTGTTTCTCAGCGAGGTCAGCTGTCCTGCCATACTGTCGATGTCGAGGATAAGACCGTAGCACTGCTCTGAGATCTTCCCCTCGCCGTAAAGACCGCGTATCTCCTCCTGTGAAAGCTCAGCGATGTCGATGTCGGTAACAGCTTCGGAGAGCTTGAAATCGGTTTCCTTTGCATATACCGAGGACTTCTTGCTCGGCGATTCCCAGTACCACATAAGTCCGACTACGCCGCCCTTGCGGTACCAGTCAGAGCAGGCATCGATGTCCCTGAATGCACTGTCGAACTTGTTTCCGGTATTGTGGAGCGCGGTAAACCGGATAACGGGATATTTGCCCGTTGTCCGGTAAATGAGGTCGAGCTCCTCATTTCTGGGATTCGAGGCATACTGCCCTGTAAGGACATATTTGCCGTAATTCTTGGTGAGGAACTGCATAAGCTCCTTCGCGGACTTGCCTGCCTCCTTGTTGGTGAGGTCCTTATCCGCATCGTATCTGATACTGCTGAGCGAAGTATTATCGGCAACTCTGAGGTAATCGAGGTCTATCTCGCCGTGCGGACGTATCTCTATATCCGATTTTCCCTTGACGAGGAAGACGCCATAGAGAGTTATGAGCGTGAATTCGCCGTCATTCATCGTCTTGAACGTTGTTATCTCATTGCCGTTCACGAGGATATGGCAGTCGACGAGCCTCTCGGATGCTATGCTGAACGAAAGGTCATAGTGCTGATTGCTCGGCGCATTCACCTTGAATGTCACACCGGAGCTTCCGTCGTTCTTGAAGCCCTTGACATAGCCCTCGCCGCTGTAGTTCGTAATGACGGTATCCGGCTTTACGGTCGGGTCGAATTTGGTAGCGGGCTGTGTAGCCTCCTCCTTGTCCTTTACCTTATTGCCGTCCTTGTCGGTGGTATCCTCCTTCGGAGCGCTCATCACCTTCAGTCCGGAGCTGAGCACAGCGTCCTCCGCTTCATAGAGGTCGCCGGTTATCTTCTTTTCTATCTCGGGATAGGATATGGGATAGTCGGGATAGGTCTCGACGGTATCGGGGTCTATCTCGGTGACCTCCTCGGTAATGTGCTCCTTTTCGGGCACAGAGCTCTCTTCCTTATCCTTTTTCTTGCATGACACTGCGCACGAAGCGGTCAGCATTGCCGCCGCCGCAAGCGCAGTCAGCTTGCGAATGTCCATTTTTGTCCTCCTTTGGTCCGGTATCAGGTCCGGTCAGGCTTTGACTGTGTATTTTCTGCCTGCCTCGGTATTGAATATGATAACGCCGTTCTCGATGCGCGAGCCGACATTTTCTCCGTCACACACAAGGCTTGCGACGCAGTTTGTGCGGAGTCTGCACTCGCCGCCGAGGTCGGAGGTGATGACAGCCGAGGTGAGCCTGTTATCGCGCCAGCTTATGTCAACGCCGAATCCGCCCTTCGCACGCAGACCTTTGACGCTTCCCTCGCGCCATTCGTCCGGGAGCGCCGGAAGCAGTATTATCTCGCCGGAAACGCTCTGCAAGAGAGCCTCGGCAACAGCCGATACACCGCCGAAATTACCGTCTATCTGGAACGGCGGATGTGTATCGAGAAGGTTGGGGTTCGTCGAATGGCAGAGCAGTCTTTTGAGGTTCTCGTATACCATTCTGCCGTCGTAGAGCCTTGCCCACATATTCGCTATCCACGCGCAGCTCCAGCCCGTATGTCCGCCGCCGTGGATAAGTCTGCGCACGAGAGTAGCTCTTGCAGCGTCCGCGAGCTTTGGAGTTTTCACCGGTGTGATGAGGTCCGCCGGATGGAGCGCGAAGAGCTGCGAGATATGCCTGTGACCTATCTCGACCTCGTCATAATCGACTGCCCATTCTTTTATCTGACCGTATTTGCCTATCTCCGGCTTGGGAAGCCTTTCAAGGAGCTTTGCCAGTCTTTCGGCAAATTCGCTGTCTTTTCCGAGTATCTCAGCCGCCCTTATCACATCGTTGAACAGGACTGTGATTATCTCCGAATCCATCGAAGGTCCGGCGCAGAGGCAGCCTCTTGTGCCGGTGGAGGTGAGATACGTATTCTCGGGCGAAACAGATGGACAGGTCACAAGTCTGCCCTCGCTGTCCTCGATGAGGAAATCCGCCATAAATTCGGCTGCGCCCTTGAGAATGTGGTATTTATCGGCAAGGAAATCCTTGTCGAGGGTGTATTCGTAATGCTCGAATATGTGGAGTGCGAGCCACGCGCCGCCGGTCGGCCATATCGTCGCCGGCATCCAGAGGTCCTGCGGAGCGCAGTCGCCCCATATATCGGTATTGTGGTGGCAGACGAAGCCGTTTTCGATGCCGTACATCTCCTTCGCAACGGTCTTTCCGTTCTCGCAGACGCGCTCAAGAAGGTCGAACAGCGGAAGGTGGCATTCCGAGAGATTGCAGCTCTCTGCGCACCAGTAATTCATCTCGGTGTTTATATTTATAGTGTACTTGCTGCCCCACGCCGGCCACATATCCTGATTCCATATCCCCTGAAGGTTCATCGGCTGAGTGCCTGGACGGCTCGCGGAGATCATCAGGTATCTGCCGTAGTTGAAGTACAGCTCGATGAGCTTGTTGTCGTGGATAAGGCGCTCGCAGTCGGTCGTGTCGAGCTCGTCGCCCTTTAGACGTGAGATGCGCTCATCGGTCGCAAAACGTTCGAGATTTTCGCCGCTGTTGTCATTCAGTGTCAGCTCGACCCTGTCGAAGAGCTCGCGGTAATCGCTGACGTGGCGGAAATACAGCTCGTCAAATCCGCACTGAAGAGCCATTTCAGCATCGACCTCGGCGGATTCTGTGTAGTCCTCGGTGTAGAAGCTCGTGCGTGCGGAGAGCACTATCATCACAGAATCGGCATTCTTCACGGTTATCTTTCCGCCGACTGTGCGTATCTCGCCGCCCACAGCCTTTGCTCCGAGACAGGCAGCAAAGAAAATACCGTCGCGGCTGCCTGTGCCGCCGGTATAGAGTATCATATTCCTGCCGCAGGGACGGTTGTCGTCGTAGTAGTCGTCTCTGCCGTCGATAGAACATTCAAGGCTGACGCTTCCGGGCGTATCAGCGTGAACATCTATGACGAGCACATCATCGGGCGCAGAGCAGAAAACGCTCCTGCTGTAGCCGATACCACCGGCGTTGAAGCTGACGTGCGATATAGCAGACGCAAGGTCAAGACTGCGTGAGTAGTCCTTCACCTTGCCGCTGACGAATGTGTGGATACTGAGGTTCCCGAGCGGCATATAATGCCGCATATTCGGCGTAACGCCCTGAAGCTTCTCGAACGCTGTCTTCTCCGCGGCGGGAATGTCTCCGCTGAGAATGAGACTGCGCACCTCTGCAAGCCCTTCCTTAGCGTCCGGATTCACACGGTGGCGCAGTCCGCCGGACCATATCGAATCCTCGTTCAGCTGTATGAGCTCATTTTCGGCTCTTCCGTATATCATTCCGCCGATCCGTCCGTTTCCGACGGGCAGAGCACTGTTGAAGTCCTCAGCCGGCTGCTTGTAGCTCAGTATCGTTTCTGTTGCCATAAAAGCTCCTATCTGATCATCTGATTTTTACGTATAATTTAATTAATGTCGGGGCAATGACCGCCGTCCGGCGTTTATTGCGAACACATTAATTATAACACAATCAGTCAAAAATAGCAACTGTTATCCGTTTCCGCCGCCGATACGCGAAAAACAGCCGGAAACGAGCATTCTCAGCTGTTCCCGGCTGTCAGTTCTTACAATGTTACAGCGGCTTCAAGGGCAATTTCCATCATATCGCGGAATGATAACTGACGCTCCTCGGCAGACGTAGAAAGTCCGCGGAGAGGGCAGTCGGAAACTGTAGTGATGCAGAGCGCATTCCTTCCGGCGCGTGCAGCGTTCATATACAGCGCCGCGGACTCCATCTCAACGGCAAGAACTCCCATTTTCTGCCAGTCAGCGGTGCTGTTCGAGTCATCATAGAATTTGTCGCTCGAGAAGATGTTCCCGACGTGGAAACGGCTTCCCTTTGCCTCGGCAGCCTTTACTGCGGCTGAGAGGAGCTTCCACGAAGCTGTGGGAGCGTATGTACCGGGAAGAGAGAACTGTGAGCCGTAGTTGGAATCGGTGCTCGCACTCATAGCGATAACAACGTCGCGAAGCTCTACATTGTCCGCAATAGCACCTGATGTGCCCACGCGAATGATGTTTTCAACATCGTACTCGTTGAAAAGCTCCCACGAATAGATCCCGATAGACGGCATACCCATACCGCTTCCCTGCACGGAAATGCGGACGCCTTTATAAGTACCGGTATATCCGAGCATACCGCGCACCTCGTTGTAGCAGACGGGGTCGGTAAGGTAGTTTTCGGCGATGAACTTTGCTCTCAGCGGATCACCGGGCATAAGGACAGTTTTTGCGATGTCGCCTTTGTTGGCGCTGTTGTGGGGTGTTGGCATAGATATTCCTCCTTTATTGTCTTCTCAGCAGCTTTTTTACTGTGAGGAGCAGTGCGTTGAAATTGAGACCTGTCACGACGATGAACAGTGCGATAAGGCACGGTATCCACAGCTTCGGAGCTGCGATGATGACCCACGCCATAATGAAGAGCAGCGTCGTATTGATAAGCGACCTTATCATATTGAATCTGAACGGAACATAGTACCGCGCGTCGATTATCCTTACCCAGAAGCAGACGTAATAGCTCAGGAAGGTCGCGATAGATGCGCCCTGTATGCCCCATTCGGGAATGAGCGCGATATTCAGCACGATGTTGACCGAGCAGGCAACAAGTGCGGTCCAGAAGCTGTTGCGCGTATGCTTTGTAGCGGAATAGATACTGCCGAGGAACTGGTTGAGCGACATAAACAGCACCGCTGAAACGAGTATCGGTGTATAGAGGTAAACATCGGCGTATTCCTTGTAATTCTCTGAGACGACGAAAAATCCGGTAAGCGGCTTGATTATCAGAAGCAGACCTGCCGCCGCAATGAAGAGCATAGCCTCGTATGCATTGTAGACCTTCTCATAGAATTCGCTTCTGTCTGCGGATTCGTTCTCGGTTATCGCGGACATATTCCACGCCTGAAAGAAAATGGTCGAGACCATTGAGATAAGGTTCGGGATACGGTTCGCATAGCCGTATATCGCAACGGAGGTCTCTCCGAGCTCGACGCGGTCGCTCTTCATATTCCGTATGAACATACGGTCGGAAAGGCTCGTTATCGTCCACATAACGATGGTCGGGATAAGCGGAGCGGCGTATTTCATCATCTCTTTTGCGAGATCACGGTCAAAATACTGCGGACGTGCGAATTTTCCGAGGTCAGCGATGACGAACAGGAACACCGCCGAAAGCAGGTCTGAGAGTATCACCGCGAGCATAAAGCCTGCGACGCCCCACTTGAAAACCGCTATGAACAGCAGATTGAACAGGAACAGCGTCAGTGTGGCGAGTATACCGTCGAGTGAGAACAGCTTTACCATATCGCGCGACCGGACAAATTGCTGACAAAGCATTCTCAGCGACGAGGTAGTGACGTAGATTATCAGGAGTATCGTATATCCGCGCACATAGCTCATAGCCGGCAAAAGGCTCAGAACAGGCACAAACACCGCCATAAGCAGCATACCTGCGAGCGTTATCAGCCCCGAGGTCGTGAAGACCTTGCGCTTGTCATAGTTCTTGTCAAGACCGAAGCGGATTAGATATTCCTGCAAAGCAAATGTGAATATCGGCTGAAGGAAAAGGGCTGTCGGCTCAAGGAGCTCCTTGATACCCGAGCTTGTGGGGTCGAGGTGCTTTGAGTAGAGCCTTGTCAGAAGGATAACGAGTATCTTCGAGCCGAAGCTTCCGACAGCGAAGACACCCGTATTCATCACGAGCTTTTTATATTTATTCATTGAGTACACTCCACAGTTTTTTTCATAGGATATATTATACCACGAAGCGGAAGAAATAGCAAGATATGACAGCAAAATTCACTCTTGACAGGGTTATTGGATTGTGCTATAATATTTCACAGATACGGGCTTGTAGCTCAGTTGGGAGAGCGCTGCGTTCGCAACGCAGAGGTCGAGGGTTCGATCCCCTTCAAGTCCACCAGCGCCGAGCGGGCGCACGCTGTTTCGCGGTTCAGTTGTTCTGAGCCGCTTTTTTGTTGCCGCGTATGCGGCTTTTTCCGTATCTGAAGCTTTTTCATTGAGGCGTGTCGCCGCAGCCGGTATCGCGGTTCAGCTGTTCTGAGCCGCTTTTTTTGTTGCCGCGTATGTTACTGTTTTCGGATTTGCAGGCTTCGTATTGTAACGAGCAGGCGCACGCTGTTTCGCGGTTCAGCTGTTCTGAGCCGCTTTTTTATTGCCGCGTATGCGGCTTTTTCCGTATCTGAATCTTTTTCATTGCGGCGTGTCGCCGCAGCCAGTATCGCGGTTCAGTTGTTCTGAGCCGCTTTTTTATTGCCGCGTATGCGGCTTTTTCCGTATCTGAAGCTTTTTCATTGCGGTGAGCGGGCGCACGCTGTTTCGCAGTTCAGTTGTTCTGAGCCGCTTTTTTTCCGCTTATCTGAAATATTTCCGTGGAAATTTCGAGTTCATCAAGGGATAATGAGCTCATATGTGTCATTGTCGGAATAGTGCCACCATTCGCCCCAATAGCCGTAAAAGCCGTTCCTGACCATAATATCCTCGAGCATACGTGAATTCTCTGCCGCCTCCTCGGAAACATCGCTGTAGTCCCTGTCCGCTATCGCCGAAAATTCGTCAAAATCCGACGGCAGCTCCACCTTGCTCCCGTCTGTATATACGATGCCGAGATCTATCGTATTGCCCCTGCTGTGGCTGGTGATACCGTTTCGGGGGTCAGCGACGAAGGTCGGGTCGGGGCAGACCTCCCAGAGCTTTTCCTGAGCCTCGTGCGGACGATACGGGTCCCATATTATTATGGAGAAGCCGCGCTCGCGGAGCTCGTCCTGCACCTTCATCAGCTTTTTCACGGTGCCGTAGCAGAGATATGCTTCGCCGCTGTCGTATATGACCTTCCCGGTGAAGTTATTCGTCGTTGCATAGCGGAGGTCAGCAACGGCATCGGGGATATAGTCGAGCACGCGCACGAGCTCACCATCGGGAATATCTCTCTCCGTTGGCGGAGCTGTTTCCGGCTCGGTTTCAGTCTCTGTCGCCGGTTCAGTCCCGGATTCGGTCTCCGGCTCTGTTTCGGTCTCAGGTTCGGTCTCCGGCTCGGTCTTCTCCGTCGGAGTTTCAGCCGCAGCCGGCGCAGGTACGATGACCTGCTCCTCCTCTGTATTTCCGCATCCGGCAAGCAGGACTGCCGCCGCAGCGCAAAGCAATATCACCTTTTTGTCCATATCTATCAGCTCCATTTCGTCTGTTGATATGATTATAACACCTGCGGCAGGATTTTTCAACCGTTTTAAGCGGCAATTCCGCAAAAAGCTTGACAATACATATATAATAGTGGTACAATGATAACGTATCGTTTCAACACGGTACACTTATGCTCTGTGAGGTCACAGGGCAAGTCTTACAGATAGAAACGGAGTAATAGAAAATGGGTATCAGCGTTGTTTTGCTGGCTTACAAGGAAGCAGAGAACCTTGCGTTCCTCCTGCCTAAGATAAAGGAGATGCTCGACAGTCTCCCCGAACCTTATGAGATACTGGTCATAGACACAAAGGAACCTCTCGATAATACATCTGAGGTCTGCGAAAAATTCGGTGCAAGATATATAAATCAGGAGTTCCCCGGCTTCGGCGGAGCCTTCAGAACGGGTATAAAGTACGCGGAAATGGACAAGTTCCTCATCCTCGACAGCGACGGCTCGCACGACCCGAAATATATCCCGGCGATATACAAGAAGTTCACCGAGGAGAACTGCGACCTCGTCATCGGCTCACGCTACACTGAGGGCGGCGAGACCAACGATGCAAAATCTTCCATCATTATGTCGCATATCCTCAACACCTTCTTCCGCATCTGCCTCGGCATAAAGGCAAAGGACATCTCCACCGACTACCGCCTCTACCGCACCGAGCAGATAAAGAACGTCAAGCTTGAAAACGTCAACTATGATGTTCTTCAGGAGGTCCTCCTGAGAATGAAGCAGAACAAGCCCGACCTCAGGATAGGCGAGGTGCCTATCTCCTTCCAGAAGCGCATCTACGGCGAATCCAAGCGCCGCCTGATACCCTTCATCATCGGATATATGAAGTCGCTCATACGCTTCACCTTCATCAGATACCCCATTCTCAGAAATATCCTTCTCTACGGTGTTTTCGGCGGACTCGCATTCGTGCTCGACTATGCGCTCTCGCTCACGCTCACCAAGACAGTTATGAAGGACGCTCCCGAGATAGCGAGCATAATCGGCAACGTTGCCGGATTCATCTTCACCTTCCTAACGAACACCTTCTGGAATTTCAAGGTCAAGGGCAAATTCGCGCTCCGCGCCGCTTCCTACGGCGGTATCACGCTGTTCGGAATGGGCGTTTCGACCCTGTGCATACACCTGCTGAAATCGGCAATGCCGTTCGCTCTTCTGAAGCTGCTCGTGCTGATATTCGTATCGGCGATACAGTTCGTGCTCAACAAGCTCATTACGTATAACGAGAAGATAATCAAAAGCGACAACAAATAAAAGAAAGGAAGGGAACGCTCGTGTCTAAGTCTCTGAAGACAGTCCTCTCCGGCAAGAAGCTCGAAATAGCCGGAGTTGTCCTTCGCTGTCTGATAGTTTTCCTCGTACCGTTCATCACCGGTATCATAATCTTCAAAAAGAAGGAGATCTCACCCTTCGGCGAGAACGATCTCCTCTCGATAGACCTTTGGGGTCAGTATTTCCCGATGTACCGCAAGTTCGCCACCGACCACGGCTTCTCCGAGGCGATGTACAACTGGAGCGGTGCGCTCGGCTTCAACAACTGGGTGCAGAACGCATTCTACACAAGAAGTATATTCCTCATACCGTTCGGACTTATACCGCTCGACAAGTCGATAACCTATATCGACATCGTCTGCCTGCTGAGATTCGGTCTCGGCGCAGCAGCCTGCCAGCTCTTCCTTGAATACAAGTTCAAGAGCAAGAGCCCCGTTGTTATGGCGGCTTCCATCGGCTACGGTCTCTGCGCTTACTCAACAGCGTTCATTATGCAGTTTATGTGGACCGACGGACTTTTCCTCGCTCCGCTGGTACTGCTCGGGCTCGAGAGATTCATCAACGGCAAGTCGCCGCTTATGTACATTCTCATGCTCGCACTCACTATCTACACCAACTTCTACACCGGCTTTGGTGTATGCCTGTTCACAGGCTTCTACTTCATCGCTGAATGGATAAAGAGAGAATACACCGGCAAGGACGGAGCAAAGCTCCGCGGCGCCTCCGAATGGAAGGCAAGAGGCATTCTCTTCGGTAAATTCGCACTCTATTCACTGATCGGCGGCGTGATCACAGCATTTGTTCTCCTCCCGACTGTAAAGGGACTCTCAAATTCAGAATCCGCAAACGAAGGTGTGCTCAACTTCTCGCAGTGGTACCACACCTTAGCCGAGAACGTATCCGCGATGCTCCCGACAACTCCGGCTTCGCTCGAATTCGGCGTTGCAAATATCGCAGTCGGACTCTTCGCCTTCCTGCTCATCCCGCTCTACTTTATGAACACAGAGATAAAGTTCAGTGAAAAGGCAGCAACAGGCGGATTCCTCGCAGTCCTCTACGCCGGTCTCAACTGGAATCCCGGCGACTGGCTCTTCAACGGCTTCCACTTCCCGAACCAGCTCCCCGGACGCTGGAGCTTCCTGTTCTCGTTCGCAGTTGTCATCGTTGCCGCGAACGGTATCGCAAAGTTCAAGGGCATCGAGGCAAAGAGCATCATCACATCGCTCGTGATCGGTATATTCTTCGTGGGATATGCAAAATTCGGCAATCCCTCAGCTGAAAAGACCGACAGTCTCTCACACTGGAGCTTCCTGCTCGCAGTATATGCTATACTTCTCATCGTCTCCGTTGCACTCAGCACATTCGCTTCTATCTCGAAGAAAAAGGCTGAAAAGCTCCTCGAAACGACAGATGAAGCTTCCGGAAAGCCCGATGAAGCTGCTCAGAAGTCCGCAAGCACCTGCAAGACAAGGTCTGTGGCATTCAGCGTCTGCTCGCTCGTTACGAGCATCGTACTCGCTTCGGCGATGACAGTTCAGGTGTGCAGAAACACCGTTGATGTTGCTGCAAAGGAGGGCGCCGGTATACCCATTTCCAATATGGAATCCTATATCAAGGTCAGCCAGCTCCTCTATGATTACGGTCAGAAATACACCAACGGCAAGGACGACCTCTACCGTATGGAAGCCAACGAGGGCTGGACCTTCAACACCTCGATGATAGGCGATTTCAACGGTATCGGCTACTACGGCTCGACCCTCAACCACGGCGTTTACGATCTTATGCGCGATCTCGGAAACAGAGTATACGCAAACAACGTAAGTACCGTTTACAATACTAATTCACTCTTCCAGAACAGCTTCTTCGGCGTTAAGTATATCATCGACAGAGGCAGATATTTCGGCAACAGGACAGGCAAGGGCTATCAGCTCATCGAGAGCGGCGACAGCGCCCTCATCTGGGAGAATCCCACTGCCTTCCCGATAGCATTCGCCGCTTCGGACGATATGCTCGCAATGAGAGTCGATCCCGAGGAGATAAGAGCGGTAACAACTCAGAATGAGATGATAAACAAGCTCACAGGCGAGCAGACTGACGTATTCGAGCACATCGACCCCACCGATTTCCAGCACGAGAACTGCGAATTCGCTCCGAGCGAGAACTGGAACAACAACTATTTCTACCGCTCAGACGAGACTCAGCCGGTCAGATTCGTATGGACATACACTGTTCCCGACGAGAGCCCGATATATATGGAGCAGAACTTCCGCGCAGGCTCACTCGTCATCAACAGCACCGACAACGTCGACATCGGCGCAGAAAAGTTCAGATGTCTCGGCTCTTACCCTGCCGGAACACAAATAACCATCGAATACAACGCGACCGACGTCGGTATCGGCTGCTTCGGCATCGAGCTCTACCGCTTCAATATGGACAAGTGGAACAATGTCTACAACAATGTCAAGAACAGCGGTCTCAAGGTAACTTCGTTCAAGAATACCGATGTCAAGGGCGAGATAAACCTTCCTGCTTCGAGCATGGTGATGACAACTATCCCTCAGGACGGCGGCTGGAAGGTATATGTTGACGGCAATCGCGTTGAGGATTACACAGTGCTTGGTTCGCTTATCGCATTCAATGCCGGCGCCGGAACACACACAGTCGAGTTCAGGTACCACGTTCCTGCATTTGCAGCCGGTGTCATATTGACTCTGTTAGCTCTCGCAGCAGCAGCTCTCTGCTACCTGATATGGAGAAAGGGCGGCTTATGGTTCATAAAGAAGAAGGACAAGCCTGCTGAGAAAAAGTCCGACAGCGACAAGAAGGACTCCGAAAGCGAGGACGCTGACGCCGAAGAGCCCGTCATCGACGAAGAGGAGGAGGAAGCTCCCGAGCCCGAGAAGAAGGAAGCACCTTCTCACGGAAAGAAAAACCACGATAAGAAAAAATCAGACCTGCCCAAAAAACGCAGATAAAAAACAAGAGACTGAGTAAGCGGTTCGCCGCTTCTCAGTCTCTTTTATTTTATCGATGCTTATACATTAGCTCCTGTGAGAGCCTTTTCTACAGCCTTGTTTCTCTTGTCTGAATTTCTGATACCGCGTCTGATACGCTTGAAGATAAAGCCGAATGCCCATTCAACAGCGCCTGTACACATACAGAACAGTCCGAACGGAAGAAGAAGCGAAGCGCAGAGGTAGAACACGAGTCCGCCTGTGATAACGTGTGCGATGGACGAGCCTGCAACTGCCGCGAGTCCGACGAGGAACACAACAGCGCCGCTCCACTTGAAGATACCGCCGTAAAGACCAACGATATGCTTGCCGCGTCCGTCAACGATAACGGCTATCCATACGAGCAGCACAATTATGAGTCCGAGAATGATACCGAGCGTCACGTAAGAGAACAGGAAGTTTGAATTTGCAAGATCGAAGTGAGCCACCTTGCTCCACTCATCAAGAGAGAAGCTGTCGGCAGTATCCTTGAGCTCGAATCTTGTGCGTATCTTATTGTAATCTGAGGTCTGCATCTCGTATGAGAGGTTCTCGTCGGCAACATCAGAATTATTGCTGAAGAAATCGCCGAGGTCATTTGCAGAGAGTGACGGATCGGGCTTGTCGCCCTCGAGTATGTAATCCGCATATTCTCTTATATGCTTGCCGGTGTATTTCAGGAGATCGGTTTTTGCGAGATATGCGCGGAATTCAGCCTTGCTGACCTCGCCGTTCGTTACCTCGCCGAAGCCTGCTTCATTGTAGATAGCATCTGAGAGGTTCATCCTGACCTTCTTTGACTGTCCGCTTTCGTCCTTTACCTTATGCTTGTACGTCGAATCGAGCACCGTGCTTATGTTCATATTCTCTGCACGCTTCTGGAGAAGCTTTCCGGAAGCGCCTATCTTTATGCAGAACATAAGGCTCAGAAGAATGAGGAATATGATAGTGAGGAAGGCAATAAAGCCTGCGAACGAGATACGGAGCGCGCCTACCTTTACAGGTCTGTCGACTCTGACTATCTCCGGTGCCTGCTCGGGCTGCTGCGGAGCACCGTACTGCGGATAGGGCTGCTGACCGTAATCCGGCGGCGGAGCCTGCTGTCCGAAATCGGGGGTACTGCTGTTTATCTGCTGCTGTACATCAGATGTATACTTGTCGGTATCCACGGGTTCTGCCTTCCCGGACTCTTCATTTACTGTATCGGGAGCTTTTTCTGCTTCCGGCTCTGGCTTGGATAACGGAACGTCCTCCGGCTCGGGGAGGTCGATACTATGCGGCACATAGACGGGAGGCTCTTCTTTGGCAAGAGCAGCCGGCTCCGCCGGAGCATTCACTGTTTCGATCACCTCTGCCGCCACAGCTTCAGCGGCAGGGTCTGTATCCCTGATGCCGTTGAGCGCTTCGAGCGCCTCATTTATCGTAACTACAGGGTCCTCCTCGGGGATAATGTCAACGACAGGCTCTTCCTTTTTGAGGTCTATCGGTATCACGGGAGCAGCCTCGGTCTTTTCGCTGACAGCATCAGCGGTGCTCACGGTCTTTTCCTCAAGCTTATCCGCGAATGTATCAACAGCCTTTTCGGCGTCAACGAACTTGCTCTCAGCCTTCTTTTCGGGCTTTTCTGCTTCCTTTGCAGCGGCTTCCGCCTTCTTCTCGGCTTTTTTCTCAAGCTTCTTTTCCAGCTTTTCAGCCTTCTTCTCCGCCTTTTCTGCTGCCTTTTCAACAGGCTCTGCTGCCTTTTCTGCGAGCTCTGATACTGTATCTGCAACGGTCTCCTCCGCAGCCGGGACTATCTCTTCCGGCAGGGGAGAGCCTATCTTGAATCCGCATCTGCTGCAAAAAACGGAATCATCATCTATCGTGCAGCCGCAAGATAAACACTTCATATCCATACCTCCATTTTTTACTCCTGAAACACCGCACAAAGCCCACTTACGGTTTTGCACATATCAAAAGGATCTGCGCTCTCCGGGCGGAGTTCGGGGGAATGACTGCCTAACGGCGGTCATTAAAGACACATTAATTATAGCGTAGAAAAATAAACTTGTCAACATATAAAGACTCGAAAAAACGAAACGATAAAAAAGGCTGCCGTTTTGTGTCGGCAGCCGCATAATATCAGACGAAAAATATGTATGTCCAAGGTATGACCCTTACTTAGCCTGTTCCTTGAGGAGATCCCTGATCTCGGTGAGGAGAAGCTCTTCCTTAGTAGGCTCCGGAGGAGCAGCTTCTTCTTCCTTCTTCTTCTTGCCAAGGCTCATAAGCTTGTTTACTGCCTTTACCATAAGGAAAATGCAGAATGCCATAATAAGGAAGTTGATGATAGTTGTAATGAAATGACCGTAGTTAAGGCAGAGAGCTGTTACAGCCTCTGAATCAAGACCGTCGTAGGTTACCCACGGGAGCTTGATCTTGCCTGCGATCTCTGCACCTCCGATAGATGCGATGAGCGGATTGATGAAATCGTCAGTGAGCGCGGTAACGATATTACCGAATGCAGCACCGATGATAACACCGACAGCCATGTCCATAACATTGCCCTTGAGTGCGAATTCTTTGAATTCCTGGATAAACTTCTTCACTTTTCAATAATCTCCTTTATAATTTTTTTAATCTATTCCGACCTTCGGGAGAGATGGTATCTCTATATTCTCTTCCCTCACGGTCTTCTTAGCCTGCATATACTCAGGAAGCTCGATCTTGTCAAGCTCGCTCTCGTAGGGATTCTTCTTCTTGGGAAGAGCCTCTACAGCGTGGTCAGCCTGCGCCATAAGTGCCTCCTTGTGCTCGGGAACATAAGCCTCAAGCTCGGAAGCGTTCGCTTCGCCTGCCGTATACATGGTTATGCGCGACTTTGCAGTGATATTCTCTGAAAGCTTATCAGCGTCCACCTGCTTTGTCACACTCATATAATCCTGAGTTTTAACGTGTTTATTCTCCTGAAGATCGTCAGCATTGACGGTCTCGGTCTGTCTCATATAGAATCTGTTGAACTTATCGGCATCGTTGTGGGCGAGCTTATTGGCATCAACGATAGGAGTGTCGCTCATATAGCTGCTTTTCTTCCTGTCGTTCTGACGATGTCCGCCGAGGTCGTTCATCATACCCCCGTGCGACTTGCCGAAGAAGTCCTCGGGATCGCTCTCCTTATGCTTCGTAGCAGAGCCGCCGTCGAAGAACTTCCAGAAATCCTCCGAAACATCGACGAGTGCTTCCTTCTTGTCAGGCTGCGGCTGCTGAGGCTTGGGAAGTCCGGGCATTCCGTACATTCCGCCGCCTGCGCCCTGCTGGGGGAGTCCGGGCATACCCTGCATCGAAGGCATTCCCTGCATTGCCGGCATACCCTGCTGAGGTGTGGGCATCGACGGCATACCGGGCATTCCCGGCATAGCCTGCATTCCCTGCACATTCTGCTGCTGAGGCTGCTGCATATCCTGAGGCGGAGCCTGCATCGGAGCAGTCTGGGCATATATCGGCATTCCGCTCGCGTCATAGCCGATTATCTGCGGCTGACCGTACATCATCGGCTGCGGCTGGCTGTAGACAGGCATACCGTTCTGGTCATAGCCGATTATCTGCGGCTGGCCGTATATCACCGGCGGAGCCTGAGCATAAACGGGCATACCATTCTGATCGTAGCCGATTATCTGCGGCTGTGCATACATTACCGGCTGCGGCTGGCTGTAGATAGGCATACCGTTCGGGTCATAGCCGATTATCTGCGGCTGACCGTACATTACCGGCTGCTGCTGGTTCATATACGGATTTGCGCCCATTGCGCCCTGCTGAGCAGGGATACCGCCCATAGCCGGAGCATTTGCCGGCTGACCCGGCATACCGCCCATCTGCGGCATCTGCTGGGCAAAGCCCTGCTGATTAGCCTGAAGCGGCTCGCTTCCTGCCTTGGGCAGAGAGAGCCTGTCAGTTTCGAGCCTCGGGATAAACGGCTCGTCGTACATACTGAAGTCGAATTCCTCATCGGAATCGTTCAATTCATCGGCGGTGTAGATGTCAGATGCAGAAGAGGATGTGGGACGGTCGCTTATTGTGAAGGTGCCTGTTCCTACAGTAAATCCTCTGCTTGCGGAGGAAAACTCCTCCTCTGTATGATAGCCGCCCATATCCACCTGTTCATAATTGACTTCCTGAGGATTTTCAAGATTGCTTCCGCATTTTACGCAGAACTTGAACCCCTTTTCGTTATCTGTTCCGCACGACGGACAAATCATTGAACTCACTCCTTGCTATGAAATGATATGGAGGCAATAATTGCTCAAACTGAGCCTGATCAGCCCCAAAAAGGCATATAGCCTTATTCTATGCTATTTAATTATATCACCGGAATCGACATTTTGCAAGCTTTTTAAGAAAGATTGTGCATTACGGCATTTAAGGGCGTCTCCGTTTGTACACATTAACGTTGATAACAATCACAAATAGTATATTTTGTCGAATTTATACAAAATACTGAATCTGAACCATTTTCAACACTCAGCAATGTGTATCTTGCACTGTTTGTGTATGGAAACAGACTCGGATATTTGTAACTGATACCAAGATTGATGTGAAACACTATATTTTTCGGATTTTTTATGGTATAATACATCGTGTGTAGAGCGGTCCGCCGCAGAATAGACAAAAATAAACAGAAACTCACCGCCGCGCAAGCGGCAGAACGGAGAGACACGATGCCTAAGGATATAAGCAAAGAACAAAGTATAAACAAAGCCAAGAATATCACACAGCTCGTTATCTGTGCGGTCGTTGTCGGACTTGCCGGCTATAATCTCGCGACTGTGTACAATAATATGAAAACTGTGCCGTCATCGAGCTATGTCGACACTGCCGAACACGATCCCGATACTCAGCCGGCTTCGCAGGAATTCGACCCCGACAAGATAATCTATACATCTTCACAGGTGCCTACGAAGGATAAATTCTACGGCGACCTCATCCTCGTCAACAATGATGCGGAATACTTCAGCCTCGGTGACGAGGACCTCATAAACATCGCCGATGCAAATGCGGAAAAGGGTATCGATTACCTCGCTCTGCCCGATAATTCGTATACTATCCTCCGCCGCGTCTATGAGCCGCTGAGCGCAATGGTGACCGACTTCTACAATATCTATTATAATGATACGCTCGAGATATACGGTTCATACCGTTCAACTCAGTTACAGAAGGAGATATATGACAGATACGACGGTCAGCTCGACGAGGACGGCTTCCCGAGAGCGGCTCTTCCCGGTCACAGCGAGCACGAGACAGGTCTTGCATTCGATTTCAGCGAGACCGTCAACGGCGACTATCAGGGACAGGGCGATTTCGCGTGGATAAACGAGAATTGCTATAAATACGGCTTTGTTGTCCGCTATACCGACGAAAAGAAAGACATCACCGGCTTCCGCGCCGAGCCGTGGCACTTCCGCTATGTCGGTATCCCGCACGCAACCTATATGACCAAAAATGACCTCTGCCTTGAGGAATACATTGATCTCCTCCGCGAGAAGTACCCCTACGACGGCGAGCACCTCCAGATAACCGACGACGACGGCGCTCACTATGAGGTATTCTTCACTCCGTCCAAGGATTCGGAGGAATCCACCGATGTTCCCGTTCCGTCCGGCTACAAATACGAGATCTCCGGCAACAACATCGACGGCTTCATCATAACTGTTCACAAGGACGAAAAGGTCGCTCCCGGTCAGGAGCTCGCGACCGAGCCCGGAACAACTGAGGCATCCGGTGAGGAAAGCGATGACGGATCCGGAAATGATGACGAAAACAGCGGTGATACCGAAAACGAATAATTATACAGCAGCACAGACCTTGCGTCCGTGCTGCTTTTTTTCACAGCCGGTATTATCAATTTCCACAAAATCACAGGAAATCTTTCGTGTATTTTTTCTTGCATTTTGTCGTGATTTATGTTATTATATAAGGTAAGAATTTATGCCATATCAATGGTAAATCTATATCGTGCATCACAAATGCACGGGTGAGGAGAACAATATGCCCAAAAAACAGGATATCAACAAGATCATGATAATCGGCTCAGGTCCTATCATCATAGGTCAGGCGTGCGAGTTCGACTACTCAGGTAC
>JAFXVT010000054.1 GCA_017534835.1 Ruminococcus sp.
GCAAGCTCAAGGTAGCCGTCGCTGTCCTTTATCTTATAGCGGAGATGCCAGAAATGACCAGCCTGATCCTCGTATGTTACCTCTGCGTCAGAGAGCGAGGTCTTACATTTCGGGCACCAGTTTATGATGCGCTCGCCGCGGTAGATAAGTCCTTTTTCATAGTATTTCACGAATACTTCCTTAACTGCCTTTGAGCAGCCCTCGTCCATCGTGAAACGCTCGCGTGACCAGTCACACGAAGAACCGAGCTTTTTCAGCTGTTCAACGATACGTCCGCCATACTGCTTCTTCCACTCCCATGCACGCTCCATAAAGCCGTCACGTCCGAGGTCTTCCTTTGTGATGCCCTCTTTACGCATAGCTTCGACTATCTTTGCCTCTGTAGCGATAGCAGCGTGGTCTGTGCCGGGGAGCCAGAGAGCTGAATAGCCACTCATTCTCTTCCAGCGGATAAGTATATCCTGAAGTGTCTCATCGAGAGCGTGTCCCATATGGAGCTGTCCGGTTATGTTCGGAGGGGGTATAACGATAGTGTAGGGCGTCTTCTTGGGGTCAGCCTCTGCGCGGAAGCAGCCCTTGTCATTCCACGCAGCATAGATACGGTCCTCAAAATCCTTGGGATCGTAGGTTTTTGCGAGTTCCTTTGCCATTGATATTTCTCCTTTACATCATTATGTCGGTCCGTGCAAAATAAAATCGCCCCGAACCTTTTACGGTTCAGGGCGAACGATTGTCCGTGTTACCACCTGAATTCGGATATTTCTATCCGCACTCTGCGAGGTCATCAAACCTCCTCCCCTGTAACGTGAGGACACGCCGCAGACTAATCGCATACGCTTTCGCCGGCAGGACTCGGAAGCTACTTCACCGCATTTCTCATACCGCCTTGCACCGGACGGCGGCTCTCTGAAAATCGAAGAAACGGCTACTCCTCTTCGTCATAGTCTTTAAGATATGGTATTATTATACACGCTCTGACGCATTTTGTCAAGCGTTTTTCAGATTTTCCGGCAAAATTATCCGTTCCTGCGTCTTCTGAACGAGCTCAGAACAAGTCCGGCAAACGGAAATAAAAGTATTACCGGGTGCATATTGTCGCCGGTTGCAGGACTGCCGCCCTTTCCCGAATGAGCAACAGCGGAGGTCGTGGTCGTTGTATTGGCAGTAGTTACAGAAGATGAAACAGCCGTTGTCTCGGGAGGTATATATTTTGAAACAAATTCCGAATGTCGAACTAATCCTTCTGTGGTACTGATAAGGTCGAAGCTGTATTTATCACCATCACGGCAGATGAAGCTGAATCTTGAATCCGCACAGCCAATAACTGTCGAAAGATAGCCTGAATGTGCATAGGTAAAACTGAGTGGCAGAGATATGAAAGACTTGTCCGCGTAGCTGTCAGTGCTGATGAGTGTATCTCCGTCCGTGAGAAACATCTCTGTTTCGCCGCGTGAATGGTCATGACCGAAAAGATAGAGAATATCCATATCATACTCCTCCGCGTAATGGTCAAGCAGAGCAGAAAGCTCATCTGAGCTGTCGATATTGTAGGAATTCGAGCCGTACCACTCCCTGACGTTATCGCCGGACCTGTCGACCGACTCCGGCTGCATACCGATAACATGAAGCCCGGAATGCGCAGAGATGATCAGCAGCTCACCGTGATAGTCAGATGCGGCTGAGCTGAGAAAAGCTTCTATATCGCTGAGAGCATTTTCGTATGAAATAACGTCAGTTTCATCTGAAACCGCAGCTTCGTAGTTGAGTCCGTAGACCTTTACGCCCTTCGCAGCTGTGCTGTTCGTTCCTTTGGCTGAAACTGCGGCTGAACTGCCGTTGAAGATGATACCTCCGGAAGCCGGGAGCTTCTCTGCGGAGCCGAGTCCGGCTGCTGATGACATTGCGGAAGCAGCTTCTCCGGGATCATGATTTCCCGAGACGAAAACTGTGTCAAGTCCGCCGAGCTCAGCGATGATGCGCGGATAATACTTGTCGAGCATTTCATCTGTGCGAGCAGTCGGACCGTTCACGAGGTCGCCTGTGCAGATGATAAGCGACGGGATATATCCGCCGGTCTGCTCCATTACAGCTTCAACTGCGTCGGGTATCAAGCTGTATTCCTCGTGAATATCAGAAAATGTCAGCACAGAATCAGGGACCACGCCCTTAGCTATAACAAAGGCAGCATCTTCGGAGCGTTCGCGATAGTGTACTCCGTTTTCATCGTGACCTTCAAGAAGGCAGTTGACGCGGTGAACTCCTGCTGTTCGTCCCGAAAGAACGTCTGCGGTGAAACTGAGCGAGGAGCAGGGCTGCTGTACACCGTCGACATACCACCTCACGCTGTCTATATCAATATCTGCTGTTCCGACAGTAAATGTAGGAGCAGGATAGCCGCTGCCCTCAGTAACATAGCTTTCAGCGTGCGGCTGAGCTGTTATGCAACGTGCGAGCGTGTCACCAGTCGTGTAGATATTTACCTCCGCTGCTTCATTAAGATCCTGCGTGAATGAAAAGGGGCTTTCGCTCTCCTCATCGAATCTGAGGTACCAGTGACCGCCGTTCATTGTGTAGCGCAGAGCTGTCCCGATATGCTCCCATATCAGGTCACCGCTGACCGAGCTCGTATAGGCGCTGCCGATCCGCGCGCCGTTGCAGACAAGATAGTGCTTTCCGGACGAAAGCGAAGTGAAGCGCGGAGATGTGCTCGATACCGACGTCTGCCGGAAATAATGCCAGACATTGTATGTCTTCTCCCCGTCATCAGCCGTTAGAACCACCTCATCGCCTGAACTGTGTCTGACAGTTATTATGTAATCCTTGTCATCTTCAAATCCGGCTGCTCTGTACCAGACCTGTCCGTTATCAAGTATCAGCACTCCGTCGGAGGAGCTCTGAGCGGAAGTATAAATGAACTTTGCAGCTGCTGCATTTGCAGTGAAGGGAACTGCCATAATTATAACTAAAGCAGCAGCGAGCAATGCGATAAATCGTGAAGCTTTCATATCATCTACCTCAGTATCATTTCGTTCAGCATTTTACAGTTTTACAAGATCATAGCCATAAGCGGCGACACAGCGCCAAAAAATGCACGCCTTATTCAGGCGTGCATCTGAGTTATTACTTCTTCTTTTTCTTTGCAGTCTGAGGCTTGGACGCTGTAGTCTTTACGACTTTCTCAGCTGTTTCAACAGCCTTGGGCTCCGGTACGCCTGCCTCGAACCACTTGTAGAGAAGCGCCGCAAGTGCAGCACCTGCAAGAGGTCCTACGATGAATACCCATACATACTTGAGTGCGTCGCCGCCTGCAAAAAGTGCAGGTCCGATGCTTCTTGCAGGGTTTACAGAAGTGCCTGTAAGACCAATGCCGAGGATATGTACGAGTGTGAGTGTCAGACCGATTATAAGTCCGCCGAATGAACCGTGCTTGAACTTCTTGGAAGTTACACCGAGGATGGTGAGCACGAAGATGAATGTGAGTATACACTCAATAATGAGACCGGCAATCACGCTCTTGCCTGTTACCTCGCCGGGTATCTCGCAGAGATTTCCGAGACCGTTGGAACCGAGTCCGCCTGTCATATCCTGAACACCTCCGAGATTGAAGATAGCTCCGAGAGTTGCAGAGCCTGTGATAGCTCCGAGCACCTGTGCTATGACATAGCCGCAGAAATCAGCTCCGGACATACCTCCTGTGATAAGCACACCGAGAGAAACAGCAGGGTTGATGTGACATCCCGAAATGTTGCCGATGCAGTAAGCCATACCAACAATTACGAGACCGAAAGCGAGCGCCGTGAGCAGATAACCGCTTCCGTTTGCAGCATCGCAGCCAACGAGCATTGCTGTTCCGCAGCCGAGAAATACGAGCACGAAGGTGCCGAAGAACTCAGCCACATACTTTTTGAATGAATCCATAGTTTTGCCTCCTTATTTTTATTTAGGGATTCGCCGCTTCAATTATACCATTATTCACACGGTATAGTCAACGGTTTTTTATACAAAATTTCCGAGGCGTTTTCGGCTATTTATCCAAATCAAAAACTTTATCATCAGTTAGGCTGACCGACTCTATGGCGGAGATTGTTCTCCTTCAACTTTCTTCCCTCTTCGATAAGGCGGAGCATAGTCTCCTCATCTGCTTTGCGGAGCGCCTCGCTGTACTTGTTGAGATTGGCTATAAGAGTGTCGAGCTCGAATATCAGGTTCTCACGGTTCTGCATAAAGAGGTCCGTCCACATACGCTCATTCATCGTCGCGATACGTGTCATATCCTGAAAGCTTCCGCCGCTGAATCCGCACTCAAGTCCGAGCTCGGGACTCTTGACGTAAGCGCTCGAAACAATGTGCGCAAGCTGTGAGGTATACGCTATCATTTTGTCGTGATTCTCCGGCGAGGTGATGACTATTTTTCCAGCGCCAATCTCTGCTGCAAGTCCGCGGAGAAGCTCAACATCGCTCTCGGCAGAATCCTCAAATGGGGTGATAATGAAATTCGCACGCTGGAACAGGTCCGCAAAGCTGTTGGCATATCCGCCGAATTCCTTGCCTGCCATCGGATGCATACCAACGTAGCGCATTCCCCTCTCGGCGGTGATGTTTTTCATTCGCTCGGCAAAAGCGCCCTTGATGCCGCATACGTCGGAAATGAGAGTTTTTGTATCGAATTCCGGGAGCTTCTCGCGGATATATTTCTCGGTACCGTCCGGGAAAAGAGCCATTATTATAAGATCGATGCCTGTGAAGTCACCGCTGAACTCCTCATCTATGGCTACGTCACGGAGTGCAGCGAATTCTATATCATGGTTTATATCGCAGCCGATAACGTAATGGCTGGTATACTTTTTGAGTGCCTTGCAGATCGAGCCTCCGATAAGTCCGAGACCAACTACAAGAATTTTCAGTTCTGTCATTTCAAACACACCTTTCCGGCTCTGAGCCTTTTACAGTATACCACTTTAAAATAAAAAAGTCAATAGCATAAAGAAAGACCGGACCCTCTGATAGGTCCGGTCTGTATCACTTACAGGAACAGTGTACTGATGCCGTGTTCATTGGCGTAGCGTTCTGCTTTCTTGCGGTTGACCTGCTTCAATATCTTAATGACCTGCTTGTGTCCCTTCTTGGTGTCATTCATAGAGATATTACTGTTGTCAAACTCGTTTATATGTACATCATAGATGTTCTCGCAGCCGCTGAATGCGTCATCACGAATGTCCTTCGTCATAAGACTGAGCTTTACGTTCGTGAGATTCTGACAGCCGTAGAACGCCCAGCTTCCTATCGACTTCACCGAAGGTGGTATAGTGATCTCCTCCAGTGAGCGGCACCACGAAAATGCGCTTTCACCGATAGATGTAACAGAATCGGAAATGAGGATCTTCTTCAGTCCGTAGCACTCCGAGAATGCTGCGTTTCCGATAGATTCGATATTGCCCGAAACTATGACTCTGTTCAGATTTCTGCAAGAATAGAAGGACAGATCGCTTATCTTTTTGATACCCGACGGGAATACGAGCTTTCTTATCGAGCTGCACCGTCCGAACGCGCCCTTGCCGATAGTTTTGAGTGAATTCGGTAAGTCGAGCTCCTTGAGTCTCATACACTTGAGGAATGCGTTCTCACCGATAGATTCGAGATTCTTGGAGAATACTATCTCCTCGAGATGAACGCAGTGTGCAAATGCAAATTTGTCAACGACCTTCACGCTGTCTGACATTATTATCTTCTTTGCAGACTCATTTCCGCGGAATGCGTATTTTCCGATAGTAGTGATATTCGACGGTATCTTTATTACCTCATTTGTACCGATGTACTTGATGAGCAATGTGCCGTCCTTGCCGAGAGCCATATTGTTGACATCGTCGATACGTGCAGTCTCGTCGCGCTCGATGTCCTCATCCTTGTAGAGCTCAGCTATACGGTCGTTCACAGGACTGGATCTGTCTTCCCCTTTGACGGGCTTTGTGCTCAGAGGGTCTGAATCCTTTCCGGGGACCGCCATTACCTTCGGCTCTGCGCCGTGGACCGATGTAGGCTTCTTATCATCTGACCTGACTTCCTTCTCGGGTGCAGGCTTGGGAGTCGAAGTCTTGAGGTCTCTTGCGGTCGGAGCATGAGTCTGACCGGGTTTGTATTCCGAATACGTTATCTTAACTCCGCCGACATCGTGCTCTGTAGCAGCCTCTGGCTTTATCTCGGTCTTTATCGGCTTGTTGGCAGCCTCTCTTGCGAACTGAGAGATATTGACCTTCGGCTTTTTCTGCTGCACAGGTGCGGCAGGCTCTGTCTTCACAGGCTCTTTTTTAGGTTCTTCCTTTTTAGGCTCAGGCTTAGCTTCGGCAGGCTTCTGCTGCTTGTTCTTCGCAAGCGCCTGCTTAATGTCATCAGCCTTGACCTCATTGGGCTTGTAATGCTCCTCAACAGGTCTGAAATCCGCATCGTAAATAGTCTCACCGTCATAGCGCGGCTTCTTTGCAGGCTTCTTTATAGGAGCATCTTCAATAGTCATAACAGGCTTGTTATAGCCGCTCTGCTTCTGTTCGGGCTTCTTCTCGACCGGCTTTTCAGCAACGGGAGCTGCCTTCGGCTCGGGCTTCTTCTCGACCGGCTTTTCAGCGACGGGAGCTGACTTCGGCTCCGGCTTCTTCTCGACCGACTTTTCGGCAACGGGTGCCGCCTTCGGCTCGGGCTTCTTCTCGACCGGCTTTTCAGCAACGGGAGCTGCCTTCGGCTCCGGCTTCTTCTCGACCGGCTTTTCAGCAA
>JAFXVT010000055.1 GCA_017534835.1 Ruminococcus sp.
ACAACAACAACTACTACTACGACTACCACTACAACTACTACAGAGGAAACAACTACAACCACTTCCGAGGAAACCACAACTACCACAACTACTACAGAGCCTGTACAGAATATAGTATGGGGCGATGCAAACCTCGATAACAAGGTATCTGTAGCAGATGCAGTCGCTATCCTCCAGCACCTCGGCAACAAGGACAAGTACGGCCTCAAGCCGCAGGGACTTATCAATGCTGATGTATACGGCAACGGCGACGGCGTGACCGGCAATGACGCATTCACGATACAAAAGGTCGATGCCGGAGTCTACTCCGTTTCCGACCTCCCCATTAAGTAAACCTGTATCATCTCGGGTGATGAGAAATTCTCATCACCCGATTTTTTGTAATATCCGCTTCTCCGGCTGAATATAATGACTTAGAAAATATTTTTCAAGAAATTATAAAAAAATGCTTGACAAATCTTCTGCGGCGTGGTATAATATACAAGTCGTCAGGCGACAATGATATGTGTGGGGGTTTAGCTCAGCTGGGAGAGCATCTGCCTTACAAGCAGAGGGTCACAGGTTCGAGCACTGTAGTCCCCACCATTGGCCCGGTAGTTCAGTTGGTTAGAACGCTAGCCTGTCACGCTAGAGGTCGTGAGTTCGAGCCTCATCCGGGTCGCCATTGCGGATTTAGCTCATCTGGTAGAGCGCCACCTTGCCAAGGTGGAGGTAGCGAGTTCGAGCCTCGTAATCCGCTCCAAAACGGCGCTATAGCCAAGTGGTAAGGCAAGGGTCTGCAACACCCTGATTCCCCAGTTCAAATCTGGGTGGCGCCTCCAGCGCTGAGCGGGCGCGCGCAATTTCGCGGTTCAGTTTTTCTGAACCGCGAATTTTTTTCCGCGTTCCAAAGCGTATCTTAATCGGTTCATATTCACAGCGCGTATACTCTAACGAATCGTGTTTCGGTTTCCGAAGCGCGTTTTTTTATTGTTCAAATAGTGCAGACTTGCGAAGGGGAGCCCCCTTTGGCGGTTTCGCAGGATACCAAATATGGTGCCGTAACCTTACGGCTCGGTAGCCCACAAATTCCACTAAGGGAAGCACACTAACAGCGGTAGCTACTTTCACCGTTATCCATACGCGAGCCCTCCTCTCAGGGGTATTATTTATCCCTTCACTTATTAGTACCATTTTCTGCTGAAATGTCAAAGCAAAGAATAAAAAAATCTCCGGAAGAGCAGCTCCTCCGGAGATATACATACTTACTATTGAAGCTTTAATTGAAATCGTGGCTCTGTCTGAGTACCATATCTTTTACCTTCATCAGCGAGGTAGTCGTGGAGCGCTCATTCTCTGAGAGCTTCATCGTGATATACTTGATAGTCTCCTGATAATCGGGTATCATTATGTGCTCGAGAGCATTCACGCGGCGGCGTGTCTTCTCTATCTCGTCAGCCATCAGCTGACAAGCCTTCTCGACCTCCGCAAGACGTATCATCTTCGGAAAGATGTCGCTGAGCGCATTTACTGCGCCGTCGAGGTCAGTCGAGGTGAAGGCAGTGCCGTATGAGTAGATGTCGCTGGTGTCGCTTGTGCGGTATTTCGGGCTGAATACTGGGATATAAACGCTCATTACGTTCTTTTCGCCGACCTCCAGCTCTACCTCCTGCTTCGGCAGCATCAGCGCGGTCTCAAGCGCCTCTCTCTGCATCACTGAGCCTGCAACAGCCATATACCTGTCAGCTTCGGCGATAGCAGCCTCGACCTCTGAGCGGAGCTGTCTGTTCTCCTTTATGAGTATCATAAACTGGCGCATCAGCTCATCACGCTTGTCCTTCAGCAGCTTGTGACCCCTCTGTGCGGAGACGAGCTTCTTTTTCAGCTTGCTCAGCTCCATACGTGTAGGATTAACGTTAAGTCTTGCCAATGAAGCTCACCTCAGTCCTTCTTGTCGTAGTATTTGGCGAGGTACTCCTCCCTGATACGTCTGAGCTCGCTTCTCGGGAGCATTCTGAGAAGCTCCCAGCCGATAGAGAGCGTCTCCTCGATACTGCGGTTGTTATCGAAGCCCTGCGATACGTAGCGCTTCTCGAACTCGTCGGAGAATTTCGCATAGATGAGGTCGATAGGCGTGAGAGCTGCTTCACCGAGCACGACCATCAGCTCCTTTGCGTCCTTTCCGCGTGCATATGCGGAGAAGAGCTGGTTCATCGTATCGGAGTGGTCCTCACGGGTCTTTCCCTTGCCGATACCCTTGTCCTTGAGTCGTGAAAGCGACGGAAGCACGTCCACAGGCGGATTTATGCCCTTTCTGTAGAGCTCACGCGAGAGGATTATCTGTCCCTCGGTGATGTAGCCTGTGAGGTCGGGGATGGGGTGGGTCTTGTCGTCCTCGGGCATTGTGAGGATAGGTATCATCGTGATACTTCCCTCCTTGCCGTCCTGACGTCCTGCACGCTCATAGATCGAAGCGAGGTCGGTATACATATATCCGGGATAGCCGCGCCGTCCGGGCACCTCCTTGCGTGCTGCGGAGACCTCACGGAGAGCGTCGGCGTAGTTGGTTATATCCGTGAGGATGACGAGAACGTGCATCCCCTTCTCGAATGCGAGATATTCGGCAGCTGTGAGCGCCATTTTAGGTGTTGCGAGACGCTCGATAGCTGAGTCGTTGGCGAGGTTGACGAAGAGCACGGTACGGTCAAGAGCTCCTGTCTCACGGAAGCTGCGGACGAAGTATTCCGACTCCTCGAAGGTTATGCCCATTGCTGCAAACACAACTGCAAACTGCTCATTATCGCCGAGAACTCGCGCCTGACGCGCTATCTGAGCTGCGAGCTGAGCGTGCGGAAGTCCGCTCGCCGAGAAAATGGGCAGCTTCTGTCCGCGGACGAGAGTGTTCAGACCGTCGATAGCGGAAACTCCCGTCTGAATGAACTCCTGCGGATACTTTCTTGCAACAGGGTTCATCGGCAGACCGTTTACGTCCATACGCTTGTCGGGGATTATCTCGGGGCCGTCATCGATAGGACGTCCGAGACCGTCGAATACTCTTCCGAGCATATCCTCGGAAACTCCGAGCTCCATCTGGTGACCGGAGAAAACTACTGCGCTGTCCTTGAGATTGATACCGGCAGCGTTCTCGAAAAGCTGAACGAGCGCATTGCTGCCGTCTATCTCAAGCACCCGGCAGCGGCGCTTTTCGCCGTTTGCGAGCCTTATCTCAGCGAGCTCGCCGTATGTGACGTTCTCAACGTCCTTAACGAGCAGCAGAGGACCTGCTGCTTCCTCGATAGTTCTGTATTCTCTTGGCATCAGTCTTCCTCCTTATTGAGCAGCCCGTCGAGCTCTGAGGATATTTCAACGGATATTTTCTCGAATTCCGCATCAGTCTCGTCCTCGCGGACGTACTTGAAACGTCCTATCTTCTCGCGCACGGGGAGCTCTGCGACCATTTCGATGTCTGCACCCTTTGCGACAGCTGCCTCTGCTTCATCGTTGAAGCCAAGTATCAGCTTCATCATATACAGCTGCTTCTTGAGGCTCGTATAAGTATCTATCTCGTGGAACGCGAGCTGGTGCAGGAAGTCCTCACGGATAGAGCGCGCGGTCTCCATTTTCAGACGGTCGCCTGCTGAGAGGGCATCCATACCGATGAGCTTCACTATCTCCTTCAGCTCAGCCTCATCGTGAAGGATAGACATAAATCTTGCACGCAGCTTCATCCAGTCCTTCGATACATTATTGTTATACCATTCTGCAAGCGAATCTGCGTAGAGCGAATAGCTCGTCAGCCAGTTTATAGCCGGGAAGTGACGCTGATATGCGAGGTTGGAGTCAAGTCCCCAGAACACCTTTACGATACGCAGCGTTGCCTGTGAAACAGGCTCGGATATATCACCGCCGGGAGGCGAGACCGCGCCGATAACCGAGAGGGCGCCCTCTCTTCCGACAGTGCCGGTCGAGATAACACGTCCTGCGCGCTCATAGAACTGAGCGAGACGGCTTCCGAGATAAGCCGGATAGCCCTCGTCACCGGGCATTTCCTCGAGACGTCCCGACATCTCACGCAGAGCCTCTGCCCAGCGCGACGTAGAATCCGCCATAAGAGCTACTGAATAGCCCATATCGCGGTAGTATTCGGCGATAGTGATGCCCGTGTAAACGGACGCCTCACGCGCCGCAACAGGCATATCCGATGTGTTCGCGATGAGAACGGTTCGCTCCATCAGTGACTTTCCGGTCTTGGGGTCGATGAGCTCCGGGAACTCGTTCAGAACGTCGGTCATTTCGTTTCCGCGCTCGCCGCAGCCGATATATACGATGATGTCAGCCTCCGCCCACTTTGCAAGCTGGTGCTGAGTAACGGTCTTGCCGCTTCCGAAGGGTCCGGGGATAGCCGCAACACCGCCCTTTGCGATCGGGAACAGGCAATCGATGACGCGCTGACCTGTTATAAGAGGCATATCCGGCGAGAGCTTTTTGTTGTATGGTCTGCCGCTTCTTACGCCCCATTTCTGCATCATAGTGAGGCTGCGCTCGCCCTTTTCGGTCTCAAGCACGCACACTGTCTCATCGACGGTGAACTCGCCCTCCTTCACGGACTTTACCTTTCCTCTTACGCCGTTTGGCACCATTATCTTGTGCAGGACTATATCGGTCTCAGGCACAGTTCCGATGATATCACCGCCGATGACCTCGTCACCGACCTTGACTGTGGGAGTGAACTTCCACTTCCTGTCGCGCTTGAGCGAGGGGACCTCAACTCCGCGTGCGAGGTTGTTTCCGCAGACCTTGCGGATGTCATCGAGCGGACGCTGTATACCGTCGTAAATGCTGCCGATGAGTCCGGGTCCGAGCTCTGCGCTCATAGGCTCGCCGGTAGATTCGACAGCCTCCCCCGTTCCGAGCCCTGCTGTCTCCTCGTATACCTGAATGGAGGCGCGGTCGCCGTGCATTTCTATTATCTCGCCGATAAGACGCTTCTCACTTACGCGGACAACGTCGAACATATTGGCGTCTCTCATTCCCTCCGCAACGACGAGAGGACCTGAGATCTTGACTATATTTCCTATACTTGCCAAAGTTGCTTCTCCTTTCTCAATTAAGGATATCCGAACCTACAGCCTTTTCGACTGCCTCGTGAAGTGCTCTCATACCGTCGCCGGTATTGCCCTCGATAGCAGGTATCAGCACTATCGACGGGAGCCTGCTGCTCCTGTACTTTTTGATCGTGTCAGCAGCGAGGGCTGCTGCCGGCTCGGTGATGTATATTACCGCGAAATCGTTTGCCGCGAGCCTGTTTATCAGCTTTGTGATCCTGGCTCCGTCGGTCTCGCAGAACACGGACAGTCCGAGAGCCGCAAAGCCGGATACGCTTGCGGTGTCGCCGATGACGGCTGTCTTGTAATTCGTATCAGACATACAGCTTTCTCATCCTTTCCGTGATAGTTTCCCGGTCAGTGCCGGATTCCTTGCATACCGTGATGATACGCAGATTTTTCAGCTCTGCCTCAGCTGCGATGAAGTACGCAGCGAGAGGGTCAGCGCCGAATGCCTGCATACGTGCGCCCTCGGCGAGCTCCATTATCACGTCATCGCACCATTTCTCGAATTTAGCCGGCGATTCCGCGAGCAGCCTTGCCGCATCGCCCCAGCTCGTCGATTCGAGGAAGCTGAAAAGCCCCTCTGTCCCGCCGAGCGATGCACGGACGAGCTGCTCCTTGTCGAGTCCGCTGCTGCCGCAAACGGCAGTTTCGATGAATGAACGCTGCTTCTTCATACGGCAGCACCGATAGGCTGTCTTTATATCCGCACAGACCGTAACGAGCTGTGCATACTTCTTCATAAAATCGCTTCCCGACTTCTCCGCAGCCGCCTGCATAGCCTTCATACAGGCAGTATCCACGAGCGAATCAGCAAGCTGTCCGTCGAGCGTCCTTGTCAGGAGCTCATACGCCTGTGCAGCCGTGTCACTGATATACTCAGGGAGCTGCTCGTACTCCTTCGCGGAAAGCACCGGATACAGCGCTTCGAGGTCGAGGTTCGTAGGACGGATATAGTATCCCTGCGGCTCCTTTCCTGCAATCATCGACTTCAGTGCAGCCTTGAGGTTGTGGAAATCGTTCCTGTAGAGGAGTATCTCCAGCTCCCTGCAATCGGGAGCATAGCCGCGCAAGGTATCCCATACGCCCTCGAGCGTGAGCTCCTCTGAGCCTGTGCCGCGCTTTGCAGCAACAATGTTTTCGAGCTCAGACCTTGTGGCTGAGCTTATCAGCTGCTCGATGTCCGAGCGGCTGAGCAGCGAATTCTCCATCGCCCTTACTGCGGCAACAGCGTTTGCATATTTTGTGCCCATCAGACCACCTGCCCGAACAATTCTCTTGCGGCTGTATCTCTCACGCCCTCGCGCTCCGCCTCAACGACAGCGCGGAAGCTGCAATTCTCGGAGATGAGCCCGTATGACAGAATGAAGCCGTTTTCAATGTCGGCAGGCTCAGAGGCGAGCTTAACGCTTCCTCCGAGCTTTCCAGCCTCTGCCGAGAGAGACTTCATAAGCGTATCGGGTACACGGCTGAGGTCTCGCCTGCTGAGAGCGAGCACGCCCTCGCCCTTTCTGAGCCTTTTTACGGCAAGGCGCTCGATAACTGCGAAATATTCGCTGTCAGGGAGCTTGTCGAGCTTGCTCAGCGCCGCCTCGACCGTCTCGTCGATGAGGGCTATCTTCCTTGCGAGGATACGGCGCTTAACAGCCGCATCTGCCGATGAACAGGCATTCTCGAGATCGCGTCCGAGCTGCTCGGTCGTCTTTCTGATATAGTCCTCATATGCTTTTTCTGCCTTTTCGTTTCCGTCGTAGATCAGAGCGGAAGCTCTGCGCTCCGCTGCTGCGACGAGGTTCTCTTCAGTCTGCTTCTGCTGGGAGTCGATCATATTCAGTATCTCTTCGATTCCTGACATATCCTGCACCTCCGTGATCAGATATTGATGTTGTAGATGAGAAGGATAGATACGAGCAGAGCGAGGATAGCGTATGTCTCTACCATAGCTGCCATAATGATACCCTTTCCGTTGTGCTCGGGCTTCTTGGCTGTGATGCCTACGCCTGCTGCGGCAGTCTTGCCCTGGAAGACAGCGGAGATGAGTCCGACTACAGCGATGGGAAGAGCAGCGATGAAGAAGCTCCAGCCCTGTGCAGTTGTGAGCTCGGCAGCGCCGCTTCCGATAACGCCGATGCGGCTGAGCATAAGGATAGCTGTGAGAAGTCCGTAAAGTCCCTGTGTACCGGGAAGGAGCTGAAGTATGAGCACCTTGCTGAACTTCGACGGGTCGACGGATACGACGCCTGCCGCAGCCTCACCCACGAGTCCTACGCCCTTTGCTGAGCCGATGCCGGCAAGAAGTGCGGCAAGAGCCGCTCCTAAGATAGCAAGTACAAGTCCGTTAGTCATTGTTGTTTTCCTCCTTGAATTTTAAGTATTTGGTGTTTACGGTCAATGGTTCAAATTCTCTGCCGCCGCCCGTGTAGAACTTCGAGAACAGCTCAACGAACTGTAATCTGTCCGTGTGGACGTATGCGCCGAGAAGATTTATAGCAAGGTTCGCTGTGTGTCCTACGATGAAGACAACTATCAGCAGCACCAGCTTTATGATCTTATTCTCCGGCATCGTGCCGATGAGATTTATAACGCTCGCGATAGATCCCGTTGCAAGTCCGAGCGCGAGAAGACGTGAATATGAAAGAATGTCACTGAGCCAGCCGGTGGCGGTATTATACAGCGCGTACAGACCTCCGAACAGCTTGCCGAATATGTTCTTCGAGCTCCTTCCGGCGGTCAGCACGAGCAGTACCACGCCTGCGATGAGCATATATCCGCCGATAGTCTTCAGCTGCTGCGGAACATCGGTGAGTATGCCTGCTCCGAGCGGTGCAACACCGAGAATGATCAGGTATATCGGGACTGCATCGAATATCGCGTCGAGCTTCCGCCCGTCCTTCCACGACATATGGAATGCCACCGCCACGCCGAGGAACAGGTGAAGTATACCTATCCCGAAAGAGAACAGCAGCAGCTTTATCGGGTCATCGAGCGGCTGGAACCACAGCGCTATGCTTCCGACGTCCTTGTCGAAGAACTGCTTGCCGACGACCTGTACTATGTCGCCGAACCAGCTTCCGAACAGTGCGCCCCATATCACAGTCGATATGCCGCAGTTGCGGAACATGATGAGGGTCTTTCTCATCCCCTCCTCGAGCCGGAACTTCTTCAGTGCTATCATCGTGCCGATGACCATTATCAAGCCGTAACCGGCATCTGAGAGCATCATTCCGAACAGCAGGTAGTAGAAGAACGCCATTACCGGTGTCGGGTCAACATCGCCCTTTGACGGCATCGCGTACATTCTTGTGATACCCTCGAGCGGTGCGGAAAACCTTCCGTTCTCGAGGAGCACCGGCACCTCCTCGTCCTCGGACGGGTCGGTCAGCTCGATGTAAGCGACGTATTTTTCCTCTATCTCCTTCCGGAGACTCTCGCAGTATTTCTCGGGGATAAAGCCCGTCAGCACGAATGTGCTCTCAGTGAATCCGAGCGAATTGAGCGCGTCATACTTATCCTTTCGCATCGTCAGGTAGTCGACGGCGAATTTGAGATCCTTCCGCATCTTTGACAGCTCTGCGATGCGCTTTTCGGCGCTGTCACGCTTCTCTCCGAGTTCCTCACTGTGCTTTGTCAGCTGCTCTGTCAGCTCTGCCGGAGTTGCTTTCTCGCTCTCGCCGAGCGATGCGAACATCAGCTTTCTCAGCGCGTCCTCAGTTTCCTGCGCCCTTTCACGCCAGCAGAGTATGAACAGATCTGTCTGCTCCTTTGTCGCGAGCACTACCTCAACGCTCGTGCCCTCCGGGAGCTGCTCTTCGAGCCCCTCCGAGGTCGCCGGATACGGCACAGTTCCGATGAATGCCGCCGTTGTCTCTGTTCCGTGGAAATTCAGCGGGACATCGAGTGCCAGCCACGGGCGCAGCATATCGCATTTTGTTGCGAGCTGAAGCCGTTCGGCATCGCATTCACTGATGACCTTTCCGCAGCGGAGTATCTCATTCGCGACGTTCATCGTTTTTTCGAGCTGAGCCGCACGCTCGCCGAAATCGTGCTTCTCGACCTCGGTGCGTCCGCCGAGCATATCGGCTATCCCGGTCTTCTCAGGGACGTACTTATCAAGAGTTTCGAGAGCCTGAACAGCCGTGCTGCGGAACTTGTCGAACCTGCCTGTCACAGCCGTCACATTTGTCTGTTCGAGACCTTCATCATCTGTCCTGCACAGCTCAACGACTCCGCGGCGCTGCAGCAGCTCGATTATCTTTTTACTGTCAGTAAGGGGCGCTATCAGCTCTATTTTCTTCATTCTGAGCTTTGCCATCTAAAATATCACCCTCCTTCAACAAATATCCTCATTCAGCTGAAAAATCTGCCGATGATAGCTTCCACTGCCCTGCCGGAATTAGCCGCTGCCGTTTTTTCGAGCTTGCTCAGCTCCGCTGCGCATTCCTCGTCAGCCTTGCCGGTGTACTCTGCGAGCCTGCGCTTGTTCTCCTCACGCAGCCGGCTCATTTCGGTCTTAGCGTCGGAAAGGCGCTTCTGAGCAGCTATCGAAGCCCTCTGCTCGGCTTCGGTGACTATCTCATCAGCTCTTGCACGCGCCTGTGCGGACTTTTTATCTGCCTCCGCTTCGGCTGCAAGTATTTTTTTTACTGCCTCAGATGCCATACAGTACCTCCTTTGCAAAAATGACCGTTAGTCATTTTATAATCCATATTATACCACTCTGTCTGAGCTTTGTCAATAGTTTTTGAGAAAAATATTGACTGATGTTCATTTTTTCGCAATGCTGCACTGCTGTACGTAAACAGAAGGGAGCTATCCCTACAGACAGCTCCCCTTTGCGCAATTTCATCACGACGATGATATTATACCACATCTGCAAGCTTTTGTCAACACACATTTACTCAATAAAAAGCGGAAAAATGTCCGGAAATGACAGAAATGGCAGTATTTTTGCCGCGTCCGGACCATACACACCGAAGTTTTACGCCGCGTCTGTTGCTATTTCCAAATATTTATGCTATAATCTAAGAAGTACCTATGAAGGCGGTGACGATTTGAAATCAGCAGATAAATACGTTTTTTTACTCGAAAAGCTTGAAAGATCAGGCTTTGAGGCGTATATTGTCGGCGGCTGCGTAAGAGACAGGCTCCTCGGCAGACGGGTGAACGACTATGACATAACGACAAATGCTCTCCCCGAGCAGATAATGTCTGTTTTCAGCGAGCTGACCGTGATACCGACCGGTCTGAAGCACGGCACGGTCACCGTCCTCTATCAGCATATTCCGTTTGAGATAACAACATTCCGCGTGGACGGCTGCTACAGCGACTCGCGCCGCCCGGATTCAGTACAGTTCACGGCTTCTCTCACCGAGGACCTCGCACGCCGCGACCTCACCGTGAATGCTATGGCAATGGACAGAAGCGGTACTCTCTATGACCCATTCGGCGGCAGAGATGACCTTGAAAACAAGGTGATCCGCTGTGTCGGAGAGCCGGAAAAACGTTTCTCCGAGGACGCACTGAGGATACTCCGCACCGTGAGATTCGCTTCAGTGCTCGGATTCACGACAGAGGACGCTACTGCAAGGGCGGCTCACGAAATGCGCGGACTTCTTGACAATATCTCGCGCGAACGCTGCCGTGAGGAGATATGCAGGATGATAATGGGTGAAAGCTTCGCGGAGGCTGCTCTGCGGCACAGAGACATCATCGCGCAGGTAGTGCCGGAATTCCGCCCATGCTTCGACTTTGAGCAGCACAATCCCTACCACAAATATGACGTATTCGAGCACATCGTCCGTGCAGTCGCGGCTGCTCCGTATGACCAGACGATACGCACAGCAATGCTCTTCCACGACATCTGCAAACCTCAGATGTTCACCGTTGACAGCGACGGTATCGGACACTTCAAGGGGCACGCTGAGGTGAGTGCAGACGCTGCACACAGAATAATGCGGCGGCTTCGCTGGGACAGCGCCTCTATCCGCGATGTTCAGGCGATCATCGCCAACCACAGCATAAAGATAAAGAACAGGACCGACGTCCGAAGGCTCGTCGCAAAGCTCGGCGAGGAGAGCTTCTTCCGGCTGATGGAAGCAAAAAAAGCCGATAATCTTGCTAAAAATGAGTTCGTTTTCGCCGAGAATGAATGGTTCGATGAGTGTATCGCATACGCCCGTGAGCTAATTGAAAAGGGCGAGTGCCTCACTCTCCGGCAGCTCGCTGTGAACGGCAGCGATATTTCCGCTCTCGGAGCCGAAGGGAGCCGTATCAGTGACTGCCTGAACGAGCTCCTCAGCCGCGTCATCGACGGCGAGCTGCCCAACGAGCGCGACCGCCTTCTCGCACACGCAAGGGAGGTGCTGATATGACCGGCCGCATACATTCGACCGAAAGCTTCGGGACCGTTGACGGTCCCGGTATCCGCTATGTCGTGTTCTTTCAGGGCTGTCCGCTCAGGTGCAGATACTGCCACAATCCCGATACGTGGGACTTCACCGGCGGCAGAGAGGTCACTGCCGAAGAGCTTATGCGCGAATACGATTCGTACAAGGAATTCCTCAGATCAGGCGGTATCACCGCAACAGGCGGAGAACCGCTCGCACAGCCGGAATTTCTCGCAGAGCTGTTCAGCCTTGCAAAGGAAAAGGGCGTACACACCTGCCTTGACACGTCTGCCGGTGTATATTTGCCCGGAAACAGCGATAAAATAGATAATGCACTGAAATACACCGACCTCGTTATGCTCGACATCAAACACATCGACAACGAACAGCACAAGCAGCTCACCGGGATAGGGAATACCAATATCCTGCGGTTTGCGGAGCATATCCGCGACCTCGGCATTCCGGTGTGGATACGTCACGTCGTTGTTCCCGGGATAACCGACAGCCACGACGAGCTGTTCCGCCTCGGAGAGTACCTTTCAACTCTCAGCAACCTGAAAGCGCTCGATGTTCTGCCGTATCACGATATGGCAAAGCCGAAGTATGAGCGCCTCGGGATAGAATATCCCCTGCCGGATACTCCCCCGCTCTCGAAAGAGGGAGCTATCGCCGCCCGGGAGATCATCATTTCCGGCATAAAGTCGGGGCTTCGCAGGCGTAAACACGGACAGTCGCCACATTAGCAATAATTAACTTGACATAACAGATAAAATAGTATAAAATTAAATCAATATACAGTAAAGGAGAGGTTGATATGAACAACGACAGAAGAAAAGTTGTCCTCATCGGCACAGGTATGGTCGGGATGAGCTTCGCATACGCGCTCGTTAATCAGGGCGGTATCTGCAACGAGCTCGTCCTCGTCGACGTGAACAAGGACAAGGCTATGGGCGAAGCTATGGACCTCAACCACGGTCTCGCATTCGCCAAATCAAATATGAAGATATATGCCGGCGACTACCACGACTGCAAGGACGCGGATATTATCGTCATCGCTGCCGGAGTCGCCCAGAAGGAGGGCGAGACACGTCTCGACCTGCTCCAGCGCAACACCGAGGTGTTCCGCTCGATAATCACACCCGTTGTCAAGTCCGGATTCGACGGCATTTTTCTCGTTGCCACCAATCCCGTCGATATTATGACGAGAGTGACCTATGAGCTCTCACGCTTCGGCGCTTCGCGGGTTATCGGTACCGGCACATCGCTCGATACCGCAAGACTGCGCTACCTGCTCGGCGACTATTTCACGGTCGATCCCAAGAATATCCATGCCTATGTTATCGGCGAGCACGGCGACAGCGAATTCGTTCCGCTCTCACAGGTGATGCTCGCGACCAAGCAGGTATCGGAGATACTCGCAGACGACAGGAACGACTACAACACTGAGGATATGGAGCGTATCGAGGAACAGGTACGCACCGCCGCATACAAGATAATCGAAGCTAAGCGCGCCACCTACTACGGTATCGGAATGGCTATAACAAGGATCGTCAAGGCTATCCTCGGCGACGAGAACAGCGTTCTCACGGTTTCCGCAAAGCTCCGCGGCGAATACGACAGCAAGGGCGTTTTCATCGGCGTTCCGTGCATTATCGGCAGGAACGGCGTAAAGGAGGTCCTCGAGCTCTCCCTCACTGAGGAGGAAAAGGAAAAGTTCCGCAGCTCTGCCGCGATACTTGATGAGAGCTTTGAAGGTCTCAAGCTTTGATATTATCACAGTAAGGGTTATTATAGGAGAAGAACAATGAATTTTACAAAGACACTTGCCATAGCTTCCGCTTCACTTCTGCTGCTCACCGGCTGCTCTGCTCCGGGGAAGGAGCATATCGAGGCTCCGGTCGAGCCCGTTGTCAACGATGTGCCCGAGCTCACCATAACCGGTGCCGCAATGGCGGCAAATCCGTGGTATCAGGAAATGTGCGACCAGATACTCCAGTTCAGGTCAAGCTGCATCGTGACCACACGCATCTCCAACAACGACGTGAAGGACGCTCTTGCCCACCTTCCCAGCGACCACCCGGAGATATTCTGGCTCGGAAAGAGATATTCCGCAGTCACGGTCACTGAGGGCTCGAAGGTCAGCCTCGGGTTCCTCGACGGTCTCGAAGAGGAGGATATACCCGAAATGGCTGCAAAGCTCGAGGAGAAGGCGAATGAGATAGTTCAGAACGCCCCGTCCGGAAGCGATTACGACAAGATACTCTACGTCCATGACTACATCACAGATAATACCAAATATGACCACAAAGGTGCAAACAGCGACAAGCCTGGTCTGTGGCACACCTCATACGGCTGTCTCGTTGACGGCTCGGCTGTCTGCGAGGGTTACGCAGAAGCATTCACGCTCATTATGAACAAGCTCGGCATCGAAAGCGGTATCTGCACCGGCTCGAACCATGCGTGGAACTATGTCAAGGTCGACGGGCAGTATTACTGGCTCGACGCGACATGGGACGATATGGACAGCTACGGGAACGGCTATCAGGCTGAGCATACATACTTCCTCGTGAACAGCGACCTGCTCCTCCGTTCAAGAGAGCTCAACTGGACACAGGGCTATTTCCCGGAGTGTACCGCAATGGACGAGAACTATTTCGTTAAGAACGGCTCTTACTTCACTTCATATGACAGAGATGCCGTTATCTCTTACATCGAGAGCTGCTCCGGCGAGCCGCACTGCGAGTTCATGTTCGCCGACTTCGAGAGCTACAAGGAGGCGCTCTACGACCTCTTCGATGACGGAAAAATATACAAGGCTTCAAATATCGACCGCGACAGTATGAAGTATTACCGCACGGACAATATGTTCTCGGTGAACATCAACTTCTGATATGACCAGCTATGAAAAGACTATTTATAACTCTTCTTTCAGCCGCATTTCTGACCTCTCAGCTCGGCGGCTGCGGATTCCCGACACACCGGAACAGCTCAGCCGTAAAGGAAGAGGCTGCTGTTGAATACACAGCAGAGAATGTAGCGGAAACTATGAAAGCTGCGCTGAAGGGATTCGGGAATTCTACGGAATATGATGCCCGTATCAGCCAGTCGGTCATCGACGAAGCCGTGAAGATAGTCCAGCACGACTGTCCGCAGTATTTCTGGCTGAACGGCTATGCTACGACAACTACGAACAAGTCCACCTCCGTCAGCTTCACCGTCCTCAACGATTATACCGAGGACGAGCTGCGGCAGATGTACACGGCTCTCGATGAGGCTGCTGACGATATTATCTCGCAGATACCAGCCGGGAGCGATGATTACCGCACTGCTCTTTTCGTTCACGACCAGCTCATCCAGAACACGCGGTATGCCTCGGAAAAAACAGGCCTTTCCTACAATGGGCTCTGGGGCTGTGCGTATGGCTGTCTCGTTGACGGGAGCGCTGTTTGTCAGGGCTACGCGGAGGCGTATCAGCTGATAATGCAGAAGCTCGGGAGCGAATGCGGAGTCTGCTCCGGTATCAGTGACCGCGGCAGCCACGCATGGAATTACCTCAAGCTCGACGGCGATTACTACTGGGTCGACGTGACGTGGGACGACCCCGAATCCGAATCGGACGAGGGAAGCCTCCGCCACAACTACTTTATGATAAACGATGAGATGCTGCTGCGCACAAGGAATATCGGCAGCGAGAACTATTTCGTGCCGAAGTGCACGAGCCTCTACAGCAACTACTTTGTAAAGAAAAATGCCTATTTCTCCGGATATTCACCCGAAGAAACAGGCAGAGTGCTTGCTGAGAATGCAGACGCAGGCGTCGCGGAGATGATGTTCGCTGACAAGGACGCATATAAAACAGCAATGACGAAATTGTTCGACGAACAGGAGATATGGGAGCTTCCCGGCTCTCCCGAGCTCGGCTACCGGCTGACGTATTACAACGATGACAATATGTATGTCATCACGATAAACTACTGAGGATCACCGTAAAGCTCGTCTATCAGCTCAGCGTACCCGCTTTCCTCGCTGCGGAGCTGTTCTGCGGCGGCGCTGCGAAGCTCGATAAGTCGGCTCAGGAGCTCCGGCTTCTCGGCTCTCAGCGTTTTGAGGAAGTGCTCGTCGTGCTGCTTTATGCGCTCAAGAGCCTCGGGGTCGTGCTTTGCCGCTCGCTTTGCAAGGCGGAGCCTCCTTCGCTCGATAGCCTCTGCAATGCGCGGCTCGGATATGCCGAGCTTTTCCGAAAGCTCACGGATATGGAGCTGAAGATGCGCGAGGAGCTCCTCACCGTCAAGCTCGCCGACGCCTTTCCACGAGCTGCCAGACTTTATTATATCCATCAGCTGCTGCTCAGGCGGTACGGCTTCGCTGCCGATACTTCCGAGCAGCTTTTCTGTATACTTTTCCATTTCCTCCTCGGCTTTGTCGCCGAAAGCCCACTCGAATTCGAGCCTGTCAGCGTTGCCGTAAGGCAATTCCGCCGCGGTGCTTTCGCCGGATATAAGCGTATACGGCGGACGGAAGCCTGCTGCTGCGAGCGCAGACGCGACAGTCCGGCGGCAGCGTCCCTCCTCTATCATATGACCGAGCCCGAGGGCGCGCATACGGTCGTTAAGATGACCTATGTGCGAGGCAAAAAACAGGCTCACTCCCCTGCCGGAAAGTGCTTTTTCAAGCGATATTATGCGGTCAGCGGCAGTTATGTCGATGTTGCATACCGCACCGGAATCCACGACAACACACGTTGTATCGTCCGTGAGAGCACCTTCGATGTCGGATATGAATATCCTTATGTTAGCAAAGTAAAGATTGCCGGAAAATCGGTATATCACGGCATTTTTAAGCGGAACCGAATACGTGTTGCGCTCGAGACTGTGGAAGCCCTCGTGTCCCGGTATCACGCCGAGAAAGGAGCGTTTCGGGTTCGCGGTGTTTATTATCACGGATACGAATGAGAGTATGACACCGATCAGCACACCGTAGACTGTACCGAAAAGCAGGACTCCGAAAAATGCGGCAAGGAATATCGCGAGCTCACGCTTGTCCTGCCTGAAAAGGCGCTCTGCAAGCTCAAACTCAACTGCTCCGAGCAGAGCTGATATTACTATCGCTGTGAGCACCGGAACGGGAAGATACTGTATGAATCCGGTGAAGAAGAGCATTATCACGGTCATCGTGCCTGCTGCCGAGAGCGACATCACCTGTGATGCTCCGCCGTACTGCTCGCCCATTGAGCTTCGCGAGACCGAGCCGTTCACGGGACAGCAGCCCGTAAGACACGCCACAAGATTACCCATTCCGTAGACCATTATCTCGTTGTTTTCATCGAGCCTGTAGCCGTTCTTGTTCGCAAGATTATTTGACGCGAGCAGAGTTTCCGCCATTATGACGATAGCAATGGTAAGACTCACGGGAATAACGTCCGAGAGCAGGTCATAGTTCATATGCGGAATGTTCCACACAGGCAGACCCGTATTTATCGCCGAGAGCTTAGCAACGCCGTATCTGTCGGCAAATCCGGAATATCCGAGCGCTGCTCCGCCTGCCATTACGATGACCGACATCGGCAGCTTCGGTACGAGCTTTTTCGACAGTATCAACACGAAAAGCGACGCTCCGCCGAGTATCAGCGACATATGATCAAAGCTGCTGCGGCAGGTTCTGATGATATGCTGTATCAGCTCTGTTATCTCGCCGCTCCCGCTCGTTCCGCCAAGCACCTTAGGTATCTGCATAAATATTATAGTTGTGGATATACCGCTGATGAAACCGCCCATTACAGGCGTTGAGATGTAGTTCACGAGCCGCCCCGCCTTCATCAGCCAGAACGCGAACAGCCACGCCGCCACGAACAGTGTTATCATCGGGACGAGCCGCACCGCTTCGTCCGAGCCGGAAGCTATCCCCTGCTCCGCAAGAAATGCTCCTACAAGAGCCGCCGGAGCTGCGTCAACACCGAATATGAACTGCTCAGAGCTCGAAAAGAGCCCGAATATCAGTATCGGGAATATCGAGCCGAAAAGCCCGTAAACAGGCGGCAGACCGGCTACCTGTGCATATCCCATCGATATTGGTATTGAAACGAGCGCGATTATTATGCCCGTTATTATGTCGCGCGGAAGTGTTTTTACTGAAAAGCCCGATATTTTCATATATTATTGATGTGCCGGTCAGATCCGATACCTGACAAAAATGAGATCTCTCTGCGCTGCAAAAGCTTGGAATACGGAAGTATCCCTTCACTTTTGTGCCTTGATAAACTCCGTTTTTATCTTCGTCTGAACTTCAGGATCCGCTCGTCACTTCAATACCTCCCTTTTTTCTTTTTTTCATTATATCATCCAGCGGCAGATGTGTCAAATCATTCGGCTGTTCAGCGGAGCCATATCGGAACCGCCGCTGATTGACTTTTCAGGATATTCTTTGTATAATTATTATGATCGGGACAGTTTTTCCGTCAGTATCAACGATAACAAGGCTGTAGGCAGTGTATCTCATTCCAAAGCTTACCCGACAAAGTGAGCACAAAAAGTCGGGCAGACTTCGGCGAAATGTGGTATAATGTGATCACAGCGGAAAGCAGTGAAAAAATGCAGGGGTGGATAGAAGAATTTCAGGATTCGATAGAGTACATTGAGCAGAACCTTTCCGGAACGCTCGATATTGAGGATATTGCCGCAGAAGCTGCGCTTTCTCCGTTCTATTATCAGCGTATATTCGGGGCTTTGTGCGGTATGACCGTCGGGGAATATATCCGTGCGCGGCGTATGACGCTGGCTGCACAGGAGCTGGCTTGCTCGGAGCGTAAGGTCATCGACATAGCTTTGAAGTACGGCTATGATTCTCCCGACAGCTTTTCAAAAGCCTTCCGCAGCTTTCACGGCATAACTCCTGCTCAGGCAAGAGAAGCAGGAGCGAACCTGCGTTCGTTTGCTCCGCTGCATATCAGGATATCATTGGAGGGCGGAACTATGATGGATTATAAGATAGTGGAAAAGGCACCTTTTACCGCTGTAGGGATAAAAAAGCGGTTCAGCGCCGAGACGAGCTACAGGGAAGTCCCCGGATTCTGGGACGAGTGGGCGTCCGACAGGAAGGGGCTGAAGGGAACGTTCGGCATATGCACCGATATGGACGGAAAATACCTTGACTACTGGATAGCTGACCTATATCTTCCGTGGGAGGATATACCGGAAGGCTGCTCTGTCTGTCAGATACCCGGCGGATTGTGGGCGGTGTTCAGATGCGAGGGAGCCCTGCCGGAAAGTATGCAGAGGGTAAACAGACAGATATGGTCGGAATGGCTCCCGGCATTGCAGGGGTATACACTGGCAGGAGGTCATTTGCTTGAGCTGTATATGCCGCAGGAGGGATCTCCTGCCGGCGCAGTCAGCTATATTTGTATACCGCTTAACAAAGAATAAGAGGTGAAGGTATGGATAAACATACAGGATTCAGTCTGCTCCAGCCCGTCGGAACTGACGCCGGATACCGCAGACTCCCGGACAATGTGCTGCACGATCTTGGTCTGGAGGCATTCTGTCAGGCATTATCCGACGATGCACGCGAACGCAGAATGATAACAAATGTGCTTTCTCAGATGACAGATGATGTGAAAGTTGCTGCATATCGTCAGCAAGTTTTCGCAGATATCATCCGTCTCCCGGAGCTGAGGAGGACTATGACCGAGCTGTTCGGCAAGATACAGTTTATGAAGGATTTTTCCACAATGCACAAGACCTCCGATGAAGAGCTCGGACTGTGGCACCTCTTTCACCGTCTCGACGAGCTGGACAGCTATATCAGAACAGTGGAGACTATGAGAGACTGCCTTTCTGACGAGAGGATACACTCAGAGGGACTGACTTCACTGAGAGAACATATCTCCGGGCTTTACGAGGAAGCCTGCTTCGCCGAAATGAAGAAGGACATCGCCGCACTGAAAATGAAGGTATCGGATGTTCAGAGCGTCACCCTCGGTGTCAATGTCAACGAGCGCTTTGAAGCCGTTAGCATAGGGCTCGTTTCGATAAACAAGAAGCCGTTCAAAAAATCGGGCATCGTCAGCAGTTTCGCCGACGCTATCGCTTCAAAGGACAAACTGCGTGAGACCTCGGACTGGGACGGTGATATGCACTATCAGCTCATCGACAGGGAGGAAAAACGCGGCATCATCGACTATATGAAAAATGAGGTCGGTCTGCTGGGGGTACAGTCTTCCCTTGCCTCCGACGCAAGAACGAAGTCCACTATCGTCAGCACTATAAATGACAGTGCAGCGACGAACTCCACTTTCTATCTGGATAATGTGGTGAACAAAATGCTCGGCTCACTTGTGAAAAAGCTGAGAGATACGCTCACCAAATACGCAAATGTTGCGATCGTGAACGTTTCAGCATTGGTGCCGGAGTTCATATACTACATAAGATGTGCGGAGTTTATCAGCGGTCTGACTGAGAAGGGCTGTGTTTTCTGTGAGCCGCAGCCCGTTTCCGACGGCGGAGCTTCAATGCAGGCAAGCGGCTTCTACAATCTGAAACTCGCGATGAATATGGAGAATGTCAGCGATATAGTCGCCAACGACCTTACCTTCGACAAGAAGCATACCGTCTATATCCTCACAGGTGCTAACCGCGGCGGAAAGACGACGATAACACAGGCTGTCGGTCAGCTGTTCGTACTCGCACAGGGAGGGCTTTTCGTTCCGGCGGAGAGCTTCCGCTACGTTCCCTGTGACTGCATCTACACCCATTTCCCGGCGGACGAAGACAAGACTATGGATCTGGGAAGACTTGGCGAGGAGTGCGTCCGCTTCAAGGAGATGTTCTCTCAGTCGACCGGAAAGAGCCTTCTGCTGCTGAACGAGACCTTTTCCACTACCTCGTTCGAGGAGGGCTACTACATCGCAAGGGATTCCGTTAAAGCGATACTGACAAAGGCTGTGCGGACTATCTACAATACCCATATGCACAAGCTGGGAGAGGATGCCGCAGAGCTTGACCGCGAAAGCACGGCTGCCGGAGCTGCTTCGCTCGTTATGCGGACCGATGACGGAAAGCGTTCGTTCAAGGTCGCTTTAGCAAAGCCCGAGGGCTCGTCCTACGCAAAGGATATTGCCGAAAAGTACGGCGTGACCTATGATATGCTCATCAGCGGTGATGCAGAGTGATGAAAGCATTGGTGATGACCGTTGTCATACTTGCAGTGATCGCGGCTGCCATTATATGTTTTTACCTGTTCGTGCTCCAATATCCTGAATTGAAAAAAGCGCCGAAAACAGGCAAATGGTACAGGATAACGGACAATGGTATGATATGTTCGGACGGCAGCCGGTACAGAGCATTCTTCCGGAAGGGCTCCGAAAACAAGGTGCTTGTATATTTTGCAGGCGGAGGCGCCAGTATAAGTGCGGAGACCGCAAAGGAGGATATGTTCATCAGAAGGGTCGCGCCGCTTGATCATTTCGCCAATAAAATGATGAATAACGGCGGACTTGCTTCTCCCGTCGACGACAATCCCTTCAAGGAATGGAGTATGATATTACTGCCCTATGCAACAGGCGATCTCCACTCAGGCACAGGCGAGCTTGTATACACTGACAGATCCGGCAATAAAAAAACGCTGTATCATCACGGCTACACCAACTATACTGCTGTGATGCGGAAAGTACTGGAATGTGGAGGTATCATCGCTCCCAAAGCTGTTCTGGTGACGGGATACAGCGCAGGCGGAGGAGCAGCTTCGCTGCTTGCGGGCGATGTGTTTACAAACTATTTCCCGGACGCAGAGAGTAAAACTGTGCTGGTAGATTCAATGCTCGCTCTCAACGATGACTGGCACAGCATTTCGGCAGATGTATGGAAAAGTCCGCCGGAGATCGCGGAAAGGCTCAAAACCGACAATATCGTGCTCGACAGTCTGACTGCACTTCATGAGGACTTCGGAGACGAAGTGACAATTCTTTTTGACTGCTCGACCCGTGACGGTGAGCTTGCAAGAGCTCAGAATTTTTATACAGCCGGAAAAACTGATGCCGATGATACAGCAGGAGATGTTTTTCAGCAGATATTGATGAAATGTATCCCTGATCTCAAGAGAATAGGCGCATATCTGTATATCTGGGACGGACTGAAATGGTATGACGATACCTACGACCTGACTATGCACACCATCATAGTAACGCCTGCTGTTTATTCCGATGTAAATGGCTTCGGCGTCTCTGTCGCTGAATGGGCATTCAATGCAGTGAACGGCAGGATGAATGACTACGGGCTTGACCTTGCAGATAAGGTGCGTAAGAAAACACGATAGCCCTGCCGCGCAACAATACATACTAAAAGCGAAGTGCATTTCTGTCTGCACTTCGCTTTTCTGTTATTATTCATCCGAACAGTTCTCCGGAACGAAAGATTTTCACCGCAGCTGTTGCTATTTCTGAAAATTTATGTTAGAATTAAAGGTACTATCTATGTTTTGACAAAAACGAAAGGACGTGTATCATGCTCATCAGAAAAATAGTGCCTGCCCTGACATCAGCGGCGGTCATGATTCTTTCACTATCATTTCCGCTGATACAGGCAGCAGCGGAACAGAAGACCTTTACAGTCGGATTCGATGCCGAATTCCCACCCTACGGCTATAAGGACGAGAGCGGCGAATATGTCGGCTTTGACCTCTCACTCGCGCAGGAAGTGTGCAACAGACGCGGCTGGGAGCTCAAAAAGGTCCCTATCGACTGGAACTCAAAGGATATGGAGCTGAAGACCGGCTCTATCGACTGCATATGGAACGGATTCACGATGAACGGACGCGAGAATGACTACACATGGTCAACTCCGTATGTGGACAACTCACAGGTGGTTATCGTCAAAGCCGATTCGGATATAAACGAGCTCGCCGACCTGAGCGGAAAGACCGTTGCGGTCCAGGCGGACAGCTCAGCGCTTGCCGCCTTCACCGGCGAGGACGCTGAACCCGAAAACATCGAGCTTGCCGAAAGCTTCAAAAGTCTCCAGCAGGTCGGCGACTACAACAGCGCTTTTATGAATCTCGAAAGCGGTGCAGTCAATGCGATATGTATGGACATCGGTGTCGCCAACTATGAACTTGACGCGAGAGGCGGAAAGTTTGTTATGCTGGACGAACACGTCTCCTCCGAGCAGTACGGGGTCGGCTTCCTGAAAGGAAATACCGGGCTCCGCGATGAGGTGCAGACCACTCTGCTGGAAATGCTCGATGACGGCACCTTCAACGAAATAGCCGCCGATTGGGGACTCGAGGACAGTGTCTGCCTGAACCACACGGATAAGCTGACGGATGAAAGCAGCAAGGCTGAAAAAACGCTCGGAGAAAAGCTTGCCGTGATATGCAAGGAGCTCGTGAAGGGCGTTGGGGCATCGCTCGCGATATTCCTTCTCACCCTCCTCTTCTCACTGCCTCTCGGACTGATAATCTCTATGGGCAGAATGAGCAAAATAAAGCCCCTGAGCTGGCTGGTAAAGCTGTATATCTCAGTGGTCCGCGGAACTCCGCTGATGCTGCAGCTGCTTGTGGTATTCTTCGGACCGTATTATCTTTTCGGTATACAGACCTCTGCACACTACCGGTTCTACGCCGTTATCATCGGCTTCACGCTGAACTATGCTGCTTATTTCGCCGAGATATACCGCTCGGGCATACAGGCTGTTCCAAAAGGACAATACGAGGCTTGTGAGATACTTGGCTATTCAAAGTCACAGACCTTCTTCAAGATTGTGATGCCGCAGATGTTCAAGAACATCATACCATCCATCACAAACGAGGTCATCACGCTGGTAAAGGACACATCTCTCGCATTCGCTATCTCATATGCAGAGATGTTCACGCTTGCAAAGCAGGTCGCGGCATCAGAGGCAACTATCCTGCCGCTGTTCATCGCAGGCGTATTCTACTACATATTCAACGCGGTCGTAGCCTTTGCTATGGACCACATCGAGAAAAAGATGAACTATTTCAGATAATTCGGAGGTGACAGAAATGGATCTGCTGGAAGTAAAAAATGTAAAAAAGAGCTTTGACGAGCTAAACGTGCTGAAGGACATCAGCCTGAGCGTAGCCGAGGGCGAGGTGGTATCGATACTGGGTCCTTCGGGCTCGGGAAAATCCACGTTTCTCCGCTGCATCTCCATGCTCGAGACCATCGACGGCGGAAGTATGAGCTATTGCGGAAAGACCGCAGTCAAGGAAGAAAACGGCAAACCTGTATATGTATCAAAGAGAGAGCTGACTGACATCAAGCACACTTTCGGACTCGTTTTCCAGAATTTCAACCTGTTCCCGCATTACTCGGTATTGAAGAACATCACAGATGCTCCGATAAATGTGCTCAGGCAAAGCAAGGAAGAGGCTATGAAGACAGCAAACGAGCTGCTCAAAAAAATGGGGCTTGCCGACAAGGGCGGCTATTATCCTTACCAGCTCTCGGGCGGTCAGCAGCAGCGCGTGGCTATCGCAAGGGCGCTCGCAATGAAGCCGAAAATGCTCTTCTTCGACGAGCCCACATCTGCGCTTGACCCCGAGCTCACGGCTGAGATACTGAAGGTACTCCGCGAGCTTGCCTCAGAGAAAATGACGATGCTCATAGTCACTCACGAGATAGACTTCGCAAGGAGCGTATCGAACAAGGTGATTTTTATGGACGGCGGTGTCATCGTCGAGCAGGGACGTCCCGAGGACGTTATCGACAATCCCTCAAATGACAGAACAAGAGCATTCCTGAAAAAGCTGGAAGCATGAAGTGTGTCCCTTCAGCCTGTTTCGTGGGTCACTGAGTTCAGGACGCAAGTTCAAAGCTCGGCAGCCCACTGTTTCCGCTAAGGATAACGCACAAAAGGGTGTCCCTTCAGTCGGTTCCGCAGGATACCGGATAAGGTTTCACAGCTTTACTGCTCTGTGACTTGCTATTTACGTTAATGAAAGCGCCCGGAGGACTGTACCCCCGGGCGCTTTCACGGCAATAACAGACCGGCTTCGCTTTTATCGGGCGAAGCCGGTCTGCGTTTTTGTATCCGTTCAAAAAAGGAAGGCGATGAGTAAAGTCATCGGCATTTTCTGCACACTATCGTGACGCTCATTCTTCCGTTTTTTATCTCGGCAAAAATATCTCCGCCCATTTCGTTCATAAGGCGCTGGCAGATATACAGCCCCAGACCGCTCCCCTGCCTGCTTCCGGTATTGGAGCCGCGCCAGAAGCTGTCGAAGATGTGGTCAAGCTCCTCATCGCGGAGAGTGCAGCCCGAATTTGAAACAGTGATAAGGCGGCAGTCCTCCTCGTCGGCGAAGCTCATAGAAATGTCGTGACCGTCGCCGTATTTTATTGCATTCTCAAAGATATTCTGCAATACCTCCTCGAGTCTGTCGCCATCTGCCGACAGCATACAATCGGCATACTCATCAACGCTGAACTCAGTGCCGTTTATTGCGAGCTTATCCGAATAATACGCGGTTATCCTGCTTATCACGGACGAGAGATAAATGTCGCCGACACTGACCTCAAAGCTCATAAAGTCATTGTTGAGGCTGTCTATCATCTTTGTGAGATAGCCCTCTATCTCGTCGGTCTTCAAGCTTATATTCTCTGCTGCCTCGTGCTTTTTCTCCTCAGTATCGAACAGTCCGCGCGAAAGCCCCTTTGAATACAGCTTTATGGCTGCGAGCGGAGTCTTGATATCGTGCGACAGCGAGAGCAGCATGGTTTTTTCCTTGCGTGCGCGTTCGAGCTCGTTTGTCTTTGACTGTTCAAGCTCGCCGCGGAGCATATCGAGCCCCCATACGAATCTGCCGAAAAAGCGGCTTTTATTCTCCTTCAGCGGCTCGGAGAGATTTCCCTTTGCGAGCTGAAGCGGAACATCATTCAGCTTCGTGAACTGCTTGAGTATATTCTGCCTGATATACAGCAGCACCGCCATTATCAGCAGGAGCAGCACGGCAAGAGCAGCATCGGCTGCTATAGCTGTCCCGATGTGCGGCGATGTATCTTTGTCGGTATATTCGATACGGTAAAGCTCGCCGTTTACCTCTCTTATGAGGTATTCGCCGCTGCTGCGGAAGAATCCTTCGCTGCCGTCATATTTTTCTATCGAGGTAACAGACGGGAACTCGTCCGCCGCGGGAGCTTCGCCGCTCAGCAGCTGCTGCTCGATACGGTTCGCATCGACGATATACTGTTTATCCGCACCTTCATTCCTCAGCAGGATAATGTCTGTCACGGTGATGACGAGCAGGAACAGCAGCGGAATGGCTATGAGCAGCCTGTCAAAGCGTCGCATATCAGCCCTCCCAGCGGTAGCCCTTGCCCCATACGGTCAGGATACGTGTCGGCGCTTTCGGGTCCGGCTCGACCTTTTCGCGGAGCCATTTTATATGCACGGTGAGGGTCTGCGGCTCGGATTCGCTGTCCGTACCCCATATCCTGTCGAACAGCATCTGCTTTGTAATGGTCTGTCCCTTATTCTCGATGAGCAGACGCAGGAGCTCGAATTCCTTTGCGGTCATATTCAGCAGCTCGCCGTTTTTTGTGACAGTTTCGTTTGCAAGGTCAAGGGTGATGTCGCCGTCAGTGATGACATCTATGGCGAGCCTGCGCTTGAAGATGCCCTTTATCTTGGCGATAAGTATATCAATATCGTAAGGCTTTTCGATGTAATCATCAGCTCCGAGGACTATGCCGTTGAGCTTATCCTCCTTGTCCCCACGTGCGGTCAGGATGATGATAGGAGTATTCTCCCTTGCACGTATCCGCTTGCAGACGCTGAATCCGTCTATCCCGGGGAGGTTTATATCGAGCAGAACGAGCCTTGCTCCGTATTTTTCATACAGAGCAAGGGCTTTTTCGCCGCTGTCGGCAGAGCTCACAACGTATCCCTCGGCGCGGAGAAATTCGCACAGCAGCCCGCAGAGCTCGCTGTTATCCTCAACTATAAGAATATCGACCATACGATACCTCCGAACAGTTATCAGTACCTTCCGCGCTCACCAGCCCATTTCGAGCAGCCAGTTGTTGAGCTCACGCTCTCTGTCGCGGAGAGGCTTTTCTCTTTTTATATTATACTCTCCTTTGATGTTCCCGTCAACTATGAAAAGCACTCTCGAACATCTTGCGGCTACCTTTGAATCGTGAGTTACGAGCATGAGCGTAGTTCCCTCGCTGTTTAGCTTTTCGAGCTCGTCCATCACCTCGTCCGAGGAGGCGCGGTTGAGGGCACCTGTCGGCTCGTCGGCAAATATCATCTGCGGACGGTTTATCATGCTCCTGCAAATGCAGGCGCGCTGGAGCTGTCCGCCCGAGACCTCGTTTATATCGTTATCGGCAGTATCGCTGATACCGAGCTTTTGCATAAGCTCACGGGCACGCGAGACTGTCTCCTTGCGCGATTCCTTTATCTTATCCGATTTCACGGCAGGAAGGATGATATTGTCGATGACGGACAGGTTTTTCATCATATACATCTGCTGAAATATGAATCCCATATCGTCGAGGCGCATCTTGGCGAGCGCATTGTCATTGAGGCTGCTTATATCCTTTCCGCAGAAATCCACCTTGCCGGCTGTCATTCTGTCCATACCCGAGACCGTGTACAGAAGCGTGGATTTTCCGGAGCCGGAGGGTCCCATGACCGCTACCATTTCGCCCTCTGAGATCTGAAAGCTGACGTTGCGAAGAACATTGTTCTGCCTTTTATTGATGATGTATGTCTTGCAGAGGTCCTTTACATCGAGTATAGTATTTGTCATAGCATTATCTCCTTTTATTCGATATTGGAAGTATCTGATGCCTTGATCCTGTTCGTGCTGAGTGCCGTGAAGAAGGCACCGGCTGTAACCGCAGAGAGCACGATGAGCGGATATATAACGAACATCTCAACAGGTGCGATGTCGTATTTCAGTCCCTTAACAGCGCCGAGAAGTGCGAACAGCGGATCCATTATGAGCTCTGTTGCAGGCGAGCTCAGCAGTGCTGCGATAACTACCGAAACAGCCGCAATGATGATGAATCTCAGTACGTGGGTCCATATGACGGAGCGGTTTTTGAAGCCTATAGCCTTTTCGAGCGCTATCTCCGCCTTCTCCCTGGATATGAACGAGCGTTCGAGCAGAATGCTTATCAGTATGATTATCAGCACGGAAAGTATCATCGTGAGGTCCTTTACACCTGCGACTGCACCCGAAGCCTTTGTTGAATCGTCCACGTAGCCTGCGCTGTCGAATACTCTGTTTGTGAAATAGATGTCCTTTATCTTTTCGATACGCTCATGTATCGTTTTATCGTCGGGGTGGTCATTGAAGGTTATCTGGTGAGCCATCGTGTTTATGACGGAGCTCTCATCTATCTCATAAGAGCTGTGAAAGCGTCCGCATTTTCCGAGGTTGCTCATCGAATCCATAAGCGCAGTGACGATGAACTGCTCCTTTTTGCCGTTCACAGTAATATCGACCGTGTCACCTACGTCTGCTCCTATTTCCTTAGCCGCAGCATATCCGAGCGCTATCTCATTCGGATACTGCGGAGGAGTTCCGCTTCCGTAAACGTAGTCAGCAGTATCGGTATCGGGGCAGTAGAGAAATCTGCAAGTCGATGTATTGCCGCCGGATTCGACGGAAACACTGTAGAAGCCCTCTGTATACACCTTACATGGCATACCGTTTTCCGCAAGAGTATCCTCTATCTCGCTCTCGACCTCGCTGAAGGTCTTTATTTCGTTCTGTATCTCGCGCGTGCTTGAGTGGATGTCGAGGTAAACGTCGCTCTTGGTAGTTCCTATAATGTATAGAAGCTCGTCGCTCGCGAGGGTCTTGGAGGTGCTTGATAGCACCATAACGAGAAGAGCACAGAGCGTGAAAACGATCGTGAGTATCGCAGACTGCTTAGGGTTGCTGAGGACATCGTTGAGCGCAAGGAAGCCCGATGCGCGCAGCCGGCTCCGGCTGAGGCTCATAGACCTGTGCTTGCGGAAGCGTTCGCCCGTCTGACCGTTCCTTACGGCGTCTATCGGTGAAAGCTTTTTCACCTTTGAGGTGCAGCTCCAGCAGAAAATGAGTATCACAGCCACTACAGCCGCTGAGCATAGGATACCTATGAGGACAGGTTGGTCATTTCCAAGTACCATATTGCCGCCGACCGAATCGAGCAGCATTTTCCCGAACGGTATCGCGGCAAAAAATCCGATAACTGAACCTATCAGAGCTATGCCGAGATATTTCGTGAGATAGAGAAGGCGTATCGAGCTGTTTTTTATGCCTATCGCCTTCATTACGCCTATCTCGCGGAATTCCTCCTGTATCGTAAAGCCGATAGTGAACCGGAGCACCACGAATGATATGGCTATCAGGAACAGGCTTACCGCCATAACTATCGCAGCGACCGATATGCCGATCACATATGTGATCTTTACAAGACTTCTTGAAAAGTCAAGGATACAGCCGTCAGAAGAGCTAAGTGCCTTTTCCACAGCATCGGCGTTGTCTGTCTCTATGATATACGATACACAGCGCGAGGTCCTGCGTACTGTTTCATTGCTATAGAGCTTTGCGTAATCGGCAGGTGAGAGTATGAACCGCGGACTGTCCGTCATCTCGTTGCCGAGGATAGCGTCCTTGCAGATGCCAGCCATTTCGAGGTCGAGCTTTTCACCGAACATATCTATGGTTATCGTGTCGCCCTCTTTTATGTCTGCCTTTGCAGCGAGAGAGGCTGTCAGCATCACTTTTCCTTCATCGACAGATGTGATGGGCTCATCGTTCTTATCAAAGTAGGTCATACACATCTCATCGGCTGACATTACCATGCACATTGAACCCGTATTTTCCATTATGCCGCCGTTGAGCCGCAGCATCTCAGCGTCACCGAGCAGAAACGGCTCGCTTTCGTAGCCCTTTATCTCGTCGCTCTCGTCAAGCAGCCTGCTTAACGGCTCACCGTCCCCGGACTCGGACATTATCACGAAATAGTCCTTCATACCTGCCATATCGAGGAAGCGGTCAACTCCGCCCATGACCGAGACGATGTTGTTCACGCTCGATGAGAAAAACATCGCCGACAGTATCACGAATACGAGGATTATAAGATTCACAGTCTTTTTGCGTCTGAGGTCTTTTTTAAGAATGTTGAAATACATATCACCATCTCCTTCCGTGATATTATCATAACATGGAAATTATTAAGTAATCCTTAAATCCTTTTTCTTCATACAGTAACTACTATTTTGTACTGTCCTGTAGCTTAGGCTACACTATCTGACAGAAACGTTGCTTTAGCTACATTCGGGGGAAGAATTGAATATTGAATCTGCGCCCGGACTGTGATATTATGTAATCACGGAAGAGGAAAAGACCTCCTCCCAAAACGACAATAATATCCGGAAAACGGAAAAGGAGAAATAATTATGAAAAAGTTCGTATCTATCATCGCAGCAGCAGCGATCGCTGCATCGGTAGCATTCACTCTGAAGAAGAAAGAGGATTGATCTCCTGTCCTGACTTATATAGTCCCAAAGCACCTGTTTGTAAAAACGGGTGCTTTTCTTTTTTGTTTAGTTTGCCGGCGCAGCCTGTGTCGCGCCAAAGCAGTCCGGAGCGGAAGTTTTTTGCCGCGCCCCCCTTGCTATTAATGGTTTAATATGATATAAGCGGCGTGTCGCCGCAGCCTGTTTCGCGGCAGAGCCGTCCGGAACGGTGGTTTATCGACGCGTCCCCTTGCTATTTCAGACACAATATGATATAATATTCACATTCGATGCAAGATCATTGTTCCGGAACAATTTCGGATACACAATGACAAAAGGCATCGTGGCATACTATAAGGAAAGAGGTTAATATGGAGCAGAATAGTAACGTAAACATATTTGAAGGTCAGCAGCCTGATACGGCATTGAATGAGGTTCCGCCCGCACAGCAGCAGATACTGTATCAGGAACCGGCATACTACGGTGAAGTACCACCGGTCCAGCCGCCGAAGAAAAAGAAAAAGTTCCCGGTAGCACTGATATGTGTCCTTCTTATACTGGTGCTTTGTATCGTTAATGTATTTCTCATCGTTCACTTCCTGAAGGTCAGAAAGAACGGCGGAGGGAAAAATAACGGTCCCGAAAAGAGCACCTTTACCCAGCTAAGCGTCACCACCGACGAAAACGGAGACTTTTCACTTCTGAGCGGAAGCTTTGACGACAAGATCTCATCAGAAGCGGAAGCAATGGATTTCATTGCACGCCACTCCTCCGAGATAGGTCTCAGCAATGCGGCGGATGAGCTCAGCTTCCTCGAAAAGTCCTCATACAAGGATATTTCATATTACAAGTACAAGCAGGTATTGAATGGAGTCCCTGTTTACGGGAATGAGCTCATATTAACGGTGAGCCCGGCGGGAGAGGTGATCGCCCTCAACGGAAGATACACTCCTGTCAGGATAAGTACCGAGGCGGCAAAAACTCAGGAAGAAGCCGAATCAGCCGCAAAGGAATATGCTGGTGAGGGGGCAGTCGTTCTCAGCAGCGAGCTCACTGTCCTTGCGCGTCCCGAAAGCGGAGATGCAAGGCTCGCCTACGATGTCAAGGTAAACGGAGCTGAAAAGTATTCCGGACTTCTGATAGACGCCGACAGCTGCGAGATAATAACAGATAATTCGCTGTACTCAATGGCTTTTGAGACTGTGAATGTCAATGTCGGCGGCACAGTACACAGTGTTGACCTTGAGACACATTCCCTGGGCGGATATAGATTCAATGACCCTAAGCGTAATATCATCGTGTCTGACGGAAGCATGGCTACCGCAGCTTCGATAATCATTACAGAATGGATACCCGGATCCTACGTTGCAGGCGGATTCAATCCGATAGATGCCGTTGTTTCACACACATATGATGACGGGAGCGTGGTCCTCCGCCCTTTATCGTGGTCAACAATGAACGTCAGTTCCGATCTGACTGATTACTCTGTCATTTCCTTAGCAGCCGTAGAAAATGCATATGATCTATACGAACGACTCGGCTGGAGATCACTCGACGGCAACGATATGCCTATCAGGATAATCGTCCAGCCAAGCGATTCGTTTGCTTCCGTAGACACAAGTGGCTGGGATCTGTCAGAATTAGACAGAGAATTTATAGACGGCTTCCGCACAACGCTCGGTACTTTGATTCCTATCCCCGGAACATATACCGGGGCTGGTTTTCTGGAAAAATCAAATATCATTATCGTAGGAGCGCTCGATGACAGACCCTGCGCCGGAAACGGTACGCTCGGGCACGAATACACCCACGGTGTCATCTGCTATAAAGCCGGACTGAACGATTCGGTCGGCTCAAGGACCATAAACGAAGGCTATGCCGATACTATTGGTTCAATTGCGGCGAATGACTGGGAATTCATGCCCCATGAGTTCCAGAATGAGCGGTTCAGCAGCGTATACAGAAGTGCGATAGACCCCAACAAGTACAACGGCCCTTCTGAGGTCGGCGGAGAGTATTTCGTACCGTTCACATATACTGATGAGTCCGGAAATACGTGCCATGCAGATGAACACGATAACGCTACGATCGTTTCTCATGCGGCTTACCTTATGAGCCTCAAGGGACTCACAAACGATGAGATAGCAGAGCTTTTCTTCAACTCAATGAACAACCTCCTGACCGGCACAGATTTCAGACAGGCTGCTATCTCACTCATCATCAGTGCAGATTCTCTTTCGTTCAGTCAGGAAAAGAAGGCAGCTGTAAGAGAGGCTCTCTACGAAACAAAGATGTACACGCCGCAGGGCAAGACGCACATATATGTCCACTGCGGAAGCCGTGCTATCAGGAATTCCACTGTCACCATCAACGGCAACATTGTCGGCAAAACTGACAGACACGGCAAGCTCGTGCTGGATTTTGATATGAAGTGGTTCGGCGATGTCAAGATAAGGGCAAAGGCAAAGGGCTACGACAGCCTTGCAAAGAACGTCTCGCTCGTCGGTCAGAATATCGAGCTCGACTTTGACCTCTCACGCACTGACCCTGACAGGAAGGTCGAGGGTCAGGTCAAGGTGACGATACTTGATATGACAGAGCCGGATAATATGGATAAAGCTCAGGTATTCTATGTCAGCAAGGGCGAGCCGATAGACCTTGAGGAGCTCGTCGACCAGCTCGGTATGTTCGGTGTATCTACCGACGGGATCAAGCTGTATTTTGCCAATAAGTACACTCCGATAGAGCTGTCATACCGTATCCACGGCACAAAGGAAACATTCGATTTCAGCGAACCGTTATACGAGGACGTCACTATCGAGCCGATGATAGGTATCGGAGAAGACAGCTTCAACTTCCAGGATCTCCAGGAGTTCAAGGAAGCGTTCGAGGGAATATTCGCGACCGAAGCTGCCACTGATGCCTCTGAGTAAGCCACCGTATCTCCGACATCCTTCGGGATAAACAGTCAAGCTGGGATATGCTGTCCTGTTTCAGACGGCATATCCCCTTTTCTATACTCAGCCGACCTTATTGTACATTATTCAGCTTCCTTGCATTTTTACATAAGGAATGGTATAATAATAACAGTTTTTACAATTTCAGCGCATAATGCGCTTTTTCAGGAGATACAATGGATAAAAAAGCATTTTTGACACGCTGGCCGGTGATAATATGTATAACGCTTATCTGCTGTCTGCTGTGGGGAAGTGCATTCCCCTGCATAAAGATAGGATACCGCCTTTTCAGCATAGGAGCAGACAGCACCTCTTCACAGATACTTTTCGCCGGAATGCGTTTCCTGTTCGCAGGGATAATGGCTGCCGCAGCCGGAAGTGCCGCAGCACGGCGTCCGCTTATCCCGAAAAAAGAGGAGCTGCCGCGTGTTTGTCTGCTCTCTCTTTTTCAGACGATACTGCAATACACCTTCTTCTACATCGGTCTTTCACACACGACCGGAATGAAGAGCTCGATCATCACAGCCTCAAACGTATTCCTTTCGATAATCGTTTCGGCGCTTGTATTCCGCACTGAGAAGCTTTCCGCAAAGAAGCTCATCGGATGTGCTGTCGGCTTTGCAGGAGTGATACTTGTAAATCTTGCAGGCGGAAGCGATATGAGCCTGAGCTTTGCCGGAGAGGGGCTTATTTTTTTGTCAGCCCTTTCGCACGCATTTTCTGCTTCACTTACGAAAAGGTTTTCCGGCAGCTCCGACCCCGTAATGCTGAGCAGCTGGCAGTTCATCATCGGCGGCGTATTTATGACAGCTGTAGGAGTCCTGTCAGGCGGCAGGATCGGTGAAACCGAAGCTCCCGGGATCGCGATACTGCTGTATCTCGCATTCATCTCAGCAGCCGCATTCTCGCTCTGGAGCCTGCTGCTGAAATACAATCCGGTCTCGTCAGTGTCTGTGTTCGGGTTTATGAACCCGGTATTCGGAGTTGTTCTCTCTGCGCTGCTGCTGTCTGAGAGGTCGCCTGCCGGACCGCTCCGGACAGTTCTCGCGCTGCTTCTCGTTGCAGCCGGGATAATCACTGTCAACGCCGGCTTCAAAAAGAGGGAAAGTACAGAATGATACAGACAATATCCGCTGCAAACAGCAATTGTGTACAGTCAGGATAAGTAAAAGGAGTCAATTATGTCAGTTGAAAACGGTGAATGGATAATGAAGGGGCTCGCATGGGACGACCCGTACAGGATTCGCAGCCCGAAGGAGCTCGTCAGCTGGATAAACGAGGTCGGATTCCTGCCGCTCTTCGGGAACGGGATAACAGGATTCTCAGTCGAGGAGCACGTATCTTCCGAGTATTGGTGGACAGGCGACAGAGCTCAGGATCCGTGGGAATGGCGTGAGATCATCGCTTCCGGACACGAGGTCGCATACGGCAAATTCTTCGATAAAAAGGCTGGCTTTATCAGTCTTGAATGGCTGCCGTACTTTGCAAATTACAGGCGTGACGGCTATGACTTCGACTCTGCGTGGGAGGACAGCAGGATAAACCGCCGCGAAAAGCTGGTAATGGACGCACTTACAGATACCGACAGCAGCGGTGATGTCATATGGACCGACAAACAGATCCTCACAACAGACCTCAAGCAGCTCGCAGGCTTCGGGAAGGGCGGCGAGAAGAATTTTCCCGGCATCACTACCGGACTTATGATGAAAATGTACCTCGTTACAGCTGATTTTCACAGACGTGTTAATAAAAAAGGCGATGAATACGGTATGGCGGTGTCGGTTCTGCTCCCTCCCGAGGCGTTATGGGGCTATGACGCAGTATCCGCCGCATACAGTGAAGCTCCGCGTGAATCATGGGAGCGTATAGTCAACAGGATCAGTGAGCTTTATCCCGGTGCAGATGAAACAGAGATCATCAGGCTGATAGGCAAGGCTCCGGACGAAAACAAATAGATCAGAAGCGTTTATGGCTCCCGGGTCTTTCCGGGAGCCATTCATTATGATGTGAGCTGAAAAAGCTTTTCTCTGTCCGGTCAACGTTTTGTATAATTGACTAAATTGTCTTGACAAATACAGAAAAATGGTGTATGATAAAAACAGCATAATAAAACAGGGTATTACGGCAATGTGAGTAAAGAGAAAATTAGTTAATTTTGTATACACTAACTCCTGTTTCTGCACTCAGATTGTCGGACAATCGTTCACAAACAATTATATGAAAGTGAGGACTGATACTTATGAAGACAAGTGTTTTCAAGCGCGTCATAAGCACCGCAGTTGCCGGATTTTTGGCTGTTTCATGCTCATCTATCACAGCGACCGAGCTTACCACCAACGCTGCAAAGGTGCTTCAGACCAGCCCCGGTCACACACAGGAGACCGGCTGGTACAACGATTATCACCACGAGATCTGGCAGGCAGACACACCGAACTCATCCACAATGACTCTTGCAGATGACGGAGGCGGATTCAGCACAAGCTGGAAATGCGGTCCTAACGGCTCGAAGGGCAACTTCCTTGCCCGCCGCGGACTTTTCTGGGGCAGAAACAACCCCAATCACTGGCAGGATTACGGCAACTTCACCTGCGAGTTCGACTGCGACTGGTCGGCAGGAAGCGCCGGAAACTCACGTATCTGTATCTACGGCTGGACTGAGAACCCCCTCGTTGAATTCTACATCATCGAGGACTGGAAAAACTGGGTGCCCTCTTCCGGCAGCGCAAAGCAAGTAACTATCGACGGAAGCGTTTATGACGTATTCACGAATGCGATGAACTCTTACAACATCACTAACAGCAAGGGACCTTTCACGCAGTACATCAGCGTTCGTAAAACTCCCCGTACATCAGGTACTATCAGCATCTACAAGCACTTCGAGGCTTGGGAATCGCTCGGTATGAAGATGGGTAATCTCTACGAGGTAGCCTTCAACGTTGAAGGCTGGGAGAGCGACGGTCAGGCAAACGTTAAGAAAAACATCATCAAGTACACTGATGAGCCCGTGCCCGAACAGCCAACCGAACCCGAACAGCCTGCTGAGCCCGATGAGAACGGCGACTTCTACACCGAGAATTTCGATTCCGGCAAGGGCGATTTCGCAGGCAGAGGCGGAGCAACCGTTTCTGTCGACAACGGCAGCTACTATGACGGGACCGGCTCACTCAAGGTCTCCGGCAGGACCAGCAACTGGCACGGCGGTGCAGTTAAACTCGATTCTTCGGTACTCGTTCCCGGACAGATCTACAGCATAAGCGCGGCAGGTCTTCAGAAGAGCGGCAAGGATACCGACCTCAAGCTCACTCTTGAATACACAGCAGGCGGCTCGACCGACTGGATGGAGATAGTTACCGCATCTGCAAAGAGCGGTGAGTGGACAAAGCTCGAAAATACCGAGTTCACAGTTCCCTCCGGCGCTTCCGGTATGTCTGTTTACATCGAAGCTCCCGACAGCCTTACGAATATCTGGCTCGATTCATTCCAGATCTCCAAGAAGGGAAAGGCTTCGTCAGTTACTACAGGAGGCGGCACAGTCGAAACCTCCACACCTTCCACAAACCCGAATATCCCACAAGGAGATCCCGAAATGATCGCTTCACATCAGAACAACGATTACACCTATGATCCGAACGGTACAGGCTTCAAGGACTATTACGGCGAAATGTTCCGCATCGGTGCAGAGGTAAACGCATACAACATCACAAAGCCTCAGGTACAGGAATTCATCAAGAAGAATTTCAACTCCGTTACCTGTGAAAACGAGATGAAGCCCGACTATATCTGCGACCGCAGCCGTTCATCGGGCGACAACGTAGCTATCACTCTCAACAGGGCTGCTCCTATCCTCAAGTTCTGCGAGGAAAACGGTATCGGTCTGCGCGGACACACATTCGTCTGGTATTCTCAGACTCCCGACTGGATATTCAAGGAGAATTTCAGCGATAACGGCGCAACAGTCTCTCCCGAGCGTATGAACAAGCGTCTCGAGAGTATGATAAAGAACACATTTGAAACTCTCAAGAGAGATTATCCCAACCTCAAGGTTTATTCCTACGACGTCTGCAACGAGCTCTTCAAGAATGACGGCGGCGGATTCCGCGGTGACGGCGGCGAATTCTCGAAGTGGTGGAGCTGCTACCACGATGATTCGTTCGTTATCAACGCTTTCAAGTATGCAAGACAATACGCTCCCGAGGGCTGCAAGCTCTATATGAACGACTACAACGAATATTTCGTGAAGAAGCGTGACGACCTCTACAATATGGCTAAGAAGATCCAGGCAGCGGGCGATTACATCGACGGTATCGGTATGCAGTCACATATGCATTACTGCGATTTCGGCTTCTCAGGCAGCGCTACTGAGTCCAACGATCCCAAATTCGGCACATACGCAGACGCTATAGATATGTTCAACAGTCTCGGTCTCGATGTTCAGATCACTGAGCTCGACGTTACCACCTGTTCGATGAAGGAGGGCGCTGATCTCTTCGTCGACATCTACAGGGTCGCAGCTGAGCGCCACAACAGCATTTCAAGCGTAACTATCTGGGGTCACTGCGACAGCGCAAGCTGGAGACAGTCCTACAAGGAGGACGACGGAAAGGGCACTCAGGGCGGAAATCCCCTCCCCTTCGATGCAAACTGCCAGCCCAAGAGCTTCTACAGCGATATAATCGCTATACCTGCACAGGTGCTCGCAGCAGAGGAAGCTGCAAAGGCCACCACTACGACAACTACCACAACTACCACAACAACTACCACCACCACAACAACGACAACAACAACGACAACGACCGCAGCTCCCACAACAACTACTACCACGACCACAACAGCTGCTCCTCACGATACGCTTTACGGCGACGCTAACCTCGACGGAAAGGTATCAGTTTCTGACGCAGTTGCTATCCTCCAGTACGTTGCCAACAAGGACAAGTACGGTCTGAATGAAGAAGCTCTCGACAATGCGGACATTTACAACCGCGGCGACGGAGTAACTGCAAGAGACGCTCTCTCGATACAGAAAAAGGACGCAGGAGTCATAAAAACCCTTCCTGAAAAGTAAAGCGTAAACACAACTGAATAACCCCAAAAGTGCATCAGAGGGACTTCCCCCTCTGCCGGTTTCGTGGGCTGCCGATTACGTAACGTAAAGTTTACGGCTCGGCAGCCCTTTTTTTAGAAAAAGCCCTTAGTGACTGTACCGATTTTTCGAGATATAGCGCCATTTTAGCTAAATAACAGAATAATAACAGTCCGTTAACATTTTGTATATTGATAGCAAGAACGAAGTGTGATACAATTACTTTCAATTGACAGCACAGCTTGCGCGGACATACCTCTGCGCAAATAATGATGATTCTGAAAGAGGTAACAATATGAAAAAAACATCGATTCTCGTAACGCTTCTCCTTGCCGCGATGCTCACAGGCTGCGGCAGCGATACCGAGAGCAGCGACAGCTTTGCTTCTCCCAAAACAACAACGACTACCGCATCAGCAGAGACAAACAGCCCGGCTGAGTCCGCAGCCACTTCCACAGGCACCGCAACTACTGCTGCAAGCGAGGCAGCCAAGCAGGATGATACAGCCGCTTCCAATCCTGATGAAATGGCTAAGGCAGAGTGGGAAGCATATACTCAGACAGATGAATACAAGGAGCATATGGCTGCGCAGGCTGCAACTCAGAATGCTATCTCATATGCAGGCGGCGAGGGCTTCAAAGCTGTGAGCTGTGACCTCATCTCATCTGAAAATGGCGTATACACATTCAAGATCGGTATCACAAGTATGAATGATGCATCTGCTCCTGTAACGTACTACATTGCAACTCCTGACTCTTGTATGAGCGAATCCGATGCGTCGCTCACTCCCGAAGAAGCTAAGGCTAAGGCTGAATGGGAGGCTTACGCTGACACAGATGAATTCAAAGAGCATATGGCTGCACAGGCTGCTACACAGAACGCTATCTCATACGCAGGCGGAGAAGGCTTCAAAGCTGTAAGCTGTGACCTTATCTCCTCAGAGAACGGCGTTTATACTTTCAAAATAGGCATCACGAGCATGAACGACGCGACCGCACCGGTGTGGTACTACATCGCAACAAACAACTCCTGTGTGAGCGAAGCAGATTATTACAACAACTGACACATTTCATAACAAACCAGACAGAGGCAGCTCCTTATCATCGGAGCTGCCTCTGTCTGTGTATATCAGTTGTAAGCCTTCCACCACCGCGTCAATACAGGCGGAGCGTCAAGGTCGAACGTCTCGCAGATATGCGGAGCGATAACGCTTATCCCACGCTTTTCTGCCTCATCTGCAAAGCGCTCGGGACCGTCGTCCCAGCCGTGGTTAGAAAGGGAAAATGCTCCCCAGTGTATCGGCATAACTCTCTTTGCTCCGATGATCTCAGCCGCCATGACAGATTCCTCGGGATAGAGATACCCTCTACATTGAAAGCATCAGCAGACTTGGACGTTCCACGCGAGATCTGCTCAATATCGTTGATGTGCTCCAGAAGAAAGGAGTTACTCTTGTCAGCAGCAAAGAGAACATCGATACCAACACTCCGCAGGGACGATTCGTTCTGTCGATATTCGCTGCACTTTCAGAGCTTGAACGAGAACAGACATTACAGCGTCAGCGTGAGGGTATAGCCATAGCTAAGTCTCAAGGGAAATACAAAGGAAGACAACCTTTACCTATCGACTGGATAAAGTTCGGTCAGCTGGATCAGCATTGGAAGTCTGGTACTATTACTGCTGTATGGTTTCAGAAAGAGATTGGCCTGCGTGCCAACACATTTTACCGCAGGCTCAAAGAATACGAAAGAAAGTTTACATAAATGAGACGGAGCCGGGATAACCGGCTCCAATCATCTTTCAATAAGGTGGCTGTTTTTATTGCAATATTTCAAAAGCCGAAAAACAACTTATATGACATACTTTTTTTGTATGTCAATAGACCATAGGCTAATGACGCACATAAAACATAGACTATATAACATCTGATACACTAAAACTTTTTGAGAAGACATTCATGATAAAGATCATACAGAACAGCTTTCAGTTTTATCATATAGCTGAAAGAACTTAAATATCCTTAATGGAAGGATTGACTTTACCTTCAATGATCTCAGCATTAGGAGCACTGGGCTTAAGGTTCTCAACAGCTTTTCCAAATCCGCTGCCGCCTGATGTGGCGAATAGAATGATCTTTTTGCCCGAAAAATCATAGCTTTCAAGGAAGGAATTGATGATCTTAGGGGCAATGTACCACCATACGGGGAAACCCACATAGATTGTGTCATATACTGCAATATCAGCACTTTTATCAGCAAGTTCAGGACGTGAGCTGTGATTGCTCATCTCTACGCTGCTGCGTGACTGCTTGTTCTGCCAGTTCAGATCTGCACTTGTGTAGGGAACGGCAGGGCGTATTTCATAAAGGTCAGCGCCTGTTTTGAGGGAAAGAACGGCTTCAATCCACCCTCTCCTTCTTCATAGGGGTAATCCCAGAATGACGCACCGATAAGTGTGGATATTTCGTCTATTTTTGCTTTTGACAAAGAACGTATTCTTTCATTGATGTTCCTTTCTGCTTCACCACTTAAATGTTGCCCAGCGATCATTCACTTTCGGCAGCAGCAGTGCAAAGAGCTTTGCACGGATACTGTACTTTCTCATTTCCTCATTGAAGCTGTGTTCTTCCACAAGCTGGAAACCGTTCACCAGATCTGCAATCTCCTGTCCTGAATCCGTACCGGACATGAAATGTGCATTGGTGTTTTTCACGGTATCATGATGTTTGTCATTTTTCATCATGAACTTTCCATTCTGTTCTGCGATAAGAATACCGCCGTCAGGAAAATTGTTTTTCAGCACTTCAAGAAATGTGCGTATCTGGTCCAGCGTCAGATACATGAACAGTCCCTCAGCTATGAATACCGGCTTTGCTTTTCTGCCTGCGAGAGACTCCTTTACCTGTCCGCACCAGCTATCCTCCAATGCATTTCCTGCGATCATGGTCACACGGTCACGCTCCGGAAATGCCTTCCTTCTTGCAGCTATCGCATCGGGCAGATCAAGGTCAAACCACAGGATCTTGCCGTTATCCATTCTCGAAAACCGGTCATCAAATCCTGCACCGACATTTACAATGACTGTATCGGGATGCTTTTTTATGATGCCTTTAAGCTGACGGTCAAGCATGATCGTTCTCGCAATCACGCCCTCATGAGACATAAATTTATCGTACTGCGCTGTGTCTATTTTCAGCGTTTTAATGATCTCAACAGCTTTCTGATCTTTGATACGGGCATTTTTCCGCAGTGTCTCATTTGCTTTGACTGCAAGCGGAATCAGTGCCGTTGTCTGAACATCTCCGAGTTTCAGTTCCATAATCAATACTCCTTTTTCATTTTTATTCCATGCCTTTCAGCACTTCTACCATGTCTATTCTCTTTATCCTGCGTGATAACAGGAAGCTGACAAGCACAGATACTGTCATTACAAATATTGCTGCAATGGTATATGTTGATGGAGCAATATAGCATGGCCAGTCTACGGCATCACCGTTTGAGTCCATCATAGCCTGTAACGGCACACGTCCGAGGGGAAGTCCACATATCACTCCGATGATTGACAGCCATAAATTCTGCGTTGAAAGAAGTCTGCGTATGGCACTGCTCTTGAAGCCGAGAACCTTTAGCGTTGCGAATTCCTTCTCACGTTCATTGAATGACAGATTTCCCGAATTATAGAGCACTATGACTATCAGCAGAACCGAGAATATCACCATGAAATACACAAGCAGATTCATGATCTCCATCATCTTGTCAAAAGCCGCTATCAGGTCTTTCATGCTGTGGACTGCGGAAACACAGTCATGATCGGCGACATTATCGCAGTCATTTTTTGAAACAAGCATTACAGGACGGAAGTCCATTCCTGCGGCTTCGTAATCCTCACGGAGCATTGTTAATCCTGTTATATTCGGGTGGCGTGAGATAAGTCCAATCTTGCTCTCATTCCATTTGCTGCCTGTTGCAGTTTTCCAGTACACTCTATCGCCTTCGGACAGTCCCAGCTTTTTTGCCTGTTTCATGGTGAGTGCGACTGTGCCTTTCGGGATAGGCATTGTATTTAGTTCTGTATCGGAAACGCAGTAAAGCTGTTCTCCTTCGGTAACTGCCAGCTTACAGCTTATGATGCCGTCAGAAGTCGGGTGATCCTTTGCAGCAATAGACACCGCCTCCATAGCGATAAGCTCACCGTCAGTCCCGATTTTCAGCTCCTCAGCCTGTTCGGGAGTACAGCTGTCATTGAGAATCACCTGATACTCATAGTTCTGAATGTCCCGGAAATACCAGTCACGGACATAATCCACCGTATCATAGGCTCCAAGTCCCAGTTCCATTATCATCATACCCATACAAGTGCCGAAAATGCCCATAAATGCACGCATTTTCGAGCGTGAGATGTCACGCAGATTGTATCTTGCATTGAAACTCAGCTTGTTCCAGAAAGGAAGTTTCTCAAAAATACAGGGCTTAGCAGTTTTCGCAGCCGCAGGTCTGAGAGCCTCAGACGGGTGTATCTTCAGTATCTGCTTGCAGCTGAAATAGGTAGTTCCCGTGCATATCAGAACAAGAACTGCCGCAACGATGATACTTTTGTAGCTGGATCCCGGCTGCCAGTTCGGAATGGTATAGAACTGGCTGAACATATTGACCATAAGCCTGCCGAATGTCAGCAAACCAAGAATAATACCCAAAGCACAGCCGATCACCGAAAGCACAAAGCTGTAGCTGAGATAGTGAAACAGGATCTTTCGCTTTTTCATACCCAGAGCATTGAGTGTGCCTATCTGCGTCCTCTGCTGAGCGATCATTCGCTTCATTGTGGTTATGATAACAAGCAGTGCGATCGATACAAACACGAAAGAGAATATGTACGAAAAGCTGTCATGCTGTGCCAGTTCGTCCGAAAGCTGATACCAGCCGCGGATACTGTTTCTGTCAGCAAGGTATGCGTAGTTATCTTCAAGCGCCTTTGCAATTTCGTCCTCAAACCCAAGCGCCTTACCGTCACAGGTGAATATTATCTCATTATTGATTCGCATTTCTTCCGGCAGAACTTTCTGAGACAAATATGCAAATCCGATGTTATGAAAGTCAGAATCTGTATCAGTTGAAGCACAGGCGAATTCATATTCGGGAGTGACGACAAGACCCTTGACTTCTTTTTCAATGTCCAGACCCATGACATGAACTGTGAATTTATCACCGACTTTTATTCCCCATGTCTCAGCAAATCTGCTGAACAGCCACAAGCCGTTTTCGTCGTCTGCATTGAAGTATGTACCGTCAGCAGTCCTCGGAATAGTGACATCTGTGTTGTTCTGAAAATAGCAGTACATCTCCGCTGTATTATATTTTTCATCGGCTTTTCCGAGCACCTCTGCGCGGAGCTGAACATCTTTAATACCGCTGATATCTGCAATTTTCTTTGCCTGTTCCTCACTGAAGTCTGCACCGTATATCCAGCCGTCAGCGAAGTTGGAGTCACTCTCGAAATCGGCTCTTGCTTTGTTGCCGCCGATGACATTTGCCTGAAATCCAGTATAGCACCACATAGCGATCAGCGACAGGAGCATGATCGAAAAGAACTGCGCAAAGTTGGCTTTGATATCACGCAGCATTTTACGTTTGAGCATCACCGTCACCTCACCATTCGATGTCATTCACTGACATGGGCTTATCATTGGTCTTGATCGACTTGATCTTGCCGTTTCTCATGTGAATGATACGGTTCGCACACTTTGCAATATCCGCATTGTGTGTAACAAGAATGACTGTATTCCCGTGTTCCGTTGACAGCTTTTGCAGCATATCAATCACAAGCTTTCCCGTTTCGGAATCGAGAGCACCTGTGGGCTCATCACCGAGAATTATCTTCGGATCTTTGGCAAGTGCTCTCGCAATGGAAACTCTCTGCTGCTGTCCTCCTGACATCTGCGTAGGGAACTTGTTCTTCTGATCGGAAAGTCCCACACGCTCAAGCATTTCATCTGCGCTGAGTGCGGATCTCTTGATATCCTTGACAAGAGCGACATTTTCATACGCAGTCAGACCCGGAAGAAGATTGTAAAACTGAAATATAAACCCGATCGTATCCGCACGGTATTCCGAAAGCTGTCTGTCATTGTACGATGATATTTCCTTACCGTCAACAATGACCTTCCCCTCTGTCGGAACGTCCATTCCTCCAAGCATATTAAGAACAGTTGATTTTCCTGCACCTGACTGTCCGAGTATGACCACAAATTCTCCCTTTTCTATGGTAAAGCTCACATGGTCAACTGCGACCTGTTTTCCTTCGCCTTTACCGTATATTTTCACTACGTCCTTGAATTCCACTGCTGACATTCTGATTCCTCCCGTTTATATTTGGTTAGTATATGCAAACTATATTCCTATTATAGCATATGCTAACTTAAATTTCAAGATATTTCCATAAGAAAAGCCGTCCAAGAATGAACGGCTTTCTCAAATTATTTCTGTACTGTTTTTTCCTCTTTGAGCGTCTTGACTCCAAACACAAAGTATATGATATGGCATACCCACACCAGCATTTCCAAATGGAGTATGAATAATACTTCCGAAGTACCCGCGCTTGAAAACTGCTGATTCGCCCCCAGACTTGGTGACAACACCACATACACCGTCAGGACCTGCGATCATATAGCGGTTATAGTAGTCGCCGTTCTCCTTGTCGAGATAGCCTGCTCCGATATAGGTATTGTACTTTTTGGCTATGCTTACAGTCCACTGGCTTGCGTCACGACCGCAGTCATCTGCAAGTTTCCATATCTTCTGACTTGCCATATAACTGCATATGGCAAGCTCGGACAGAACCACGATATCAGGCTTCGGAAGTTTCTCAATAAGCCCCTCGAAATATGCTTTTCTGCATTCTATACCTTTGATGTCGTTATCAAGCTCCAATGCAAGTATACGCATAATATCACTCCGTTGGAAGGTCAATGAATGTGGGTTCATGCTTAGCCGCGCGGACATATTTGAGCATATCATCGCGGAGCAGGCGGACTGTTGATGTATTTATTCCCGGGTGACCGCAGATGTATTCATCGCTCATAAGGTCGTTGTCTATGACGAGCTGAATGTTGTTGTCAGTATCAAATATCAGTTCAAGAGCAGACACCGAGCCCGGAATAGTATGCAGATACTCCTGCATTTTGTCAGATTCAGCAAAAGATAGTCGAGCGCAGTTCAGCTGTGATGTCAGGAACTTCGTCTTGAAGGGCTTGTCACCAGGCATAAGAAGCATATAGAAGCTCGTTTTCTGACGGTTGCAGAGAAACAGGTTCTTGCAAATCTTAGCACCAAGTACCTTTTCGATAGCAAGACAATCCTCCATAGTATCTGCGTGGTCGTGATCAGCTCGCTTGTATTCTATACCAAGAGCATCGAGCTTATCATATATAGCCATTTCAACGTCAGAGCGTTCATCTGTCGGACGTCCGCTGTAAAGTGTATTATCAATATTCATATTAATGCTCCTTTACCAGTTATCGCGCATAAGGAAATCTGCTATATGCACTATCTCAATGCCGTTATCGTTCCCTAAAGCGAGTGTATCGCGGCAGACCACATATTTATGGTAGTGATCCTTTATATCCATAAGATTTGCAGTCTCGCGATCCGAGCCATCGGGAAGCTGAACGCAGACCTGAACATATATCCTTTCATCTCTGCGAACGGCAACAAAGTCGATCTCTTTGGTATAGTTCTTGCCAATGTAGACATCATAACCCCTGCGCTTCATTTCGAGGTACACTATATTCTCGAATACAGATGAAAGCTTTTTTGTATCGAAGCCCATCTGACTGTACTTGATAGAAATATCAGAAAGATAGTATTTTTCCTGAGTTTTGAGCACTGCCTTACCCTGAATGTCGTAACGCTGACAAGGATAGATGATAAACGCTTCCCCCAGCCACTTCAGATAGTTGTAGATAGTCTCAACAGAAAGACTGCGGTTCTCACTTTTCAGGAACTTCACTATCGTATTCGCCGAGAAGGTCATACCCACGTTTTCGATAACGTAGCGGACAACTCTGTCGAACAGCTCTTTATTGCGTATCTTATGACGTTTGGAGATATCACGCGTAATGACAGAAGCATATATACCGTCAACGATCTGATACGCAGCCTTTGTATCGAAGCTGCTGATACCAACAATAGGAAAACCGCCGTACTGAACATATTCATCAAATACGTCTCTTGCCTGAGACTCGTCCTTATTCTTGAAAGTCAGGTACTCACGAAGCGAAAGAGTATATACAGGGATCGTCACATATCTTCCAGTGAGGTATGTGGATATCTCACTCGACATCAGCTTGCTGTTTGAGCCTGTGACATATATATCGACATTGCTGTTTTCAAGCAGATCGTTGACGACCTTCTCCCAGCCTTTAATTTCCTGTAATTCATCAAGAAGCAGATAGCATCGTCCTTTATTCGAGATTGCAGTTTTAATGTCGGAGTACATCTCCTTGGCGGAAAAGTCGTCATACATAATTTCGCTGTATCTGCGTTCAATGATGTTTTCTTTTGAAACTCCGTGCTTTACGAGTTCATCAGCTACCATTTCAAGTATAGTGGATTTACCGCAGCGGCGGACTCCGGCGAGTATCTTAACAATTGGAGAGTCTATAAACGGCTCTATTGCGTTAATATAATCAGGTCTGAGTATCATAGTATCACTTCCTTTTTATCAATATACCATAAATAGTTGCAAGTGTCAAGGCGTTTTTTCGGTATAGAAGAAAAAAGTCTTAAAAGCAATCTGAACTTTCGACATTATAGAAGCTTTAGGAGAATGTCAAGGGATCAGACAGATTATTCCTAATTACTATTATCTGTTAAGAGATAAGTTTATGCGTTTAAAAAAGAGAAGCCTCCACAGGGAGGCTATGATAATCAATAATATTGACGAGTTTAGCTGGATATGCTATACTAAGTAAAAGTGAGATGCGTGCTATAGCTGAATTTATGATGATATGAAAAGCAGACAGCGTATCAGACCTCAGCTAAGTCGATTTGCATTTCAGCTATTGATAAATAATATCCCGGAGGTATATCTACTATGAAACGATCATTTGAAAAAGGCTTTTTTGCACCGCTTCCGGTGCTCATCATCGGTACATATGACGCAGAGGGAACTCCCAACGCAATGAATGCGGCATGGGGCGGTCAGATAGGCATGACTCAGGTATCAGTCAGCCTTTCGCCCTCTCACAAGACTACCGAAAACATCAGGCTCAACAGAGAGTTCACAATTGCCTATGCAACTGCGGAGCAGATAGCTGCCTGCGATTATGTGGGAGTTGCGTCCGGAAACAAGGTCGGAAACAAGCTTGAAAAGTGCGGCTTCACCGTTACAAAGTCGGACAAGGTCAATGCGCCGGTTATAGACCAGCTTCCCGTGGCGCTCGAGTGCAGAGTTATCGACATACAGGAGGAATTCGGCGAGACCAGAGTTGTTGCTGAGGTAGTAGGACTCAAAGCTGACGAGAGCGTCATGACTGACGGCAAGGTAGATTACGCCAAGGCCGGATTCGTTATCTACGACACCGTGACCAAGACCTACAGGACTGTAGGCGGCAGCATTGCAGGTGCCCGCAGCGTAGGAAGAAAGTTTGAATAACGCTATGCCAAGACTGCAAAAGAAGGCGTATGAGGATAGTCCTCATACGCCTTTGTCAGTTATGATTTCCCGAGCAGTTCGTTTTTCATAATGCAGAAGTCGTAGATGTCGAGGCGGTCGTCCTTGCAGAGGTCGCCAGCCTGCCAGTGTTCAAGCTGAGAATCCGGCATGGCGAGGAGCCAGTTTTTCAGCGATACTGCGTCGGCTATGCTGAAAATTCCGTCAGCGTTTACGTCGCCTCTTAGGTATGTACAGGGCTCCCAGTAGCTGCTCAGCCAGTCGCTTCTCTTGCCGATGAATTCGCTTACCAGCCTTGCCGAATCCGTGAACGAAGCTCCGCTTGTTGTGGCAGTAAACACTGCATACGGAGCTCCTCCGTACATATGCCAGCGGGCGTTGTTCATTTCTGCGGAGGGAAGTATGTTCTCAGCGAGCTGCTGCATATAGGTGTTTTCGCCCTTTGTAAGAGAGTCGAGATAGGGCTTGAAGTCACTGAAATAGGTCTTGGCAGCCTGATTTACGAAGTCCTCGTTTTTGTAAAGCTGTCCCACCCAGCTTATGCCGACTGTAGGACGTCCGCTTCCTGATGATGAGCTTATGCCGCCGTCGTCGTATCCGTGTATCGGGAAATATGCGGCGAAAAGATTGTTGTAGCTTGCCGAATAGCCTGTTTTTCCGTCGGAGTTTCTGCGCGAAGTCGCGAAGTTGCAGTAGGCGAGGTCGAAATCCCACGCAGGACTGAAATGCAGCTTTCCGTCGCCTGTTTTGTCCGAATCCTTCCACAGGTAAAAGCTTGATGAAGTCGCGTCGATGTTCTTGCTTATCTCCTGAACGAGGTATGCTTTCACGAGCGAATCCATGTCGATGTAGTCGCTGAAATGCTTTCCCTTTGAATTGAAGCCGTTTTCGGAGTATACCGCGTCCTCTGCGTCCTGAACGAATGAACGGATATACTCGACCTGCGCCTTTGAAGCGTACTTAGGACCGTCGATATCGACAGCCTGTCCGCGTGAAGTCACGAATCCGCTCACGCATTTTGTACCGTAGCGGTTCCACTGCTGGAATTGCAGGAGGTATCCGCCGGTGATATCGTCGGGGTCGTTGGGGATATCGAAGTATTTATAGGAGTTTTCCATGTATTCTTCAGCGTTTTTTGCTCCGGAGACCTTCTGCGGATATTCATCGAGGTCATGGCTGTTGAGCTTTTCCGTCTCTTCCTCAAGGTCACGGATATTCACGCGCTTTTTCTGTATCTGCACCTTCTCGCTGAGCTGATACGTTCCGCGGTAGGAGCCGTCGGCGTATAGGTCGACAAATACCGAATCCATGACGCATTCCATACCGGCAGTTTTGCACATATCCTCGGTGAGCTTGTTCCTGAGCATCGTATGGTCTATGTAGTTCGAGAGAAGAACCCATTTCTTCGCCTTGCCCATTCCGTAAAGGTCAGCCTTCTTCGGGAGCTTCAGGTTATACGGCTTCTTCCTGCTGTAATCCCATGAGGAATTTCCGTGCGCGGTGAGTTTCTCTATCCCGCCGCTGTATTCGGTGCCTCCGTCGGAGTTAAGCATGAGGACGCTGCCGGTCTCAGTGAGGTATCTGTTGTTGTCGAGAGCGTCCAGACCTCCCTTCGAGGTCGAGAGATAGATACAGCCGAGGTTCGACTGCATTATTTTAAGAGTTCCGCAGTCTTTGCCGCCGACACTGACCTCGAACGTGTCAGCCTCGCTGAGAATGGAAGTCTCCTTGCCGGATTCGACGGGCTTGCCGTTCAGACTCAGAGTATCTCCGCCGGAATAGTTTATCACGAGCTTTTCGCGGTCGGCGGTTGCAGGGAGGAACACATAGCGGCAGTCCTCCCACTCGCTGAACCACCAGTCGGTATAGTCGAGGGCAGTCGTGACGTCGGGAGACAGATTGCTTACGCGGAAACTTTTAACGGGTATTTCGCTGTATTTCAGGTCAGCCTTCGCCGCGGGAGCTGTGTTTGCCGTGCCGATAAGCTCCATAGCTCTGTCGGAGGGCAGAAGACTTGCTGCCTGCGAGCTGAACGGCGTCAGCAACATCGCAGAGGTAAATGCTGCTGTCAGAAGTATCAATTGTCTTATCCTTTTTTTCATTGCTCAGAGCCTCCTGTTTTTTTCTATTATAACATTGTCGAACAGCTTTTTCAAGCACTTTTCCGCTGGGCATACATAGAAAAATATGTGCTTTATTTGTTGCATTGGACGGAATTTGCCGCAGGGTGAAATATCGGCTCCGCAAAATCTGACTATATTAGCAGAGGACCTCAATGCTTCTCGGGAGGAGGTTTAAAAATGAACGATGCATCAATAATGGAATTGCTCATGAACAGAGACGAAAATGCGATAGCTGAGCTGAAATGCAAGTATGAAAAGATATGCTTGTATATCGCAGGAAACGTGCTCTCGCAGCGTGAGGACGCAGAGGAGTGCGTGAATTCGGCATTCTACGAGCTATGGAACAATATCCCGCCCGCAAGACCTGACGACCTTAAAGCGTATCTGTGCCGCATAGTCAGGAATATCGCCATAAACAGACTTGAATACAATTCTGCCGCCAAGCGTGACAGCTCTCTTACCGTTTCGCTTGACGAGATATCCGACTGCGTTCCCGCAACTCCGGACAGCGGGGTCGACGTGAACGAACTCGCGGACGCGATAAGCCGTTTCCTCAGAACTCAGGACCAGCTTCACCGCAGGTTGTTCGTGCGGAGGTATACATACGGCGACTCTGTTGCTCATATCGCTCAACAATATGGCATAAATGAGAAAACAGCCGCAACATATCTTTTCCGGACGAGAAAAAAGCTGAAAGCATTTTTGAAGAAAGAGGGGTACGATTATGAATAAGCTGAAATTTTTACAGGCGATGAGCCGGATAGATGAAGACCTCATAAAAGATGCTGATATCCCGCAGACTGAGGATATCACAGAAGAGAACGCAGTCTCCGGCGTTGAGGTATACCACGGAGTAAGCTGGCAGAAATATGCGGCGCTCGCATCGGCATTTCTGCTGATAGCCGGTCTCGGAGCGGCGGCAGGACTTCTTTTCCGCAATAGCAAGAAGCCTGCGCCCGATGATGACAGAATCATTTCTGAGCTCGCGCCGACAACGGAGTCGAATGCTCTTGCTGAACTGGAGGAAACTACTGCCGCGAATACGACTTCCTCCGGTAAGAAATCAAAGCAGACAACGGCTGTTACGACTGCGGCTGAGACTGAAAAAGCGACCTCTGCAAGCTCAACTGCAAAGAGGACGGAAACGACGGCTCCGGAAAAGCAGACTTTTGCTAAGACAACAGCTCCGGCGGCAGCGAAAAAAACTGTAGATACGACCTCAAAGCCGGTAACTGAGAAGCCCAAAACACAGCCCACAACTGCGGCAAAGCCTGCGGTCACGACGGCTGCAGCTACTGCGGCGGTAACTCCCGAGAAAGTGAAGATGACGCTCGGCGATGTTCTGGAGCTTTCAGAAAGAGGCTACGACCTCGCGTGGAACGACCTCAGGGACTACGAATACGTGGAATGGGATACAGGTGTATATCTGTACAAGGTATACACAGACGGAGATATCAGCCATAGTCTGCTTGTCACATGGACGCCGTATAAGGGAAAGCATCCGGAGAATATCTATCAGACGGGGCTTTCAGCGGGCGATATAACTGATAAGGCTTTGAAAGGCGATCAGTTTGATATCCGCGACACAAGAATACTAAAGGAATTCCTCAATGGCACATCGAAGAAAACAAAACCGGCAATGACAACAGATGAGCTTATCGGGCTCTCGAAGAAGGGCTGCGACCTCACATGGGACGATTTCAGGGACTACGAATACGAGGATATCGGCTCGGGAATATTTATTTATAAGATAAAGGTCGAGGGCGGATACAGCCTGCTCGTGGGAGGACTTCCTCCGGAGAATATATATTACATACTGCTCGTTAAAGGAGATGTAACTTTCCGGACTCCTATACCGAGTGACAAAATAGATATCCGCGACGGCGGAGTTGAAGAATTTATAAACAGATGAACAAGAAATGGGCGGTACTCTCGGGTACCGCCTTTTGTCTCCATATAGTATAATGATGATATGATTATACGCTCTTTGATAAACGCAAGCCCTGTCAATTGAGAAAACGCAAAATGCACATATAAGTATAATGATTTTTTTACATTTTATCTATTGAATAAAACCTCTTTATGGTATATAATTATACTATAACCCTATAACCCTATAACTGACGGGTTTCTGACTAATATATGATCCGGAAATTTGGAAAGATGAATATGAATGTTTTAGAGCTTATTAAAGAATATCAATTGAATATAATGCTCGTTATGTCTTCGATATGTGCGCTTCTGAGCTTTTTCGTGCTGATAACAAGGTCACTCACAGCGGTTCGCAAGTGCATACTCATGTCGATAGAGCTTTCGGCGATGTTTCTGCTGATATTCGACAGATTTGCGTATCACTACCGCGGCGATACGACTGATATCGGCTATCATATGGTCAGGATCAGCAACTTCATGGTCTTTTTCCTGACCCTTGCCGTCATATTGTTTTTCACCATGTATCTTATGAATCTTTTCCGCGTCGAGGGCGGAGTAAAGCTGCTTCCGAAGCGATTGTACCTTTCGTGTGCGCTTTGCGGCATTGCAGCTCTGATGCTCGTTGTATCGCAGTTTACGGGATTCTATTATACGTTTGACAGCCTGAACCAGTACAAGAGGGCGAACGGCTTTATGATATGCTATCTGTTCCCGATGATGATACTTGTGCTTGACCTTTCCGTAATACTCGAATACCATAAAAAAATCGGAAAGCGGCTGCTTATTTCGATACTGCTTTTTTCAATAATACCGGTAGTATCCTCTGTATTGCAGATATTCCTGTACGGCATATCGCTTACGAACATAACTCTCGTCGGCTTGGCGGTAACTCTGTACGTGTTCTCTCTGCGTGACATGAACGACAAGCTTGAAAAGGCTTCAAAGCGCGAGATCGAGATAGTCCGCGAGGAGCAGAAAAACCTGCGCATCATGTTCGAGCAGACCGCAACTGCCCTTGCGAATGCAATCGATGCAAAAGACAAGTATACCCACGGTCATTCGCGCCGTGTTGCTGAATATTCCGTAAAGATAGCCAGATACCTCGGCAAGACCGACAAGGAGATAGAGGACCTCTATTTCGCCGCTCTGCTTCACGACGTAGGAAAAATAGGCATCAAGGACAGCATCATCAACAAGGAGGGCAAGCTTACCGACGAGGAATTCGCCGCTATCAAGACCCACCCCGTCATCGGAATGCAGATACTTTCGAGCATAAACCAGTCGCCGTACCTGAGCATTGGCGCTCATCACCACCATGAACGCTATGACGGACGCGGCTATCCGGACGGTCTCAAAGGCGAGGATATACCTGAGATAGCACGTATCATTGCTGTTGCGGACGCATACGATGCCATGACCTCGAAGAGAAGCTACCGCGACCCTATCCCCCAAGACCTCGTCCGCGAGGAATTCGTAAAGGGCTCAGGAACTCAGTTTGACCCCGTTTTCGCGAAAATAATGCTCCACCTCATCGACATCGACTCAGAGTACAATATGAAGGAGCGCGAAGAGACCAACTCCATCGAGCATACAGGAAGCCTTGAATGCGGCTCGTACCGTTCGTCCGTGTCGGACGGCATACTGCTGACGAATGAGGTCACGCATATCCGCCTTACAAGCTGCATGAGCGGCAAGTACGACCCGAAGAACATACCGAGCTTTATACTCTACGATTCGCTCGATGCAAGGATACACGAGGAAGAGCGCAAGCGCCGCGACCTGCTCTATCACGAGTATGCGACCATTCGTGCCGACGGAAAGGTCGAGCAGAAAGGCGTGAGAAACGTCAGAGTGACAACTTCGGGAAAGTCAGGAGGCTCTGCGCAAGCGAAGGCTTTGTCCGGCGAAAAAATGAGTCTCGATATGGACGTTGTACGCTTCAAAGACCACCTTATGATAAAGCTTTCGGACAAGCTCCGCTCTCATGAGATAATCATCGCTCTGCCGGACAGCACAAGATTTGCATATCTTGCTCTTACCGGCGAATACTGCACTATCGAGGACGTTGATGTCTCTAAGACGGGCGAGGAGATCGGCGAGGGATATATCCCCAGAATAGCCGAGGAGATAAGCTACATCAACGTGCCGGCGGGAGATATCCCGAACGTTCAGATAGACGGCTGGCGTTCTGATGCGTCAGAGGGTATCGAGGTCACGGACGGAATGCGTATACGCTTCCACACGATGAGCCTGCCGACCTCGAGACTTGTATGGCATTGTCCGTTTGCGGTGCTGTACTACTCGGACAACGGACAGGTCAATGGCAAAAACTACCGCGAGCTGACCGTTGTACGCCTTGACGGCGAGGGCTGGGAGGAGGACGACGAGTCTGAAAATGCCGTATATGCGGTCAAGCTTGAAAACTTCGGCAACTGGGAAGAGTGGAAAAAACGCAACAAGGCAGGTCAGGACTGCGAGCTCTGCTACCGCGTTGAGGAGGGCAAGGTGACGATAACCTCGGAATACTGCGGATTATCCATTCGCTCGGTAACGACTTTCCCTGCCGGAGCGTCAAAGCTCTATACAGCACTTACCGGCGACCAGTGCGCGATAACTGACATACGTATTGTCAGATAGGGAGTATGCTTCCGGAAAAAATACATGAACTGCCGTGCATTAGAGTGCTTCCCTTAGCGGAATTTGTGGGCTACCGAGCCGTAAATTTACGGTACATATTCGGTATCCTGCGAAACCGCCAAAGGGGGCTCCCCTTTTTGTGCGGCAGTTTTTTTGTTTTTGTGCTTGTGAACGGTTAAGGCAAACCGCCAAAATAAGATCAAATATTTTGATTATACCGCTTAATGAATTTCCCTCCTCGGATAAAAGAATCGTTTTTTCCGCAATTTTTGAGAAAAACAGGTGAATTGCCGCAATATATGGTGATATCAGCGCAATAATTGCCTTGACCTTTATCAATAATCATGTTAAGATTAAGACAGTTTTATATTTAACAAGTTAAGAATTTGTTTTTGTGAATGATTATTTTTAATGGGATGGTTTTTGAGTAAGGGTACAGCTTCTTACACTTTCTGCTTCGGCAGCGAGTGTGGAAATATAAAGAGCGCTCCATTATGAGGATAGAAATGGTAAGCTCTTAAGAAAAGGGGTATACTTATGAAAAAGCTTTTATCACTTGTTGCTGCGGCAGCAACAGCTTCTGCATTGGCGGCGTCTGCGCCTGTATGCGTTAATGCGGAAGATGAGGAAAACTACCTTCTCAGCTGCTCATTCGAGAGCGGCGAGGAAGGCTGGGAGGGCAGAGGCGGCGCGTCTGTTGAGAATTCTTCCAAGGAAGCTTCCGACGGCGATCACGCACTCTACTGCTCGAACAGAGGCGATTCGTGGCAGGGCGCACTGTACAAGCTCGACAGCGGCTTTAAGTCGGGCGAAACATACAGCTTCAGCGCGAACGTTATGTATGAAAGCGGTAAGGACAAGGATCTCTACCACTTCACCATGCAGTATGACCTTGGCGGCGAAACTGTCTACAAAAAGATAGCAAGCGCCAATATCCTGAAAGGAAGATGGGCTCAGCTCTCGAACGCTGACTTCACTATCCCTTCCGGAGCCGATGACGTGTCTATCTACATCGAAACTGAAAAAGGCAGCGGCAGCTTTTACGTTGACGATGTAAAGGCAGCTTCCGGCGGAACGGCTATCTCAGGCGCTAAGGGCGGCAAGTACATACTCGGCGATGTCAATACTGACGGAGACGTTGACGTTTACGACTTCGTAAGTGCAAGAAAGCTCATCATCTCGCAGGACGGCGATAAGTCTGCTCCCATTAATGCTGACGTTGACAAGAGCACCGAGTATGAGATAAACGACCTCGTTCTGCTCAATAATTTCCTGCTTGGAAAAATAAAGGAATTTCCCGACAATACTCCCGAGCCTACAGTAACTCCGTTTGATTATGAGGCAAACAAGCAGTTCAAGGAGGCTCCCGGCGATTACTTCAATGCGTGCCAGCAGCAGGGCAAGGTCACTAAGGAGAGCTACAACGGAATAAGAGGAAACAAGTCGCTGTACGTTTATACTCCCTACGATTACGACCCCGAGAAGCAGTATAACATATTCTATCTCATGCACGGCGGCGGAGAGAACGAGAATACGCTCTTCTTCCAGAACGACACCATGCTCCAGAATATGCTCGACCATATGATAATGAACGGCGAGCTCGAGCCGCTCATCGTTGTAACTCCCACATTCAACGGCAGCGGAAGCGAAGCAGGCAACTTCTATGAGGAGCTCCGCGCAAGCGTTATCCCATTTGTTGAGGGCAAGTATTCAACATATGCAGAGTCCACCTCAGAGGCTGACATAAAGGCTTCAAGAATGCACCGCGCATACGGCGGCTTCTCAATGGGCTCGGTATCGACATGGGCTGTTTTCCAGAACGACCTTGACCTCGTCGGCTACTTCATGCCTCTCAGCGGCGACCACTGGCAGGGCAGCGGAGCTTACGGCAAGGCTAAGTCGCTCGCGGACGCTGTTGACAAGTTCGGATATGATACGAACCAGTATTACATCTTTGCGGCGACCGGCTCGGACGATATCGCTTATCCGAACATCAACCCTCAGGTCGAGGAGATGAAGAAGATGTCCCAGTTCAACTTCACATCTGACTTCTCACAGGGCAATTTCTACTTCATGGTCGCTCCGGGCAAGACTCACTGGTGGGGCTATGTAAGACACTATGTATATGACGCTCTGCCTTACTTCTTCCACGAAACAGGTGAATAAAGAGCTCTTTTATGCGGCTGTAGTACGTTTATAAAGCGAAGCCCCCGTAACTGATATGGTCGATGATTATATAGAAGCTTTGCACGTATTATTGAGGGAAACCCTTTTGAAAAAGGGCTTTCCCTCAAACTCCCTTCCTAAAACTTTTCGCTCCGTTTTTTCTGCAAGGGGTACCCCCTTGAAAGAGAAAACGGAGCTATTCTGTTTTATATGTGGTACCCCTTGCAGAAAAAACAAAGTTGGAAGTCTTTGGAAAGGGGTCTGGGGAAGAACCTTTCTCCAGAAAGGTTTGCCCCAGTGATAGGTATAAACTTCTGTATAAGTACCGACTTTATCAGTAACGGGGGCTTTTCATGCATTGAAAAATCAGGTATACAAGGGGATTGAATGAGCTGACGGATTATGGTATAATGTTTGTGCATACTCTATTTCAACATCAAAGGAAGCTTTATATGGACGCAAAAGAAGACAAACGTATATATACCCTCAGTCAGGAGAAACCTGTAAAAGCAGTCGTCAGAATGAGCATACCTCTCATACTCGGAATGTTCATCATGGTGCTGTACAACCTCGTGGACACCTATTTCATCGGTCTGACCGGCGACGATTATCAGCTTGCGGCAGTGAATCTGGCGTATCCCGTAATGATGGTCACGGTCGCGATATCGAACATGATCGGCACCGGAGCCTCGTCGTACATCGCCCGCTGTCTCGGAGCAGGTGACAGGTCAAAGGCGGAGCATACCCTCACGGCGGCATTCACGCTCACATTCATCAACAGCCTCATCGTGACAGCTCTCGGACTTGCATTTCTGCCGGCTCTGACGAATCTCCTCGGAGCCCGCGACAACACTTTCATTTTCACGAAGCAGTACGTTCAGGTGATACTGCTCGGGAGCTTTTTCACCATGGGAAGCTATACCTCCGGCGCTCTGCTCAGGAGCGAGGGCTCGGTGAGGTATTCTATGACGGGCATGGTCGTCGGCACCGTCATGAACATAGTCCTCGACCCGCTTTTCATTTTCGTGCTGGATATGCAGGTGCGCGGAGCCGCTATCGCGACGATACTCAGCAATGCGGCAGGCTTCGGAGTCTCACTGCTCTATTATGCGGGCGGAAAAACTCTGCTGAGACCGTCGCTCTCAAAGCTCGTTCCTACGGGAGAGATACTGCTCCAGATATACTGGGTGGGAGTTCCCGCCTCGCTTGAAACTCTCCTGACCTCCGCCGCGTACATGGTGAACAACAATCTTGCTGTGTCATATGGCGAGCTGACCGTTGCCGCAACGGGTATCGCGCAGAAGGTACTCTCGCTCGGAAGCTACGTATATCAGGGATTTGCGTCGGGCACTCAGCCGATAATGGGCTACAACTACGGAGCGAGAAATACCGGACGCATGAAGTCTGTGCTGAAAGCGGGAGTTCTTACTGTTACCGGTACCGAGCTCGCACTCATGCTGATATACGGAGTATCAGCTCCGTTCCTGATAGGGATATTCACCGACTCCGCCGAGGTAATAGATATCGGCACGAAGGTACTGCGCAGACTGATGTTCATACTGCCGTTTGTCGGAACTGTTTCGATGTGCAGGATGTCGTTTCAGGCAATGGGAAAGCCTCTGTACGCATTCGGCATAACCCTTGTGCGGCAGCTTGTGCTGTATATCCCGCTTTTGCTGATACTGAACAGGCTTTTCCGTTTCAGCGGAATGCTTTGGGCTCAGCCGATAACAGAGGCATTCATGATGGCGGCATCACTTCTCCTGCTCGAAAGAGCTATAGCAAATTCCGGATATCAGCAGGAATGACAGCGAGAAAAACCGGTCAAAAAATGCTGTTTTTTCACAATTATATTGACTGCGAGTATAAAATGATGTATAATTTACATACATTGATAGTTCAATGAAATAATTATGCGAGGAGTAGTGAAATGATAAAACGTATGATCGCGGGAACGCTGAGTGCTGTAATATGCACTTCCTCCGCAGCTGTAAACGTCTCAGCTGCCGGACTTAAAGCCCTTTCAGGCTACGACATCACAGGCACATCACAGGTCATAGCTGCGGAGACCGCAGTCAATTCCGAAGTGACCCATACCGTAAGCCTCGGTGAAAACATCAGCGCCGACGTTTATGAAAACGGCTATGTCATTATCAAAGGACACGGCGATATGAACGATTTCAGAGGCTCTCCGTTCAAGGCTCTCGGTATAAAGAGGGTCGTATTTGAAAACACTTCCGCTGAGGAAAAGCTCGTCATCACAAGCATTGGCAAGAATCTCTTCAACGGCTGCGATACCCTCACGGAATGCGGCGGAGCCGAACTCACTGCTGATACGCTGCTCATACCCGACAGCATCGTATCCATAGGCGAAAACGCATTCGCAGGCTGTTCCGCGGTCAAGGCTGTAAAGCTCGGAAGCGGAGTTGAAACTATCGGCAGAAGCGCCTTTGAAAACTGCACCGGCTTGGAGAGCTTCGTTGTCCCCGAAAATGTCACATCTATGGACAGATGCATTTTCCGCGGCTGTACAGAGCTGAAGGAGCTCACGCTCCCGTATGCGGCAACGGCGGCAAAATGCGCAGATTCCGACGGCTCCGTTGACCCAAACTGTTCTGTTGCCGACCTCTTCTTCGACCAGCACTGGAACTGGGAAAACGACGCAATGGATTTCTCAGGCTACAAGCTCAGCAAGATAACTGTCACCGGCGGCGATAAGATACCTTCGTATGCATTTTCAAATATGAATTGCCTTAAAGAGGTAGACCTCAGCGGCTCTTCAATTTCTGATATCAACAGCTATGCTTTCAGCAGCTGCATCTCTCTCACGGAGGTAAAGCTCCCGAAAACGCTGAAAAATATAGGTTCCTTCGCATTCAGGAAATGTTCTTCGATAGCTGAGTTCGAGCTTCCGGACGGACTTGAAACCATCGGCGATAACGCATTTGAAAACTGCACCGGCTTGAGCACCTTCACTATCCCTGATTCAGTGACCGGAATGGGAAGATGCATTTTCAGCGGCTGTACCGATATCGTAGAGCTCACAATGCCCTATGCGGCGACGGCGGCAAAATGTGCAGATGCCGACGGCTCCGTTGACCCGAACTGTTCTGTTGCCGACCTCTTCATCGACCAGCACTGGAACTGGGAAAACGACAAAATGAATTTCTCCGGCTACAAGCTCAGAAAGATAACCGTCACCGGCGGAAAAAAGGTTCCTCAGTACGCATTCGCGAATATGAGCTCCCTTGAAGAGATAGACCTGAGCAAGACCTCAACAGCAGCTATTGACGCATACGCCTTCTACAACTGCACATCTCTGACGACCGTAAAGCTGCCGGAAGCGCTCACATCTATCGGCAGCTACGCCTACTGCGCAACTCCTATAACCAAGCTTCCGGACAACGGCAGCATCAAGACCGTCGGGGACGGAGCTTTCGCAGACTGCAAAAAACTCGTGATAACCACTCTGCCCGCTTCTTATGAGAGCATAGGCGAAAACGCATTCAGAAACTGCACCGGTATCACGACTTTTGTCGTTCCGGCAACCGTGACTTCAATGGGAAGAATGCTCTTCAACGGCTGTACGGAAATGACCGAGCTCACCCTGCCCTATGCGGCAACAGCAGCAAAATGTGCGGCTGCCGACGGCTCTGTCGACCCCAACTGCTCCGTAGCCGACCTCTTCATCGACCAGCACTGGAACTGGGAAAACGACAAAATGGACTTCTCCGGCTACAAGCTCACAAAGATATCAATAACAGGCGGCGATGTGATACCTTCGTACGCATTCTCGAACATGAAATGCCTGAAGGAGATAGACCTCAGCGGCAGCTCCGTAACCGACATAAACAGCTACGCTTTCAACAACTGCACACAGCTCGAAGAGATAAAGCTCCCGACGGCACTGAAAAAAATCGGCGGACACGCGTTCTGCAACTGCTATTCTGTAAAGAGCTTCGGGCTCGAAAACGGACTCGAAACTATCGGCGGTGCCGCCTTTGAAAACTGTATCGGTCTCCACTCTGTCACTATCCCTGACACTGTGACTTCTATGGAAAGAGCCATTTTCAGCGGCTGTCTCGCTTTAGAGACAGTAGTCCTCCCCTATGCGGCTACAAACGCTGAAAGTGCTGCTCTCGGCGGAACAGTCGACCCAAACAGCTCTGTTGCCGACCTCTTCATCGACCAGCACTGGAACTGGGAAAATGACAAAATGGACTTCTCAAAATATGCGATATCAAAAATAGTCATAAACGGCGGCAAACAGATACCGCGCTATGCTTTCGCAAATATGACCTCACTCAAAGAAGTGGACATCTGCGCTCCCGGCATATCTCTCATAGACGAAAACGCATTCATCAACTGCTCTGCAATAGTCTCGGCTGAGATACCGGAAACTGTTGCGGATATCAAGTCCGGTGCTTTTGCAGGAAGCAATGCAGACATCTACATTTACGGCAGGGAATGCGCTCTTTCAGAAAATGCGCTCAGCGACGGATATACGGGAACTATCCACGGCTTTACCGGCTCGGCAGCAAATACATACGCGGACGAAAACGAGTTCAGGTTTGAGCCTTTAGACGGCGAAACAGTCCTCGGACCCAAGACCGTCTCAATGGCTGTAGGCGATACCTACACGATAAAAACCGGAGCTGAGGGCGCTGCGTTCACTTCATCTGACAAGAGCGTCGCAACAGTTGACGGAAAAGGCGTTATAACTGCCGCAGCACCGGGAACTGCTGTAATCGAAGTTATTCCCGCCAAGGGCGAGAGCTGTACAATAACCGTAACAGTAAGAAAGCCCGTGATGATCGCTCCTCCGACGGCGTATACCCTCGGTGATGTCAATGAGGACGGCAAGGTCGACGCCAAGGACGCCTCCGCAATACTCGCAGCATATGCCATGACATCTACCGGAGGCGAAAGCGGTCTCAGCGAAAAGCAGCTCAAAGCCGCTGACGTCAACGGTGACACGAAGATAAACTCTATCGACGCATCATCTATCCTTGCGTATTATTCCTTCCTTTCCACCACCACGGAAGCTGTTCCTATGGAAAAATTCCTTGAGGAGAACAAGTAAAGGCAATACCGCACAAAGATTGTGCTGAAGATGCGCCGTGAGATTTTTCGTCAGATTGTATAGAAATTCCACAGGCATACTGACGTATGTCAAGGAATTTCTGTGCAAGATGGCGGAAAATATCCAAGCAGATTCAGTACAAAGACGTCAGGCGGTCTTTGTGCGGTGTTGCCTAAACGCTTTTAAGCTATCAAAAGAAAAGGCATGGAGCTCAAACAGCTTCATGCCTTTTACTTTTCAGCAATATTCTATTGTCTGACTGTTTGCCTTTCAACAGCAGAGCTATCTCCCCTGCTGCGTTATCGCTGCATCTGTGCAGCCGAACCCACTTCACATTCATATTATTCTTTCTTTCCCAAGTTCCGGAAAGCTTCCGAGCTCTGACGATGCCGGTAACATCAGCCTGTCTGACTCTCATATCCATACAAACTATCGGCATATGTAACGTATCTGTAGCAAGTCGTTTTGAGTGAGTATGCTGAGTTCATCGCTCTCAGCGTATGCAACGTTTTATGATAGGGTCTGAGTATGTCTGCTGAACTGTTATTGAAGCTTTTATCGCCGTAATAACGGCATTTTTTGATATAAAACTATGTCTGCTATTCTCATTTTCTATAAAGCGTCCGTTTTTCTTTTTTATCGAACGCTGATGATATCTTAGTCTGCGATGAGTTGTGCAATTCCTTCACTGTTTCCGGATAAAGCTTTTGCTGCGTTTTATATTTCCGGCACATATCCCCCGAACTAAATAGCTGCTTTCGCGGTCTGTCCGGCGCATCTCAGCTCGTCCCCGGTTATTGCCGGGACCGGCTCCGCAGCCAGTTCAGTACCTGCACTATTTATTCGGGGCACTGCCGTTTCATGCTTCAGTTGCTTCTGAAGCACAGCCGGATATCCCCGCTAAGGGAAGTTGCGGCAGCACGTTCTGTCAGTATTTATTCTCATGATATTTCACCCTTTCTGCGTTTGTGGTTTTGGTACCGAATAGCTATCCTGTTTGATCGTAATTATATTATACCATACTGACTGTAACAGAAGCGTTACAGCTTGGGCACTGTTTATGAACCATTTGTGAACTTTGGTTCAACTTTCTGTAAAAATATAAGAGTGCCGCTCACATTCAGCGACACTCTTTGTATACTATATGTATTAAAAACGTGATAGTCAACATTTCATTGTAAAATATAATATCTTCAGCACCAACCGAACTCGTCGTTGAGCTCATCGACATTTCCCTCAACTGTGTAGGCAGACGTATTCAGTCCGATGCTGCCGTGACGCTTTACAACTATGTCAGTGATACCGGCATTTTCAAAGCTGTCGCACATATCCTTCACGAGCTGCCGCAGGAATCCCGCCTTGTCCGGAGCTCCGTCCCAGAGGACGCCAATAATGTCACCGTTAGTTGACATAGCTCCGTTTTTGTACACGAGATACGCGAAGAGCTCATTCGTCAGCTTGCGCTTGAAAACGAACTGTCCGCCGTTGAGGAATACCGCGAAATGCCCCTTACAGCGCACGCGCAGGGTATTCGGCGACGCTGAGCCCACGGGATAACGCAGATGCCGCAAAGCGTCCCGGACGTCGTCCTCGTCGAAGGGCTTCTCGATAAAGCCGCTGCAGTACACTCTCAGCGCGTCACGCGCATACTCGGGGTGTCCCGTTACGAAGATGATGTTCAGCTCGGGATAGTTTTTCTCGATGTAGTGAGCCGCTTCTATACCGTTGAATCCCGGCATCTCGATATCGAGGAAGAGGATATCGGCTTTATGCTCGGAAAGCAGCTCTATCGCCTCTGTTGCATTTGCGGCAGGGTAAAATTCTCCCTCAGGGTCGATTATCTCCATGAGCCGCTTCATCATCATTCTCGAAGCTTCACTGTCATCTGCAAAAATCGTTCTCATTTACCCATGCCCCTTTCCTCCGATTCATACACTACGTTTCTGAGCGTTATCCTTGCGCAGGTGCCGTTTTCCCCGGGGATAAGCTCAAGCTCGCCCTTGCTGCCGACAGCAAGTCTCGCACGGACGTTTGCAACTCCGATGCCCTTGCGCTTCTCCTGCTTTTCCGTGAGAGTTATCTTCCCGTAGCCGATATCGCGCACATCTATAATTATACCGTCCTCTTCGTCGCGCTGTATTATCTGAACGATACCGCCGTTTTCGCGGGCAGCGATACCGTGACGGACGGCATTTTCAACAAGCGGCTCAACGCTGAGCGCCGGAAGCATGAAGTCCTTGTTGTCTATATCGTACTCGACAACGAGCTTGTCGCCGAAGTTCATCTTCTCAAGCGAGAGATATGCCTTGACGTTTTTAAGCTCCTGCTCGAAGGTTATAAGATGGCTGTTTCCGATATTGTCGAAATTCGAGCGCAGATAGCGTGAAAAATTCTTTATGCTTTCGTATATCTCGGGATAGTCCATGCATCTCGCCTGTATCGCAAGAAGCGAGTTATTGATGAAATGAGGCTGTATCTGAGCCATGAGCAGTTCATTTTTCTGATGCTCGAGTATGAGCTCGCTCTCGTGGAGCTTCTGCTGAGCGTTGCTGTGCTGTATCGCCGCGAGGTAGAAATAGTAGATAAGCATTTCCATAGCGGCTATCTCAGTGGTATGGTTTACGATAATATTGTTGTATTCGAGGTATACCGTTATAATGGTAGTCGCAGACATGAAGAATACTATCAGCGCCTTTGAAAGCTCGCCGCTTTTTATAAATCTGGTCGAATAATACGTCAGGAGCACGATATAAAGACAAATGACGATTGCCGGAACTATTTTCAGCTTTCCCGAAATAAAGTTATGGTCCTCGCCGTAGCCGTAAATGAAATTCGTTCCGAAAAGGTCGGATACAGTCAGAGCAACATTTATAACATACGGTATCCATAGCAGCAGCTTTCGTTTTATCGGAGCTACAAGATACAGCTCGAGAAGTATCATCAGCGGATTCAGCGAGTAGGTTATCGCGGATTTGACGTATCTTATCCATATCGGCTTATTGTATGTATCGCACCAGTATTCGGCATATTCGCATATGGTGATGATGAACACTATGGCGGCTATCGCCCATACATACTGAACTCCCTCAACTTTTGTACGTTTGTTAGCGAAAAGTATGACTACAAGTCCTGACAGGAGCATAAGAGTCATGTAATTCTGCCCTATATATTCAAGAAGTATATTCATAAGCCGTCCCTCTGCTGTTTATATAGGCAACACCGCACAAAGACCGCCTGACGTCTTTGTACTGAATCTGCTTGGATATTTTCCGTCATCTTACACAGAAATCCCTTGACATACGTCAGTATGCCTGTGGAATTTCTATACAATCTGACGAAAAATCTCACGGCG
>JAFXVT010000056.1 GCA_017534835.1 Ruminococcus sp.
AGGTACGGAGCAGCTTCTTATCGTCTGTCACTGCTTTAGCAAAGGCGAGATCAATCATTGCCTTGAGCGAATCATACTCGCACAGCAGGTTCAGTCCGTTCCTGTTATCTATCTTGTAGGTTAGGCGAGGAGGTATGAACTCCGTCAGCTTTGATTCCTTGCTTATCGTGAAGCTGTACAGATATTTAAAGTATTTCTTTACCCATTCAAGCGGCTCGCAGTACCTGTACTTCCGCAGGAACATTGTCGAGTATATCGGACTGCGATAATACAGTCTCAGCTTTCCTTTCTTATTGGCTTTATCAAACAGGTCGATTTTATCAAGAGGGAAGAATGTCTTTGCAAACTCATTCACATCAACAATACCGCTGTCAGTGAAGATATTGTCACGAACGATGACGCGCTCATTTTTACCTATATCCGAGCCAGCTATGTCGGGCATGATACCGAGCAGACCGTATTCGTGTACAAAGTCCAGCACCATTTCATTCTGCCCAAGATCGTTCTCGGTCAGGTACTTGCCGAGATTAAGTGCGTCGATCATCATTTCATTTTCGCTGTTTATCGGATCGTATACCGAGCCGTACTCGAATGGAACAATATACTCCATTCCGTTTATGCTCTGTATTTCGTATCTTGTATTCTTATGCCAATGGCTTACTAATAACTGTTCCATGTGTTTCTCCTGTAATTATATTATCGCACAATTATATTACCTGATAGTTATATTCTAACATGATTCTTTTATCATGTCAAGGCATCTTGAATTACCTGATAATCTATCATATATTATCATCTCATTCAATTGCGAGCGCCCCAAAAATAGTCAAGAACACTATAATAAAAACGAAAACACTTATCATTTTGTTCAAGAAGTAGAATCAGCAAGCGGATTATTGACAAACAGTTAACTTGTGAATATAATAAAAAATTGAAAACGATTATCATTTTCATTTTATGGTACGGAGGGTGAAATGATGTCTGGTTACAAAACGATTCAGCGTGAAAGCGTTCTGCATATTCTGAGTAAAAATGCAGACAAAGCCTTTACTGTCAAAGAAATTGCAGAAGCGATAAAATCAGAAGCGTCAATTACGTGGAATCCCTCTGAAAGTACGATCTACAGAATTATGAGCGGCTTGGTCCAAAGTGGGACAGTTTTGAAAAAAGTTAATAATAACAGAGAATACCAATACGTATTCTTAAACAATAATGATCCTCATATTACCGTAAGATGCAAGATATGCGGTAAGATACAGCATATAGACGAAAAAGTGTGTCAGGAAATAATAGAAGAACTGAAAAATAACAGCTGTATACAAACCGATGGCAATATTGAGGTCACAGGAATATGTGATAAATGCAGATAAAGTGAGGTGAGCAGAAATGTCAAAAAGCAGGAACAGAGCAATATCATGGATAGTGCTTATGGTATTCAGTCTTGTCATATTCTGCTCATCTACCTTTATTATTGTTCACGCAGATCACGATTGTACGGGTGAGGACTGCTCTATATGTATGGAGCTTGCAGAGTGTAATAAAACGCTGCACACGCTCGGAACGGCAGTTGCAGGAGCATTACAGTTTACACTTATGTTCTGCATCGTTGCTGCTCTTTGTAATATCATCATAAGATCTCACTCTGAGCATACAACTCTTATTTCTCTTAAAGTGGAGCTTCTGAATTAAATATTGACAGCATTATCTTTTATGGGATAGTTATGTCCGAAAGTTGATTTTACGGGATAACTATATCATTTTGTAAGAATGCAGGGTGTGTTTTCGGCTTTGCTGCCAAACATACGCCTTATTTCGTTATGCTATAAATGTTTTAATTCGGAGGTTCTATTTTTATGTTTAAGAAAAAATTCGGCATTTATGCCCTCACATTCGCTATGGCTGCAATGGGAATGACAGGCTGCTCATCGGACACTTCTTCAAGCAGCAAGACAGAAGCGACCACACAAGCTGCTAATAAAGCAAGCTCTGAGCCTTTCAGCGTAGTTTGCACTATCTTCCCCGAGTACGACTGGGTAAAGGAGATACTCGGCGACCACGCTGAAAATGTCGAGCTTACTTATCTGCTTGACAACGGCGTTGACCTTCACAGCTACCAGCCTACCGCTGATGATATGATGAAGATATCCACCTGCGACCTGTTCGTGTATGTAGGCGGAGAGTCAGACGAATGGGTGGAAGATGCTCTTGCAGAAGCCACAAACAAGGATATGAAGGTCATCAACCTGATGGACGTTCTCGGTGATTCCGCTAAGGTTGAGGAACTGAAAGAGGGTATGCAGGAGGACGAACACGACCACGATCACGAGCACAGCAAGGAAGTTTCCACCTTTGAGGATGATGAGGTGCAGGACAGACCTCTCTCCGACTGGGAGGGCGACTGGCAGTCCGCTTATCCGCTGGTGCTTGACGGTTCACTCGATGAGGCGTGGGAGCATAAGTCCGAAGACGGCAGTATGACCGCTGAGGAGTACAAGGACTACTATACAAAGGGCTACAAGTCCGATTACAACGCTGTCAGCATCCACGACGATCATATCAAGTTCACTGATAAGGACGGCAATGAAACCGAGTCTGATTATGAGTACACAGGATATTATATCCAGAACTGGTCAACAGGCACAAAGGCAGCTATGTACCGTTTTGAAGCCGTTGATAAGGGATCCGGCGCACCCGTGTATATCGAATTCAACGACCATATCATCGAGCCTGAAAAGGCAGAGCATTTCCATATCCGAATGAGTGATGAAAGCTATGATGCTATCGTTGATCCCGAGGGAAACTGGCCTACTTTCTTTGACGCTGCACTCACTCCTGATGAGGTTTGCGAAGAGGTCATCGGTCACGGTCACAGCGATGAAGACGAGGAAGAAGAACACGAACACGAGCATGAAGAGGGCGAAGCCGAGGAAGAGCACGAGCATGAACACGAAGAGGGCGAAGCGGAATATGACGAACACGTTTGGCTCTCTGTAAAAAATGCAAAGGTACTCTGCACTGAGATCGAAAAGAATATCGAAGCTATTGATCCTGCAAATGCCGCTGATTACAAGGCTAACCTTGACAGCTATGCTGCAAAGCTCGACGAGCTTGACGGCAAATTCAAGACACTTGTTGACGGTTCATCCGTAAAAACGCTTGTATTCGGTGACAGATTCCCGTTCCGCTACTTCGTTGACGATTACGGTCTTGATTACTACGTCGCTTTCATCGGCTGCTCTGCCGAAACAGAAGCAAGCTTCGAGACTATCGCTTTCCTTTCCGATAAGGTAAAGGAGCTTGACTGCAAGACCATTTTCACACTTGAGAATTCCGGCAAGGATATCGCGAATACTATCATCAGCACATCGGGCAAGAGCGTGGACATTGCTGAACTGAACTCTCTCCAGTCCGTATCAAAGGACGATATTACAGGCGGTGCAAGCTATATCTCTCTTATGCAGAAGAACTATGATGTTCTTGCAGGCGTCCTTAAATGAGGTGCGGTATGGCAGATAAAAAAATACCCGTAATTCTCATAACAGGCTATCTCGGTTCCGGAAAGACAACTCTCATGCAGAACCTTCTGAAGCAGGAACAGCAAAAAATAGCACTTATCGTAAATGACATGGGCAGCGTCAACATAGACGCTGCTCTCCTGAACAAGAACCGTGACCGCATAGCTTCCGTTGAAATGGTGGAATTGCAGAACGGCTGTATCTGCTGTACGCTCCGTGATGAGTTTATCGCTGAAATCGAGCGCATCTCACAGCTTCCCGATATTGAAGCTGTTTTCGTGGAAGCGTCTGGTATCAGTGAGCCTTCCAATATCGCCGCCTCTTTCGTTGTCTATACCGAGGAGAATCCCGATACCAATGTATATCTCAGCTCTGTTGTATCTGTTGTGGACGCAGACCGTATCTATAACGAATTCCTGCGTGAGATTTCGATGGAGAACGACACAGAAAAGGGCGACATCATCAACCTTATCATCGACCAGATCGAGTTCTGCAATCTTATCATACTCAATAAGACCGACCTTCTCAGTGCGCAGCAGGTGGAGGAAGTCACAAAGGCTATCCGTGACATCCAGTCCGAAGCAGAGATAATCCCTGCTGTGAACAGCGCAGTCGATACAGACAAGATACTTCACGGCAGAGATTTCGACTATCATTCAGTCCTTGCTTCATCGTCAATTCAGCGTGCGCTCAACACCAATGAGCCCACCGACAAGGAAGCTTGTATGGACGAATACGGTATAACTTCCTTTGTGTATGAGGAAGTCCGCCCATTCGACCGCAACAAGTTTATGGATCTGGTAGACGAGTACCCGACAGAGCTTATCCGCACAAAAGGGTATGTATGGTTTGCAGATGACGATGTACATATACAGCTCTTTGAGCAGGCTGGCAGAAATGCAAGTGTTACCGAGCTCAACGAGTGGCTGGCTTCCTGCCCGCAGGAGGAGCTTGACGCTATGTTTGAGAACTATCCCGACCTGAAGGACGACTGGCACGAGGTCTACGGCGACCGTATCAACCAGCTCGTTTTCATCGGAAAAGGCTATAAAAAAGCGGATATTCTCGCGCGCCTTGAAAGCTGTCTGACGATATAAAGAATGACAGAAGTGCAGAGGAGCAGCAATTGCACTGCTCTCCTCCTTCTGCACTTTTAGGAATGGAGTGTATGATAAATGACTGCACAGATGAAGTGTATAGACGCTTCGCTCGGATATGAGGGCGGCATCGTTGCAGAAAAGCTCAATTTTACAATCAGTAAGGGCGATTATCTCTGTATCCTCGGTGAAAACGGTTCGGGTAAGAGCACACTGATAAAAGCAATATTGGGACTGAAACCTCAGGTCAGCGGAGAGATAGAGTGGTGCGGAGATGTCAAAAGGAATGAAGTTGGTTATCTCCCTCAGCAGACCGTTGTTCAGAGAGATTTCCCTGCTTCTGTCCGTGAGATAGTCCGTTCGGGCTGTCTTGCCAAATGCGGACTTCGCCCTTTCTACAATAAAAAGGAAAAAGAGCTTGCCGAAAGCACTATGAAACAGCTTGAGATCGATAAATTGGCTAAACGATGCTACCGTGAGCTTTCAGGCGGTCAGCAGCAGAGAGTTCTCCTTGCAAGAGCCTTGTGTGCTACAAGAAAAATGCTGCTGCTCGATGAGCCGGTGACAGGTCTTGATCCGAAAGCTCAGACCGACCTTTACGAGCTTATCGCAAAGCTGAACCGTGAGGGTATCACCATTATTATGGTATCACACGATGTTGCAGCTTCTGTAAAGTATGCTTCTCATATACTCCATATCGGCGGTCATAAACAGCTGTTTTTCGGAAAAACTGCTGACTACATCACAAGTCGGACAGGAAAGCTTTTCTTAGAAACGGAGGCAGAGGAAAATGACTGAGAACATTGAGAAACTTCAGCAGTATTTTGAATTCCCGTTTGTCAGATACGCATTTGTAGTCGGGATCCTCATCGCATTATGTTCATCATTATTGGGCGTAACTCTTGTGCTGAAGCGTTTTTCCTTCATCGGAGACGGTCTGTCTCATGTGGCTTTCGGTGCAATGTCACTTTCTGCAACATTGCCTGTCATCATAAAAGAGACGGTCATATCATTCTCACACTCCAGCGCCCTTAGTCCGGGTATTCAGAACATCGTAAACCACATAGCTGAAATGAATAATATGGTAATTGTTCTGCCTGTAACTCTGCTGTGTGCTATATTGCTACTGAGGACGGGACAAAACACAAAGATCAAGGGAGATGCTGCTGTTGCTATGATATCAGTAGGCGCACTTGCGATAGGCTATCTCCTGATGAACCGCTTTCCTTCGGGCTCGAATATCTCAGGTGATGTGTGCAGTACGCTGTTCGGCTCTACCTCCATTCTGACATTAAAGCCCGAAGATGTAAAGCTGTGCATTTATATGTCAGTCGTCGTTATCCTGACATTTATCCTGTTTTACAATAAAATTATTCTCTGTTACATTTGATGAAAACTTTGTAAGAGCAACGGGAGTGAAAGCGAGCGCCTATAATCTGCTGATCGCTGTTGTCACCGCGCTTATAATCGTGCTGGCGATGAATCTTGTAGGCTCCCTGCTTATCTCAGCGCTTATCATATTCCCTGCACTTGCGGCAATGAGAATATTCAAGAGCTTCCGCAGTGTGATAATTTGCTCCGCTGTAATTTCCGTTCTGTGTGCAGGATTTGGTATTATAACTTCAATACTGTTTTCAACACCTGTCGGCTCGACTATCGTTGTTGCTGATTTACTGGTATTTCTGCTGTTTTCACTTCTGTCTGTTTTTGTCGGAAAGAGGAGAGCATGATGAAAAAGATACCTGTTTCATAATGTAATGGAGGTTTAATATGAAAAAATCAATACTATTAGTTGCTATGCTGACCATAGCAGTATGTATAACAGGATGCGGCAGTTCTGAAAACACGGATCTGTCAAATAATAGTTCTGTAGATCATCAGGGCACTGCAAATTCTGCCGAAGTGGATAGCATAACTGAATCGGGAGAAAACACCTTGATAGAAAGCGCTGCCGAGGCGCCAAGCAATACCGATCCTTCATCTGATTCAACAGGCAGCGGTGATGGAGAAATAGACATCGACCTCACTACGCTCAGCTCGAGTATGGTATACGCTCAGGTTTATGATATGGTCTATAACGGCGATAATTACCTTGGCAAAACAGTCAAGGCTAAAGGACCGTTTTCCTATTATCAGGAACCTGACGGCAGAGAATTCTTCGCAGTTATAATCAGTGATGCCACGGCATGCTGCTCTCAAGGCATAGAATTCGTTCTGGACGGTGACTATTCATATCCTGATGATTATCCTGCTATTGGCACCGACATAACCGTTGTCGGAAAATTCAATTACTACAAAGAGAATTACTATACCTACTGTCAGCTCACTGATGCAACAATGGAAGCAGATACATCTTTGTCGTGGGAGTAAAAGAGTGATTATTTCTCACATTGATTGACTTGCCACCCCTCTCTTTTCTGCTTTATTTCAAGTATTGACGTTTTGAATTATATTCCAGCATCGTTACACACCATCAGTTTATGATGCCGTAAGGTGTACAAATCCAGGTCCTGCAATCCTCTATCTTCTGCGTCAGCTCCGCTATCCCGGCTTCACGCTTTTCGATCATGGAATTGCAGACTTGGCGTGTTCGCGGTCATTGATCCGCTCAATGATGCCGTCATTGCGGCGCATACCATAATTATTAAAAGGACTTGTGGGGAACGAATTATAAGTGTACCAACAGAATACGGTTATGCAGAGAGTGTTATTTGATAAAGAATTTATGTAATTGAGATCATGGATCAACCATCAAAGGCAGTTTGGCTGATGTTTTGTGTGACGATATGTAAAACAACCACTCAATAAATCAGCGAATCAGTATAAAATATCATTTACATTCATAAGAGTTATGCTATAATTAAACTGTTAATGAAACCAGAAAAAAATTACTGAGGGGGATGTTTCATGTTTAATCATTCAAAAAAGCTCTTTGCTTCTGCCACTGCAATAATTACAATACTTCCGCAGATTGCAGCTGCACCACAATACACCTATGCTGTTGAAACAGCTGCTGTCTCCGAATGCGGAGGTTGGTTTGAGGAGGCATATGCAGAATGGGACACAAACACTATCGGTTCTGATGTTACTGTCAGTTATGCCGCCGCCGGTGATGCCTCATTCACCGCAGCTGATGCGGAGCTGATAAGAGGTTCAAGGGTAGATATTCCCGGTCTGAAGGGAAATACTGATTATACCCTGAAGATAGAAGGCTCATCAGGTTCTGCGACCTGTCAGGTGAGAACTCTTTCCTACGACCGTACCGGCTACGCTCATCAGGACTTTTCAGGCATTGGTGCTTACAACGATGATGGTACATTGAAGTCTGACGTGACTGTAATATATGTCACAAACGAAAATAAGGATACCATTACTTACAATGGAAAGACGGGACTTTACAACATCTTTTTCAGCGCCAAACCAAAGAATGTCTGCTTCCGCTTCATCGGTACGCTGGACGTACCCGCCGGTACAGTTGCAAATGACGGCAGCCATAACGACGGCTCTAATATGCTCTATCTGCAAAACAGCTCTAACGTGACTGTGGAGGGCATCGGAGATGATACCGACCTCATTGACTGGGGTATCGAAATGAAACGCTGTACAAGCTGTGAATTCCGCAATCTCCACCTCGGAAACTACCCTGATGACGCAATAGCAATGACCGGTAATGCAGATATACTCTCAGAACATATCTGGGTACATAACAACACAATTGAAAAGGGATACAATCAGTTTGCAGGAAACGGTCATGTAGATGCAGACAAGGCAGACGGTGACGGCTCTATGGATATGAAATGGTCACAGTATGTGACTGTCTCCTATAACGAGTTCGTTGGCTGTCACAAAACCTCACTTGTCGGAGGAAGAGCAGACCAGTTTCAGGATAATATCACATATCATCACAACTGGTTCAACGGCACGGAATCAAGAAATCCCCGTGTAAGAAATGCCCATGTCCATTCATTCAACAATCTCTTTACGGACAACGCTGAATATGGTATCTGTGCTTCGTATAACTCGAAAGTATTCTCCGAATGCAATTATTTCGAGAGGACAAAGTCACCGCTCTATGCGATAAATATGGGCAAAGATGCCTATTCAGGTACGATAAAATCGTTCGGTGATGTGTTTGATGACTGCCAGCCGGATGAGAAACTTGCGTATCAGATAATCGAGAACAGGACAGATGCGCCTGACATAGCCAACCTGATAGACGGCGGAGAGAAGTATGATAACTTCGACCTGAATCTCTATGACTATGAGGTGCAGTCCCCTGCTGATGCAAAGGCTGATATTCAGAAGTATGCAGGCAGAATGAAGAAAGGCATCGGTACAGACACACCGGCGATCATAATCCCTGTTGGACCTGCCAACAGCGGCGATGTCAATAGTGATGGCGCGTTCAATGTTGCTGATGTTGTTCTGTTACAGAAATGGCTGCTTGCTGTTCCTGACACGCATCTTGATAACTGGAAAGCTGCTGACCTATGTGAAGATAACAGGCTCAATGCATTCGATCTGTGTCTTATGAGGAGAGCGCTGATCGATGATAACAGCTGATCCTATGCAAGACCAGATGACAGCTGCTACATATACATTAACTCTCTGTCTGCACATTAAGAGAGTTTGGTTGATTTGTAAGGGACAAATCAGGTATATCAGCTGTACATGATCTGTACAGCTGATCATCACTTTTGCGAACGAGGCGGCAATAGTTTGTATCCGGCATTTATTGAGCTTAACTCGATGACATTTTCGCAGAGTGCGAAAATCAGCGAATCATCGTGTGTTATCTTTTTAGTCATGGACTGACAGCGCGAGAGCCCCCTCAGGCAGTTTCGAGTCTTAGTTTTTCCGGTGCGCGAATTTTTCCGCGCATGAAAGACATCTGTTTTGTACAGGCAGCACATTCAAAGGTCCGATTATCCCGGCTTTATCTTTTGCCCATCTTCTATTCCTATACTCACGCCATAGCCTTGTGTGCGTGGGCTTTCCTGTTCCGGGGTTTGCCGTGAACAGAAATCCCTTGCCTTCAACAACAGCAACAGAGCTGTGGAAAACTATCCTTGACGACTCTGCCGTCCGTGTTTTCGAGAACATACAAGGTCGGTTCCGAGGACGATGCGGCTTTGATGAAAGCAATCCAGAATTAATTGTATAGGTACAAATTCCGGAAAAAGTCTCATCCCATTGCGATGCGGAGATAAGACTTTTTCTTATTCTTTCAAAAAGGGTCTTCTCAAAATCGGTCAGCGGTGTTATAATGGTATTGACCGATACGGTCAGAAAGGAGTGGGAGAACTTGAATGAACGGTTTTACGCACTTCCCGAAGATAAGCGAAGCAGCATTATAAGCGCAGGATTCCGTGTTTTTTCGCAGTACAGCTACAAAAACAGTCCTATGAGCGAGATAGCTGCCGCGGCAGGCATCAGCAAATCACTGCTGTTTTACTACTTCAAGAATAAAAAGGAACTGTATCTGTTTCTTTGCAGGTACAGTGTAGAGCTGACTGAACAGGAAATGATGCGGCAAAAATGCTATGAAAAGGAAGATTTCTTTGATATTTTCCTCAGCGGTCTGAAAGTCAAGGTGCAGCTTATGCGGCAATATCCCGATCTTTCGCTGTTTCAGCTAAAAGCATACTACGAAAAGGACAGATCTCTCCGCCCGGAGATAAATCAGATCATCGGGGATCATTCAGGCTATGAAAATCAGTCGGAGATGCTGAAGCTGGACAAGGAACAATTCATTGAAGGACTTGACCTTGAGATGATGTATACAGATATGTTTCTGGCATCACAAGGCTATTTATGGGAAAAACTGCAAAGCGATACAATAGACCCCGATCAGATGGAAAAGGACTTTATCAGAATGATCGGTTTCTGGCGGCAATTGTATTCGCGAAAGCAGTAATAAGGTGACAATATGTTTAACGCTGAAAATAAAACGATAATGCTCCCGTCAGGTGCTGAGATGTACTATGCAGAATTCGGCAAGGGCATAAAAGAGTTAGTAATGATCCCGGGGCTGAATATAGTCGATATGAGGGGAACGGCGAATAACCTCGCATATTTCTATCGCAAATTCACAAAGGATTTCACGGTCTATGTTTTCGACAGGCGAAAAGGACGCGATCCGGGATGTACGATACGAACTATGGCAGAGGATGTTGCAGATGCCATGAAAACGCTGAACATCAATAATGCGTATGTGATCGGTGTGTCACAGGGCGGAATGATCGCACAGTATCTTGCAGCATATCATCCTGGGCTTGTGAAAAGGCTGGTGCTTGGAGTTACGGCAGCAAAAACGAATCCTCTTATGCTAAGTGCAGTAGAGGAGTGGCTCGCTATGGCGGAAAACGGTGATCTGCAAGGTGTTCTCACCAAAACCTACGATAAGATGTATACCGAAAAGCAGATGAAGCTGTATCAGAGACTGCTGCCTCTTATGATGAAGTTCACAAAATTTATGGAGATAGAGCGCTTCGCAGATCACGCAAGGGCGATATATACCCTTGACAGCTTCGATATTCTTGATAAGATAAAATGCCCGGTACTTGTTCTTGGCGCAGAACTGGACAAAATAACCACTGCTGAGGGGTCAGGAGAAATAGCGGAGAAGCTTGGCTGCAAAGTGCATATATTTCCTAATGAAGGTCACGCAGCTTATCTCAGCAAGAGTTTCAATCGTATGGTATATGATTTCTTTACAAAAGAATAGACAGGCTTTTTGATACGTTTATCGAAAGATATTGCATAAACAAACAACGGAGAAAAATGATGCCCCCGACCGTTGAGATAATTATATTTCGTTTTCGACAGAAGCTGACTGACCAAAAATGGCTCGGAGAGTGATCCCCGAGCCATTTCTTATTATTTACCGGTTATTATGCTGTAAAAGGTCTTGCGTATTCTGAAAGAACACATAAGGTGTCAACTACCAAGAGATATTTTCTTGTTTATGCATTCCCTTGTGCGCTTTTATATAGGTATCGGTGCTTTTGATGGCGGCATTGATCATGCCCATGACCTCTTCGGGCGAGTTATCATCAATATTAATGGTGGTCTGTCCGAAAACTCTCATCGACTCCTTGAATTTCTTATACGACTCCGAACCGTCGTGTTTATCAGTAAGCAGGAAAATAGATGCAGCTTTTAGTTCAGAGATACTGAGGACATTCTTTGCGTTCCTCTTGAAGTCAATAAGGCGAGTTTTTCTTCTTGCCTGGTGTTCCTTTGTCAGCTTCTCCTGACCGCTCACCATCAAATCGGCGATATGCCCATCCAGCGATTTATTGCAGCCCGTGCTGATGCCGATCTCTGTACGCTTGTATTGATTCTCGAACGCTTTCTTCTGTTTGCTCGCGAAGCTGTTAAGCTTTTCAGCCTGTGTTATTCGAGCGGAATTGTGCTGAAAACGGTTTCTGTTGTCAGTATAAGCTTTTGTTGCTTTCTCAAGGCACTCAAGTGCTGTTATAACCTCGTCATAGGTGCTGTCGTTCGGTGACAGTGCCGCTACCTTTGCCACCGCATCCTCCATAGCATTGAAATACTTTAAACGCTTGTGTGCGCTTCCCTTGACTTCTCTGAGTTCGCTCGCGAGTATTCTTGCATTTCCGCTTATATCGGCAACATCTTTCTTGGCTTTGCTGATAAAATCGTATTCATCGAGCATACCGACAAACACTCCACTTTTCAGCACCTTGTTCTGCTCCGCGAGCATACCCGGGACTTTATTGTCAAGAATGACCATGCCATCAAACATTTGGGCAAATTGGCTTTTATCATCATTTGTGAGATTCTCACCGATCGCTTTATTTGCCTCGATGATGCTTTTATTTGCCTCAATAAGATCATCACGCAGTTTTTCGGCTTCTGCGGCATCTGACACGCCGGCATTCAGACGATTCTCAGCATCTATCCTGCCCTGCAAAGCGCTCCAGAGAGCCCCAAATCCGAGCTCATTGATGAAGCTATTGTACTCCGCTGCCGTGTACGGCTCTTTATTCAAGGGCTCGATACTCTTGATACTGGCAGGAAAACCGTTCATAAAAAGCCACTTTTTTCCCTCATCGATCTGTGTGGGAGCTTTCTCTTTCTCATTTTCAGCAGCCATATCAACGATGAATTTGGTATGCTCTACAAATGCCTTCAGACCATCCAAGCCTTTTTCCTCGAGATGGGCAGATACTTCTGAAAGTACGCCGCTGAATTTGTCAAGTTTTTCTTTGATCTCTCCTTCGTTGCCTTTTTGGATCGCAGTTCTCAGAGTCTCCTGAGCGTCCCCAAAGCCTTTGAAAGCGCTCTTATCTTCTAAAGCAATGCTCTCCATCAGAAGCTTGTAATTATCAGAACAACATACGCACCATTCTCATCCAGGGAAAGCCTGCACCCGAGAATTTTGAAAAAATGAAAAATGACCTTGGTAAAGAGTACGCCGGCATTATCGCAACCAAGTGCATCTGGAAGAAAAGCGGCGATAAGATAGGCGACATCTACAAGAAAGAAGGTCCGGATTCATACAAGGAGCAGAAAAAGACATTCGAGACAGATAAGAAGAAGCGTGATACTATCCAGGATCAACTCATCAACAAGGATAAGGGCTTCGACCGTATGATGGCAGGCGTAAAGGACTGGAAGGGTGCTGTAGATATGAGCATGAAGGCACTTACGCCGAATGCAACTGAAATGCTTCGCGATTATGTGTCAAACAAAAAACTGACAGCTAATAATAATAATTATAATAATACAAACTCCAAAACCAAAATACTCGGACCAAAGAAGGGAGTATGACCTGACAGGCTACCCTGTATATAAAAGCTTGCATAATGTAAAAAAGGGAAGCATTTCAGCTTGCTTCCCTTAGTGAAAATAGTTGATAACCGAGCCCGAAACCACGGGCTCGGTATTTCTTTGCCTTGAAACCGGCTGAGGGGACACCCCTCAATGCATTTTTATTCGCATATCAGTTATGATGTGCTGGTGTATTATCAGGTACCGCTCTCACCATAATTAGACAGAACACGTGCAGAAGGGTCATTGACGTTGCAGCCCTCCCACTCCTTGTTGGGCATCCAGAAATCCACTACCATTTCGCTGTTGCCGGGATAATACTTCTCGAATATCTCGCGGTACAGCAGCGATTCCTTTGTAAATGGCTGCGCGTGCGAATACTTTGTGCAGAGCAGTTCGTATTCTTCATCGGAGTAATAGTTATCAGCATATTCTTTAAGATAGTCCACCATCGAATGACCAACTGCGTCCGAGAAAGCAGCCTTTTCACGGTAGAGTATATCATGCGGCAGGTAGTCGCCCTCGAATGCGCGGCGGAGCAGATATTTTCCCTTGTTGTACTTGTTGAGCTTCATCTCGGGCTCGACCGCCATAACGTATCTCACAAAGTCAAGGTCACCGAACGGCACTCTCGCTTCAAGGGAGTTTACAGATATACACCTGTCCGCACGCAGCACATCATACATATGAAGCTCCCTGACACGCTTGACTGACTCAGCCTGAAACGCCTCCGCCGAGGGAGCAAAATCAGTGTACTTGTAACCGAAAAGCTCGTCTGATATCTCGCCGGTCAGAAGCACGCGAATGTCAGTCTGCTCGTGAATAGCCCTGCACAGAAGGTACATTCCCATACTTGCGCGGATAGTGGTTATATCATATGTGCCGAGAAGGCTGATAACATCTTCAAGTGCAGCAATGACATCGTCCTTTGTGATGATGACCTCCGTGTGCTCGCTGCCGATGTAGTCTGCGACCTGTCTGGCGTATTTCAGGTCGATAGCGTCCGTATCCATACCGATCGCAAATGTGCGTATCGGCTTATCAGCTTCACGCTGAGCAATTGCGCAGACAAGTGAAGAATCAAGTCCGCCCGAGAGCAGGAATCCGACTTTCGCATCTGCGTCAAGGCGCTTTTTTACGCCTGCAACAAGCTTATCGTGGATATTTGCACATACAGTATCAATATCATCGTGAATGACATTTTCAACGGCTGTTATATCGCAGTAGCAATGGAAGCTGCCGTCTTTGTAATAATGTCCCGGCGGAAACGGCATTATCTTTCTGCATATTTTCACGAGATCCTTAGCTTCGCTCGCAAAAACTATCGTATCGCCGTCAAAGCCGTAATACAGAGGACGTATGCCGATCGGGTCACGTGCAGCTATGAATCCGCGGCTGATGCTGTCATATATGATGCACGCAAACTCCGCATCGAGCTTAGCGAACATATCCGTACCGTATTCCTTGTACAGAGGCAGCAGTATCTCACAGTCGCTGTCGCTGCGGAAGCTGTATCCCTTCTCAATAAGCTCATCGCGCATCTTTCTGAAGCCGTATATCTCACCGTTGCAGACGACATAATTACCGCCAAGCTCAAACGGCTGCATCCCCTCGGGAGTAAGTCCCATTATTGAAAGGCGCTGGAATCCCAGAACACCGTCTTTGAGGTCGATGATCCTCTCATCATCAGGACCGCGCGAGACAGTTGCCGCAAGCCCCTCCGAGACCTTCTGCATACCGCCGCTTCTGCCGCAGTATCCCATTATCGTACACATTTTCTATTCCTCCGAATTATTGTTATATGAAGAGCCTGCATCGCCATTGATACAAGCTCTTTGAAAATGTCACCCGTGTATTTTTTCGTCGAATTTGTTTTTGCTTCCTGCTCCTGTAATGTCCACCGGATATTCGCCCGTGAAGCAGCCGCTGCAATATCCGCATTTACCGTCGATGAGCTCGCCCAGCGCCTCGACCGGCAGATAAGCGAGCGAGTCTGCACCGATATACTCGGCTATCTCATCAGTAGAGCTGCATTTTCCGGCAATGAGGTTCTCCTCGGAATCAATATCTGTTCCGAAATAGCAGGAGTGAAGGAAAGGCGGCGATGATATGCGCACGTGTACCTCCTTCGCACCTGCATCACGCAGGAGCTTGACTATCCTTGCGCTCGTGGTGCCGCGCACTATTGAATCATCTATCATCACCACACGCTTGCCTGCGACGCTTTCACGGACTGCATTGAGCTTTATCTTTACTGCGTTTTCGCGCTGCGACTGATGAGGCTGGATAAAACTCCTGCCGATATACTTGTTCTTGATGAAGCCTATACCGTACGGTATGCCGCTCTCATTCGCATAACCGAGAGCAGCATCAAGTCCCGAATCGGGAACTCCGATAACTATATCGGCGTCAACAGGACTGTATCTTGCAAGCAGCTCGCCTGCCTTCAGTCTCGCGTGGTGGACCGATACGCCCTCGATGACCGAATCGGGACGCGCAAAATAGATGTACTCAAATATGCAGATATTCTGTTTTTTGCCGCAGTTGGCGCGGATAGACCGCAGTCCGTACCGGCTTATGACTACTATCTCCCCTGCTTCCACATCGCGGATGAACTCAGCTCCGACAGTTTCAAGTGCGCACGACTCGGAAGCTGCCACATACGCGCCGTCGTGAGTTTTTCCGATACACAGCGGACGGAACCCGTCGGGGTCACGAAAGGCGATGAGCTTTGTGGCAGTCATAAGTATGCAGGAATATGCTCCCCTGAGGCGCGGCATAGTACGCTCTACAGCCTCTTCCGTCGAATGGCAGCGCAGGCGCTCGCGTACTATCTCATAGGCGATAGCCTCTGTGTCAGATGTGCCGTGGAAGATAGCTCCCGACATCTCAAATGAGCGTCTTAGCTCCGCCGCATTCACAAGATTCCCGTTGTGGACAAGTGCCATATTTCCCTTGATATGGCGGATCACGAGTGGTTGTATATTATTGGGATTATGTCCGCCGGTAGTTGAATAGCGAACGTGACCGACTGCCATATTTCCTTTGCCGAGCTTGTCGAGCTCCTCACGGCTGAACACTTCGGAAACAAGTCCGTCAGCTCTTTTATGTCTGAAAACTCCGTCATCGCACACTGCAATGCCGCAGCTCTCCTGTCCGCGGTGCTGGAGCGCGTATAGTCCGAAATATGCCGAGGAAGCAGGATCGGCACAGCCGTTTTCGTATATGCCGAAAACTCCGCATTCCTCATGTATGGAATCAAACATTTTTACACCTCTTAAAGATACTGCTCGTTTATCCTGTCGATCAGTTCCTGAGCCGCTATGCTTTTCTTTTTACGCTTGTTCATGGCGTACTGCTCCAGATAAGCGTGGGCTTCCGCTTCCGTCATTTCCCTGTACTCCATAAGCATAAATTTCGCTTTGTCTATAGTCTGTATCTCCCTGATCTTTTCCTCAAGGCGCAGGTTTTCGCTGTAGAGCTTCAATGAGCGCATGACAGCTATATCCAGCGTCTTTACGAGCTGATAGAGAAGAGTTCTGCTGAACGGCTTGCCGACGATGATGATACCGCTCTTTTCTGCACGGTCGTTCACCTTTTCGATATGCTCTTCCTTTATCATAAAGATACAGTTTGCGGCTGTTTTTTCAACGATATACTCCGCAAGCTCAAAGCCCGACTCGTCCATCAGCGGAGAGTTTATGACAGCCAGCTCCACAGACGGGTCCGAATCGAGGTAGATCTTTGCCTGATAAGCTGATTCTACAAGCTTTGGCGTACACCGGAACGAATCGCGGAGAAAAGCAGCGAGAGCTTCAGAGGCGCTTTTACTGCTTGATATTACAAGTACCTTTTCCAAAGCCTTCCTCCGTTATAAACTGTAAAAATACTTCTGATCCTCAAACGCTTCCTTGTCATATGCGTTCGAGTATTCCTTCCATTCTCTTCTGCTGTGAGAGATCAGAGCAGACAGTATATTCTCGGGGATATGCTTGCGGATAAAGCCCGAGCTCTCAGCGCAGTCTGCCGCCTCGCTGAGCGATAAGGGAAGCCTGCCAACGCTTTCATTTTCCGCAGGGAGCTGTAATTTCTCAGCAATTCCCTCAAGTGCAGCGTATATCATAAGCCCGAATGCATAATACGGATTGCAAACACAGTCCGCAGCTCTGACCTCGACCGGATACTCGTCACATTCAGCGTTCATTCTTACAAGCTGTGAGCCTTCGTCAGCCGACCAGAGAATATCTCTCGGAGCGGTGAATTCCCCAAGCCTTTCATAGGAATTCACAGTCGAATTCGTTATCAGTGCAAAGTCGCGGATATGCTCCATTATGCCTGCCGCCGCGCTTTTCAGTTCAACGCCTGTTCCGGCGCTGCGCTCTTCGAGGAAGTCGCTGTCGGGGAAGATATTGAAGCTGATATGCATACCGTTTCCGCAGTCGTTCCTGAGCGGCTTCGGCATAAAGCTTGCATGAACGCCGTGAGTCTCAGCCACGGATTTGACCGCAGATTTGAAGCTCAGGAATGTGTCCGCTGCCTTCAGTGCAGATGAAGCATTGAAGTCTATCTCGTGCTGACCGCAGCCGCTCTCGTGGCGTGATGATACCGGATGTATGCCCATTTGTTCGAGAGTCAGACATACGTCACGGCGGATATTCTCGCCCTTGTCATCGGGTGCCGTATCGCAGTAGCCGGCATTGTCGTGTGGGATCTTCGTGGGAGTACCGCTCTCGTCATTCCTGAAAAGCGTGAACTCACAGGATGTCCCGAAGCGGAAGCAATATCCGGCAGAGACCGCCGCCTTCATCGCTTTTTTCAGGAAGTATCTGCCGTCGCCCTCAAAGGGAGAACCGTCCGAATAGCGGATATAGCAGAACATTCTTATAACTCTCCCCTGCTGTGGTCTCCACGGCAGCACAGTCATAGTCTGTGCATCGGGGAAAAGGAAAAGGTCTTTTCCGTTTGCGGCTTCAAATCCCGATATTTTCTTTGCAGCTATCCTTGCGCCGCGCTCGAAAGTGACCGCAAGCTCTGATGAAAGAATGGATATGTTTTTCAGTCTGCCGTGAAGATCACAGAAGGTGAGCTTCACGAATTTAACGTCGTTTTCCTCTATATACTGTAGTATTTCATTCTCTGAATATATCATTTCGTCCTCCGTTATAGATTTGTATATCCCATAAGGTATCTGTCGACCTCCGCGGCGGCGTCCCTGCCTTCGCGGATAGCTCTGACAACAAGTGACTGTCCGATGTGCATATCCCCTGCTGTAAATACCTTCGGAACATTTGTGGCGTGGCTGCCTGTTTCCGTCTTTACGTTGGTGCGTCCGTCAAGCTGAACTCCGAATGCATCGGCAACATAGCTCTGACAGCCGAGGAATCCGGCAGCGATAAGGCAGAGCTCACATGGAAGTGTCTCCTCACTTCCGGCTATCTCACGCGGAACTCTTCTGCCGCTCGCCTCGTCCGTGACGAATTCGAGCTTTACTGTCTTGATTGCCGAAAGAGCGCCTTTTTCGTCCTTGATGAACTCCTTGACCGTAGTTGTGTATATCCTCGGGTCGTGACCGAAAACGGCTATCGCTTCCTCCTGACCGTAGTCCGTCTTGCAGACTCTCGGCCACTCCGGCCACGGGTTGTTTTCCGCTCTTTCCTCCGGGAGCTTAGGCATCATTTCAAGCTGGGTCACAGACCTGCATCCGTGACGTATCGACGTGCCAACGCAGTCATTGCCGGTATCACCGCCGCCGATTATGACAACATTTCTGTCCTTGGCGGAGATGTAGGCTCCGTCGGTCAGGTCGGAATCGAGCAGGCTCTTGGTGGTGGCTCTGAGGAAATCGACAGCGAAGTAAATGCCCTCAGCATCTCTTCCCTCAGCCTTTATATCTCTCGGATTCGATGAGCCGCAGGCAAGTATAACAGCATCGTATCCCTGCATTATCTCATCAGCAGGAACGTCAGCTCCGACATTTGCATTGGTGACGAACTCTACGCCCTCAGCCTTCATAAGCTCGGTCCTGCGCTCGATGATATGCTTTTCAAGCTTCATATTCGGGATACCGTACATAAGAAGTCCGCCGATACGGTCTGAGCGCTCAAAAACAGTGACGCTGTGACCGCGCTTGTTAAGGGTATCAGCTGCTGCAAGTCCCGACGGACCCGAGCCGATGACTGCCACCCTTTTGCCGCTTCGCACCTTTGGTATCTGAGCCTGCATAAGACCTTTCTCATAGCCGTACTCGATGATAGAACGCTCATTTTCACGTACTGTTACCGGAGAGCCTTCAAGTCCGCAGGTGCAGGCTTTTTCGCACAGCGCAGGGCAGACCCTCGACGTGAACTCGGGGAAGTTATTTGTCATCAGAAGGCGGCTGAGCGCCTGTTCCTTCTGACCGTGATACAGCAGATCGTTCCACTCGGGTATAAGATTGTTCAGCGGACAGCCCGAGATCATACCGCAGAGCATTTTTCCGTTCTGACAGAAGGGTACACCGCAGTCCATACATCTTGCCGCCTGCTCACCTCTCTGTTCATCGCTGAGCGGGAGGTGAAATTCGTTGAAGTTCCTGATGCGTTCAAGCGGCTCGATCGCGGTAGTTTCGACTCTGGTATATTCAAGAAATCCTGTTGACTTTCCCATTGCTCAAGCCTCCTTTCTTATGAGCTCAAAAGCTTCTATCTCAGCTTCATCGTGTGGTACGCCTGACTTTTCAAGCCTGCTGACTGTGCTCTGCATCTTCGCATAATCGTGGGGGATGATCTTCTTGAAGCGTGGGATATAGCTGTCAAAATCAGCAAGTATCGCCTTTGCCTTTGCTGAACCTGTAGCCTGTGCGTGCTCTTCGATGATAGCCTTCAGCTCTGCAATATCCTCATCGGCGGTCACAGCCTCGAGCGAGACCAGTGCCTTGTTGAGTCGTGTATACAGGTCGTGCTCCTCATCGAGGACATATGCGATACCGCCCGACATTCCAGCGGCAAAGTTTTTACCGGTCCTGCCGAGGATAACTGCACGTCCGCCTGTCATATACTCACAGCCGTGGTCACCTGTGCCCTCGCAGACAGCTACAGCTCCGGAATTCCTTACGCAGAAGCGTTCGCCTGCGATACCGTTTATGAATGCTTTTCCCGAGGTAGCACCGTAGAGCGCAACGTTGCCGGCAATGATATTTTCGTCAGCCCTGAAAGCTGAATTTTCCGGCGGATAGAGTACAAGCTTTCCGCCTGAGAGCCCCTTGCCGAAATAGTCATTGCTGTCACCGCAAAGCTCCAGTGTAAGTCCCTTCGGTATGAAAGCACCGAAGGATTGTCCGCCGCTTCCGCTGCATTTAACAGTGAAGGTATCATCAGCAAGTGCGTTTTCACCGTGGATACGTGTGATCTCCGCGCCTGTGAGAGTTCCCACAGAGCGGTCTGTATTAACTATATCGAGCGAGATAGTCTTTGCCGAGCCGCTTTTCAGTGCGCCGCCCAGCTTCTTCATTATAACACGGCGGTCTATAGTATTGTCAAGTGCAAAATCGTAAATATCGGAAGAGTCGAAATGCGCCTTGCTCTTTGTGTGAGAAGTGCCGAGCACAGCTGAAAAGTCGATCCCGTGAGTATCTTTTTTCGGTGAGAGCAGGTCGGTTCGTCCAACGAGCTCATCGACCGTGCGGATACCGAGCCTTGCCATATACTCACGCAGCTCCTGAGCGATAAAGTGCATAAAGTTCACGATGTACTCCGGCTTGCCGCGGAAGCGTTTTCTCAGCTCGGGATTCTGTGTTGCGATACCCATCGGACATGTATCAAGATTGCAGACTCTCATCATCACGCAGCCCATCGTTACCAGCGGAGCCGTCGCGAATCCGAACTCCTCCGCGCCGAGAAGCGCAGCAACAAGTACATCACGTCCTGTCATCAGCTTACCGTCAGTCTCTATGCGGACCCTCGAACGCAGACCGTTGAGCATGAGTGTCTGATGTGCTTCGGCAAGTCCGAGCTCCCACGGAAGTCCGGCGTTATATATCGAGCTTCGCGGAGCTGCACCCGTGCCGCCGTCATATCCGGAGATGAGTATTACCTGAGCTCCAGCCTTTGCAACGCCGGCTGCGACAGTTCCAACGCCTGCTTCTGAGACGAGCTTGACGGAGATACGTGCCTTATCGTTGGCATTTTTCAGGTCATATATGAGCTGTGCAAGGTCTTCTATCGAATAAATGTCATGGTGCGGCGGAGGCGAGATAAGTCCTACGCCTGCTGTGGAATGACGTGTCTTTGCTATCCACGGATAGACCTTTCCCGAGGGAAGATGTCCGCCCTCGCCGGGCTTCGCGCCCTGAGCCATTTTTATCTGTATCTCCTGCGCGGAAACGAGATATTCGCTTGTGACACCGAAGCGTCCCGAAGCCACCTGTTTGATAGCTGAGCAGCGGTCAGACGTTAATCTGTCCGGACTTTCGCCGCCCTCTCCGCTGTTGGATTTTCCGCCTATACGATTCATCGCAGCAGCCATACATTCGTGAGCTTCCTGCGAGATAGAGCCATATGACATTGCACCTGTCTTGAAGCGAGTGCAGATGCTCTCGACGGACTCGACTTCATCGATCGGGATACCGCCGTTTTCATCGAATCTTATGTCAAGCAGGCTTCTCAGTGTCAGCTCATTGTCCTCCCGTGTGAGGCATTCGCTGTACTTTTTGAATGTCTCATAGCTGCCTGTCATTGCAGCCTGCTGAAGCAGATGAATGGTCTCGGGAGTGTAGAGGTGCTCTGATCTTCCGCTGCGAAGCTTATGACTGCCTGTGCTTGTGATATTATTATTTACAGAAAGTCCGAGCGGATCGAATGCCGCAGTGTGGAGCTTTTCTGTACGCCTGCTTATATCAGAAAGACCTATGCCGCCGATACGGCTGACTGTTCCGGAAAAATACCTGTTTATCAGCTCAGACGATATACCAACAGCCTCAAAGAGCTTGCTTCCCTGATAGGACTGTATAGTGGAGATGCCCATTTTCGAGGCTATCTTGACGATACCGTGAAGAACAGCCGAATTGTAGTCGTCCTCGGCTGCATAGAAGTCCTTATCAAGTGAGCCGTCCGCAATGAGTGAGCGGATAGTTTCGTGGGCAAGATAGGGATTCACAGCACACGCACCGTATCCGAGAAGTGCCGCGAAATGGTGTACCTCTCTCGGCTCTGCCGACTCAAGTATCATCGCAACAGATGTGCGCTTTTTGGTGGATACAAGATGCTGCTGGAGCGCTGAAACTGCAAGCAGCGACGGTATCGGGCAGTGGAATTCGTCCACGCCGCGGTCGGAAAGAATGAGTATGGAAGCGCCGTCGCGGTATGCCTTGTCAGCCTCGATGAACAGGCGCTCGATAGCCGTCTCAAGCGAAGTTCCGATGTAGTATGTTATCGGGATAACGGCACTTTTCAGACCGCCTGAGCTGAGTGCCTTTATTTTCAGCATATCGGTTTCAGTGAGTATCGGATTCTCTATTTTGAGTACGTGACAGTTCTCCGGACGCTCCTCAAGAAGATTTCCGTCCTTGCCGATGTAAACACTGGTATCGGTCACTATCTCCTCACGGATAGCGTCGAACGGCGGATTCGTCACCTGTGCGAAAAGCTGGCGGAAGTAATTGAAAAGCGGCGGCGACTGTTTATCGAGCGGCGGCAGAGGAATATCGCTTCCCATCGAAGCGATCGGCTCAGCGCCTTTTTCAGCCATTGGCAGGATCGATGTGCGTATATCCTCGTAGGAATAGCCGAAAGCCTTTTGCAGCCTTGCAAGCTCATCGTCAGAATAGGTCTGCACGCCCTTGTTCGGGATATGAAGATCGTGGAGCCGTACAAGATTTGCGTCGAGCCACTCGCCATACGGCTGACGGAGAGCATAAGCCGACTTTATCTCATCGTCCTCGATGATACGCCCCTGCTTAGTGTCTGCAAGGAGCATCTTTCCGGGACGGAGACGGTCTTTTTTCACCACGTTTTCAGGGGCAATGTCGATACATCCCGTCTCAGATGAAAGTATAAGATAACCGTCACTTGTTATACAGTAGCGTGACGGACGAAGTCCGTTTCTGTCGAGAACAGCTCCCATGATCTCGCCGTCTGAGAAGATGATAGATGCCGGACCGTCCCACGGCTCCATCATCGTAGCGTAATACTGGTAAAAGTCATACTTTGAACGCGAGATAGTCCTGTCATTCTTCCACGGCTCCGGGATCGTTATCATAACTGCGAGCGGAAGCGGCATTCCCGACATCACCATAAATTCGAGAGCATTGTCAAGTCTTGCCGAGTCAGAGCCGTTCACATTTATAGCCGGAAGCACCTTATACATATCGTTTTTCAGTGCCTCACAGGACATAGTCTCCTCGCGTGCGAGCATTTTATCCGCATTGCCTGTGATAGTGTTTATCTCGCCGTTGTGGACGATAAAGCGGTTCGGGTGAGCCTTCTGCCAGCTCGGATTGGTATTCGTGGAAAATCGCGAATGTACCATAGCAATAGCGGATGTGAAATCTTCACTCTGAAGGTCTGGATAGAAACGTCTCAGCTCGTCGACGAGGAACATTCCCTTGTATACGATAGTACGGCTTGAAAGCGAGCAGACATACGTGTTCTCGTCAGACTGCTCAAATTCGCGCCTTGTGATAAATAGCCTGCGGTCGAAATCGAGCCCGCTCTGACAGTCATCGGGGCGCTTGACGAAAGCCTGCATTATATACGGCATACTCTCAAACGCCTTGTGCCCGAGAATATCCGCTAAAACGGGCACTTCGCGCCAACAGATGAGCTCCATACCGTTTTTGTTCGTGATAAGCTCAAACAGCTTCATAGCCTGACTGCGCTTCATTTCGCTCTGCGGAAAGAAAAACATACCTACGCCGAAATCGCCCTTGCCGCCGATGTCATACCCGAGCTTTCCGGTCTCTTTTATAAAGAAGTCATACGGCATCTGCACAAGTATGCCGACACCATCGCCTGTCTTGCCCTCAGCGTCCTTGCCTGCGCGGTGCTCAAGCTTTTCAACTATGGTAAGTGCGCTGTCGACCACATATCTCGACTGCTCGCCTCTGATATTGACAACTGCACCTATTCCGCAGTTATCGTGCTCGAATCTGGGATCGTAAAGTCCCTGCTGCTCATATGGAGCTTCTTTTCTGAAATTATCCATATCCTTCACTTGCCTTTCAGGTGCAGAGCGCCATTGATCCGCACCGCATAATAAAAAGGACGTCCGGGCAGACAGATAGTCTGCTCAAACGTCCTTGTTCCTGGTTATATATTAGCACTTCAAAGCGGAAATGTCAATAGGAAATACCGCAGTTTTTACTGTTTCGTTGAAATCGAACAGTTATTTTATACTAACAGCTGGATAAAAATGTGCGATATGTCAAATTTGAAAAAAGCTATTGACAAATCTGCGCCGTTGGTCTATAATGGCAATGTAAACAGCAAGGGAGCTGCGGATGTGTTATCCGTAGCTCTCTTTTTTGGTTTATAGCGCTAATTCCATACACAAAGGGGTGTATGAAGTCTCAGGACTTCTGCACCCCTTTGATATTTATGCTGTTACTTCTGAAGGAGGTTTTACTATGGATTCTCAGACTATCTTACAACAGGCACTTGACGGAGCAAACAGCACAGTTTTCAGCGTATGGTTCCTTATCGGAGCTGCACTCGTATTCTTTATGCAGGCGGGATTTGCTATGGTGGAAACTGGCTTTACACGGGCAAAGAATGCAGGCAATATCATAATGAAGAACCTTATGGACTTCTGTATCGGTACAGTTGTCTTCATTCTTATAGGCTTCGGTCTTCTCTTCGGTGAAGATCTTGTCGGCATCATCGGTCAGCCCGGATTTGATATCTTCACTTCCTACGGCTCATTCGACTGGTCAAACTTCGTATTCAACCTTGTATTCTGCGCAACAACAGCTACTATCGTTTCAGGTGCAATGGCTGAAAGAACAAAATTCATTTCTTATTGTGTATACTCAGCTATCATCAGTGCTGTCGTTTATCCCATCGAAGCACACTGGGGCTGGGGCGGCGGCTGGCTGGCTCAGTGGGGATTCCACGATTTCGCAGGCTCCGCACACATCCATATGGTCGGCGGTATCGCAGCTCTCGTAGGTGCGGCTATACTCGGACCCAGGATCGGCAAATTCCACAAGACAAAGGACGGCGAGACAAAGGTAAACGCTATCCCCGGCCACAACCTCACGATCGGCGCACTCGGCTGCTTCATCCTCTGGTTTGGCTGGTACGGATTCAACGGTGCAGCCTGCACCTCTGTTGACCAGCTCGGCTCAGTATTCCTTACAACAACTATCGCTCCTGCTGTTGCAACGGTTACTTGTATGATATTCACATGGATAAAGTACGGCAAGCCTGATGTTTCGATGTGTCTGAACGCTTCACTCGCAGGTCTTGTAGGTATCACAGCTCCCTGTGATGTAACAGATGCTCTCGGCTCTTCAATAATCGGTATCGTTTCCGGTCTTCTTGTATGCTTCGGTGTATGGTTCCTCGACTATGTGCTCCACATCGACGACCCTGTCGGTGCAGTTGCAGTTCATATGATGAACGGTATCTGGGGTACGCTTGCAGTTGGTCTCTTTGCAAACCCGGAAGTTCCCGGCTATGCTCTCGCTGACCAGAACGGCAGCCAGCTTGCAGGTCTTTTCTACGGCGGCGGCTTCGCACTCCTCGGCAGACAGCTCACAGGATTTGCTGCTATCGCATTGTTCACAGCAGTTGCAATGACTGTTGTATTCTTCGCTATAAAGAAGACGATCGGTCTCCGCGCTTCCGAGCAGGAAGAGATAATCGGACTCGATGTTACTGAGCACGGACTCATTTCCTCCTACGCTGACTTTGCTCCTGCAATGGGCGATATCTCAATGAAGGGCTACACAAAGGATGACGCAAAGAGCGTAGAAAAGGTCGAAAGGAAGGAAGCAAAGAAGCCTTCTGTTCCCGTTGACAAGGCTGTCGAGGTCGAGAACTATTCAGTTCCTTCACCCGACGGTGCAAACAAGCTCACGAACATCGTGGTAATATTTAAGCAGCAGAAACTCCAGCAGTTCATTGAAGCAATGGAAGCTATCGACGTAAAGGGCATCACAGTGACCAATGTACTGGGCTGCGGTATGCAGAACGGTCAGAAGAACTACTACCGTGGTGCCACTGTTGAAATGAACCTGCTTCCTAAGGTAAAGGCAGAGATCGCAGTCTGTGCTGTCCCTGTCGAAAAAGTAGTCGCAGCAGCAAAGGCTGCACTCTATACCGGCAACTATGGTGACGGCAAGATGTTCATCTATGACATTGAGAACGTCATCAAGGTCCGTACCGGAGAGGAAGGCTACAACGCACTCCACGATTCGGCAGAGTGGGAAAAGGCATAAGCTGACAAGGGCTTCCGCAGATATATCTATTACAGATGAATTCTCCAACCTCTGCGGAACGCCTTTATCATAAATGTATTTCAAGGAGCATATGCAAATGTCAAAGTTCATTTTTGTAACAGGCGGAGTCGTTTCCGGACTCGGCAAGGGTATCACAGCGGCTTCTCTCGGAAGGCTTCTCAAACAGCGCGGATACAAGGTCACGATACAGAAATTCGACCCTTATATCAACGTTGACCCGGGTACGATGTCACCGTTCCAGCACGGCGAGGTATTCGTCACCGACGACGGCGCCGAGACTGACCTTGACCTCGGACACTATGAGCGTTTCGTTGACGAGAACCTGTCCGTACACTCAAATGTGACGACCGGCAAGATATACTGGAATGTCATCACAAAGGAGCGCCGCGGCGATTATCTCGGCGGAACTGTGCAGGTGATACCGCATATCACGAATGAGATAAAGGACAGGGTCTACAGCGCGGCGAATGAAGCGAATGCCGATGTCGTTATCACTGAGATAGGCGGTACAGTCGGAGATATTGAGTCAACTCCGTTCCTCGAGGCGATACGTCAGGTCGGGACCGAGCAGGGGCGCGAGAATGTCTGCTATATCCACGTCACTCTTGTGCCGTACATCGCAGGCTCGGAGGAGCTGAAATCCAAGCCGACCCAGCACTCCACAAAGGAGCTGCTCTCGATCGGCATCCAGCCTGATATTATCGTCTGCCGCACCGAAAAGCGTATCCCCGACGATATGGCTGAGAAGATAGCTCTCTTCTGCAATATCCGCAAGGAGGACGTTATCCAGAATCTCACAGCACCGTCACTTTATGAGGTCCCACTGTGGCTTGAAAATGAAGGGCTTGCACATTCGGTATGCCGTCATCTCGGGCTTGAGGATAATGCTCCCGACCTGACAGAGTGGACAGAAATGGTACGCCGTGCAGAAAATGCTCACAAAAATGTAACTATCGGACTCGTCGGCAAGTATGTCGAGCTCCACGACGCATATCTCTCGGTTGCAGAGGCACTCCGTCACGGCGGCATCGTCAATGATGCGGCTGTTGATATAAAATGGATAGATTCGGAAGAAGTCACAGCAGAAAATGCCGCTGAAGTCTTCTCTGAATGTGACGGTATCATCGTTCCCGGCGGCTTCGGTCACCGCGGAGTCGAGGGAATGATAGGATCCATACGCTTTGCACGAGAGAATAAAGTGCCGTTCTTCGGCATATGCCTCGGTATGCAGATGTCCGTTATCGAATACGCAAGAAATGTATGCGGGCTTGAAAATGCGAATTCCGCAGAATTCGGCGAAACTCCCTACCCCGTTATCGACATTATGGACGAGCAGAGGAACATCGACCAGAAGGGCGGAACGATGCGGCTCGGGCTATATCCGTGCAAGCTTGCGGAGGGCTCGGAGTGCCGCAGTATCTACGGCGAAGAGCTCATCTATGAGCGTCACCGCCACCGCTATGAATTCAACAACGCATACCGCAGAATACTCGCTTCAAACGGACTTCGCATCGCCGGACTTTCCCCCGATGAAAAGCTCGTAGAAATAGTTGAGCTCCCCGGTCACCCGTGGTTCATCGGAGTTCAGTTCCACCCGGAATTCAAATCAAGACCAAACAAACCGCACAAGCTGTTTGCGGATTTTATAAAAGCATCGCTTGATAGAAAAGGAGAATAATTATGGAAAAGGTAACAGAATATTTCGGCTCAATGGTATTTGACGACAGGATCATGAAAGCAACACTTTCCGAGAAGGTGTACAAGTCACTGAAACGCACTATCGACAGAGGCACACCGCTCGATATTTCTGTAGCGAACGCAGTTGCAGCCGCTATGAAGGACTGGGCGATCGAGCTCGGTGCAACTCATTACACTCACTGGTTCCAGCCGATGACAGGCGTTACCGCCGAAAAGCATGACAGCTTCATCTCACCTGCTCCCGACGGCAGAGTTATTATGGAATTCTCGGGCAAGGAGCTCGTCAAGGGCGAGCCTGACGCCTCTTCTTTCCCCTCCGGCGGACTTCGTGCAACATTTGAGGCAAGAGGCTATACAGCGTGGGATCCCACTTCATACGCCTTCATCAAGGACGGCACACTGTACATCCCTACTGCATTCTGCTCGTACACGGGCGAGGCACTGGACAAAAAGGTACCCCTCCTCCGCTCTATGGAGGCTATCAACAAGCAGGCACTGAGGGTGCTCAGGCTGTTTGGCAACACCAAGGTAAAAAGCGTGAAAACGTCGGTCGGTCCGGAACAGGAATACTTCCTTGTTGACCGCGAGATGTGGAAGAAGCGCAAGGATCTCATTATGACCGGACGCACACTTTTCGGAGCTATGCCACCCAAGGGTCAGGAAATGGACGACCATTATTTCGGCTCTATCAAGCCAAGAGTTGCCGAATATATGACTGACCTCGACCGCGAGCTCTGGAAGCTCGGCATCCTCGCCAAAACGAAGCACAACGAGGTCGCTCCTGCTCAGCACGAGCTCGCACCTATCTACGATACAACGAATATCGCTGCCGACCACAACCAGCTCACAATGGAGGTCATGCAGAAGGTCGCACTCCGCCACGGACTCGTCTGCCTGCTCCACGAAAAGCCGTTCGCCGGCGTGAACGGCTCGGGTAAGCACAACAACTGGTCTATCTCAACTGATCAGGGCGAGAACCTTCTCTCTCCCGGCGAGACACCGGCAGAAAATGCTCAGTTCCTGCTTTTCCTCGCGGCAGTTATCAAGGCTGTTGACGATTATCAGGATCTTCTCAGGCTCTCTGTTGCAACTGCCGGAAACGACCACCGTCTCGGTGCAAATGAAGCTCCTCCTGCTGTTATATCCATATTCCTCGGCGACGAGCTGACAGCTGTCCTTGACGCTATCGAAGCCGACAAGCCATACGGCGGTACTGCAAAGGAAAAAATGAAGCTCGGCGTAGACGTGCTCCCTCAGTTCAGCAAGGACAGCACCGACCGCAACCGCACATCGCCGTTTGCTTTCACAGGAAACAAATTCGAGTTCCGTATGCTTGGCTCGTCGAACAGTATCTCCTGTGCTAATATCCACCTCAACGCCGCTGTTGCAGAGGTGCTCAGACAGTTCGCTGATGAACTTGAAAACGCATCCGATCTCAATTCCGCTCTCCACGAGCTCATCAAGCGCACAATAAAGGAGCACAAGCGCATAATCTTCAACGGCAACGGCTATGACGACGCATGGATAGCCGAAGCTGAGAAGCGAGGTCTTATGAACCTGAAGACCACTGCCGACGCAATGCCGCACATCTGCGACAAGAAGAACGTGGAAATGCTCACATCTCACGGTATATTCACCGAGGCTGAGATATTCTCGCGCCGTGATATAATGCTTGAAAACTACGTAAAGACAGTCAATATCGAGGCTGTTACAATGGTCGATATGGCTCGCAAGGAGATAATCCCTGCCGTTGCAAAATTTGCAGCTGATACTGCTTCTGCTGTTGCAGTGAAAAAGAGCGTATCGGAAGCTGCCTGCAAGTACGAGACAAAGCTCGTTACCGAGCTCTCAGAGCTTATCGACAAAATGGACGCTGCTACTACCAAACTTGAAGCTGCGATCGCCAAATTCAAGACCATAACGGAAATTATCAAGGCTTCCGAGTTTGTACGCGACACTATGCTGCCTGCGATGGAGAAGCTCCGCGCAGCAGCTGACAAGGCTGAAACAATGACAGCGGAGGACTACTATCCCTTCCCGACCTACGACAAGCTTCTTTTCGGAGTGTGAGATAAATGAGATTCACAAAAATGCAGGGCTGCGGCAATGACTACATCTACGTCAACTGCTTTGAGGAGAGCGTGAGCTCTCCCGGGCAGCTCGCAAGACAAATCAGCGACCGGCATTTCGGCATCGGCTCGGACGGGCTCGTGCTCATCTGTCCGAGCGGCACCGCCGATTGCAGGATGCGTATGTTCAATTCTGACGGGAGCGAATCGGAAATGTGCGGAAATGCTATCCGATGTGTTGCGAAATATGTTTATGACCGCAATATCATACGCAAGCGCAGACTCTCGGTAGAAACGCTCGCAGGGATAAAGTACGTTACGATAAACACCGACGAGAATGACATTGCAAGGACTATGACCGTTGATATGGGCGCTCCCATAACAGAAGCGGCAGAGATCCCCGTAAATGCCGAGCGTTCGCCCGTTACCGACCTGTCGCTTTCGGCTTACGGCAGAGAGTTCATATTCACCTGTGTATCTATGGGTAATCCCCACGCAGTCACTTTTATTGATGATGATGTTGACGGATTCGATGTCGAGCGATACGGAAAGATATTTGAGGTCGATGAACATTTTCCGCACAGGTCAAATATTGAATTTGCAGAGGTGCTCTCCCCTGCTCACCTGAAAATGCGTGTATGGGAACGAGGTGCCGGAGAGACTCTTGCCTGCGGTACCGGCACCTGTGCAACAGTTGCGGCGGCTTGTCTTAACGGGATATGTCCGCGCGGACCTGTAACTGTAGACCTGCTCGGCGGTCAGCTGACGATAGAATGGAACGAAAAAGACGGGCACATATATATGACAGGTCCAGCAGAATTTGTATTTGACGGCGAAATATAACGGAGGAAGCTATGGCAGGGTTTAACGAAAATTTTCTGGAGCTGAAAGAGAGCTATCTTTTCAGCGAGGTCGCAAAAAGAGTCAGCGCATTCAGTGAGAAACACCCCGAAAGGACGGTGATACGGCTCGGTATCGGTGATGTCACGCTCCCTCTTGGCAAAACAGTCGTGGAGGCTATGCGCTCCGCAGCCGCGGAAATGGGCAAGGCTGAGACGTTCAGAGGATATGGTCCCGAGCAGGGCTACGACTTTCTCAGAGAGGCTATAGCAAGGCATTACAGAGGCTTCGGAGTCGAGCTTGACATCGACGAGATATTCGTTTCTGACGGTGCAAAGTCAGACACCGGCAACATCACAGACCTTTTCAGCAAGGACAATACAGTCCTTATCCCCGACCCCGTATATCCCGTCTACGTGGATACGAATACTATGAACGGCAGGAACATCGTCTACATCAACGGTACTGCCGAAAATGACTTCCTGCCGATGCCCGACAGGAGCGTCCATGCAGACATCATCTATATCTGCTCACCGAACAATCCTACCGGAGCCTGCTACAACAGGGCTCAGCTCCGGGAATGGGTAGACTACGCACTTGAAAATGATGCTGTTATACTTTTCGATTCAGCGTATGAGACCTTTGTTTCCGATGACAGCCTCCCTCACTCGATCTATGAGATCAAAGGTGCTGAGAAATGTGCTGTTGAGTTCTGCTCGCTTTCAAAAACTGCCGGATTTACAGGCACACGCTGCGGATATACCATCGTCCCGAAGGCAATAACCTCTGTTACATCTGACGGCAGAACGATGAGCCTCAACAAGATGTGGAACAGACGTCAGTGCACGAAATTCAACGGTGTTCCGTATGTTATACAGCGCGCCGCGGAAGCAGTTTTCTCCGACGAGGGAATGAAGGAAGCAAAAGCGATGACTGCCGCATATATGGAAAATGCGCGTATCATATCCGATATTATGAAGGAACTCGGCATCCGCTGTACGGGCGGTATCAACTCGCCATATATATGGTTTGAGTGCCCGTTTGGTATGAACAGCTGGGATTTCTTCGACTATCTCCTTGAAAATGCAGGTGTGGTGGGAACTCCGGGTGCCGGATTCGGCAAAAACGGCGACAGCTGGTTCCGGCTGACAGCCTTTAACAGCAGGGAAAACACAGTGGAAGCAATGAAAAGATTCCGCTCGCTGCTAAAGAAATGATAAATGTGTCCTCAATGACCGACTTCGTTCGGAGAGCGCAAATTCTGAATAATATGTGGAATTGAACTGTTCCCCTTAACAGAAACAGCGGGCTGCCGAGCCGTGACCTTGCGTTACGTATCCGGCAGCCCGATCGTTCATTTTTACTCATCTCCGTTCCCACCTTGAAACAAGGCAGCAGAACGCAAAAGGGATATTTCGTATATATGCCGACAAATAAAAGCCGCAGATCTCTCTGCGGCTTTCTCTGTTCTGCGCGCTTATCTCAAGGCTTGCTGTGCTCATGCTTGCATTTTTCGTGTTCCTGTCAGTTGAAAGCTTAGATTTTTCTCTGCTTTCAACAGTGCATTTCCGCCGGATCTTTTAATGTTCAGTTAATACTGATCTATAGAGCCTGCTCCCGAAGGATACACGAAGATGTTCGTGATACGCATAGCAAGAACAGAATGACGCTAAAGCTCCCCGAACGATATGGGGAGCTTTTTTGCTGTTTTTGAAACAAGTGATAATGCAGGGCTTCTGCCGAAGAAAGCTGACAAAACTGTAAAGCTGTGCGACGACATTGACTATATCGGGAGCCGCCAGAGCAGACATTATTCAGTGCGGATTTCCCCACACATCATAAGCCTTGCTTATCTGCTGAGGAAAGAGCCGCCCACGCCGATATAACTTCAAATAATTCATCAAAAGAGGAAGCTGTATAGTCAATGCTGTACTCTTTCATTGCTTCTTCGGTATTGCGTTCCGCCGTAAACCAGCAGCTTGTGAGATGTGCATTTTTTGCCCCGAGCATATCAGATGTGAGGGAATCTCCGATGACGATATAGCTTTCAGCCGGTTCGCCTACAGCCTCAGTGACAATATCGAAATACTCGCGTGCAGGCTTAGAATATCCCAGCTCTTCACTCACGAATACCCTGCTTATGTACTTATCCAGTCCCGTTGAGGCGATCCTTCCAAGAGCGTTCCGCGATACTCCGTTTGTTATGACATATATCCCCGCATCGGGGAGCTCAGCGGTCACCTTCTCCAGAAAATCCGTCACGCCGTCCATAAGGAAACCGTTATGAGACATACAGTCGATGAAATCATCGTTGACCTTCAGCATATCGATACTGCTCGTATCACAGCCGCGCGCTTCAAACAAACGCCCGAACCGCCTTTCAAACAGCTCTGTTTTTGTGATCGCACCTTTTTCAAATTCAAGCCACAGTCCCTTGTTGGTCTGCTTGAAAAATGCATAATCATCCTCCGTAATGTCCTGACCGTTCCGCGCCATTACAGCTTTCAGTGCAAAATGCTCGGAGGCATGAAAATCGAGCAGTGTCTGGTCGAGATCAAATAACAGATTGTGGTGCACAGCAAACATCTCCTTACAAAATCAGCTCAAAACTAAGGCTCTTCAACTTCTTATCAGCCTCCATATGCTGTAATTATAGCATATGGAGGGCAAAAAAGTCAATTATTCCGTTTCCAATAGGCGAGCTGTATAGGTATCAAAAGCTTTTGACGATACCTCACGCATATAAAGTCTATTGACAAAGTATGATATTTATAGTATAATATAAGCATACCAAATTAGTATGTATTAGCGGAGGTGTTTGTTATGCAGTCCTGTATGTGCGATAAGAACGGGTTTATCATAAGCTGCTCCGTGCCTGTTGTATCATAGGCTTTTTCCGCCTGTAAATAAACAGTCCGGTGCAGAGACAGAAATGTCTCTATTATTATTTGCAGGGGTGATCATATGAAAAGGATCGAGGTAATATCCAGCGACAGAATAGGTCTTGTTGGCGAAATATCCAACATCATCAGACGTTTGAACGGAAACATCATAACTCATACAGCAAATGTGGTGACCGATGAAAAGAACATACCTGTTTCACATTTTACCGCCGACGTTTCCTTCGGATCCCAGACCGAAAACGCATCGGTCTCGCGCAAACTCCGAAGGATAAAAAATGTACGGCAGGTCAAGATCACTGATCTGTAAGGAGATAAATATGACTACAAGCAAGTATTATTTCAGCGGCAAATTCGGTATCGAGCGCGAAACTCTGCGCGTAGACAGCCACGGAAGGCTCGCTCAGACTCCGCACCCTTTCGGAAATGACGAGCACATAACACGTGATTTCTGTGAAAATCAGACTGAGCTCGTAACACCTGTTTGCAGCAGTATAGATGAAGCCCTTGAGGCGCTGGCTGAGCTCGACAGCAGAGCCCGTACAGAGCTCGCAAAAAACGGCGAAAGCATCTGGCTGTACAGCAATCCTCCGCATATCGACAGCGAGAACGATATACCCATTGCTGACTTCACCGGCGATCATTCCTCAAAGAGAAGCTATCGCGAGGTGCTTCAGCGGAAATACGGGAAAAAGCTTATGCTCTATTCGGGGATACACTTCAATTTTTCATTTGACGAAGAATTTCTCCGTGAGCTGTGCGGTGAGAACGAGGACTTCGGCAGCTTCCGCGACAGCCTGTATCTCAGGCTCTACAAGCACCTTATGGTGCATAGCTGGCTGCTCGTGCTGCTCACAGCAGCAAGTCCCTACTACGACGCATCTCTCGACGGCGACGGAAAAAGCGGCATTATCCTGAGCGAATACTCCTCGCTGAGAAACAGCAAGCGCGGCTACTGGAACAAGTTCCTTCCCATCCTCGACCACCGCTCGCTGAAGACCTTCACAGGCAGTATCAAGAAGCATATCGTAACCGGCTCGCTCTATTCTGCAAGTGAGCTGTATCTGCCCATACGTCTGAAGCCAAAGGGCGTGAACACTCTTGAAAATCTCGCAGCGAACGGAGTAGACCACATCGAGCTGAGAATGTTCGACCTGAATCCGTCTGCCCCGCTCGGGATAGACGGCAGAGACCTCGGATTCGCACACCTGCTGATACTCTATCTGCTCTCAAAGCCCGATTTTGACCTTACTCCGCAGCTACAGGAATCAGCCGTCCGCGACCATAAAAACGCTGCTCTTCTTGAGCCGGAGCCTGCTCTGCTCGAACGCGGCGAAGCCATTATCGAAAGTATGAGCTCACATTTTTCCGGCAACAAAAGAGCTCTCGGGATACTTGCGTTTGAAAAGCAGAAGCTGGACGAACAGAAGGTCTGTAACAGCGTTGTCAATAACATCTACAAGTAAGGCGGTGTCATAAATGTGCGAGCTTTTCGGCTTCTCTTCAGGAAAGGATACTGATATTTCAGACTATCTCAGGGCTTTTTTCGCTCACAGTCCGGATAATCCTCATGGCTGGGGAATGATGTATGAAAACAGCGGAAGGGTCATTCTGAAAGAACCCGTGAGCGCAAATGAAAGCTGCTTTCTGGGCGATATGATTGACAGTATCTCACCCCAGAGGGCTCTTCTCGCACATATCCGGTTCGCGACCGTTGGTTCGATCAGCGAAAACAACTGCCACCCGTTTTCCGGGACCGATGTTTCCGGGCGCGAATGGACGCTGATACACAACGGCACTATCTTCAACGGCAGGCATAATCACCGATATTCTGCCATTCAGTCGGGAGATACGGATTCTGAACGCTTCTTTCTCGCACTTCTCGACCATATCAACGAACACACATCACGAGCTGTCCCCGATGAACGCGAACGATTCGAGATGATAAACAGCTTCATAGTTGAAAATGCTCCGCGCAACAAGCTCAATCTTATGATATATGACGGAGATATGCTGTATGTACACAAAAATCTGAAGAATACCCTTTCCTTCAAGCGTCTGGAGAACGGCTTGATTTTTTCCACAAAACCGCTTGACAGCGGACTGTGGATACCTTTTCCGATGTCACAGGTGATCGCCTACAAAAACGGGAAAGAAGCCTACCGCGGAGACCGTCACAAGGGCGCATTCGTACCGTCGCTCGAGTACATCACCGCAATGGACGCAATGTATATATAAGATCAGGACAGCACCGCACAAAACGCCCTCCGGGTCTGTGCGGTGCTGTCTTTATTTATCTTATGACGGAAATGGTGCCACATCAGCCGGTTTCACAGGCTGCCGAATGTATACCGTAAGTTTACGGCTCGGCATTCAAAATTTCCGCTGAGGAAAGCTGATTAACGATCCTGTCTTTTATTATTTCTCTTCCTGTAAGCAGACGGAGTCATACCAGTCCTGCCCGTGAACTGACGGATAAGGTGGCTGTTGTTGGAATATCCGCACTCTTCGGCTATCTGCACTATCGTAAGAGTGGTGTTGTCGAGCATCCACCTCACCTTTTCGAGCCTTGAGCATATTATATCGTCCTTGCAGCTCGAACCGTAGAATTCCTTGTATATCCGGTGAAAATGGGTCTTGCTGAGTCCCATTCTCCGCGTAATGGAATCTATATTCCAATCCTTTTCGGGGTGCTTCATAATGTCGTTCCTGAGTGCGTCGAAGCTCTCTCTGTAGCTGAATGCTCCTGCGTTCCGGCTTATCATCCTGCCTCTGAGCTTGTCCTCCATATCACTGATAAGGCGGTCTATGCCGAGTATCTCAGACTGCGAAACAGTGCATGAAACTACCGCTATCCTGTCCTGTTTTATCTCAACAGTTCCCATATATGAGCTTCTGACTATGTCTGCTACCTCAGCGGCGAGTTCCCGTGCATTCCCACGTCTGTCCGTATGTACGACAGCTATCACGTCATCGCCAAGGCTCGCAAGAACAGCGTTATCACCGCTCAGGCGGATAGCGTTGACTATCGAATTAACTGGCGGAACGCTGTAATGCACACGCTCCTCCCTGATGTACGAGAGCAGAGTCAGCTCAACATCGGAACTGCTGTTTTCAGCCATAAGATTCATCATTTTGTTTATCAGACCGCGTTTGTTGTAGATACCGAGGACAGGCGCAAACTCGGACAGCAGCTCGATACGCTTGTTCACATAGTCCTTGTACATACGGTTCTGGACATTGTTAAGACCGCTGCTCACGGCATCGCACCAGCTCATATAGAAATCATCGAGCACGATATGCACGGCTTTTTCGTATGTGAAACCGACATAGCCAAATATCTGCCCCTTGTAATGCAGCGAGGTCATAACTGTCAGACGCGGAGGGTGCGGAACTTTCAACGACGGAAACAGCTCGCTTGTGGAAAAGCTCTTCGATTTTTCTCCGTCCGCACAGCAGGTATCCGTCCCGAGAAGCATTTCACCGGGAAGTCCTCCCCTTCTGTAAACTGACGGGTCATCAAGGCTCCTGCACCAGTCCGAACAGAGACACAGCTCTGCCCGGATACCGGTCGGTATCATATAGCAGCAGCTCCTGAATGCAGCGGTGACGTCGCTTAGCTCCCTGCATTCGGACATTCTGCGTATCATCTCACCGTGGCTGTTGGTCTTGCGCTGCTCAAGCAGGCGGAATACCGCCCCTGCATATTCTCTTATGTCCGAGAGACTTCTGCTCCGGACTATCCTGCCGCAGTCACCGCAGCCGCAGCTCTCACCTATAACGAGCTCCGGCTCTGCTTCGCAGTCCGGTACGCTTTTACCCATTATCCCGAGCAGCTCAGTCGCTGCAAGTATACCGTTTATGCGCTCCTGACCGGCAACTGTGCTGACGGATATGCGCCCGCTCTGTGATATCATACTTCCGTCGCAGCCCATAACAGCTATGTCCTCGGGGACTCTTATCCCGTGACCGGTAAGCGTGGAAACGAGCTCAACAGCCATAATATCGCTTCCGCAGACGATACCGTCAGGCTTTGTGAGACGTCCCTCTGCTATGTCAACGGCTATTTTATGCGGAACATCTCTCCAGTAGTTGCCATAGAATATGTCGTCATCGCTGTATCCGAGGCCAGCCTCGTCCATTGCCCTGCGAAATCCGCTGATACGCGCCTCAGAGGGAGCGTGTCCGCTGCTTCCGCCGATACAGTAAAGCTTTTTGCAGCCGTGCTCCTTTATCAGGTGCATCGCCGAAAGATACATAAGCACTTTCTCATCAGCGGAAACTACCGGAAAAAAGGGCTGCTCATAATTCACTGCAACGCAGGGACTTCCCTGCTTTTTCAGGAGCTCAAGCAGCTCCCGGCGGAGCTTTTCGCTGCAAAAGGTATCCGCTTCAAAAATGAATCCGTCGAAGCCGCCGTGGAGCATGACGTCGAAAATATTGGTCTGACCTCTGCTGTACGCTGATCCGAGATGCTCATCAACATAGTTTATGCCGCACGTTATGACTATGGTATCATACCCGTATCCGGCAGCAGTCGTGTGGACAGCGTCTATGAACTGCGTGTCGATATTGCTGCTCACCTGAGGTATTATAACTCCTATCCTGCCCTTGCTATCCATAATATCACCTCTAAGAAAATTATAGCTGATTTGTCCTGATGCGTCAATATGCAAGAAGCTCCGCCGGGAAAAAGCGGAGCTTCCTGCATTTTTATTTAATTCGGAGTGACAGATATGCTGTTATCACTGATGAAAGAAGAATGGCAGGCAGTTATAGAGATACTGACGCACATAGTACCAGCTGTGCTGTCCGCCGTCCGCAAGGATAAACCAGAGGTTGCCCTTTGAAAAATCCGATGTATACTCAAACTGGCTGAGCTTTTTCATATTCTCTATCTGCGCGCTGAGCTCGGAAACCGCAAAATCCGATGTACCGGTCGCCGACATTATGAAATACTCGTCTTTTTTCAGACCAGCCCTGTCAACTGCTCTTGCGAGCGCACCTGTGTCAGCTCCGCCTGTGCCCCAGTGATGGGCACCGCTGAGAGGCATAAAGTAGCCGATGATGTCGACACATTTCTCGAATGCAGCCCATGTCGAAACGCTTCCCATTGAGAAACCGCCGTAGGCTCTGTGCATTCTCGACGCCTTGAGGTCTGCTTCCGATGTGGAAGCCGCATATGTTGAATACTTGCCCTCAACGAACGGGATAACGCTCTCGCGTATCTCCTTGTAAACGTGGTCAGCATTGTAGAATGTATCAGCGCTAACCTTGTTGAAAGTGGGGGTCACGATTATCATCGGCTCGATGTCGCCGTTCTGTATCATATTGTCAAGCAGGCGCTGAGTCTCGCCATTGTCATTGTAAAGGAGCGTATTCTCGTTGTCGCCCATACCGTGCATAAAGTAGAATACATTGTACTTCTTGTTCTTGTCATAGCCGTAGGGAAGGTATACATTCAGCGTATTTGTACCGTTTACGCCGTTGTAGGTCTCCTTCACGACTGTACCTGCCTGAGGTATCGCATTTTTGTAGCTTGCCTGATACTCGGTATACTTCTTTGCAGGGTCGTAGCTGTAGCTCTGCTTCGGAGTCTCAGGCTGCTTTGGTTCATCGGGCACGCTGACAGTGCTTCCGGCAGCGGAGATGAGCTCCTGTCTCATAATTATGAGGTCGAACATATCAAGTCTGCCGTCCTCGCAGAGGTCGCCGGCTCTCCAGCTTCCAAGCTCTGTGCCGCGTGCTCCGAGCAGCCATTTCTCCATAAGTGTGAGGTCGGCTACGCTGAATTCTCCGTCGCCGTTCACATCGCCTCTTACTGCTTCGGGAGCGGCAATATCGAACACAGGCTCGCTGTCGCTGTAGGAAGAGGAGCTGCCGTAGTGGTAAATATCGGGGAGCTCATCGAGGGTGAGCATATAGTCGCTGTTGTAGACGCGCTTGAGATATGAAGCTGTGTTGAACTGATTGCTGTCGATGAACGAAGTATGCCACGTCATGAACCACAGCCATTTTGCACCGTCCGCCTTCATCTTTTCGGGATCGGGGATAGGTCCGTTCTCGTGCAGACAAACCGGCTTTTTGGCTACCTGAGCGGTCTTGTTATACATCGCTGCAAGCGACTCTGTATGATTGACGTATGTGTCTGCACCGATAATATCAACGTACTGATCGCCGGGATACCAGCCGGGATTCACATCGCCGCAGTACCCGAGGCTCCAGATAAGGTTATCGAGTCCCCAGTAGTTCGTGTAGCGGTCGTACATTATCTGCCACAGCTTCTTGAAATTGTCGGCACCGCCCTTGCCCCACCAGAACCACTTTCCGTCGAATTCGTGGAAGGGACGCCAGATGACCGGAACTCCTGCCTTTTGCAGCTCCTGAAGCGCTTTTGCGCCCTTGTCCATTCCGGCGATAAGAGCCTGATACTCAGCTGTGCCCTCTGTCAGAGCGGCGTTCCAGTTGAGGTCGGTATTCATTGATTCTGTGTGGCTGCCCCTGAAATCGCTGCCGCAGTGCCAGCATATCGTAACGATGCCGCCCTGCTTGTACCACGAGATCGCGCGGCGGTTGCAGCCGGCAAAATCGTCGCCCATATAGTCAAGTCCACGCAGAGCAGGATATTTTCCGCTTGCGTTCCTGATTATATCGAACTCATAGTTCTCGCTGCCCATCCACGTCGATTCCTGCTGACCTGATATAACGTGATTCCCGTAGGTGTCGCAGAGGAAGTTGTACAGCGACTGTGTCTGTGCGGAAGCCTTCGGGTTCGAGAGCTTTCCGCCGCCTGAATAATTCGTAAAATTGCCCTTTTCGATAATAAGTGCGTCCATATAAGTCCAGCCCCACGATGCCTCTACGGTTATATCGTTGCTGCCCTGTTTCAGGTCTGCATTCACGCTTACGGTCCTGAATTCGCCGTCGCCTGTGTATTCGCAGAATATCTCGCCTGCGCTCCTGCCGTTGACGAGGACGTTCTGATATTTGCCGTCCTTGTCATATGGCTGACTGTAGCGGAGAGTTATCCTGTGCGCTCCTGCCTCGGCGGCATTCACGGTCACGGTCGCAGTGTTTCCGCCGTCCTTGAGGTCAACAGCCTTTCCGCCGCTCGCGCCCTTTACATTCTCGATAACTGCTGCATTTTCGCCGCTGCTCGTTATCCTTCCCTTTTCAAATTCGTACTGGTCATCTGCCGCGTCCGCACTCATCTGAACAAATGGAACAGCTCCGAATGCAAGTGCCGCAGACATCATAATTGACAATGCCTTTTTCATTTGAGATCACCCCTTCGATCATTTCCGGATCACGTTCGTCCGCTTGACTCTGAGACCATTATATAATGACAGGGGCGTCAAAACAATACATTTTTGCTCCAAAAAACAACACTTTTATACCATTCTTTCGTCACAGCGGTTTCGTGAGCCGCTGAGTAAAAAACAAAAGGCAGGTCAAAGGGGAACACCCTTCAAACCTGCCTGTATAGTTATGGCTTTGGCATTTTTCTGCGGATCTCACTGAGCCGCTCGAGCGCTGCAACGAGAGTCTCGTTTTTCTTGGCGTAGTGAAGTCGGATATATCTGTTTTCCGGCTCTTTGAAAAAGCTCGAACCCGGAACAGCTCCGACGCCGACATACTGTGCGAGCTTCTCGCAGAAATCGAGATCGCTCTCATAGCCGAACTCAGATATATCGAGCATTATGTAATACGCTCCCTGCGGAACGGTATGCACGATACCGATGTCATCGAGTCCGCGGAGGAAGAGGTCGCGCTTCTCGGTATACTTGTCCTGAAGCCATCTGTAGTAATCGTCACCAAAGCGAAGCCCCGTAACAGCGGCTTCCTGAAGCGGTGCAGCAGCTCCGACCGTGAGGAAGTCGTGTACCTTCTTGACAGTGTCGATGATTTGCGGCGGAGCGATAACATAGCCGAGTCTCCAGCCGGTTATCGAATATGTCTTCGACAGCGATGAGCACGAGATAGTGCGCTCCCACATATCGGGCAGACTTGCAAAATAGATGTGCTTATGCGGAGCGTAGACGATGTGCTCATACACCTCATCGGTAATAACGAATGTGTCATACTTCTTCGCAAGTCCGGCAATTATCTGCAATTCCTCAAGCGTGAACACCTTTCCGCACGGATTTGACGGATTGCAGAGGATAAGCGCCTTCGGATGCTGACGAAATGCGTCCTCGAGCACATCCGCATCGAAGCTGAATTCCGGAGGATCCAGCGGAACATATATCGGCTCAGCACCGGAAAGAATGGTATCAGCGCCGTAATTCTCGTAAAACGGCGAGAAAACGATGACCTTGTCGCCGGGATTGGTCACGCTCATCATTGCCGCCATCATAGCCTCGGTGCTTCCGCAGGTCACGACTATCTCTCCGTTCGGGTCGATAGTGCGCCCCATAAGGCGTGACTGCTTTTCAGCGAGAGCCTCGCGGAAGTTCTGAGCTCCCCATGTGATCGAATACTGGTGGAAGTCCTCACGTGTTACCTCGGCAAGGCGGTCGAGGATCTCCTGAGGCGGAGCAAAATCGGGGAATCCCTGCGATAGGTTCACTGCTCCGTATTTATTTGAGATGCGCGTCATACGGCGTATGACGGAATCCGTGAATGTAGCTGTACGATTTGAAAGCTCGGGCATATATTTCCTCCAAAAGAATAAAATGCAGGGGCGCACACCGTGCGCCCTTGTTACTGTATATTATACACCTATCAGATGTTATAGTCAATATTCCTCTCGTCGATCACACGTCTTGACTTGTGCTCGGAACGGGTATTGAGACCGCCGTCGGGATGAACGATGACCTTTGCAGGCTTAACGCCGATACGAGCCTTGAGTGCTGCGCTTACCTCGGCTGCAACTGTCTCGTCGTCCTTGTCAACGCCTGTTGCCTTTTCGACCTCAACTGCGTACTTGCTGGTGAAGTCCTTCTCGAAAATGCGTATGAGGTACTCACCTGTGAGGTCGCTCTGCTCACGGATAACAGCCTCGATGTCACTCGGGAACACATTTACAGCCGAAACGATGAACATATCGTCCTTTCTGCCGAGAATGCTTATCCTGCCGTGAGTACGTCCGCAGCGGCACTTTGTAGTATCAATGCGTCCGATGTCGCCTGTCTTGAAGCGGATGAGCGGACGAGCGTGCTTGCGGAGAGTAGTGAACACGAGCTCGCCGGTCTGACCGGGCTCGAGGACCTCGCCTGTGTGTATATCAACAGTTTCAACGAGAATGTGATTCTCTGCGATGTGGAGTCCGTCGTGGTATTCGCACTGTGCAGCGCAGGCGCCGAAAATATCGGAAAGGCCATAGAAATCGAACACCTCTGCGCCCCAGATATCCTCGATAGCCTTACGTGTTGCATCGATAGAGCCGCCGAGCTCACCTGCAACGATGATCTTCTTGATGTTGAAATCCTTCTTCGGGTCATAGCCAGCCTTGAGAGCCTTCTCGCCGAGCTGCCATGCATAAGAGGGAGATGTCCAGATAACTGTGGGCTTGTAGGTCTTGAGAATGAAGAGGAGCCTCTCGCTCGGGAGAGTGCCGCCCCAGATACATAAAGCACCGAGGTTCTGTGCGCCTATAACGTCGGGTCCGCCGACATAGAGCGAGAAGTTGAGGGCGTGAACGTAACGGTCATTCGGTCTCATTCCGACCTGCCAGAACCAGCGGCTCTCAGTATCCTGGAACTCGTCGAAGTCCTTCTTTGTGAACGGGCTCATTGTCGGCACACCGGTCGAACCGGACGATGTTGAGATAAATACAACGTCCTCCTCGGGCACTGCTGCGAGCTCGCCGAGGAACGAACCGACACCCTGAGTATCGCGCTGAGTCTTCTTGTTGATGAACGGGAATTTCTCGATGTCCTTGAGAGTCTTGATGTCCTCGGGCTTAACGCCTGCTTCATCGAACGAGCGCTTGTAATACGGCGCATTATCGTATGCGAACTTAACTATTTCCTTAAGGTCAGCGAGCTGTCTCTTTTCGAGCTCCTCACGGGGAAGAGTTTCAAGCTCTTCATCCCAGTATTTGCTGTTTATATCTCTGCTCATTGTTTTATCCTCCATAATCTTATTTAGTATATCTGTTTGGTATGTTTATATTATACATCCTTCAGCCGCATTTGTCCAATACCATAGTTCTATGGTAGGTTATAGGCTGTTCTTATAACTGAAAGTCTTGTTTATATGCTCCCACTTCCGGTCGCGCGACTCGATAATTACCTGTATATCCTCATCTGAGAGGTGACGGAAGCGTCCCTGCTTCTTCAGATAGGCTGCAACGTCCGTGAACTCCTTCGGCTTATGATCCAGCGTGAATCCGCCGTTTTCGTACTCAGCAAGATACCACAGTCCGCAGTCCACGACCTCTCTCGCTATATCGACCGTCTCATCGGGAGCAACTCCCCAGCCGGTCGGACACGGTGCGATGACGTGGATATACTTTGTGCCCTTTATCTGTGCAGCCTTCTGCACCTTCGCGATGAAATCAGCGATATATCCGACACTTGCAGTCGCAGCATAGGGAATATCGTGCGCGGCAGCTATCTCGAACATATTCTTCTTCGGGCGGATATTTCCGTGGATATTTGCGCCCGCCGGAGTTGTGGTCGTCCTCGCGCCGAACGGAGTCAGACCGCTTTTCTGTATGCCTGTGTTCATATATGCTTCATTGTCGTAGCAGATGTAGATAATGTTATCATTGCGGTCGATAGCACCGGAAAGTGCCTGTATACCGATGTCTGCGGTACCGCCGTCACCAGCGAATCCGACAGCTGTGAAATCCTTGTATCCTCTTGCACGGAGTCCGGCTTCAACTCCTGTCAGCATCGAAGCCGTGCCTGCAAAGGTCGAGATGATCGAATTGTTCGAGAAGCACAGCTGCGGAAAATTGAAGCCAACTGCCGACATACATCCAGCCGGAAGTACAGATACCGCGTTCTGTCCGAGGACCTTGAGAGCTGCTCTTACTGCGAGACTTCCTCCGCAGCCGGCGCACGCCTTGTGACCGTAGAAAAACTCCTCGCGTGAAATGCTGTCCGCGACCTTATTTGCCATTGTCCTCGCCTCCTATGCCGATGAATCTGACGCCATCAGCGCCGTTTGCAATGTCAGTGTATATTTTTTCTATGTCGGCGGCGGAGATATTCCTTCCGCCGAGACCGCCGATGTAATTGCTGCCCTTCACGTCAACTCCAGCCTTCTTGAGAGCAGAATTCACGTTCGTGAACACCGTGCCCTCGTTGCCGAAGCTGATGTCCTTCTCAAGCACTGCATAAGCCTTAGCATTCCGCAGAACATCGGCAATTTCCTCATTGGGGAACGGGCGCATATAGCGTATGCGTACAACGCCTGCGCGGACTCCCTTTTCGCGGAGCTTATCAGCTGTTTCCCGGCACAGACCGGCAATGCTGCCGAGCGTGACTATCACATATTCTGCATCGTCCGTGCGGTAATTCTCAGTCAGACCCGTATACCTTCTGCCGAATATCTCAGCAAAAGCAGCTTCGGTCTCGCCAATGACCTCACGAGCCGCAAGCACGCCTTCGTGCTCCTTGTATTTGAATATGTAATTGGTATCCGGACCTGCCGAAAACGCCATATTCCTGGGGTTATCGAAATCTATGCGGTTATCGGTCTCATACGGCGGCAGGAAGCTGTCTGCCTGAGAACGGTCCGGAATATCGACTGTCTCATATGTATGTGTGAGCACGAAACCGTCAAGATTCGCCATATACGGCGTAGAAACGCGCTTATCCTCGGCGATCCTGTAGCTCATCAGTGCGAGGTCGAGCGCCTCCTGCGCATTCTCCGCATAAGCCTGTATCCAGCCGCTGTCGAGCTGTGAAAGGCTGTCGCGCTGGTCACCGTAGATATTCCACGGCAGGGCTGTTGAACGGTCCGCATTCATCATAACTATCGGGAAACGTCCGCCGGCAGCGTAATACAGACATTCCGCCATATACAGAAGTCCCTGTGATGAAGTCGCCGTGAATGCTCTCGCACCTGCGGCGCTTGCTCCGATAGCGCACGAAAGAGCGGAATGCTCAGATTCAACGTGGACGTATTCAGCTGTGAGACTTCCGTCCTCGACCATTTCAGAAAGCCGCTCGACAACGATAGTCTGCGGAGTTATCGGATATGCGGAAATGACCTGCGGACGCGCAAGGCGTATGCCCTCGGCAAACGCCTCATTGCCTGATAAGAACTTTTTCATTTGCGCTCCGCCTCCATTCCTATCGCACCGGGCTTGCATATTTTTGCGCAGATACCGCAGCCCTTGCAGAAATCGTAATCAATGACAGCCTTGCCGTCCTTTATCGAGATAACGCCGTCGGGACAGTACAGATAGCACTGCTCACAGCCGACACATTTTCCGCTGTCGATGACGGGGCGAACGCTCCTCCAGCCGCTGTTGGCACTGACAAGATAGCCTGCCTCGAATGACGTATTTTCCGGGACCTCCGCGAAAGAGAAGTCCTTCTTTTCCCTAAGATATGGTCTCATACAGCTGCCTCCTCTGCGGCTTTAAGGAGAGCGGAAATATTGCGCTCCTGTATTTTTGCCGGCATATATTCTCTTATCGACATAGCGGCATTTTCTGCACTCACGGCTTTGGAAAGTCCGACGAGCAGACCATACATCACCGTGTTCACAGTCGGCAGTCTGAGCTCTCCGGAGATCTTCTCCGCATCGAAGGTAAAGGCTCCGTCTATAGCTGTTTTTGAGTTGACTATCAGTCTTCCGTTCTCCTTCAGCAGAGAACGCAGCTGGGGCGTATAGAGGGTGTCATCAAGTATCACTATATAGTCCGCCTTTTCGGTCTGACTTCTGTCAGCAACGGGCTTGGTATCGAGCTTTGTGAACGCTCTTACGGGAGCTCCGCGGCGCTCCGGACCGAATGACGGAAATGCGAGCGCATACTTGTCTCCGCCGTCTGCCGTGTATGCCGCTCCGAGCAGCTTAGCAGCGGTAAATGCGCCCTGTCCGCCGCGTCCGAGCCAGATTATCTCTATCATATAAACATCTCCTGTCGTGTGGTATAGATAAATTATACGCCTGTATCCGCCGCGTGTCCAATACCATAGTTTTATGGTAAGTTATAGGCTCAGGCTATATGTTGAGATACGCCTTTATCTCGCTGATATATATATCCGCCATCTCGCTGAGTATGACGTTTTTCAGCGTGATATAGCCGATCTCCATTATCTCGTCGGAATCGTCCTCGAACGGGACAGCTATGTAATCGCTGCCGTTGAGTTCCTCGCAGATTATGCCGGAGCACAGTGTATATCCGTTCAGACCTATCATCAGATTCAGCATAGTTGCGCGGTCATTCGCCTTTATGGTGCGCTGGTATTCAGCCGTGCTGAGCAGCTCCTCCGCGAGGTAGAACGTGCTGTTGTCGCCCTGCTCGAACGAAAGGCAGGGATAGTCCGCGAGCTGCGCGAAGGTTATCTTCTTCTCCTTCGCGAGCGGATGTCCCTTCCACAGATACACGTAGGGACGGCATTTCGTCAGGGTGTGGAACTCCAGTCCGTTTGAATTCAGCAGCTTTGTTATCGACTTGCGGTTGAAGTCATTGAGGTAGATGATGCCTATCTCGCTTCGCAGAGCGGCAACGTCGCTGATGACCTCGCCTGTCTTTGTCTCACGCACAGCGAATTCGTACTCCGCCGTGTCGAACCTCTTCACCATTTCCACGAACGCCTTCACAGCGAACGAATAATGCTGCGTTGAGACTCCGAATTTCTTCTTGACATTGCCCTTGCCGATGTACTTTTCGGAAAGAACATCGAACTGTCCGACGACCTGCCGCGCATACTGCAAAAACTCTGCTCCGTCATTCGTGAGCGTAACGCCGCGTCCGCTGCGGTTGAAGATCTTTATCCCGATCTCACGCTCGAGCTCCTGCACTGACGCTGACAGCGAGGGCTGCGAAACATAGAGCTGTTCCGCCGCCTTGTTCATCGAGCCTGTCTCAGAGATCGCAAGTGTGTATTTAAGCTGCTGTAAAGTCATATCTTACCTCTCAATCGTAAAGTCCTGTACTGAAATACCTGTCTCCGCGGTCAGGGAAAACAGTCACGATATTTCCCTTTGCACCGCTCTCAACGAGCTTCAGAACAGCTGCCATAGCTGCACCCGAGGACGAGCCTGCGATAATGCCCTCCTTCGCCGCGAGCAGACGAGCCGTGCTGAATGCCTCCTCATCGTTCATTTTTATAACGCCGTCAACGAGCGACATATCCATCGTCTCGGCGATGAAATCGTTTCCGATACCCTCGATATTGTAATCGGCGTGCTCGCCGCCGCCCATCGTTGAGCCGACAGGGTCAGCGAGTATCCCCTTCGCACTGGGCACGCGCTCCTTGATATACCGCAGAATACCGGTGTAAGTTCCGCCGCTTCCGGCGCCTGCGACGACATAGTCGATCTTGCCGTCGAGAGCCTCATATATCTCGCGTCCGGTAGTTTCGTAATGTGCGAGCGGATTGCTCTGGTTCTTGAACTGTTCAAGCGAGATCGAACCGGGTATCTGCGCCTTTATCTCCTCCGCCTTCGCAACTGCACCGAGCATTCCCTGCTCTCGCGGTGTGTTCACGACCTCCGCACCGAGTGCACGGAGCAGCGACTGCTTCTCCGCCGAGAACTTCGTCGGCACAACGAAAATGATACGGTATCCGCGGTTGATGGCGGCAAAAGCAATGCCAAGCCCGGTATTTCCGGCTGTTGCCTCAACGATAGTTCCGCCCTTTTTCAGTAGTCCGCGCTGCTCTGCATCATTTATCATATAAAGCCCCGTGCGGTCCTTCACGCTTCCGGACGGGTTGTAAAGCTCAAGCTTTGCAAATATGTTCACGCCCTCCGCCTGCACGATATTGCCGAGTCTTACGAGCGGAGTGTTTCCGATGAGCGACTGCATTGAATCGTAGTAATTCATCTCTGCACCTCCGCTTTTTCTATCGCCTGAGCGATGTCGGCAAGTATATCCTCAATGCTCTCGATGCCCACAGAAAGACGGATAAGTCCGTCTGTTATGCCGACTTTTTTGCGGATATCAGCCGGTATCGAAGCGTGTGTCATAGTTGCAGGATGGCAAACGAGCGACTCCACTCCGCCGAGGCTCTCCGCGAGCGAGACGAGCTCAAGGCTCTCGAAGAAGCGGCGTATATCGTAGTTTTCGTACAGCTCGAATGAGATCATCGCTCCTCCGTTTTTAGCCTGTCTGCGGTTGACCTCATAACCCTGACTGCTTTCGAGTCCGGGGTAGTAAACATTCTTCACAGCCTTGTGTGAAGCGAGAAATACTGCTGCTTTTTCTGCATTTTCAACGTGTCTGTCCATACGCACTGCAAGAGTTTTTATACCGCGTATCAGCAGGAACGAATCAAAAGGACCAGCAACTCCGCCTGTCGAATTCTGGATGAATGCTATCTTCTCCGCAAGCTCCTTCGTGCTTACAACAGCAAGACCTGCGACAACATCGCTGTGTCCGCCGAGGTACTTGGTCGCGCTGTGAACGACTATGTCAGCTCCGAGCGAAAGCGGCTTCTGAAGGTAGGGCGTCATAAATGTGTTGTCCACAATGACGAGGAGCCCGTGTCTGTGCGAGACCTCAGCGACTGCACGAATATCAGTGACAGTCATCAGCGGATTTGCCGGACTTTCGATAATGACTGCCCTAACATCATCTGTTATCTGGCTCTCAAAAACGGCAAGGTCTGTCGTATCTGCGATAGTATACGTTATCGAGAAATGGTTGAAGACCTTATCGAGGAGGCGGAAGGTACCGCCGTAAACATTGCTTGAAATGAGGACTCTGTCGCCGCTGTTGAGGAGGCTCAGTACAGCCGTAAGAGCTGCCATTCCCGATGCGAACGCGAATCCCGCATAGCCGCCTTCAAGGTCGTTTATCAGCGATTCAAGAGCCTCGCGTGTGGGATTTCCCGTGCGTGAATACTCGTATCCGCGCATTTTTCCGAGACCGTCCTGCTTGTAGGTCGAGGTCTGATATATCGGGATATTCACTGCTCCCGTGCGTTCGTCGATCGGGATACCTCCGTGGATAACTGCTGTTTCCGAATTTATATAGCTGCTCATAATTATTCTCCTTTTATCTTCAAAAAAATGTTTATTCGTAGTTGTAGCCGGCTGTGAATGTCGCCGAGATGAGGCTCACATTCTCAAAGGCTCTCATACCGTCTGCTCTGCCGTCGAAATATTCCGACTGCACCTTCTCAGGCGGCATATACGTATCTATCTGGAATCCGAGCGAATAGAGCGCACGCGAGACCTCGTTGTAATCGAATCCGCCGCGCATCACCTCGCCGAGCGACTCTGTGATCATCTCAAGGCGCTCGACTCTGCGAGGAAAATCGCCGGTCTTTATCGGGTAATCGAACACCACCTCACTGCCGAGCGAGGACAGCTCCGACATCTGCCGCAGAGTATCCGCAAACACGTCGAGCGTGAGATAGTAGGATACCCCGAGAATGCTGAAAAACGTCTTTTTTGACGGGTCGAAGCCGGCTTCGATGAGCTTGCCGCACATTCGCTCCTTCTCAAAATCGACCGGAACGAAGTGTACATTTTCCGGTATGTTCCACTCAAGCTCGCGTATCTTTTCGAGCTTGTAGCGCTGAGTATCGGGGTGGTCTATCTCGAATACGGTGATATTCTCATTCGTGTTGCGGAACGAAAATGTATCCGAGCCTGCGCCGCAGATAACGTACTGTATCTCGCCGTTTTCCTCTGCAAAATCCGCAAGCCTCACCTCATTGAAATGAATGCGCGAAAGCGGTATCGGAGCGATATATTCGTTTATTATCTGCTCGGTGTCCTCGCGTGAAAACTCCTGCAAGCCGCCGAATCCGCTGCGTATAATACCATAGATGCTGTCATATTCTTCCCTGCCCATAAAATCGAATGCAAGGTAATCGTCAAATATCTTCTCGCGTGACCTGTTCGAGTGCCACGCTCTCACGAATGCGCAAAGCTTAGCTGTTATGCTTTCTCTTTCACTTACCATAATGACCTCCGGAATACAAAAAATGCGCAGAACGCTGACGCATCCCACGCATGACTCTACTGCCGATGAAAATTACGATAAGGCGCAACATCGCTGAGCATAAGTACGCAGAATACGTTCATTGTCCATTATACACATACAACAACACATCATATTCATCATTATGTTCAGCACTCCTTCCTCATTATTCACTGTATTCCTATCGGAACAATATGTATTATATCACTCTTATCACTCTCTGTCAATAGGAAATATCTATATTCGGCAAATGTTATAGTTTTATTCTATTATTCCGGTATAATTTTGCACAATCACCTATCAGGCATCAAAAAAGCCAAAGAACAGTTTATCGTTCTCTGGCTTCGCTTGAACATTCGTATCATCTTTTCCACCTCAGCAGATGTGACTGCAGCTTGTTGAACAGGAACGTAACGGCAATAACAACGATACCGATGACGAGAAGTCCTGTGATAGTGCGTGTGTAGTCTCCGAAATCGGAGTAGTATTTTACATAGTAGCCCATTCCGTCGCGTGCACCTATCATCTCAGCAGATGTGAGAAGTATGAATGAAACGCTGAGTCCCTGATTGCAGCCGAGGAATATCTGCTGGAGCGACGCAGGAAGAATGACTCTGAACAGCATTTCGGGCTTGCTGACGTTGAGGACCTTTGCGGAATCGATTATCTTCTTGTCCACGCCGAGCACACCGCTCATCGTACCGGCAAATACGGGCCAGAACGTCGCGAGGAAGATAACGAATACCGATACCGACTTGAATGTCGGGAGAAGTGCGATACCGTAGGGGATATAAACTATCGGCGGTATCGAGCTGAAAAACTTGGTGATGTATGTGGCAGCGCTGCCTATCCTTGCGCTCCAGCCGATGAAAAGTCCGAGCGGAACTGCAACGACGACAGCGAGCAGGAAGCCTTTGATCGTTGTTCCGAGCGAGCTTTCGATATTGACGAATATCTTCTCCCTGTCCTCTGCAAACTGATGCAGGACCTTTCCGGGGGCAGGGAAAAGAAGATCATTGAGGATATTGAACTTTGCCGTTGCAAGTGACCATATACCGAGCACCACAAATATGAAGCCTGCTATATCTGCGATCAGCTTGAGGCTCTCTTCCTTCTTGATGAAGGACGATGCCGCAAGGACGATCACCTCCGCTGCCACAGCAAATAACACGAGCGAGCCCGTGAATACCTCCTTCGTGGACTTATCGGGAAGCAGCTGTATCAGCAGCAGTGCTATGAACAGAAGATGCACAACGCGCAGATAGCGTTTTTTAAGTGTCATAATACCACCTCATCTCCGCCGATACGCTCGGCAACATCTGTGTTGAGCAGAGAGAGCAGTCTGTTGCGGAATCTTCCGTACTCGTCAGTTTTCACGAGCTCTGAACGGCTGCGCGGACGCTCAAAGGGTACATTCACTACCTCGTTCACAGTTCCGGGATGAGCAGTGAGAACTACTATCTTGTCTGAAAGCAGTATCGCCTCGTCGATGTCGTGTGTTACGAAAACGACCGTCTTGCGCTCTTCAGAGCCGTCGCCCTCCCAGAGCGAGAGCAGGAGCTCCTGCAAGATAACGCGGTTTTTCGGGTCGATGGCACTGAACGGCTCATCCATCAGCAGTATCTCCGTATTCATCGCAAGCGCACGTGCGATAGCTGCACGCTGCTGCATTCCGCCTGAAAGCTGCGAGGGATACTTGCTTCCGGAGTCTGCAAGCCCCACCTTTGCGAGAAATTCGTCGGCTATCTTCGCGCGCTCACTGCGTCTAAGACCGTGGCGAGTCTGCTTGATGCCGAATTCGATGTTCTTTTTGGTGGTCATCCACGGGAACAGGGAGTAGTGCTGAAACACTACTCCTCGCTCTGTACCTGTTCCGTGAAGCTCCTTGCCGTCTATCTGCACCGAGCCGCCTGCCGGGGCGTAAAGCCCCTCAAGCACGCTCAGAAGAGTCGATTTTCCGCAGCCGCTCGCACCGATAACGCTGACGAACTCTCCCCTTCCCACGCCGAATGAAACGTCGTGGAGAGCGTTGAAGCTGCGCTTGTTATCAATGTAATTGACTGTCAGGTCTCTTATCTCTATCTTATTCGTAGTCATCAAAATGCTCCTTTAATGATGTATAAATGTCATCGCTGCCCTCAGCTAAAATGCTGTCGAGAGCCTTCTTGTAGAGTTCTGTATTATAGTGCGACTCAATGTCGAAATCTTCAGTGTAGCCGAGCTCAACGATAGTCTCCTTGAGTGTTGCAGTACCCTTCTTGTCGGGGTCGGGGCTCGATACGCTGTAGCCGCCGTAAACCTCTGTTTCGATGAATTCCTCATCAATATCGATATACTTCTTGACGTCCTTGATAGTCTTGTCGTGATCGGTCTGGGTGAAATGGTAAGCCTTGATGAAGGCACGCTCAAGAGCTGTGAACGTATTGGGATTCTCGCTCAGAGCAGCAGTTTTTGCGACCTGACGGCAGCACGGCTGATTCTCGAGAGCCTTTTCATGTGCGCAGTAGTAAACGACCTTGTAGCCCTGCGACTTTGCGAGCGAAGCATACGGTGAGTAGACCGAAGCTGCGTCGATAGTGCTGTTGAGAAGTGCCGCATATGCGTCCTTCTGGCTGTCGAAGTAAACGATGTTGACCTTGTCCTCGCCTTCACCTATCTCAATGCCTGCATCGCGGAGAAGTATCTGCAATTCCGCATCCTGTACGCTGTTCTTGACAGAAGCAACGTTCCTGCCCTTGAGCACCTGAACGCCCTCCTCGTCCTTTTCAGCGAATTCAGACTTGATGACATAGCCGTGACCGTTCGTCATCGCACCGCCGAAAACGGATATTTCATGTCCCTGGCTCGCGAATGTGAGAGTCGGTACTGAGCCGATGAAAGCAACATCGAGCTTATCGGATTCGAGACCGTTCACAAGCTCGGAAGCGCTCGAAAACTGTGTGAGAGTGACATTGAGTCCCTCCTCCTTGAAGTAGCCCTCCTCCTGTGCAACGAAAGCAAGAAGGTGTGCAGTTGAGTTGAGGTAGCCGATATTGATGTCAGCCTTCTCGGGCTTTCCGACAGCAGCCGCAGCGTCATCTCCGCAGCAGTCTGCCGGCTCTGAGCAGCAGTCAGAGCTCTTGTCCTCGCAGCAGTCCTTTGTAGTGTCCTCGGAAGCAGCGTCCTCTGCAACGGGTGCTGCTGTTGATGATTTAGAGCTTTCGGAGCTGTTATTGAAAGCTCCGCAGCCTGTAAGCAGCGAAAATGCTGCAAGTATTGATACGATCTTAGCCTTGTTATTCATATTTATCACCTTTCAAATTTAAGTATTATTCATTCAGCGGAGAGAGTTTCTACATCGCATTCGCTCCGAAAAGGTGATATTTCTGCTGATATTCATTATCATCACTCCTGTATCATTTCTATGTGCTAATCATACCATACCCATAGGTATTTGTCCAATACAAAAGGATTATCGTTACATATAGTCCAAGACTATAGATAAAAAACAGCCGCAGTTTGGTGCGCTCCCGTTGGCGGAAATTGCGGGCTACCGAGCCGTAAGGTTACGGCACCATATTCGGTATCCTGCGAAACCGCCAAAGGGGGCTCCCCTTTTTGCAGCTGTTTTCTTGAATTCTTGTCATCCGCACACAATTACAGGCTGTGCCGAACCTTTGGATACACGCTCCCTGTGAATGGAGCGACCGCTGCGGTACTACAGTCAGGAGACTACAAGCAAAATTTCAATCCACGCTCCCTGTGAAGGGAGCGACATGCTCTCAGGGCTATGCACATTTACAGCCCCGATTTCAATCCACGCTCCCTGTGAAGGGAGCGACGTATGGCTTTGCTATACTATTTTCCGTTGTTGTAATTTCAATCCACGCTCCCTGTGAAGGGAGCGACCAGTGCGTTATCATTTGTCCCGGCTGTAGGCGTGAATTTCAATCCACGCTCCCTGTGAAGGGAGCGACGGCGAGCCTTTTGATGTATCCAGTGCCGATACCGAATTTCAATCCACGCTCCCTGTGAAGGGAGCGACTATAGAGCATAGTGAGCATACAGAGATCGGAAGAGCACACGTCTGAACTCCAGTCACATGCCGAAA
>JAFXVT010000057.1 GCA_017534835.1 Ruminococcus sp.
TGAAAGGCTTCTTGAACTTCTTGCCGGGCTTGTTGGAAACGGCGATAAACAAGTTCATTGCCACGAGCACCCCGATGATGACCGCAGTTACCAGCTTGTTCGTGTCTGATATCACATATTTGATAATGAACGCGTGGTCGGAAGGCATATCAGAGGGCGTCGCCAGCTTCGTCCTTATCAGAGGCGGAAATGCTATCAGCGCGAACTGCCCAATAAACAGCACTATCGGGAGTATATACCGCTTGAAGTTCTTCTTCATCCACCATGAATGCTCTGGTGTCTTGTAGCCGTTGAGCTGGAGCATATGGAACTCTCTCAGCCCTGAAAAAATTATTGCTGACAGTGTGACTGCCGCGAAAGCAAGCCAAATAATAAGATTCATCAAAAGTCTCCTTATTTATCCCTCAATTTTCATAAACGAGCACATAACGCGGTTGAAGATGAACTGCTGCTCGAGGAAGGAGTAATGTCCGGCATTTTCAAGCTTGACAAGACCTGCATCGGGTATCAGCTTCTCCATTTTCTCGCCGTCCGAGAGCGGCGTAGCTGTGTCGTTTACGCCCCAGACGAGCAGCGTGGGACACTTTATATTCGGCAGATAGGGCTCGAGGTCCTCATTCACGACCTTTACCATTACCTGTCTCATCATCGGCGAAGCGGCAGCATAGTCGGCGCTTCCCATTTTCTTGCGGAAATTCTCGAGCGCATCGGGAGCTATCTTCCGCGCGATACCGGTCGAGAGCACCGCCTTGCCCATTTTGTAATAGCGTGTGCGCCAGCTCTTTTTCTTGGTCTTGGGCGGCATAATGCCGGCACTGTCGACGAGTATGACCTTCGTCACCTTGAAGGGCAGTGTCTCGCGGCTGTGCATTTTGATTATGACTCTTCCGCCGAAGCTGTGACCGAGAAGCATTACCTCGCTGACGCCGTAATCCTTGATGAAGTCGATGACGAAATCGACATAGCTGCCGACGTCCCAGACCTCCTTCGGCTCATCGCTCTCGCCGAAACCGGGCATATCCATAGCAACTACCCTGTACTTCTTCGAGAGAAGGTCTATGAGGTTCGAGAAGAGCTTGATATTGCTGCCCCATCCGTGAAGCAGGACGATGAGGTCACCCTCGCCCTTCTCCTCATAGTTTATCTTTAGTCCGTTTACTGTTTTTACCATTTTCTATCTCCGTTTTGGTGTCTTCACTCATATAATATGATACATACGTGACCGCATATACATATCTATTATAGCATAGCAGGCAGGACCTGTCAATTATTTTGCGCTATTTTCCCATTTTGTTCCGCAAGGGCGCTGCCTTGAAGACCAGCAAGGGGCTTTGCCCTTTGACCCCACTGAGGGCTCTGCCCTCAGGCTCCCGGCAAGGGACATTGTCCCTTGCATCCCGGTTTTCGCGCCTTACTCCTCTCAGTGCGGTACATATCTCCGCGCTCCCGGCTTAAACAAAAAACAGGCTGCCGGGACTGTAAACCTGCGTTACAGAACCGGTAACCTGCGAAATCGGCATAAGGGACACCCTTATTCTACTGAGATTATGTAGTAATACACCGGCTGACCACCGTTTACGAGCATTACCTCTATCTTGTCGCTGAGCTTGGACTGGAGCACCTGCTGGAGCTCCTCTGCGTTCTCCTCTGTCACGTCTGAGCCGTATATAACGGTAACATAGCTCGCACCGCTCTTGCAGAGCTTCTTCGTGAGCTTGACAGCCGCCTTGCTGATGTCCTTTTCTGTGAACGAGAGCTTGCCGTTATCGAGCGCGAGTATCTCGCCCTCCTTGATAGCGTGACCCTCGAATTCGGAATCTCTTGCGGCATATGTGACAAGTCCGGTCTGCACCTTCTCGAACGCCTTTGTCATATTTATCCTGTTCTCTGCGAGACCTACGCTCTCATCGAACGCCATCATCGCGGAGATACCCTGCGGTATAGTTCTTGTCTGGAGCACGCAGACGCTCTTGTCCGTGAGCTTGACAGCCTGCTCCGCAGCCATAATGATGTTCTTGTTGTTGGGGAGCACGAACACAGTCTTTGCCGGAGTTGCAAGTATCGCACGGAGAATATCGTCGGTCGAGGGATTCATCGTCTGTCCGCCGCGCACTACGAAATCAACGCCGAGGTCCGTGAACAGGGTCTCGATACCGTGACCTGCTGCAACTGCTACGAAACCGAATTCCTTCTCGGGAACAACGGGTGCGATGCCTGCTTCGAGCTGCTCTGCTTCCCTGACCTTGTTCTGGTGCTGGATGCGCATATTCTCTATCTTGGGCTTGGGGTCGTTGATGAAATAGCCGAACTCAAGACCCTTCTGGATAGCCTTTCCGGGGTTGTCGGTATGTACGTGGACCTTGATTATCTTCTCGTCATCGACAACAACGACGCTGTCGCCGATAGTTTCGAGGTAAGCCCTGAGCATGAACGGGTCGGGGCAGTTCTCGTTCTTTTCGAGCATGAACTCTGTGCAGTAGGTGAAGGTGATATTGTCGTCATACTGGCTGACAGCAGTTCTGAAAGCCTCGACGGAATTCTCCTCAACAGCCGGAGTTTCTGCCGGAACTGCGATGCTTCCGCCGTTGAACACGTCGTACATTGCCTTGATTATAATAGTGAAGCCCATACCGCCTGCATCAACAACGCCTGCCTTCTTGAGCTGCGGGAGCATTTCCGTAGTCTTTGCGAGCGTAGCCTCAGCCTCTGCGCAGACGTCAGCCCAGAAGATGACATCGCTGCTGTTGGAAAGAGCTGATTCCTTCGCCTTTTCGGCAGCGGCTCTTGAAACCGTGAGGATAGTTCCCTCGACGGGCTTCATAACAGCCTTGTATGCAGCCTTCACGCCGAGCTCGAGAGCTCTTGCGAAGTCCTCGCAGCCTGCCTCGCTGAGACCTGCGAGTCCCTTTGAGATGCCGCGGAATATGAGCGAAAGGATAACGCCCGAATTGCCTCTTGCGCCTCTGAGGAATGCGGAAGCAGCCGCAGAAGCGACCTCCGAAACGGCGACATTGTCGGGGAGCCTTTTCAGCTCCTCGATCGAATTGCCGATAGTCATTGACATATTTGTACCGGTATCACCGTCCGGGACCGGATAGACGTTGAGCTCGTCGACCTCACGCTTCCTGTTGTTGAGCGTAATGGCGGCAGAAATAACAGCGTCTCTGAATAAAGCACCGTTTATCACGATATATTTCCTCCCAAAAGAATCAGTAGTTCATATCATCGACGTACACATTGACCTTGCTCACGCCGATACCCACCGATTCCTCGATAGTAAAGGTTATCTTGTGGGTAATGCTGTTTACTGCGGCAGCGATATTCGTACCGTATGTTACCTTGATATGAAGGTCGATGACGAGACCGCCGCTGCTGTCTGTACGCACGAGCACGCCCTTGCGCTTGTACATACGTCCGCCGGTGATAGAGGAAACGGCTGAACGGAAGGTATTTACATTGCACACATCCGCAACGCCGAAGCAGTCACAGACCGCATGGCGGATAAGCTCGGTAAGGTATTTTTCTGTAACAGTGATCTTTCCGATATGGTTCTCAACAGTCACCATAGAGCACACTCCCCTCAGATTGTAAGCCGTGCATAACAGCACACATTATTATTATAACACAGCTTTCCGCAACTTGCAATAGCTACAGGGGAAAATTTTACGTTCCGGACGCAAATTGTTAATCTTTCATCAATGTATTATTGTGCAAAAGTCAGAATTTTCCTTTAATAGGTTGCATTTTTCAATTTTTGTGGTAAAATGTATTTATCCAATTTATTCAGGAGGCTTATATGATGAAACTGAGAAAACTGATTTCAGCTGCCATTTCGCTCACTGTTATGTGCGGAGCTGCTGCGCCTTCCGCGCTCTGTGCCGGCGCCGCCGCTGCCTCTGAGGTATCGCTCTCTGCTGCGCCGAAACAGGCTGACGGAGTTGGCATCGTCGGCGAATGGAATATGATCTACGCTGTAAGCGAAAACGTTGCATTCGATATTGATGATATGGTATTCTGTCTCAGCTTGAAGAGCGACGGAACAGGAACGGTCACCGTAGCTTCCGACGGAGAAGCGCCGCAGTCAGACAACGCGACCTGGTCTTTAAGCGGAAACACGCTGACGATCGTAGACTACTTTGAAGGCAGTTCGGAAGCATACACCGGATATTTAAACAACAATCTTCTGTCACTCACGGGAGATAACGGGATCACGATCTATTTCGCACGCCACATCCCCGGAGATCCCAACAGCGACGGCTCTGTTGACGCAAAGGACGCCTCGTTCATACTTTCCGCATACGCAAGATCGTCCACGGGCGGCTCGGCTTCCCTTTCGGAGCTCCAGACAGCTGCTGCTGACGTGCTGACAGACGGCGCTGTCGATGCAAGAGACGCTTCCCTGATACTCTCCTACTACTCATACGTATCAACAGGCGGAACAGACAGCATCGCAGTATGCATCGCAAACGCCCGGAGCTAAAGCCGGTATTCGCCGCAAGCTCTGCGTTTTGCGGTGAACATATCTTACATTACACAGGAGGAACAATATGAAACTGAGAAAGCTTTTAGCTGCCGCACTTTCGCTGACTATGATCTGCACAGCCGCGGTATCGGCAGGCTATGCACCGTTGTCCGCATTTGCTGAGGACGGTACTTCTCCCATAACTGAAGTGCCGGAGACACCCGTGTCCATCGACCCCGTGACCGAGGAGATCGGAAATATAACATACAAGATATACACTGACCACGCTGTGCTCTATCAGGCCAGCGGCAGTCTTGAGGGCGAGGTCATAATCCCGTCCGAGGTCAATGAACTTCCGGTCACTGAGATAGCGACGGGTGCATTCGGATTCTGCGACGATATAACATCTATCGTGATACCTGCGTCTGTAACAATGCTCGGCACCAGCCTTTTCACCTACTGCCACGGTCTTGAAAATGTCGCTGTTGATCCTGCAAACCCGAATTACTGCTCGATAAACGGCGTTGTTTACACCAAGGACAAGAAGACCGTATGGGCATTCCCTCCGGCTCATCCCGAGAAGGACTTTACTCTCGCAGACACTACGGAAACAATAAGCGACCATTCCCTTTACACAGCAGAGATCGAGAGCCTTACGCTGCCTGATTCCGTTAAAACTATCGACCGCTTCGGTATGACCTATCTCAAATTCCTGAAGAGCATAAAGCTCTCAGACAATCTTGAATCTATCGGATCGCACGCATTCTCAAACTGCCGTGTTCTTGAAAGCGTGGATATACCTGCTTCGGTAAAGGAAATAGGAAGTGGCGCATTTATGGAGTGTGGCGCTCTTGCTGTTATCACAGTCAACAATCCCGACTGTGTCATCAAAAACGAAGACAGGACCCTCGGCGTGAAAGGGACCACGGTCGTCCGCGGATATGCAGGCTCAACAGCTCAGGCTTACGCCGAAAAATACGGCTACACCTTTGCTCTTATCGGCGACCCGCTCCCCGTTGTGACTACAACAGCAAGCGGCGAAACAACAGCAACAACAACAACAA
>JAFXVT010000058.1 GCA_017534835.1 Ruminococcus sp.
ACAGATACGTGAGTTTCCGGCGCTTCCTGCCGACCAGTCACAGTCGAACTCGCAGGTGAAGTTGCCGTAATCCTGCCAGTGATTGGGGTTGTTTCTGCCCCAGAAAAGTCCGCGGCGGGCAAGGAAGTTGCCCTTCGAGCCGTTAGGACCGCATTTCCAGCTTGTGCTGAATCCGCCACCGTCATCCGCAAGAGTCATAGTAGACGAATTAGGCGTATCAGCCTGCCAGATCTCGTGGTGATAATCGTTGTACCAGCCGGTCTCCTGTTCGTGACCGGGGCTTGTCTGAAGCACCTTTGCAGCGTTGGTCGTCAGATTTGCTGCGAAAGGCGTGGACGCGATAGCTAAGAAGCCAGCAACTGCGGTGCTTACCACGCGCTTGAAAATGCTGTTGTTCATAAGTATCATCCTCACTTTCCTGAAATATAATGATATTTGCGGTCAAGTTTTTTTCTATCCGCCCAATTCCTATTAGTCAATACTATCATATTACAGAACTATTAATAATGTAAGTCAATTATTGCGCAACTCTCTCTATAATCTCCAAATTTTGCTATGAATTTTGTGCTGTATGCATAATGAGCTTAATATATCACAACTTTTCCGTAAGATTTTTCATATCGTGTTTATTGACTTGCAGACATTTTTGATATATAATAAATCATGGTGGATAATTCAGAGCGAAGGTGGACAATATGAAGAAATGTATTTTTTGCAGTATCGCTGACGGAACTCTTCCTGCTATGAAGCTTTATGAGGACGAGCACTCCGTCGCTTTTATGGATACTGCCGGTGACGTAGACGGACATATCCTCGCCGTGCCGAAAATACATACTGCGAGCCTGCTCGACTGCCCCGGTGAGACGCTTTCACAGCTGATGAAGGCGGTGAAGAGGGTGTCGCTGCACCTCACGGAAAACTGCGGATACGAGGGCGTGAACCTGCTCAATGCGAGCGGTGAGAGCGCCGGACAGTCGGTCCAGCACTTCCACATACATATTGTTCCGAGACGAAGCGGCGACGGAGTAGACGCGTGGCCGCAGTTCAGCGGAGCTGAATACAGTATCGAGGACGTCTACAGTAGGTTGAGTTTAGGAGGAACGATTATGCCGACAGATTGTAAGCTGTCTTTTGAACAGTACGACCCGAGTGAGGACAAGCAGAACTGCGTTGTCAGAGCTATGGCAAAGCTCACCGGTAAGGACTATCCGACTGTTAAGAAGGAAATGACCGCTCTTGCCGAGCGCTCGGGCTTTGAGACGTTCAACGACCAGAGCGTATTTGAGGAATATATGTCTCAGAACGGTATCTATAAGGAACGTGATTACAACAACAACACCCAGCTCAGGGATCTCGACCTTTCGGACGGTTCCTACTGCGTGCTTATGACGAACAGGATAAGCTTCTTCCACGTGCTTCCCGTGGTTGACAATGTTATATACGACAGGCGCAACAACAGCCTTTCGCTGTATGTCCTCTCGACGTACAAGAAGGCTCAGTAAGGACGATGAACGCGAGAGAGTATCTCAGGATACTTCATACAGCCGAAAAGCTCAAGGATACGCCGCGGCACTGCACAACGTCCGGACGGCGGACTGAGAGCGTTGCCGAGCACAGCTGGCGGACGGCGCTGATGGCACTTCTGCTCAGGGACGAGCTTGAAGATGTCGATATGCGCAGGGTCACGGATATGTGTATCGTACACGACCTCGGCGAGTGCTTCACAGGCGATATACCGACGTTTCAGAAGACTGCGTCGGACCGTGTGACAGAGGACGGGCTGTTGAGAGAATGGGTGTCATCGCTTCCGGCAGGGCTGTCAGCTGAGCTCACAGAGCTGTTTGACGAAATGGAGGCTCAGCAGACAAAGGAAGCAAAGGTGTTCAAGGCTCTCGACAAGCTTGAGGCGCTGATACAGCACAACGAATCTCCGCTCGATACGTGGTCGGAGAACGAATTTGAGCTGAACCTGACATACGCCTTCGATACAGTCGCATTCTCCGACTGGCTGACAGAGCTTCGCAGGGAGATACTTTCTGATACACGCCAAAAGCTTGCGAACGAAACATAACGAAAAATGACCGCTCAGGTGCTCCTGAGCGGTCTTGCTGTTATACTTTTAAAGTATTATCCGTAGATCTCCTCGTGAAGTCCTATCTCGTCGCCGTGGTGAAGAAGATAGTAGACCTGATTCCTGTACAAATAGCCCTCTTCGGGTTCCGAAAACGGGTCAGCAGTCGGGAGCTTGCGCCATACCCACGAAAAATCGTCTGCAAACTGGTATACAGTCCCGTCCGGTGCAACGAGTATATACTTCGGTATGCCGTCACACGTTATCGGTACATAGCTGAGCTTGGCGAGGCTGTCAAATATATCGAAGCCCTCCTCGAATAAGGCGTCCTCAACAGAAATCGGCTTCTTGGTGGTCTGCGGGAACTGCGTCCAAACAGGGATAGCTGTCGTCTGAACGGAGGTCTGCGCAGTGTTTCCTTCGGCTTCGGTCTGAGCTTGTGTCTGCACCGCTTCCTCAGCGGAGTCCACAGCAGCAGTTGTATCTGTATCTTCTTTTGCTACATAGTCCATAATGGTGGTTTTTGCGAGCGTATCTCTCTTTCGTGTCAGAACTGTGGTCTGCTCTGTGGCAGGCTGAGTCTCTGCCGACGTGGTCTCGGTCTGAGCTGTCCCGGCAGTTGAGGCAGCTATGATCTGCTCATTGTCCGGTGCCGGAGCACCTCTGTGGCTGAGATAGTAAGTGCCGGCTGAACCGACACCGAGCACGAGAAGGAGAGTCGCAGCAGCTGCGGAAATGCGCTGCCATACCGGTCTGTGATAGCGCTCGACGCCGGAGACGGTCGAGCCGTTTTCGGGGATAGCCTCGCTGTTTCCGCCGGACTTTGCCTCGTGTATGAGGTCATCGTCGATCATTCCGAGTGCCTTCATAAAATCGTTCTTATTCATAGTCATACCCCTCTTTCTTGAGAAATTGCTTCAGCTTCTTCCGCGTCCGGAAGAGATAGGTCGCGACAGTTTTTTCGTTCATTCCGCAGCGTCTTGCGATGTCCGCGAGTGAGTCGCCGTAGGTATAGCGCAGAACGAATACCCGACGGTGCAGCTCGTCCTGAGTGCGGAGGAAACGGCTTATCGTGTCAGCGAGCTCCGAGAGGGAGATCTCCTCATCGGGAGTTGCCGGAACGCAGTCGGCTATCTCATCGAGCGAGACCGTGTAATTGCTGCCGCGCTTTGCCGCGGATATGTATTCGAGCCTGTTTATCGCGATATTCCTAACTATGCGGCAGATGTACGAGCGCAGGTCGTCAGGACTTGCCGGAGGTATGTTGTTCCATACCTCGAACAGCGCAGAGCTGACGCATTCCTCGGCGTCCTCGCGCCGGGACAGGACATTTCCTGCGATATGAGCGCAAAGTCTGCCGTATTTGCTTCTGAGCTCGGCGATAGCATTCTCGTCACGCTGCCTGAGCATTTCCATTATTGATGCATCGTCCATTGCATAGCCTCCTTTCGTGAGGCATTGAGGTCCTCTGCTTATATAGTCAGGAATTATGATATGAATATTTCACTTTTCTGTAAAAAGAGGGAGCATTTTCTGAAATTGCTCCCTCTTTTCCTGTTTTTGTGTTCAGAGAAGTGTCCTGATGTACTCCGCGAGCTCCTCACCGGCGTACTGCTGAGTGTTCTCGGAGGGGTGCCAGTTCGAGCCGAAGCCGAGCTGACCGTTCTGTGTGGAGAACCGGAACACACTGATATTGTCATCGCTCAGCCTTTTTGCGGCGTTTTCGATATACGGCAGCGGTTCGGTCAGCATCGTGCCGAGCGAGCATATGATGTGTGAATGCGGATTGCAGCGCCTTATCACGCGGAGAAAGGCGAGGTATTCGTCCTCGAATTCACGGTAAGCTTCATTGTGGAAGGTGCAGTAGCTGTTGTCGTTCGTGCCGAGGTTTACAACGATGAAACCGGGAGCGAATGAGCTGAAATCCCACGGCATATCCTGCAATTTTTTGCCGTCAACGGAGCTGTAGGAGAAGCCGCAGCTCTCATACCATCGTGGGAGCAGCTCGTTCGTATTCCTTGTGCCATCGGCGGTATATCCGCTTATTATGCCGTTTCCGCTATAGCTGAAAAGGCTGTATTCCGCGCCGAGCAGCTCCGCTGCGACGCACGCATATGACTTCATCGCATTTTCAGCTTCACAGGAGAATTCGGACTGCATATTGCTGTCGTCAACGCCGTAGCCGCAGGTGATAGAATCGCCGATGAATTCGATCTTCAGGCTTTTTTCCGGAGCCGGAGCTATCACTGCATCATCATCGGTCACGGCAGGCTGCACCTCCGCAATGGAAAATGCACATTCCGATAGCTTGACTATCCGGACAGTCCTCGTCAAAGGGACCTCTGAGCTGATGATGGTGAACGTCTCAGCGCGCTCCTCGACTGCCTTCTTCACGATGAACCTGCCGTTACAGAGAACGGCTACACGCGGTTTATTACAGCGCTTTCCGTCGTTGAAGCAGTCCTCGTCGCAGCCGATAGTGAGCGAGAGCTCACGTCCGGTGAAGACGAATTCGCAGCCTGTTGCCGACTGAGTGAGCCGGAGAATATCATTGTGTACTACCGCGCGTCCGAGCAGCTTAGTGCTGCTCTTGTCAAGGGGGATTGTCTTCATATTTTTCCTCCTATAAACGTATCTCCGCACTGAAAAGCACGGAGATATTCGTCGCAGGGGCGCTGTCTGTGCCCCGTATTATTATGAAATGGTGTATTTATCAGCCTCTGAGCTCTGCGCCGATGTTTGCGAGAGCCTTGAGAGCCTTCTTCATAGCGCTGTCAGCCTGCTCGTCAGTGAGCGTGCCCTCGTGAGAGCGCATTGAGATCGAGTATGCGATACTCTTCTTGCCGTTCTTCTTCATATCGTCGCTGCGGTAAACATCGAAGAGAGTTACCTTTTCGAGTATCTTTCCGACAGCGCCCTTGATAGCCTTTTCAAGTGCGGCAACAGGCATATCCTCGTCAACGAGGAGACTGAGGTCACGTGTGGTTGCCGGGAATTTCGGGAGCGGACTGTATGTTATCTTCTCGGCAGCAGCGTCCATAAGCTCGGGGATATTGAGCTTTGCAACGTATGTCTTCACGCCGATCTCGTATGTGTCCTGTACCTCGGGGTGTACCTCGCCCATAATGCCGAGAGCGACGCCGTCACGTATGATAACAGCACTTCTGCCGGGGTGGAGCGCATACTTCTCGTCGAATACATCGCTGTCAGCAGCACGGATGTACTCGACACCGGAGATGTTCATTTCGTCGAGGAGCTGCTCTACCATTCCCTTGAGAGTGTAGAAGTCGGAATTTCCGCCGTACATACCTATAGTGAGGCGCTGAGGCTCATCAGGGAGCGAATATTCGTATCTGTGCTTCTTTTCGCCGCTCGAAGCAAGGGTATCACCGTTGATATAGGGCTTCTCCTCCTGAGCAGGGAGGTATTCCTTTGCTATCTCGAACAGGCAGGCCTTATCGTTGCGGTTGTTGTAGTTGAATGCGAGAACATCGAGCATCGAGGGGATGGTCGATGTACGCATCACGCTTGTGTCCTCGCCGAGAGGATTGACGATGCGCACTACCTTGCGGAGTCTGCTGTCTGTCGGGAGCTTTATCTTGTCGAAATACTTGGGAGATACGAAGGAATATGTTGCTATCTCATAGCCGCCGAGCGAAACTGCTGCATTTCTGAGAGCGCGTGTGAACTTCTGCTCGGGGGTGAATTCAGCTCTTGCAACGCCGCGGAAGTCGGTCGAGGGGATATTGTTGTAGCCGTAGATACGAGCTACCTCCTCGGCGATGTCAGCCTTGCAGCCGATGTCGATACGGAATGACGGAGCAAGCACCCTTCCGCCCTCGAATGTGAATCCGAGACGACCGAGATATTCCTTCATCTGCTCCTCGGTGATGTCGGTGCCGAGGAATTCGTTTGTCCACTTGGGGTCAAATTCAACGGAAGCAGGAGTCTTGTCGGTGTAATCGCGGTCGATGACGGTATTGATGACCTCACCTGCGCCGAGCTCCTCAACGAGCTCGAAGGCACGCTTGAGGCAGGTCGTGGAGATGAGTCTGTCAACGCCCTTTTCGTAGCGTGCGGAGGCGTCCGACTTGAGGCGGAGCTTTTTTGAGGTCTGGCGTACCTGAGTGGGCTCGAAGTAAGCGGACTCGAATACGACAGTTGTTGTATCGTCCATTATACCGCTGTATTCGCCGCCCATAATACCTGCAACAGCAACGGGCTTCTTCTCATCAGCGATAACGAGCATATCACTTGTGAGCTCGCGCTCAACGCCGTCGAGAGTCATTATCTTCTCGCCGTCGACAGCATTGCGGACGTTGATGTGAGCACCCTCAACGTAGCGGAGGTCGAATGCGTGCATAGGCTGACCGTATTCGAGCATAACGTAGTTGGTGATGTCGACGAAATTGTTTATCGGGCGGACGCCGCTTGCACGGAGACGCTCTCTCATCCAGCGCGGAGAAGGACCGATCTTTACGTTCTTTACGATACCTGCACAGTAGCGCTGGCACTTCTCGGTGTTGTGTATGTCGACCTTGAGCATAGAATCTATATCGCCGTCAACGCCCTTGAATCCGGGCTCCTTCACGCTGAGGGGAAGGTCATAGGTAGCGGCAGTCTCTCTTGCGAGACCGATAACGCTGAGACAGTCGGGACGGTTGGAGGTTATCTCGAACTCAACGGAAGCATCGTCGAGACCTATAGCCTTGTGTATATCGTCACCGGGCTTGCAGTCCTCCTCGATAACGAAAACTCCCTCGGGGTCAGCGTAGGGGAAATCGTGGGCTGTGAGACCGAGAGTATCGAGTCCGCAGAACATACCGAAGCTCTCAACGCCGCGCATCTTGCACTTCTTTATTTTGCCCTCGGGGAGAACAGCTCCGTCGAGTGCAACGGGGACGAGGTCGCCCTCCTTGACGTTCTTTGCGTTGGTAACTATCTGTATCGGAGCCTCAGCGCCTACATCTACCTGACAAACGAAGAGTGCATCGGCATTTTCGTGAGGTCCTTTTGAGAGTATCTTTCCGACTACGACGTTGGAGATATTGCTTCCCTCAACTTCGTAGCTTTCCACCTTTGAGCCGCTCATTGTGAGAGCGTGGCAGAAATCCTTTATCGGCATATCGGCTTTTACGTAGTCGCCGAGCCATTTCATAGATAAGTTCATATCTTTATTCCTTTCGATCGATTCGATAAAAACATTATTGTAATAAAACTGAACAGTGCCGTGAGCGAGCCTGCGAGCAGGAGACGGCGGTGACTCAGAACTGGCTGAGGAATCTCACGTCGTTCTCGTAAAGGAGGCGGAGGTCGTTTATGTCATAGCGACCCATTACCATTCTTTCAAGTCCGAGACCGAAAGCAAATCCGGAGTAAACCTCGGGGTCGATACCGCAGTTCTCGAGCACCTTCGGGTGTACCATACCTGCGCCGAGGAGCTCGATATAGCCCTCATCCTTGCACATTGAGCAGCCCTTTCCGCCGCAGTTGAAGCAGCTTATGTCTACCTCACAGCTCGGCTCGGTGAAGGGGAAGTGGTGAGGACGGAAGCGGAGTTTGCAGTCGTTGCCGTAGAGCTTCTTCATAAGCATCTCAAGAGTGCCCTTGAGGTCGCTCATCTTTATGCCCTTGTCAACTACGAGACCCTCTATCTGGTGGAAGAGGGGAGAGTGAGTAGCGTCAACAGCGTCAGAGCGGAAAACACGTCCGGGAGAGATAATGCGTATCGGGGGCTTCTGAGTCTCCATAACGTGTACCTGAACAGATGAGGTCTGTGTACGGAGGAGGACAGTTTCGTTTGTATTTTCGATGTAGAAGGTGTCCTGTGTATCTCTTGCGGGGTGGTCGGGCGGAAGATTGAGAGCCTCGAAAACGTGGTAATCGTCGTCTATCTCGGGACCGTCAGCGATATTGAAGCCCATTCCGATGAATATCTCACGTATCTCGTTCTCGACCTTTGTAAGAGGGTGGAGCTTTCCGAAGGGAGCGTGAGTTCCGGGGAGGGTGATGTCGATGGTCTCCTCCCTGAGCTTGGCGGACTGAGCGTCCGCCTTGAGTGCGGAGAGCATGCTTCCGAGAGCCTCCTCGATGTCGGCTCTGACCTTGTTTGCGAGCTGACCGATAACGGGTCTCTCTTCGGGAGTGAGCTTGCCCATTTGTTTGAGAATGGCTGTGAGCTCGCCCTTCTTGCCGAGGAATTTTATCCTCAGGTCGTCCAGCGCCTTGATCTCGGTGCAGGATTCGAGCTCCTGCTTAGCCAGCGCTTCGATTTTTTCCAGCTGTTCTTTCATTTTTTCACCTCATAAAGATTTTTTGTGTCGAGAAAACAAAAAAGTCCTGCCCGAAAGGACAAGACGTAAAACCTTGCTTTTATACCACCTTTGGTCAGGAGAGCCGACACTCTCTTGTCTTTAACGCAGACTTACGTCACAGCCTACACGGGTTAGATGACCGGAGAAGCCGCCGCGCAACAAGCACATACGCCCCAAAGCTTTCCGCACGCCTGCCTCAAACCTTTCCGCACGCCTGCCTCCAAGCAGCCCGCACAGCCTGTCTCCGCACCCTTTCAGACCAGCCCCTCGTGAGTGAACTTCGGAATGCTTTCGGACGGAGCGCTCACACCTTTCCGCTCCTCTCTGATGACGTAATCACAGACCTACTCTCTCAGTCAACGGGTTATAAATACATTATAGCGCGGAGAAATGAAAAAATCAAGCCTTTTTTGAAGTTTTTTTCGGATTTGTTACTTCGTCCGAATATACAAAGCCAGGAAAGGAAATATGTGCATCTGTACAAAGTTTGCGTGAGCGTGCAGCAAAAACGCCGAGAAATGACACTAATGCAGTATAATGAAAAACGGAGGTGCGAAACCATGAAGAGATGTTTTGCAGCATTTTTGGGACTTATCATGCTCACAGGCTGTCAGGGACATATCAGACACGCAGATACTGAGCCTACAGCTAAGGGCATACACGCCGACAGGGATAACGCCCCCGCAGTGCGGTATATCGAGGGCACGATAGCTGACGCGGGCAGCGGCTCGATAACGCGTATCAGCTTCATCGACAGTGACGGCAGGAGATTCATGTCCGAGGACGATGAGCTGCTGAGGCTCAGCTTCAATGCAATAACGGAGAGGTACGCCAAAGGCGAGCTCAGCGGCTATACTGCGATGGATTCGCACATCGACAAGGACGAGCTCGACAAAACGTACAAGCTCATCTGCAACGCCGCTGAGTACGTGGACTACAAGCTCGAGGAGCCCGAAATGCTCCCCGATGTTGAAGCCTCAGTGAGATGGGTGGCTGCGATGTACTACACTGCAAACGGTGAGCTGAAAAGTCTTAATATATATGAGAACAAGTGCCTGACGCCTATCCATACCAACTGCGGAGACGCAAACGAGGCGTATGAGTGGTACAAAAAAGCGATAACGAAAAACTGAAAATACTGAAAAAATCACTCCCGTGACTTGAAATCTCCGTGCGATTGTGCTATTATAGTGTTAGTTTGAATCGAATGGAGATATTGTATGGATAATTTTGCGGAACAGCTCGTAAAAAGACAGCTGACAGGCGGTGAAAAGGCAAAGCGTATGCTCCTGCTCGTCGGAGGTATCATTATGACGATACTCATTGCAGGCTTCTCGCTGCTGCTGCTCGGACAGGGACTTCTCCCGTTCATCGGTCTGATGCTCGCAGCTCTGACCGGCTACGGTACATACTTCCTCGTGCAGAATATGTACGTGGAGTATGAGTACACCTTCACCAACGGAGAGCTCGACATCGACAAGATAATCGCGAAGAAGAAGCGCAAGTCAATGCTGTCTGTAAGCGTGGGTAAATTCAAGGGATTCGGAAGATACGACGACGAAACTCCCGAAGAGACAGACGATATGACAGTCATCTTCGCAACGAGCAACATCGCATCGGAGGAATACTATGCCGATTTCGAGCACGATTCTTACGGCAGCACCCGTCTTGTTTTCTGCCCGAATGAGAATATGCTTGAAAATATGCGCAAAACGCTCCCGCGTGCGCTGAAGGTAAAGCTGTCCAAGGAAGACGATCAAAACTAAGGAGTTGGTAGAAATGCTGGCAGTAACGCCAAGACAGGCAGCAGTCATCGAGGACAAGTCGGAGAAGCTCGGAGTGACAAAGAGAGAGCTTATGCTCAATGCAGGAGCTAAGCTTGCCGGGCTGATAATGGAGTGCAGTGCCCGTGAGAAGGGCGCTCCGCCCGAGGAGACGAACGTAGTTTTTCTCGCCGGGAGCGGAAACAACGGCGGAGACTGCTACGTAGCGGCTGAAAAGCTCATCTACAAGGGCTACAGCGTTACGGTGGTGAACCTTGTGAAGGCTCCGAAGACCGAGCTTGCAAAGGAGATGTTCGCTAAGCTGCCGGACAAGGTCAAGGTCGTGGCAGGCTATCGCAGCGACAATATCGAAGCCGCGATAGAAGCAGCCGAGCTCGACTATATGACAATACAGGACAAGGACGTTTCCTCACTGCGCGGAAAGAAGGAGCTCACACCGGTCGAGCGCCTTCTCATAGGCGAAAAGCAGCGTATGACCAACGTGAGAGAGGCTGTCGTATCTGCTGATATTCTCGTTGACGGTGTGTTCGGTACCGGATTCCGCGGCGAACTCCAGAGCGATATAAAGGCGATTTTTGCTATCGGTACGAGCGCATACAGGATCGCTCTTGACATACCGAGCGGCGGCGATGCGGTAAAGGGTACGGTCTCGGAGGGTGTGTTCAAGGCGGACGAGACGCTCTGCCTCGGCTTTATGAAGTTCGGCATGGCACAGTATCCGCTGAGAAAATACTGCGGAAAAATAACTGTTGCTGACATCGGTATCCCTGCGAAGGCAGCCGACGTCAGCGGCGAGGGACGCACTTATATACGCCTCGACAGGAACTCGCTCGCAGGCTTTCCTCCCAAGCGTGAGCGCGACGCTCACAAGGGAAGCTTCGGAAGCGTGCTCGTTATCGCAGGCAGCTCGGCTATGCGCGGTGCGGCTGCGTTCGCCGTTCAGGGGGCTCTCAGGACGGGAGCAGGGCTTGTCCGGCTCGTATCGGTCGAGAAGTGCATAGATTCGGTGGCTGTCCTCGCTCCGGAGGCGACCTACATCGAGACCGACTGCGATGATTACGGCTATATGCTCTTCGACAGCAGCAAGGACGCTATCCTCGAAGCAATGAAGAAGTCAGACGCTGTAGTGATCGGACCCGGAATGGGCGTTACAAACGACACCAGGGAGATAGTCCGCCTCGTTGTGCAGAATGCCGAAATCCCGGTCATCGTGGACGCGGACGGAATAAACTGCATCGCTGAAGACATAGAAATAATAATGAACAGGAAGTCCGGACTGATAATCACTCCGCACCCCGGCGAAATGGCAAGACTTCTGCACTGTGATACGAAGATGATAAACGAGAACCGTGTAACAGTTGCCGAGAAATACGCCGAAAAGTACGGTATAACGGTAGTCCTGAAGGGCGCAGGGACTCTTATCGCCGACGCCAATCACACTGCTGTCAACCACACGGGAAATCCGGGAATGAGCCGCGGTGGAAGCGGAGACATACTCGCCGGTATGATAGGCTCGGTCGCAGCTCAGGGCTACAGCCTGTTTGATGCCGCCTGCGCAGGCGTATATGTACACGGACTTGCCGGAGACGCTGCGGCTGAAAAGCTCGGTCAGGAGGCAATGCTGCCGCGTGACATCGTGGCATCTGTCTCGGACGCTTTCAGGATACTCAAAGAAAAGCAGAAGCAAAAAATATGATCTCGTAAATATTACGGACGTTCAAAGTTACCATAATTTTCCGATAGGAGAGATAGTTATGAAGAGACTTTTTACGTCCGTATTTGTTTTTGCAGCGGTTTTCTGCCTCACAGCCTGCTCTTCACCCATTGGCGGGAGCACATCGCGCGGCAATACTCTTGCCTGCTCGTTCACCTCGCCGGTCACTCTCTCGCTTGACAAGCTCACGGCTGAGGGGACGGTCACACGTCTCGGGGACGGCGAATGGACGGCTGAATTCGATTCGCCGAATACGCTCAGCGGCGTGAAGCTGACCTTCAGCGAGGGCAGCGTGACCGCCGACTACAAGGGGCTGAGCTTTTCCGTGCCTAAGTCAGCGCTGCCGGTCAAGGCGATGCTGTGCAACCTCATCGAAGCCGTGGATACGAATGCACGCTCCGGCGAGCTCAGCGGCAGGGAAAACGAGGGCTTGTTCGAGATAAGCGGCTCGCTCGAGGGCGGAGATTACACGCTTTCACTCGACAGCAGCGGAAACATCGCACGCTTTGATATGCCGAACAATCTCCTTCATATCTCATTTACCGATGTGCAGGTCAGAGAGCTCGCAATACCGGGCACTACAACTGAGTCTGCCGCTGAGATCCCGACGGAGGTGCAGACGAGCGTCACATCCGGCTGAGGTCAAAAAATTACCATAAATATCTGAATAATGGTAGATTATTTCCTTCCGCAGCTGTATCATATAGGTATAGAATAAGTCCGTACAAATCCTGCGGATGATCGGAGGGAACGTTATGAACAAGAAACTGATATGCACAGCGCTTGCTGCGTCTATGCTGCTTGCAGGCTGCGGCGAGGCTGAGAGCTCTGTATCAGAGGATACAACTGCCGGAACAACTGAGCCGGCGACAGAAACTGCGACCGAGGAAAATGTCGAGGTACCTGAGCTTGACGGCTATTCGCTTCTCTGGCACGACGAATTCAGCGGAAGTGCGCTCGATGACAGCATATGGAGCATGGAGGCTCGTCAGCCCGGCTGGACGAACGAGGAGCTGCAGGAATACACGATGCAGACCGACAACATCTTCACACGCGACGGAAAGCTCGTACTCAAGGCGATAAAGACAGATGAGAACGGCAAGCCGTATTATACGTCCGGCAAGGTGAATTCTCACAACAAGATGGATTTCACCTACGGAAAGGTCGTCGCAAGAGCAAAAGTGCCTGAAGGACAGGGCTTATGGCCTGCGATCTGGATGATGCCGAAGGACGAGAGCTACTACGGTCAGTGGCCGAAGTGCGGTGAGATAGACATTATGGAGGTCCTCGGAAGCGACGTCAAGACTGCTTACGGAACTGTTCACTATGGCGAGCCTCACGCTGAGCAGCAGGGGACAGTTGTACTTGACAGCGGCTCGTTCGCGTCCGATTTCCACGATTATTCAGTCGAGTGGGAGCCCGGCGAGATGCGCTGGTACATCGACGATGAGCTCTATCTCACAGTGAATGACTGGTTCACAGCTGAGCAGGGTCAGGACGACAAGCCGTATCCGGCACCGTTCGATCAGCCCTTCTTCGTTCAGATGAATCTTGCAGTCGGCGGAACATGGCCCGGTGATCCGGATGATTCGACCGATTTCGACAAGGCTGAGTTCCTTATCGACTACGTCCGCGTATATCAGAAGCCTGAGTACGATACGAACGTAAAGAAGCCCGAAAAGGTGTTCCGTGAGGCTACCGAGGACGGCAACTTCATCTATAACGGCGACTTCTCCGAGCAGGAAGACCTCACCGATGACGAGAACTGGAAGTTCCTGCTCTTCGAGGGCGGCGAGGGTGCTGCCGAGATAAAGGACAACACAATGATCATCACCACCGAGAAGGAGGGCAATGTTGACTACTCCGTTCAGCTCGTACAGCCGCTTCTTCCGATGATAAAGGGCAAGAAGTACCGCGTCACATTCGATGCGTGGTCAGACGAGGAACGCGATGTCATCGTGTGTGTTTCTGCTCCGAATGCAGGCTGGATACGCTATTTCCCCGATACTCTGCTCACACTTTCAACAGAGCAGACGACCTATTCCTACGACTTCGATATGAAGGAAAAGGACGACGAGAACGGCAGACTTGAGTTCAATATGGGCAACAAGGGCTCGACTGCGACGATCTACATCAAGAACGTCCGCGTAGAAGAAATAGAATAATTCTTGCAAGATAAGTTCATTCCTGAAATAGAAAACAGAATTTTCCTAAAGTCAGAGGCTGACGCAAAAGTGCGTCCCTTCAGCCGGTTTAGCAGGCTGCCGGATATGTACCGTAGGTTCACGGTTCGGCAGTCCGCTGTTTCCGGTAAGGGGAGCGCGCAGATGCGGCGGCTTCTGGCTTTTTTTGATGGTGTACGTACATTTACTTTGCAAACGTCGGTATAAATTTATGAAAAAGTGCGAAAAAAATTCATTTTGTCCACTTAATCTGCAATTTGACGGTTTCATTTTACGGCTGTCTTGTGTTAATATAAAGTTAATATGTACGGAATGTGAACAGACTTCGGACAGGGTCCGCGGTCTATCCCGGATGATCGGGAAATATTTGTTTGGAGGATAACGGAATGAAAAAGTTATTATCAGCAGCTGCCGCAGCTGTGATGTCGGCAGTGTCTCTGTGTGCGGCTGTGCCGGTGATGTCACACGCAGAGAATCCGATCGTACAGACATCTTTTACGCCTGACCCGGCTCCCGTCGTTTTCGACGATGAGCTGTACGTATATACCGGCTGCGACCGCGACGGTCAGAACGGATTCTACACGATGACCGGCTGGCAGTGCTTCTCTACAAAGGATATGAAGAACTGGACAGACCACGGCAAATTCCTGAACGACAACGGCTTTTCATGGTGCAGCAAGGACAATGCGTGGGCTTCACAGTGCATCGAGCGCAACGGCAAGTATTACTTCTATTTCACAACAACTACCAACGGCAGAGCGGTAGGCGTCGGCGTTGCTGACAGACCCGAGGGACCGTACAAGGACGTCCTCGGCAAGCCTCTCTGCGGTCCGAACTGGGACTACATCGACCCGACTGTTATGATAGACGATGACGGTCAGGCATGGCTGATGTTCGGTAATCCCAGGTGCTACTACGTAAAGCTCAAGGAGGATATGATAACTCTCGACGGTCCGATAAAGAGCTTTGATATGACTAAGGAAGCATTCGGCGTCGGCAAGCAGGACCCGCAGAGAACTGGCACGGCTTACGGTGAAGGTCCGTGGATATGCAAGCACGATAACCTGTATTACCTTGTGTATGCCGGATTCTATCAGAATCAGGGCGGCGAGAGCATCTGCTATTCCTACGGTCCGAGCGTTACAGGTCCGTGGAAATTCGGCGGACAGATAACTCCCGAGAGCAACTGCTTCACCACACACGGTGGAATTATCGACTATAAGGATCACTCGTATCTGTTCTATCATAAGAACGGCTTGAAGGGCGGCGGTACGTTCAACCGAAGCGCTGCTGTGGAGGAGTTCACATTCAACAGCGACGGAACTATCCCGATGATCAAGCCGACAAATGACGGTCCCGACCAGCTTGAGCCGCTCAATCCCTTCGAGAGAGTTGAGGCTGAGACTATCTGCTGGAGCGAGGGCGTAAAGTCCGAAAACTGTTCCGAGGGCGGTATCGACATCGGCAGCATCAAGGACGGCAGCTACATCAAGGTCGCAGGAGTTGACTTTGCTCAGGGTGCGGATAAGTTCACCTGCAGCGCTTCCTCAAACGGAAGCGGCGGTACTATAGAGCTCCACATCGACAAGAAGGACGGTCAGAAGATAGGTGAATGCAAGGTCACAGGAACAGGCGGCTGGCAGAGCTGGCAGGAATTCTCCTGTGATGTGAGCGTCGAGGGCGAACACGACCTCTACTTCGTATTCAAGGGCGGCAGCGATTATCTGCTGAACTTCGACTGGTGGAGATTCGACGGTGACGGCGCTTCCTCCTCAGAAACTGACCCGACCTACATCTTCAAGAGCGACTTCGAGGGCAAGCTTGACGGCTGGAGCGACAGAGGCGGCGCTTCTGTGGCACTCAGCAAGGACGAATCCTTCGAGGGAGAGAGCTCAGCTTACTGCTCAGACCGCTCTGCTTCGTGGAAGGGCATCGGCAAGAGCCTCAACTACAAGTTCAAGCCCGGCGAGAGCTACAGCTTCTCTGCAAATGTAAAGTATACCGAGGGCGACCCGACTGTGAAGTTCCATTTCACACTCCAGTACGACGACGCTTCCGGCGAGACACAGTACGTGAAGATAGACACCAAGGACGTTAAGAAGGGTGAATGGGTGCAGCTTGCGAATACGAGCTTCAAAATACCTGAGGGCGCAAAGAAGCCGCTCATCTACGTTGAGACAGAGGGCGACTCCGATGACGAAACTCCCGGTGTGAACTTCTATGTTGACAACATTTTCGCAGCTGTCAACGGCACCGAGATACCCGGCGCAGGTCCCGGAACACCGCCCGATGAACCTGTTCTTCCCGGCGACCTCAACTTTGATGAGAGAGTCGATACCTTCGATGTCATCGCTGCACGTCAGGCTCTTATAATCAATATGAACGACGGCGGCAAGGTCGATGAAAAGGTGCTCAGAGCAGCAGACGTTGACGCAAACGGCAGCTATCAGGTCAACGACCTTGTACAGCTGATGAATTTCGTTCTCGGCAAGACCAGCGGATTCGGCGAGGAGCCTATAACCGTAGGTCCTGTTCTGACGATACAGTCTCCGGCTCTCATCACGACAAATATACTCCGCAGGAGCGGGTCCATAAAGTAAAAAATTCAGCCTCAGAGGTCGTTCCTCTGAGGCTGTTCTTTTATCTTACGATGACTGTTGCAGAAACATCACGGAGCGCAGCCGGAACATACGGTGCGGATGCCGTATTTATCACCGGCTCGCCGTTGCCGTCGAAGCTGACTTTTCGTATGCGCGTGTGTCTGCACGGGTCGTAGAGCGGATCGCTGGCATATGTACCGCACGCCTTTGACGCGTGAGATGTCGGGCGCGAGTGATATACGAACAGAATATCGCCGTTCGTATCCTTGACGAAGCAGTTGTGTCCGGGACCGGATTCGCCGTTCAGGTCAGCGGTCGATAGTACGGGCTTGTTGAGCTTTTTCCAGCTCTTGATGTCCATAAGGTCGGAGCTGATGTCCGCCTCCATTCTGCCGACGCAGTATTCCGGACCTGTTCCCGATGCTGAGAAGTAGACATATATCTTCTTATCGGTCTTGAGAACTGCCGGACCCTCGTTTACGCGGTGGTTGACGAGCTCCCAGTCAAATTCGGGCTTTGTGAGGAGTATGGGTGCGGAGGTGAGCTTCCACGGCTCGTCCGGGTCTATCTCAGCCATAAACAGCGAAGAATCGCCCTTGATCTCTGCCCATATCACGTAGTGCTTGCCGTTGTTCTCGAAGTAGGTCATATCGAGAGAGAAGCTCCTGAACGAGCTCGTATCGCCGGCAGAAGCCTGCATCTGTCCGCATTCCGTCCACGGGTCGAGGTAGGGATTATCTCCCTCACATCTGAGAACATAGGGACGTATCGCCCATATGTCCGAGCTTGCGCCTGCCGCAAAGAAAATGTACCATTTTCCGTTGATCTTATGCATTTCAGGAGCCCATATATGCTTTGCCATGATACCGCTCGAATGTGCTTTCCATATCGTTTTTTCCTCTGCATCCGCGAGCCCCTCGATATGATAGCTGCAACGGAGGATTATCCTGTCATAGCCCTTGTCTACACTTCCGTAAGCCGGATATGAGGCTGTGAAATAGTAGTAGCCGTTCTCGCCGTCAACTATGTACGGGTCGGCACGCTCGTTTATGAACGGATTTGCGAAGCTCTCGCTCATAGAGGTGAGCTTTCCTGTTATCTGATGTACGCCTTTATCGGACGTGTCTACAACGGAGAAGCTGTCACTGCTGTTCCATTCAACGCCGATGTCGGTGGTCGCACCGTTGCTCAGCCGCGCCTTTACTGTTGCCGGACGGAAGGTCTTTATCCCGTATGGACACTGGTATACAGGCGGTTCGACTTCGGTGACGATAGTGGGGAGTCCTGCCGACGGGAAAGCGTTCACGAGAGCTGTGTACTGGTCGGCATTTATCGGGATAACGTAGCCGTGACGCGGTGTGAAATCGAAGCTGTACTGTCCGCGGTCCACGGTCCTGAAGTTTTCGAGGTCGGTCGTCGACTGCATAACGTAGTATCCGTTGCCGTAGGCGTCGGACATCATCAGCCATTCGTCTGAGCCGAGCTTTTTGTAGATGTTCGGTCCTTCAACGCCGATATTTCCCTCCGAGACCTGCTTTATCTCCTTGTACGGACCGGACGCATTGTCAGCCTTTGCGAGGTAGATACGCTTGTTCGTCTCGTTCTTGTAGTACATATAGTACGTGCCGTTTTCGCAGATTATATCGGAGTCGATAGCGTCATTGCCGTTTGCCGGAGCAAAGAGCAGAGCCGGCGCAGTATCGAGCGTTTTCAGATCCTTGCTGTATGCGTAGTACATTATCGTTCTGTCATCGATACCGGGGACTCTTGCGGCAAAATAGATCATATACGATTCCTTCGCCGGGTCGTAGATCGCCTGCGGAGCCCATGCGCGGTCAGCGCCCTGCATATTCAGGTACTTGTTGGCGATGGGGATTATCGACTCATCGAACCAGTGAACGAGGTCAGTGGACTTTGCTGAAATGAGGTCGCGGTTGCTGTTCCAGCCGAGCGATGACTTCATATCAGTCGCGAGCATATGATACAGTCCGTCCTCGCCCTTGAATATGTACGGGTCGCGGATACATTTTGTGCCTGAATTTGAGCCCCATACCGCCTTTCCGCCGTTGAGAGCCCTGAAGTTGTAGCCGTCAACGCTCACCGCATACGAGAGGCGCTCCTGCTCGGGAGCATTGCCGAGGAAGTACGCGAAAAGATACGCAACATCGGGCTTTTCCGAGGATATTTCGGCGTATGTGCCCATATCTGTTTTCTTTCCGAGGAGGTGGTCTGAGAGCATAATGCAGTCCTCCTCATTTATGATGCCATTGCCGTTTATGTCGGCAACAGCGGATATTATCTTATCTGTGCCGCATTCCATAGCCTTTCTCAGTAGAATGAGGTCAAAGCTGTCAACAACACCGTCGAGGTCGAGGTCGCCGCGTATGAACCGGTACTTGTTGTCAACGGGACGAATGTAGAATTTCTGACCCTCGCCGCCCCAGTAGTCCCACTGGTCGATGTCTGCGCCGTTGTCGTAGCTGATGTCGTACACGTCGAGCGCGGTGTTTCCGGAGCATTCGGCGGTTATGTAGTAGGCATCATCGGTGCGGTGGAGAATGAATCTTTGCGCAGGAGAGCCGGTATATTCGTCGAGATATATCGTGTTCCCATTGGTGCTGTCGCCGTTTTTGACTGTCATTGCGAGTGAGTGGTCCTTCGCTGAGAGAAAGCTGCACATACCGTCACCGGCGGAGACTATGTGCCATTTTTGTGAGATGTCGCCTGTGTCCTCCCACTGCTGAACGTTCCCGTCGGACGCAGCAGAGACGAGCTTTCCGCTCAGCCTGACCATTATCGTATAGTCCGTTCCGCATACAACGTCACCGAAGCTGTCTGCATAAGTCGCAGTGAGAGGAGCAGGATTGTCCGCACCTTCCGCAGAAGCGTCCGGTGGACCCGCAGATGCCGCAATTCCGGCGCACAGAAGCAGTGCAGCGGACTTTTTCAGTCTTTTCATTTGTCTGACCTCCTTGCATATTATGGTAATTATCGAGCTGATTATGGTAAATTTATTATATCACGTATCAATATTGTCTGTCAATGATAATATGTGCATACTTTTAAAATGGTCATAATATCCAAATGCGTACATATTTTTTGTACAGAATGTGAATTGCTGAATCTTATTTATTATGGTATAATGATGATGTATAGATTTGCGCTTTACACGGCGCGGATAAAAGGGATCGTGATTAAGAAGATAATAAGGAAACAAGGGGAAATAATAATGAGGTTAATTACAAAAACTATCGCGGTCATTCTGTCCGCGGCAGTCGCGGTTCCGCCGCTATTCAGCGGTCACGGATTCACGTCCGACGCGGCTACGACGATCACACTCTCACCGTACAGCACCTACGACATCAACGACGGAAAGTTCGAGGGCTGGGGAACATCTCTCTGCTGGTGGGCTAACAGAGTCGGCTACTCTGACAGTCTCGCCCAGAAGGCTGCTGACACTTTCTACGGTGACAACGGTCTTCGCCTGAACATCGCACGTTTCAACATCGGCGGCGGTGATGATCCTTCGCATGATCACATCACACGTACAGACTCGGATATGCCCGGCTATACCAAATTCAACAACGGCAATGTAACATATGACTGGAACGCTGACTACAACCAGCGCAACGTTCTCCGCAAGTGTATCGAGGCTGCCGGAGACGATATGATCGTTGAGATGTTCTCGAATTCGCCTCCGTACTATATGACGAACAGCGGCTGCACGAGCGGTAACCGCGACGGCGGAAAGAACAACCTCAAGGACGATTATTACGACGATTTCGCCAATTACCTCGCTGAGGTAAGCTATCACTACAAGAATGAGTGGGGCATCGACATTCAGAGCATCACTCCTACCAACGAGCCATACACCAACTTCTGGTATGCGGGAAGCCCCAAGCAGGAGGGCTGCCACTTTGACATCGGCAACTGCGAGAGCAAGATAATCCTTGAGCTCCAGCGTGCAATGAAGGAAAAGGGCATGGAGGACGTTATCATCAGCGCAAGTGATGAGACCTCTATCGATACTCAGATAGACGCATTCAAGGCTCTGTCAGCTGACGCAAAGAGAGCTGTCGGACGTATCGACACTCATACATACGGCGGCTCGAAGCGCAGCGATCTGAGACAGCTCGCTCTCGATTCCGGCAAGAACCTCTGGATGAGCGAGGTCGACGGAAACGGTACAGCCGGTCAGAACGCAGGTGCAATGGCACCCGGTCTGTGGCTCTCAGAGCGTATCACCACCGACTGCAACGGACTCAATGCGTCCGCGTGGATACTCTGGCAGGTCATCGACAAGCACGTCTGCGCAGCCGGCTACAACGGCAAGAAGGACTCAGGTATGGTCGATATGACCAAGGGATTCTGGGGCACTGCTGTTGCTGACCACGACAAGAACGAGATCGTTCTCTCCAAGAAGTATTACTGCTTCGGTCAGTATACACGCTATATCCGTCCGGGTATGACGATGCTCAAATCTTCCGGCAACACTATGGCTGCGTTCGACGATAAGAACGGTCAGCTCGTTATCGTTTCGTACAACACATCTGCTTCAAAGTCAGATATGGTCTACAATCTCTCCCAGTTCGCACAGTGCGGCACGAGTGCTAAGTTGATCCGTACAAGCAACAGCGAGAACTGGGCTGACAAGGGCACTATTGACATCAGCGGCGGCGTTCTGAAAACCTCTCTCGAGCCAAACTCTGTTACCACCTTCATCATCGACGGTGTAAAGGGCAGCATTGAGCTTGAAGGCAAGATCGATGTTGACCTCTCCAAGGTAACAGGTTCTTCTCCGTGGAAGGATGACACGAACTACGACTGCAAGAAGGCATTCGACGGCAAGACAAACACATACTTCGACGGTCTCGGCAATGGCTGAGTTCAGGCAGACCTCGGTGATACCTACGAGCTTTCAGCTATCGCATACGCTCCGAGAAACGGTTTTGAATACCGTTGTCCCGCAGGCAAGTTCTCGATCTCCGCAGACGGGGAAAACTGGACAGACCTGTACACGATCGAATCTCTCCCGAGCTCGGGAATGAATTATATCACCAAATTCGACGGAGAAGCAGTCGGAAGGTATGTACGCTATCAGACACCAACGGGAACTCCCGACGGTACCACCAACAAGGACGGCTCATATTGTGCGAATATCGCTGAGATCGCGCTTTATGGCGAGAAGAAGGAAGTCGTACCGAAGGAGGTGCTCGGTGACGTTGATGCAAACGGCGAGTTCCAGGTGAACGACCTCGTTCTGCTCAGCAAGTTCCTGCTCGGCAGCGGCACTCTCGTAAAGTGGAAGAACGGCGACTTCGACAATGATGACCGCATCGACACATTCGACCTCATTCTTATGAGACAGCACATAGTTGCCGGCAGCTGACACGATAATACAGAAAGCTCCCCCTGACGCGAAGTCAGAGGGAGCTTCTTTTTTGCCGATGTAGTCTCAGCAGCCACAGCCGCAGTTGTTATTGTTTCCGCAGTCGTTGCAGCCGCATCCGCAGTTTGAGAAGAGGAGGATGAAGATAAGGATGAGGAGGATTATCCACATACAGTTGTTTCCCTCGAAGCATGAATTACACATAATTGATTCTCTCCTTTGAATAGGTTTATTTGAAGCGCTTCGTTTGCGTTTCATAGTACATAGTATGCCGAGGCGAAAAATGTGTTACAACTTTTTTCAGGGGCGCTCTGTTTCGACTGTTATCGCGCATAAGAGGTGGCATAATATATGTGCAGAACAAAGGAGGAGAAGCAATGATAAACACAGACAGATTTACAAAAAAGGCTTCCGAGATAATCGAAGGGGCAGTAGAGACGGCTTCGGAAATGGGGCATACCTACGTCGGGAGCGAGCATATCCTGCTCTCAATGACGCGGGACGGGACATCCGCTGCCGCAGAGATACTCGTTGACAACGGCGTGGCATATGATGACCTGCGCCGCGTGATAGTCGAGCTCGTGGGACTTGGTACGCCGTCTATCCTCAGCCACCGCTATTTCACGACCGCTACAAAGCGTATCCTCGAGAATTCCTACGCGATAGCGCAGAGCGACAAAAAGAAGCAGGCAGCTCCCGAGCATATCCTCGCGTCGATAATAAAGGAATCATCGTGCAGTGCCTGTACCGTCATAAAAAAGGCTGGCGGCAGTATGAACGGGATATGCAGCGAGCTCGAAATGATAGCCTCGTCAGAGGTGAGGGGAGAGCTCTATGAGGCGATAAAGCCGAAGCTGTCGCATCTTCCGAATCTTTTCCGCTACGGAAAGAATATGACCGACATCGCCGTTGTCAAGAAAAACGATCCGCTCATCGGCAGACTCAATGAGGTGGAGCGTGTCTTGCAGGTGCTCTCGCGGCGAAGCAAGAACAATCCCTGTCTCATCGGCGAGGCTGGTGTCGGAAAGACGGCGATAGTAGAGGGAGTAGCAGAGCTTTTCGTGCGGAATCTTGTGCCGGATTCGCTCAAGAACAAGTTCATTTTCTCGCTAGACCTCGCTTCGCTGCTGTCGGGAGCAAAGTACCGCGGAGACTTCGAGGAGCGTATAAAAGCCTGTATCGACGAGGCTGTGAATGCAGGCAATATCATTCTATTTATCGACGAGATCCATATGATAGTCGGAGCCGGAGCTGCCGAGGGGGCGATAGATGCGGCAAATATTATGAAGCCTCAGCTTTCGCGCGGCGAGCTGCAAATAATCGGTGCAACGACTGTCGAGGAGTTCAGCCGCACTATCGAAAAAGACTCCGCACTTGAACGCCGCTTTCAGCCGATACACGTCAGCGAGCCCGATACCGGTTCGTGTATCGAGATGATACGAGGACTGAAAAGCCGCTATGAAGCATATCACGGTCTTGTGATACCGGACGGTATGATAGAGCTCGCAGTGAATATGTCAACGCGCTATATCTCCGACAGATTCCTTCCCGATAAGGCGATAGACGTTCTCGACGAAGCCTGTGCCTGCGCAAAGCTCCGCCACGATACCGGCGCACGCAGAAAGGATTCACGCTTCATTGACCTGCGCGGAAAGAACGTGAATCTGAACCGTATCAGCCGCATAGTTGACCGCGGCGAAAAGCCTGTACTGACTGTTGAGGACATAATGTCAGTTATCTCCGGAAAGACCGGTATACCCGTCAGCCGTGTAAATGTTGAGGACGCTGTGAAGCTGACCTTCCTCGAAAAGGAGCTTTCAGAGCGGATCATCGGTCACAGCAGCGCAGTAAGGAAGGTCACTAATGCAGTATGCCGCGCAAGGTCGGGACTTCGCGAGAGCGGCAGACCTGCGGCTTCGTTCCTGTTTGCAGGTCCGTCCGGAGTCGGCAAGACCGAGCTTGCACGAGCACTTGCCGAGAACCTATTCGGCTCTGAGAAGAAGCTTGTCCGTGTGGATATGTCGGAGTATATGGAGAAGCATTCGGTATCGAAGCTCATCGGTGCTCCGCCCGGATATGCAGGATACGACGACAAGAACAGCTCGCTCTGCGACAGGATAAGGCGTGATCCGTATTCGCTCATACTCTTTGACGAGATAGAAAAGGCGGACCCGGAGGTGCTCAATATTATGCTTCAGGTGATGGACTATGGTATGCTGACTGATTCGGCGATGCGAAAGGTCAGCTTCCGCAACTGTATGATAATAATGACCTCGAATGTCGGCGCGGAGGAGCTTACAGGCAGAACCTCGCTCGGCTTCGGTACGGAGCAGACGGAGGCGGACGAAAGACGTGTCCTCGAGGCGGTGCGTGCGCGTTTCACGCCTGAATTTACCGGAAGGATAGACGAGATAATCGTATTCCGCAGTCTCGGATATGATGACCTTCTAAGGATAAGCCGCAAGGCTATCGAGGACCTCACCGTCCGTGCAAAGGCTATCGGGATAGATGTCAGCTACACTGATGAGGTAGTACAGGCGATAGCCGCCGCGAAGGAGACAGACAAATACGGCGCACGTCCGATAAAGCGGAGGGTCACGGATATGATAGAGAATGAGCTTGCGAAAATGATAATCGCATCGCGCATAAAGAGCGGTGACGCAGTGAATATCGCAGCCGAGGACGGAAATATCTGCATAAGCAAGGCTGTAACCGTATGAAAAAGCTCCCGGTCATAACCGTGATACTCATATAGAAGTTGTACACGCATTTATCGGTGGAAACCTTTCTGAAGAAAGGTTCCGCCAACAGCGGCGGTCCCCTCTGTCGCTGTGCGACATCTCCCCACACTGTGGGGAGTCACCCCCGAGCCCCCT
>JAFXVT010000059.1 GCA_017534835.1 Ruminococcus sp.
CGCTGACAGATTCAATATTCTGTCTTACTTTGCTGACGTGACCCCATAGGAGGGGAAAAACGGAGTTAAAAGTTTTAGGAAAGGAGTTTGAGGAAGAACCCTTTTTCAAAAGGGTTTTCCTCAATAGATACGCGTAAAGCTTCTGTAAGAGTACAACAGTTATGAGTACCGCTGTTTTTACTGTTCAGTCTGATTTGTCATTTGTTCTGCTCAGCGCAGCGCACTGGCACGTTGCTGTTATTATCTCAGCAGCGATTCCTGTATCGTGAAGTGCTTGGGTATGCCCATATCCATACGGATATTCAGGTCGCCCTGTATCAGCGGCAGGAAATAGCTGAGTGCGATGTCGTTGATGTTGTTGTCCTCGGAGTTGATGTACTCCCTCGGCAGGAACTTCTCCTCGTTCGCGATGAGCTCAGCGTCCGCGGATTCGATGACCACTGTGTAAGGCATATCATTTACACGGCGGAATACCATTACCTTGCCTGTACCGCCGTCAAGAGCACATCTTACGCCAGCAGCTCCGATAGCCTCGGATTCGTCGATGTCCGTCTGCGAGCAGAGGTGAGACGAGCAGCGCTGCATTACATTGAGCTCGATAGAGCGCACCTTGCAGCCTATCTGTCTGCGTACCTCCTCCTCGAGGTACTTGCCTATGCCCGAGAGATACTTGTGTCCGAAATTGTCGACAACTCCCGACTGTACGCCCTCCGGCACCTCCGTTCCCTCAGATACGGCAACTACGACAGCCTTGTGCTTAGCCATCTGATTGCGGACGTCATTGAGGAACTTGTCCAGCGAGAACTCAGCCTCGGGAACGTATACAAGATGCGGTGCCGTCTCGCCGAGAGCGTGCAGAACAGCGCTCGATGCCGTGAGCCAGCCTGCATGGCGTCCCATTATCTCTACGATAGTTACAGAGGGTATGCTGTATACCGAGCTGTCGCGGACTATCTCATGCAGCGTCGCGATAACATACTTTGCCGCTGAGCCGAATCCGGGTGTGTGGTCGGTAACGCAGAGGTCGTTGTCGATGGTTTTGGGTATGCCGATGACCTTGATGTCGATAGAATGCTCGGCAAAATAAGCTGAGAGCTTGTTTACGGTATCCATCGAGTCGTTTCCGCCGATGTAGAAGAAAGCTCCGATACGGCGCTGTTTCAGCGTCTTCACTATCTTCTTGTAGACCTCCTCGTCATCAGCGCTGTCCGGCAGCTTGTATCTGCACGAGCCGAGGACAGTTGACGGAGTCTGACGCAGAAGCTCGAGATCCTCATTGGTGTTGATAAGAGTTTTCAGGTCTATGAGGTGGTTTGAGATTATTCCCTCGATACCGTTCACAGAGCCGAAAATAGCGTCGATCTCGGGTACCTTGAGAGCCTCTCTGAACACGCCAACAAGTGAAGCGTTTATCGCACAGGTCGGTCCGCCCGACTGCGCTACTGCAATATTCATCATATAATGATCCCTCCGATGTCGAAATACGTACTCATATGTCTATTATATCACAGCAGTGTGAGAATTTCAACAGTAATAATGAATTTTTCAACATCAGATCCGAAAAATGGCGGACAAAGAGAGTACACCCAAGCGAGCTATCCTTAGCGGAATTTGTGGGCTACCGAGCCGTAGGGTTACGGCACCATATTCGGTATCCTGCTAAACCGGCTGAAGGGACACCATTTAGTGAGCTTCCCTTAGCGGAATTTGTGGGCTACCGAGCCGTAAACCAACGGCTCATATCCGGTAGCCTGCGAAACCGCCAAAGGGGGCTCCCCTTTTCGTGCTGTGTCAGCTTCCACTCTCCGTGCATAGTATGAAGTGTGCGGAGGTCATCTGCACGATGTCCTCCGCCGACTACGAAAGGAGGAACCTTATGAACCTTAACCTGTTTGACAATATAGATGGGCTCGTTCTGAGAAGTTCGGACGATGTTCCCTATGCAGATAAAGACGAACGTATGGATATGACTCCCGGTGATATGCCCGCCAAGCCTCAGCTCGCTATGGCTTATGTGCCCTTCCAGCAGTGGGGCGACGCTATGGAGCCCGAAAAAGCTCTCAGCTGCGGCACTCTCTTCTCAGACCTCGTTTTCCCGTTCGAGAGAGGAGGCGGCAGATAATGGATGCAAGACGCACTCTTCTCCGCAGAATAAAGCAGTACGACTTCTCACTCAAGGAGCTGAATCTCTACCTTGATACTCACCCTACCTGTCAGCGTGCGCTTGCAATGTTCGCAAAGTATAAAAAGCTGCGCGAGCAGGCGATCTCCGAATTCAACGCAAAATTCGGACCGCTGACTCCCGAACAGAACACCGACCTTCAGCGCTGGGACTGGATCGCTGATCCGTGGCCCTGGGAAAGGAGCTAAGCTATGTGGCAGTATGAGAAAAAATTGCAGTACCCTGTAAATATCAAGAATCCTGACCCGAAAATGGCTAAGATCATCATTTCTCAGCTCGGCGGTCCGGACGGCGAGCTCGCAGCTTCCCTGCGCTACCTTAATCAGCGTTTCGCAATGCCCTACGCAGAGGTGAAGGGGCTGCTGACAGACATCGGCACCGAAGAGCTCGCACACGTAGAGATGATCTCGGCTATCCTGTATCAGCTTACGAAAAACCTCTCAACTGAGGATATCAAGGCGAGCGGATTTGACACCTACTTTGTCGACCACACAACAGGAATATATCCCGTTGCAGCCTCGGGAACCCCTTTTACCGCAACATACTTCCAGTCAAAGGGCGACATCATCACCGACCTTCACGAGAACATGGCTGCCGAGCAGAAGGCTCGCACCACCTATGACAACATCCTCAGGCTCGCAGACGATCCCGACGTGCGCGATCCTATCCGCTTCCTCAGGCAGCGCGAGATCGTGCATTATCAGAGATTCGGCGAACCGTATCGTACAAGATAACACAAAGAGCTGCCGGTAAAAAAATCCTCATGCATCGGTTATGATACATGAGGATAGTGTTTTATGTCACGTGAAAACGGCTATATTAGACTTATTGTGATACATTACGGCTGGATAGGCTTCGGAATATCCTGAAATTATCAGTTCAGAGCTTGATTTCCGACTCGGAATATAACCCGATAAAACAGCGGCAAAGGAAAGCCTATTCGCTTTCCTTTGCCGCTATTTACTGTTACGGTGCGTTCCACTGTCTTGTTGCAGCTGCGTCTCCCGAACTCTGTATCGCATCCGCAAGAACATCAAGCCTGAATACATAATCTTCAGTTAATGCATATGCAGCTGAATTCAGTTCAACGCTGTCTAATAACTGCGCTGTCAGCTTGCTGTTATCCAATGCCCCAGTGTAATAAAAACAACCATCTCCGGATGGATCAGCATTTGGATCACTGTAGCTCCAGCCGTTTTGCTCCCAACCAGATATCATTTTCAGCGTAATTGTCTTGACGCCATCCGTATATGTGAAGGAATTGCCACTCTGCATCGGCTGACTGCTGAAATCGAAGACATCGCAAACATTGCCTTCGCTGTCATACCAAACCGGTATGAAGCTCGCTCTCAGAAGCTCGTCGGCAGATGTTCTTGTGTCCTTGATCTCAACGGGCTTGTCGACAGACTTTGTGTCACTGTCAATGATGAGAGTCTTTGTGAGCTCCTCGCTGTGAATCGAACCCTCCTTGACCTCGATATCGACGCTGCCGGGAGCAAATCCATTCTTTCGCGTATCGCTGCTGTAAAGCACGGCAAATACGATAAGAGGAGCGATGAACAGCGCAGCAACGCCGCTGCTTATCAGCACGGCTCTTTTTTTCAGCTTCCTCATTCAGCACTCCTCCTTTCTCAGTTGCGTTTGATGGTGTTCTCGGCGTATGCCTGCGAGCTCAGGTAAGCATATTCGGTCTCGGTATTGGTGAAGCTTGCAGCCGCTGCATTAGCCTTGTCTGTATCGGTTTCTGTAATACGGAAGGCAACGAACGGAGCATTTCCGTCCATAGCCGAGGTGCCCTGCTTTATGAGCTTTGTATTGTCTGTGTAGATATTTGAGCCGGTCCAGAAGTCATAGTCGGTATTCGACCATTCTGTGACTTCAGTGACCTTGTAAATACCCGTCTGTGTGACCTTGACGGTCTGTTCTCCGCTGTATATCGAAGCCGGGAATGAATAATCCTCACCGTCAGCGCAGATGACAGTCATCATATGCGTATCAGGATCATACTCATGCCCTGAAAATGCGGCCAGAGAACCGGGATAGCTTGTTTCAGCCGTTTCGCAGTTAAGTGTGACATAGAATGTATTCTGCACTGAATGCATATCAGTATCGTCGACGAGGAAGCGCTCGACCTTGAATACGAACTTCTGCTCGCTGTCGGAGCTGTCTCCGTGGATATACTTGTCAAGGAAGGCAAGCTTCCTTATGTTGAAATAGTAGTCGTGAGCTCCGGAGGTATTTGGCACGCTGATAGTGAACGAGCCGCCTGTTTTGGTAAGATAGCTGCTCTGTGAGCTGTATGCTGCCTGAAGTTCCGGCTTCAGGGAGGCATACTTGGGATTTCCGTTGCTGTCAGCCCCATTTGGCATACGGACGTCGCTTCCGATAGTGATATTGCCAAGCTCGTCGATACGGAAAAGAATGCTGTGCTGGATACCGGTGTAGTTAGCCGGCGGCTTTTTTTCTGTGAGGAAGTAGGTATCCGGCGGAAGTTTCTGCGTTATCAGCGGAATAACACCGTCTGCTCCCGATCTGAGCTGCTTTATCACATCGTCGTCGTCGAACGGGTCATTGCAGTTCTTGCATTTCTTTGGCGGTTTTGTCGGATCATCAGGCACCTCGCCGCAATGGTCGCACACATACAGATCCAGCGGGTAATAATCCTGGATAATGTAGCCCGCACTGCTGACTATACCGCGATAAAGCGCAAATTCCGCGCCCGGAAGTGAAGCGCCGGTACTGCTGTCTGTTTTGATTGCCCTAAGAGTGAACGGCTTGTTGTGTATATCAACGAAGCCCTTGTAGGTATGGGTCTCGTCGGTAGTGTCATGGTCTGCCCAGCCGGTGTCGTTTTCGTCAGTGACAATGGTAACAACGCCGTCCTCTCCTGAGCCTACGGTAAACTCGATTGGCTTGCTCATGCCGATATAGCCGTTTGGTGCGCCGACCTGCTCAAGAATAAATGTACCAGTGCCGATGTCGCCGTATAGTATCGCAACTATACCGTTGCTGCTCGATGTGTACGTATCGATATCCTTCACTTTATATATCGGGTCGCCATTGTCATCTGTGCCTGTCTGTTCCCTGTGCCTGAGCTTGAAAGTACCGCCGGCGAGGGGATGTGTCTTTGTGGGGTCGTCCCAGTCGAACAGACGTATAGCTACACCGCCTTCGCGGATATTGGTTACGGTATCTCTTCTGGCATTATTGATAACGCCTTCGAGCTTGCCCTGATCGTAATGAACATTGTAGGTGTATTCTGTTGAAGTGCCGCCTGTCGGAACAGCGTTGATCTGCGTTGAGGTATCCGGATCGACAGGCTGGATGTTACTGTAGATGGGATTGCCGGTTACTGGGTCAACGGTCTTAACGGCTGTCACCTCGCGGACCTGATAGTCATTCAAGGACAGAGTCTCGTCATAGAGCGCTTCGTCATCAAAGAAGTATCGCTGAGTCAGCTTATCGTTCGTGATCTCTCTGACAGAGCCCTCCTTGAGCACACCGTTGACATATACTGCGATATAGATCGTATCGTGCATATCGGTATAATCCGCATCGCTCCATTTCTTTGTGACCTCTATACCGAAGCCGCGCTTGTTTGTTATGAGCATTGACGGAGATGATGCTTTGATGACAGTACCTGTGTTGATGTTATTTCCATCTTCTACCTGATACGAAGGCTGAGAAGTATCGTCGTCATTCACACAGGTATATCCCTCCAGCTCGTAAACATCGTAACCGATAGGATTGTCTTCCTCGCGCTCCTCTACCTTGAATCTCATGCCGTTGATAAGATCAGGCACCTTTACCTCATATCCGACCGGTATCTTTGATATCTGACCGTTCGGCGAGGTCTGGAAGGTGTACGGAGCTATCTCTTCATGTGAAAGGTTGTTTAAGTTGCTGAAAGGAGCTGAGGGATCCTCGACAAAACTGCCGGATTCCCATTTGCAAAGAAAGCCGTTACGAGATACAACGTAATACTTATGGATGTATGCAGCCTTCAATTCCCTTGTTTCCACGGTTTCCTGGCTCGGATTGCCATGCTCATCGGTAGTGTCGATAGTTTTAGCGACGGTCTGCTCAAGGAAAAGGCGGAAGTTGAATGTTGTCTGGTCGTCGTTTATTACGATACCGTTCCGTCCGACAAGCTTCTTTTTGATAGTCAGAGTCTTTACGGCGTTAGGATCGACTTTGTTAGTCAGCTGGACATTCGGACGGTCATGAACGCTTGCCTCAACGATCTTGAAATCCTTGCCGCTGCCAATGTCGGTTCCCTGAGTGTTATCCGGATCTCCGTTGCATTCAACGGTTTCGTATACCTCTCCGTTAAGGCCGCATTCCATGATATAATACTGTATAGTATCTGCCGGGAAGCTTATGGAAACGTCCTTTCCCGGAGTCAGGAAATAAACATCTTCGTAAATCTCATTATTAGACGGTGATCTGTACCTCGGATAATAGTTGGCTTCTCTTTTAGGATTCAGATAGTAAACGCCGAAGTTTTCAGTAGTTGGCGTCAGTCTGTACCACTGTACGCCGTTGCCGTCGCCCTTATCCTCCTGATACCAGATCTGGTAAGGATATTTGAGCAGTGAATAATCGATCTCGCCGGCACCGCTGACGTCCTTGCTCATAAGAACGCTTCCGGGAGTTATATAGCTGAGGTTGAAGCGCATATGGAGGTTTGAAGCACCTGCGCCTCGCTCCATATAGAATATCTTCATAGTATGCGTGGAATAGTCCTTGAAGATATCCTCACCGTCGTTGAAATACTTTGAAAGCTCAGTCGCAATTTCGCTTTCGCTCATTCCGCGTGCACGATAGTTTGCCTCGAATATTTCACGGAGCGTTTTGGTCTGTCTGACAATTCTGTTATTAACATTGTTGTCAACGGTGACGGCGCCGGTCGCAAAGTTGACACTGCCGTAAAGTGCGCTGTGGATACCGCCGAGGTCAATGATGAGCTCATCGTCGACATATAACCAGAAGTCGTCGTCTCCGGTGAATTCAAATATGATATCGTGCCCCCAGGCGTCATGGCCGTTCGGTGTCTGAACGAATCCGGCTGAGAGCTCAGTGCCGTTATAGCAGTTGGGCTCATTACTTCCTGAATCATTGCCCGAATACTGTAAGAGGTAAAGTGGTTCGCCTCTTCGCGGATCGTCTGGAGAAAGCGGATTTTTTAATGCATCATAAAGGTTTTCGGGATTATTCGGAGAGATATGATGGTGATTGGCATAAAGGGAGGCTTCATCTGTAGGAACAATAGTGTTATATGGGAAGAACTGTCCGTGCATATGAGTGACATTACCGGGCTTGTTATCCGTTGCGAGCTCTCTGTAGACTGTGAAAGCGTACATCGGCTCATTCGGAACGCCTTCTGAGGAAGCCTCGGTGGTGAGCTTGCCGTCCTTGTCAAGATAGAGCGGATTTCCTTCATCATCCTTCTGTCGAGCAAGTGTAGTACCGTCTGGTACTAATGTGGCAGTATTCTGACAGCTGTCGAACTCAAAATAGCCAGAAGCCTCATAGGTGCTCTTGATAAACAGGTGATTTACAGCAACTCCGCCATAGTTGCCGCCTGGATTATCAAACAGATCTTTAAGACTTCTGCCGGGAACATAGCCGGATAAGTTGCTGCTCGCAAGAGCAGTCGTAGGATAGCCATCAGCTCCTAAGTTGGTAGAGAGCAGCCCCTGTTTCGGGGCAACATCTGCGCCGCCGCTGTTGTCCCCGAGAAAGTTGCTTTCCTTGGAACGGACAGAGAAGTCTACCATTCTCATGGAGATACCGTACTGCGTATTATCTATCGTCTCGACAGTGTGGAGTTTCGCGGCTTCGTCAGGTTCCGGCTCAGGCTCCATTATCGCGAAATAGAAGTCTGCGCTCTCGTCCTTCTGTTCAAGTTCGGTATCCTTTCGTGATAAGACCTTGCCGTGAGAGGGATCGGCATAGAACGCGAAGAATGCGTATTCGTCGTCGTCCCAGGATACGATCCTTGTGTAGTATTCTTCATATCCCTCGACACGTCCTCTGAGGTTGATACCGACAGGCTCGTTCGAGAGGATCTTCCCGTCCTTCATCGGAACGAGATACTTTCTTGAATATGGGTTATACAGCTCATAATAGCCTGTTGAAGTGCCATCGGGATATTGGTAATCAGTAAAATCCCACAGGAGAGTGTTTATCTGGCTGCCCATCCACATTATGCTGTCGCCGCTCTCATAGCAGGGGACGAGCCTGCCGAGGTGGTCTATCGCATAAAAATCGTATCTTTTCTCTGATTCGTTCCAAACACGGGTGTATACGATTATCTGAGTGCCGTTTGTAACGACATATTCCTGCTTGGGCTCTCCAGTGTCAGGGTCGATGGACGTCGTTTTGTCAGAAACGCCGACCTTTGTGGCAGAATACGGGATGAAGTCGCCCTCAGTCAGCGCCGACTTCTGAACGAGATCCAGCCATGTACCTGAGGTGCCTGCCGTGAATGAGTTGTTGCTTAATGTTATGATTTTTCCGTTAGCAGAGAGCTGTATCTTGTGCGCGTTGGCATCGGCACCGGGCGTGACCTTCAATGGTGTCGCATCCTCAGCAGAATCGGTCAGCGAAACTCCGTCGGAGGTAAGAACGAGGTATTTCCCGTTGTCAGCCTCGAGAGTATAGTAGTCCTCGCTGGTGCTGTGGAAGGTCCACATGGTGATATCAGCATTATTGTCGACATAAAGCGTTCCGCTCGGGTCGATAGTGCTGCTTCTAATTTTCAGCTCGTGCGTCGAAATGGTGCTGTCGCCGGCGACCATGCCGTATCCGGTGGTCGTATTGTTAGCCGCATTGTGGTACATGAGACCGTAGGTCTTGCCGTCGAGGTCGAAGGCATCGTTTGGCACCACAACATCCTCGAAATACCAGAGATATTCGATATTGTTGCCATTTCCAACCAGCAAATAATCGTTGCCAACTTTTTGAGATTTCCAAGTAGTTGAGCCTGATGTGTTTGGTACAGGTCTGAATTTATCAGCATTAGTTGTTGAATTGAATATGGTAGCCTCGTCCTCTGATTCGACCAACTCGATTTTTGGACCGGTCTGCTTGATGTATTTCTGTCCGTCGTCAAGGCAGTAGATCTTATACTGCATACCGGAGGTGTTGACAAAATAGAACTTGGAGGCAACTTCTCTGTTGGAAACGAGGGACAGACCTGTATTGCCGCTAATGGTGCGTTCCTCAGCCTTTACCCATAATGAAGTGCTGCTGTTCTGGATATAGAGCCCAACTCCGTCATATGTCTTCAGCGTGGCTTCACCGCCATTATCAATGATCCTTATTGCTTCTCCTTCAGGAATAGGTTCGAGAGCAGAGATATCCTCCGCCGGAACTATCTCGTAAACAGAGAAACCAGTCGCATAGAATCTGACCGAGCCTTCAACAACATAGAGATCGAAGATCTGCTCTCTTGTGCCGTCGTCGAGGATATGCCAGAGCGTGATATCCTCTGTTATCACGGGGTCGTTTATCTCGACGAGGATAGGGTTCTCCTCGCCGGGCTGGTAGTCGTTTTCGCCGTCGGTTATTGTGATATCGTAGGCAGCGATACCGTCGTGCTCGTCGGAGACATCGACAGCCGTAGCCTCGGCGCCCTCGGGCATGAGACCGTCGAGAGTAACGACCTGCTCCGCCTCCTCGCCGTTGGGATAGAGCTCGAGGCTCTGGAAGGTGAGGTCGTTCACTTCCGTTGCAGCCTCTGTTGAAGGCTCCGTTGTGACGATGTCCTCAGCGTAGACCGGCGAGACGCTCGATGAAGCCATAACTATGGCAGCCAAAAGACTGACTGCTTTTTTTGCTAATTTTTCAAACATATCGCCGCTTCCTTTCATAAAACTTCTGTGGCTGTCAGAACTCGCCCTTTGCCTGCTCAACGGTCATGCCGTCGGGGTATTCATCTGAAAAGGCAGATACGGGGATTCCCTCTGCCGTGAGGTTGATCTCGAATTTCTGGTCGAATACGCCGAGATAATCCTTCTTGAATATCGGGATATCGAGGTGGTCGAAGAGAGCCGTGGTGGACTCTCCGGGCTTTACAGCCTTCATTTTCTGTCCGGTGTCACCACCGGTATAGTAAAAATAGTACACGGTCTTGTCGGTATCGGTATCAGTGACCGTATCCATGATGAAATTATCATTGTTCGTGAAGCTTCCGTTCAGAAACTCCGTGCCATCCGCGAGCTTTATAGCGCTGAGGATATTGTTCAGCCGCCTTTCCGAGCGCTCGGCGTTCTTGGAATTCGTATCAGGATCATAATTGTCCTTGAAATTGTCGATATATTCCTGAGTTTTGCCTGTTTCATCGAAATCCTTGAGGTCTACAGTCATTTTCAGCCTTATGAACACGTCCACTTGTCCGTTGTTCACTCCGGACGGGTCTTTTTCAATTTTCATACCAGGCTCCATAGCCTTTGCTTTATCATGTCCGAGGCTGTCCCAGCCTGGCTCCTGTATCGCTACAGAGCCACTCTTGCCTTCAAGCCTGTTGGAAACGGTGTCCTCGCTGTGAAAGTAGGCAAATATCCCTGACAGCAGCATTACATAAACTATAAAAGCAGCAGACAGAACGGTTATACGCTGTCTTTTTCTTCCGCTCAGCGCTTTTTTTGCAAATGCTTTGAGCTGCATAGATATTCCTCCTTTCATTCAGACTTATAGAAACAACCGAGAAGTAACAGCAGAACGCCCCCCAAAGCTATAGCTATCTTTCCCGCGAGCGACTGTGCAAAGCCGAGCAGTCTGCCGCCGTATGGCAGTGCAAACAGCGTTTTTCCGATGTATTTATCGCGCGTTACTGGGTCAGGGTCCGGGGAATCGTTCATATCCCCCTTTGTGATGATACCGTCAGATGTTATCTCTATTGCCCGGTGAGTGACACGGATATCGGCAACTCTGAAAGAAATCACATCACCGGCTGTAATTTTGTCATAGCTGCTGTAGGTGCTGACAAAACAGACACTCCCAACAGAAAAAAGATCATCCATCGAGCCTGACCGGACCTGATACATACGTATGCCACAGATATGCAGTATCGCAAGTATCACGCCTATGACTATCACAGCCGTTGAAATGATCTGATAGGCTAGCCTGAGCAGCCAGCTGATATGCTGTTTTACGTCATGCTCTCTCATACTATCAGTTCTTTATTGCAAATTTACAGTCCTTGTCAGTCAATGATTCCGACAAGGATACCTCTAGCGTCATCGAATTCGTAGGTACAGGTCGAAAGCAGCAGGAGGTGCGGATCCTCGCCCAAGTCCTCTTTTTTTATATTCTGAGTGTGCTTAGCCTCATCAAAGATGTAGCTGATATAGTCGTTTTTGTCCTGCGGAACAGCAAACACAGCACGGTACGCAGGAGCAGTGCTGTAGGTGTTGAGGTACGCAAAGAACCGTACTCTATGCACGCCATCCTTCAGAGTCAACGAACCCTCGGGGTGCTGCTGCATGAAGTCAGCGTCCGCAAACAGCGAGATATCGGCGAACATACGACGATTTGTGATATGGTGACCGTAGACTATCGAATTGAAACCGGAAAAGTCTCTTGTGCACCTGTAATCCAAAAACGGACAGCCCAAATCATAGTTGTACTGTCCGTTCACGCCGTTATGAAGATAAAAATCGTTATCCTTCCCCTGAACCACAGGGAGGTCAATATTAGTATCGGGAATATATATCCAACCGACAGTATCATCATTTACATCTTCACATGACGTAAGCAGATTTTCGGTATTATCAGAGCCTTTTGACACAACCTGCAGCGGTTTTATTCTGTCGATGATATCTTGCTGCTCTTCAAAAGCCTCATCAAGCTGTTTGTCTGGAAGGATATTGTCTGTGTAGTATCTGTAACCGCAGAACGCTCCGGTAATGGCAAACACGAGCAGAACAGCTGCCGTAGTTATTTTACGTTTCATCAGTCTTTTCATTCTGTTTCTTCTTGAGGAACACAAGCACCAGCATTCCACTGGTCATGACAGCGAGCACCGCGATTGCGAACAGCCATACGTTATTTCCAACCGAAAACAGACCGGTCTTCGGGGGAACATAGTCCTCGTCCACAGCGGCATAGAAAATCCACTTGAACTCTATCTCGCCCTGCACATATCCGGATTCCTGTGATCCCACCAGCACATGCTCGCCGTTGATGTCCACAAGCCTGTGACCGTTATCGGCTCCGACCAGTACATCGAGGTCGTTCCAGATCACTGAGCATTTGAGTGTGTGGGAATCACCCGGCTGATAGAGACCGCAGTCATAGACCTGCTGGGTGAGGTCGATATTGCCGTCACCGGTGACAGTGCCTTTGTAGAACTCCTGACCGTCGAGCCAGAAGGTACATTCGCATCCTTTTTCGAGATCAATCTCGCCATCTTTGTAGAGAGGTTCAACATAGAAATAGATGTGGTACGCCTTGTCGTCACGCAGATTCATGAGCTGGACGTCCTTTGTGTATGTGACGCCGTAGTCCATATTCTCCACACGGAAGAAGTATTCTCCTGTCGAACTACTGACGGCATTGCCATCAGAGTCCATAGCAGTCAGCTTCTCCGGAAGTCCCTTTACCGCACCTTCGGGTAAAGCGACCTCCGCATAAGCTGCCATCGGGCAGCAGTTTGCAGAAAGAAACAGGAGACAGCTTAACAAGGCGGTCAATAACTTCTTTGCACGCATTGTGCTGTCCCCTTTCCGTAAGATTATCGTGTTATATCAGCTATTATGTCCAGCTTACAGTCGTGCCGTCATAACCTGCTGTCGCACCCCAAGAAGCACCATTCACACCAACAACTATGCTGGTATTGGACTTAGCTTCATTAGGAGTTGTCTGAATACTGTCGAGAACCACGGTCAGATCATAAACCAGTTCTTTATAAGCATCCTGTGTGACATCCTTGTTGAGCGTCACGCTGTCAACAAGCTTCTCTGTTGTTGCGCCAGGTGCAAGGAGCTTGTTATAGAAGAAATACCCCGCATCATTTGTGCCGTTAATCTTTGTGCTTGTAGCTGCTTTGTATGTCCAGTTTGTGCTCCAGCCGGATGCAAGGTTAATGTCAATCACAACATCGTCAAGCGCCTTGTTTGCAGAAGAATCATCATCACCTACATAAGTCAGGCGAATGATAGCAGCATCGGAAGCACCGGCAGTTGCAGCTGTACCATCAGACTTCACCCATGTAATATTGAATGCAGGTGTTGTACCAGCGTTTGCAATTGTTACTTCCTTAGTTGCAGCAAGCTTAACATTGTCAAGTGCTCCGGCAGCCAGCGTCACAACGCCAGTATCACTTTCTGTGATTGCATCCGAAGCAAGATTTGCGATATAAACCGTGCCTGGCTCATGCTCAAGCTCATAGAACTTTTTATTCGTTGCATCATAGTAGTAACCGGAATACTTCACACCGTCGGTAACATTGCGCTTGAAGATATACAAACCGCTGCCATACTGCTGTGCATAGGTCTTTGCCGGATCTGCAACAGTCTTCGTCGTGTCAGGATTAAACTGCCCCGAGCCGGAATAATCAGTATTTGTAGAAGAATCGTCGCCCGAGCGAACGTTCCAAGCGTCAGAAGGCGAAACTGCCTGACCGCCTGCGATAACGAGCGTACCGCCAGCCTGAAGGAGAGTCACCTCGTTGGCCGTGCTTCCAGAAGCAGCTGTTTTCAGCTCCACCAATTTGGTTTTATCAGCACTGGCAAATCCAGACGGAGCTACACCGGTGTCCTTAACAGTCAGAGTTGCGTCATACAACAGACCGAGACGAACGAACGCATCCACATTACCTGTATTAACAGCGGAAACATCCTTATTGATTTCCTGTCCAGGTGTCCACTGCTCAGGCGGAGTAAAATCCTCGGCAATCGCTACATTATAGTCCGCGCTTGCCGTCAGACGGTTCGTAACCTCATCCTTGCTTGTGAACCACGCAAAGGTCGATCCTGCGACAGTAACGGCTGCGACAGCTATAGCGCCAACAAGAATTCTGCGATCCTTCTTATTGTTTTTTCTCATAAAATCACTCCTTTATATTCTCTGAGGTTTCCTTTTCTGGGATTGTCCCCTGATTTTTTTCGGAAATCTCACCTATATCTTCAACAGCATTGCTTTCGCCCTCGCTCCTATCAAAATAGAGTTGCATAAGGTAGAAGAATACTGCAATAAGCACAATTATCGGTATTATGAAATACCATCTTAGCTGTATGAAACGAATAATGTAGCCGAGAAACGGCACATGGAACTTTACTACGCCGATGACGCGCTTTTCGTCGATAAGGAACGAGTCCTCGGCATCATTGGCGTCGCCCTTTGTCCGGAAGCATGTAACGCCGGTTCCCTGATAATCTTCTAATTTCTGTGTGACACGGTGGGTCAAATAAGCCTCGCTGTCCTCTGATGGGTTGAAAGTAATGATGTCATTCTCACTGATATCATTTGCCCCGCAAAGCTTAACGAAAACCATATCCCCCGGACTGTATACAGGCTCCATTGAGGGAGTCAGTACAGTGTAATAGCGGAATCCGAACAGTGATTTGCTTGGGTTCTTGCTTGAGGCAAACAGCAACGCACCGATAATAATAGCGGCAGCCAGTATGTAAACCATGACAGAGCGAACGATTGAAAACACCTTATATCCAGCGCTTTCGGGTAAAGCCGACTGTTCAGTTTGTTCATTTTTCATCTCTATAAATTACCACCGCCATTCTCACCCGAGGATTATTATTCAATCTTACCATACAGTATAACACTATTTTTACGAATTGTCAACACTTTTTTCACCGTAATACTACCATTCTGAGCGATTTTAGTGCTTTCATCCTTCAATCCGCAGAGTGCCAACCGTTCTATTGCATCAATGAACTCTTTGCCTGTATATGCATCTGTACTAACGGAATTAGCAAAAACATCATAGCCTAATGCCGATAATTGTTTATTTTAGCCCAAATTGTATACTGAAATGGTACCAATTTTACCATGAGACTGGTGGAATCTAAGAAGATCAGGAATAATGATATTTCCAACCGCATCTCATTATAAACCGGTATATACCTATTATAATGCTCCCGCTGTTTTCGCCCCTTGGTGTTTTAGGCAACTGCCAAATTTTAGCATAATATGAACAACTAATCGAAGCAAGCACTTCAAAGTTTAATCTTTTACTATCAGTCCAATGTGAAATTTTTCTTCGTCAGCAAAAAAGCAGCTCAAGCAACCACTTGTAAAATATACGCAAGAATATACCGTTTGTAATTTCGCGTTTTTCTTCAAAAAATTTTATAAATACTCATATAAAAAATAGGAGTAAAAGAGCCCACTTTTAACAGTACTGTCACCATATTTTCACATATAAACTTAAATCATTGTTAGAAATGACAATCAAGTCAGAATTACAACACGCATTTATCAAGGAGTTACCCAAAATCAACTCCTATTTTTTATGTCTGTTTTCACAGAAGACTTTTTGATATTATAACCTACACAGGAGCGATGATCAGTGGTTAAGTGCGCCGTTCACGTCACGCAAGGCGGAACAGAAGGAACGGTACTGCGCAAGGGCTATGGCAAAAAGATTGCTAACTTGCTACCAAATGGGTTCAGGCGGCGATATATCTTTACTTCCGCTGATAGCAAAAGCGGTAGTTGTGAGTTAGGCGACAGCAGTTTGCTAACACCGAAAAAGCTCTGTATCAGTTGGTTTGACCGCGCTTGGTAGTTTGTTAGTAAAATCATAGATGCAGGACGCCGTGCCGCGAGTTTGTGCGCGTTTTGTGCCGTTCTGCGGTGAAAGGAGGGATAACTACACCACACGGGCTCCCGGAGCAATCCTGAGGGCAAATAGAGCGAGTTTGGAAGAAAGGATGTGAAGATGACTGAAAACAACATTTACAACGAGCCGTACTGCGTCAAGGACGGCTGTCTCTATGAGACGGTCGAGAGAAAAGGCTTCATCGGTTTCGAGGACGACAACTTCTACTATCTCATCATGAATGCGGCGTTGTCTGAGGTTGTGAAGCTGTCGAAGGAAATGGGTGAGAGCTTCTCCATTGGCAAGAACAGTCTGATACAACAGCTGGTCGATGACGGTATCATGGTCGTGAAGGGCAAGCGCAACACAACGACTGTCCGTGTGACCGATGACCGTCAGATGAGCGTGGCGGTACTGGATAAGTCGAAGATGTTCACTGAGGCGGGAAATGCCGAAATCAGCTGAAAAGAGGTGGATTTTCGATTAGCAGGTTAAAGGCTGGCGTCAAAGCGCCCGCCGTTCCACATCGGACGGGCAAAGCCCGCCGATATTCCGCGGTTTATGAGAATATACAAAAGGAGGCAAAATAGAAAAAGGAGGAAAAAGCTGATGTCAAAAAATACGAAAAACAAGAAGAACGCCAATACTTCGGCGAATTATGAAGGAGTCTACGCTCCGAAAATACGCTTTCCTCTGTACGTTTATCCCGAGACTATGAAAACGGTGGAGAGCATATATAAGTCGGATAATTGCAGCACAAAAACTGAGTTCATGGAGAAGGCTATTCGCTTCTACTGCGCGCACCTTATGCAGAACAAGCCTGAGCTCATCGAGTACCTTGCGCCTCAGATAGCGCACATCGTTGAAGGCTATATCATGGGAACTGAGCAAAGGTTGTCCCGTGCGATTTTCAAGCTCGCTGTTGAAGTCGGTGCGCAGACGCATATGCTTGCGGCAATAAATGATATCGAGGACAGCACGCTCTTCAAGCTCCGTGAAATGGTAACAGACGAGGTGCGCCGCATAAATGGTATCATAAACTTTGAGAGCGCTGTCAGATATCAGCGCAGTGAGGAAGATCAAAATTGACAAACACATCAGAATTGAAAAAGGAGGGACGAAAATGCTTCATACGCTTCAAAAAATATTGCCTGTCCATATCATTCAGACAAGCAATGCTCCAATAGAATATAGCGGAGGCGATGTCTATTTTGGAAATAACCAGAAGCAGTCACAGCTCGGAAATATCGAACGTGATGACCGAACGCGGCGTGATAACAATTGAAAACCTCACTCCCAATGGGACAAATAACGAAGTCGTAAAAGCAGCGAAAAACGAGTTATACAATATCTTTTCCAAGTACAAAAAAGAGCTGGACAAAAACCGGTAAAGGTGGTATACTGTTGGCTGCGGAGAGTTTTCCGCAGCCGGCAGCTCTGAAAGGAGCTGATATTATAATAGCGATATATGCAAGGCAGTCTGTTGACCGTGCAGACAGTATATCTATCGAGCAGCAGATAGAGCTCTGCCAATACGAAACAAGAGGTGAACCGTTCAAGGAATACACCGATAAGGGTTACAGCGGAAAGGACACGAACCGTCCGCAGTTCACACAGATGATGAGCGACATAAGAGACGGATTTATCCACGCGGTAGTTGTCTACAAGCTCGACCGCATAAGCCGTTCGATTCTCGACTTCTCGAACATGATGGAGGTCTTCAGCAGGTACAACGTGCAGTTCATTTCGGCGACGGAAAAATTCGATACCTCCTCGCCTATGGGCAACGCCATGCTGAACATCTGCATCGTCTTTGCTCAGCTTGAACGCGAAACGATACAGAAGCGAGTCGCCGATGCTTACTATTCGCGTAGCCAGAAAAGCTTTTTCATGGGCGGTCCTATCCCCTACGGATTCAGAAAAGTCCCGACAGTCATCGACGGCATACACACCTCGATGTACGAGCCTGTCCCCAACGAAGCAGAAGTCGTGAAGCTGATTTTCAATATGTACTCTCAGCCGAACACCTCCTACGGCGACGTGATAGACCGTCTGAACGAGCTCGGGATAAAAAAGCGCGGCGGAAACTGGGCTCGTCCGCGGATAAGGGAAATTCTCGTCAATCCGATATACGTCAGAGCTGACCTCGATGTCTACAACTTCTTCAACGAAAACGGTGCAGAGATAGCTAACCCGCCTGCTGATTTCATCGGCGAGAATGGCTGTTACAGCTACAAAAGCAAGAACGAAAAGAAGAAGAACTCCACGACTGTCGAGGGCAATCAGATAGTCCTCGCACCGCACAAGGGCATAGTTGATTCCGCAGTATGGCTGAAATGCCGCATGAAATGTATGTCAAAGAAGCAGATGATACCCTCGCAGAAGGCGAAAAACTCATGGCTCAGCGGAAAGATAAAATGCGGCGAGTGCGGATACGCGCTCTTGGCGAAAAGCTTCAGCGGACGCCCACACCGCTATCTGCTCTGCTCAAACAGGCTGAATTCCAAAGCCTGCGTCGGAGCGGGAACGCTCTACACCGAGGAAGTCGAGCAGCTCGTTTACAGCGAGATGCGAAAAAAGCTCGCACAGTTCCGCACGCTTTCGCCTTCAAGAAGCGATATGCCGTGTACAGAGCAGAACGAGCTTGAGATTGAGCTTGCGGAGATAGACAATGAGATAAAAGCCCTGCTTGAAAAGGTACGGAACTCGGACAACGCGCTTTTCCGCTACATAAACGAGCGCATAAACACTCTCGACAAGCGCAAAGCCGAAATAAGCGAGCGTATCCGTGAGCTCAGTCTGAAAAAGGACATCCCCGCTGACGAGATAGACCTTCACCTTAAAATATGGGACGAGCTGAGCTTCGACGACAAGCGTCAGGTCGCAGATACACTCATCAGAGTCGTATACGCGACAGACCGGAAAATAGCCATACAATGGCGGTTTTAGCTTCCGCTTGAACGCCGAGGCGAAGCGCTCCGCATAACGCAGGATAGGCTGAACTCGAAGAATTTCTACGCCTGCAACCCTTCGTTTGACAAGAACTGCGGCAAATAAGTCGTTCTGACAGAAACAGCGGCCTCCGTATGGAGACCGCTGTCTGCATTATGTGTGTGCTTTACCTACTGCCCAAACCTTTCTGTTTCTTTTTCTCCTCGGCATTATGATGTGTCAGACCCGCAAGGTCATTATGGTATTATTCCCTTAATGTCGAATTTCATCAGTATTATTACTGTGTCTCCTGTGTTCCTTCAAAAACGTACCACGCAGACCAAGCAGATGTTGAATAGTGTCTCACATATATCTTGCTTGGGTCTGTCGGCTTTATGAACGTTTGTCTGAAGGTATTTGTACCGCTGATGTTTTCAACGGTCAGCCTGAATCCGGAACCTCCCACCGGCTTATTGTCTACATATCCGGCGTTAGTGCTATTGCGGCAGAAATAGACTCCGAGACTGGTATAATTATCAAGATCCTGATGTTCTGCGTCAGTTCCGATTATCTCTGTTCCCGGACCGAATACTGCATCAACAGTATTTGGACGATACGGCTGATAGGACTGTGATATATCCCAGTCAGCTTTGCTGCACACCATGAAATCACTGATAGTCATTGAATCGCCTGCGCCGGCGGTCGCACTCATTGCGGGATATGCTGTTATAGCAGAAACTGTTTTTGTCCCCGTATCGACCTCGACATTTCCACCACGTCTCTCAACAAAAATGTCTCCGGAGTTGGTCCCGTCACCGTATCTTACTACAAAATGGCTCATATCATGGTCTGTATCTGTCGTTGTCAGATCCGACCACGAGAGCACTATCTTGCCGGATATGCTTTCTACTTCTATGCTTTTGCTGTTCCCGGTGAAAGAGATCTGGTTTTCCTTCGCTTTGTTTTTCGGGCTCCTGTCTACCATTTCTGAGAGCACAGCATCACTTTTGACAGCAGCAGAGGTCAACTCACTGTTAGCCATACCATAGGGAACATATGCAGCCGAAATATCCCATGCCGCTTTAGTACAGAGCATTGGTCTGAACACGAGTCCGTCAACGTTCTGTCCGGCACCTATGTATATTCTCGCTGTATAATACCCTGCCGTACATTCGCTCCAATCCACATCAGCACCTGAGCCATGATCGGAAGCGAACACCGTGCCGGTATTTCCTCCGTTCAGCAGTTCAAGCTTATATTTGCTGTCCCCTCCGTTTGCAGGACATCCGGAAAGCGTCATATTTCCGGTCATTGCTTTTCTTTCAGAAGCGATGCAGAAGCTGGTTATATCATTCTGAGCTGTTCCGTTCAGTGATACTGAGCCGTCAGCGTTGATAGTAAATTTCACTCCGGAAATAGTACGTGACATTTCGATGTTTGGAAGCACATTCTTGGCACCTGAATCCACAAGCTCCGCAAGAGCCGCAGTTTTTCGGCTTTCTCCCGATCCTCCCGCCTGCTTTGCTGCCATCATCACTTCAAACATATCAGTCATTGCCTTCACCTCCGGTCTGGTTTATCCAATCTCCGGAGCTGTTGAGACTGTAGAAATCTCCGGTAGCGATGTCGTGTGCTATCGAGCCCTTTGCAAGTGTCCTTCCGTCGAAATCGTCAGCACCGGGAAGATCGGCTGCGCTGTCCATTTCCACATCCGCGAGCACGACTGCACGTCCGCTGCTGTAGCTGATGAATCTTTCGTTTCTTATCCAGTTCATAATAACTCCTTTCGTGAGTGTATCCGCATAAGAGATCGGGAAAAGGGCAATTATCAACACGGACCCGTTGATTATCAGATATATTTTTTTATTTTAATTTTATACGGTACTGCTGTTTTCACCGATACGCGCCGAAATACAGGCTGTATAGCCGTCAAGAGTGATGAATGCAACAGATGTCACATTCTTCCCCGTTGAGCTGGTATGATCATCATATTTCAGCTCGTTTCCATAACGTTTGCGGAATGTGCCATATATCAGGCTGACCGTATAAACAATGCGACGAATACCGTTCTTTAAGAATAAAGGATAAATCCCCCAAAAACGACCACATCTCCCCGTTTGTCACAACGTCACCCGTTCTCGTGTGGGAACGGGTGATTTTCTGCTGCAAAAAATCAAAGTTCCTGTTGCATATCGGGAGAATATATGATATACTTGTATATGTATAAACAGGTACTGTCGTTTCTGAAAGGAGCTGTCATTATGGAATATAATATCATCACAAGCGGAAGCAAAATTGTGATCGAGCTGACCGGACGTCTCGATACTACTACCGCACCGAAGCTCGATGCCTTCATTCACTCATCTCTCGAAGGTATAAACGAACTTTGCATAGATATGGAACGGCTTGAGTACATCTCATCTGCCGGACTGCGTGTGCTGCTCGCCGCTCAGAGAATAATGGATAAACAGGGCAGAATGATCATCACTGGCTGCCGTGAGGAGATAACCGAGATATTCGATATAACCGGGTTCTCGGATATACTTACTATCGAATAAGGAGCAAGCTATGAAAACAGACGTCATAACAGTTTACAGCGACCTCCGCGGACGCGAAGAGGCTATGGATACAGCCGAAAGATTCGCTGCATATAACGGGATAAAAGGCAGGGAAGCAATGCATCTGCGCCTTCTCACCGAGGAGACAATCTGTATGATACACGGTATCCTTGAGGACTTCCGCGCAGATTTCTGGCTCGAAACGAATCAGACCAAAAAAGGAACGCTCTGTATGATATGCTTTTCGGCGGATAAGCAGGCAAACAGGGTTCAGGAGAAGCATATCCTCTCAGTTTCCACAAGCGGACGAAATGAGAACGCAAGGGGCATCGCCGGAAGGATACGTGAAGTCATCCGCCACAGCCTGCAGACCTCATCGAGCGAGGAGGAAAGCTTCCTCACAAGCATCAACGATGCGTGTCTCGGTATCGGCACAGGAAGCTCGAGCTATCCTGCTCCGAGTGCGGATTACTGGTCGCTCCGCCTCTACCGTCAGAACCTGTCCGCAAAGAAGGACGCCAAGGTCGAGGAATGGGACGAGCTTGAAAAGTCGATAATCTCAAAGCTCGCAGACGAAGTCAAGGTATGGCTCGAAAACGACAGAACAGAGGTCGTTATCGAGAAATACTTCAATAAATGAATATTAATCAATGTAACAGGAGGAAAACACAATGAATATCGAAAAAATAAAGGATTCGGACAAGCTCACCCTTAAAATAGAGGGAAGGATAGACACCAAGACCGCTCCCGAATTCGACGAGACCGTGAAATCTTCACTTGACGGCATAAGCTCGCTCATCATCGACCTGAAGGAAACAGCATATATCTCATCTGCCGGTCTGCGCGTACTGCTCATCGCTCAGAAGCAGATGAACAAGCAGGGCGAAATGAAGATAATCAACGTAAGCGAGGATATTATGGAAATATTCGAGGTCACCGGCTTTTCGGATATTCTCACGATAGCTTGATAAAAAAGGGGAAAAAACTATGAAAGAGCTGTTTATCGAAGCATTGACCGATAATCTCGACAGTGTGCTCGCCTTTGTTGACGAGCAGCTCGAGGCTACGGAATGCTCAATGAAAATACAGATGCAGATAGACCTCGCAGTCGAGGAAATATTTGTCAACATCGCAAATTACGCCTACGACCCCGAAACAGGTCCGGCAACAGTAAGGGTCGACGTTGCCCCCGACGGAACTGTCGTCACTATCACCTTCGTCGATAATGGTGTCCCCTACGATCCGCTCGCGAAGGCTGACCCGGATATCACTCTCCCGGCTGAGCAGCGCGAGATAGGCGGTCTTGGCATTTTCCTCGTGAAAAAGAATATGGACGACGTAAGCTATGAATATGTGAACGGAAGCAACATCCTCACCCTGAAAAAAGGGTTAAGGAGTGAGAAAAAGTGAAAAAGATCTGGGGGATCACATTCGGCGGACTGCATAACAAGATACTTGCGGTGCTGCTGGTGTTCCTGCTTGCTGTTGTCGGATTCAATACAGCCGTGTCTATGTATAAGACCGTAACTCTCAGAAAGATAGTCGAGGAATCGGGCAAGGAGCAGCAGGAGGCTATCCAAAAAGTCTCGGGTGATACCGTCTATAAGTCGCTGGAGGAATCCATCACAAAAATGAGCGCTCTGCGCGCGGCAAAACTCGATGACGAATTCACAGAGATAGAAAACAATATCCGGATGCTTCAGGATATGGCAACGAATCTTTTTGAAAACGCTGACAGTCTTGAGCCTGCAAGTGTTCCTCTGCCTGACCCCGAAAACACGGATAAGCTTGAGATACATCTGTTGTTTGAAGAGGGCGTTGATTATCAGAATTCAGAATATGTCGGTATCGCGGGACATATGTCCGATACAATGCTGTCGCTGGTAGCAGCAAATGAAAAGGTGGACGGATGCTACATAGGTCTGGCAGACGGAACGCATATCGGCATAAGCAGCAGCGGCGCAGATAAATATGACGAAAACGGCAAACAGAAGCCGTTTCCTGTCCGTCACAGGCCGTGGTATGTTGGTGCTGTTGAAAAAGGTGATGTTTTCTTTACAGGTGTTGAACGTGATGCCTTCAACGGCTCAATGAACATAACCTGTGCCGCACCGGTCACTATAAACGGTAAAACAGTCGCAGTTGTCGGAGCTGACATAGTCTTCGACCAGATCGATGAATTCGTTTCTGATTCAGAAAGCAGCAGCGAATTTGCATTTCTTCTCAACGATGAAGGTCAGATAATAGCGATCCCGGAGAATAACGGATTGTTCAGGCTCGAGGATTCCGGAACTGCCGAAGATCTCAGGGATTCGGAAAACAGGGAGCTCGCTGGCTTTATCACAAAAGCTCTGAAAGAAAAGACCGGTCTTGAGACCATTTCATTAAACGGTAAGGAATACTATATGTCGAGCACTCCGATGGATAAGATCGGGTGGGCAGTGGTCACTGTCATCGACAAGGACGCCACAAACAGCCTTACCAATAACCTTATTTCCGAGATAGACCGAATAAACTCTGATTCCACTTCATCGTTCAGGGAAGGCGCAGGTACGCTCAGCCGCATTACCGTTATCGGTATTGTTTCTATCATTCTGATCGGCTCTGTCTATGCCCTCCTTGTTGCAAACAAGATCGTAAAGCCTATCGAATCAATGACGTCTGACATAATCGAGGGAACCAAGACCGGCAAGCTGTTCGAGATGAAGGACCTCTACCGCACAGGCGACGAGATAGAGGTGCTCGCTGAATCCTTCGATAACCTCTCGCAGGAGACAAAGAGATACATCGACAATCTCACTTCGATAACCAAGGAAAAAGAGCGTATGAACACCGAGCTCTCGCTCGCAACGCAGATACAGGCGTCGATGCTGCCGCACATTTTCCCTCCTTTCCCGGAGAGAACAGAATTCGACATCTACGCGACTATGAATCCGGCGCGTGAGGTCGGCGGAGATTTCTATGACTTCTTCCTCATTGATGATGACCACCTGTGTATGGTAATGGCTGACGTATCAGGCAAGGGAATACCGGCGGCTTTGTATATGATGATTTCGATGGCTCTCCTCAAGAGCAATGCGATGCTCGGTGTATCGCCTTCAGAGGTGCTGACAAAGACAAACGAGCTGCTCTGCTCGGGAAACAGCGCGGAAATGTTCGTTACAGTATGGCTCGGTATCCTCGAGATCTCTACCGGCAGGCTCACCGCATCTAATGCCGGTCACGAGTATCCTGCTATCAGGCGAAAGGACGGAAGCTTTGAGCTGTTCAAGGACAAGCACGGATTCGTCCTCGGCGGACTGGACACCGCTCACTACAAGGATTACACCCTCGACATCGCGCCGGGTGACAAGCTCTTCCTCTACACAGACGGAGTCCCCGAGGCGACCGATTCGTATGAGAAGATGTTCGGCACAGACCGTATGCTCGAAGCACTCAACAAGGACGGGAATGCCTCACCGCAGCAGATACTCGGGAACGTCGAGAATGCTGTTGATGAATTCGTTATGGAAGCAGAACAGTTCGATGACCTTACTATGCTGTGCATCGAATACAGAGGCAAGGAAGATAATAACTGACATACTCCCGTAAAAAGCAGCGCTGCTCCCGATAAAAGGTGGCAGCGCTTTTTTTGCACCTGCCGCATAATATCCGGACGATACTCATCACGGATATTGCAATATTCCCTGATATGTGCTATACTGAAAACAGTACCGGCAAATCATACGGATACTTTGACCAACGGTAAACCAAGGACATATAGTCCGCAGACGAACAGGAATGAAAAATGGATAAGCTGTACGAAATAATGATAAATAGTATGTCAGAGGGCGTCATCGTGACGCGATTCGACGGAATGATAACCTTCTGCAACGAAGCAGCTGCTCAGGCTCTGGAATTTCCGCGCGAGCGGCTGACAGGAAGCAGCATAGCCGAGCTGATGCTCGGATTTGAGGAGAATGATGCTTTTTTTGAGCTCATTCTCGATGCGATATACACAAAGGAAAAGGTGAGCAAAAATGTTCCCTTTTTCACGAACGAGAATATGAAATACCTTCGTGTGACCAGCTCACTGATGACAGAAAACGGCGAAAACACCGGACTCATCATCGTTATCAATGACGTGAGCGAGGAAGTCGGGCTCTTCATCACCACCAAGCGCCTTGCGAATCAGGTGCTCAACCTTATGGATTCGTTCGTAGAAGTAATGGTCACCGAGATAGAAGAAAGGTCCACATACAACGCAAACCATACAAAGAGTATGGTCAGATATGCAACAAAGTATCTTGAGCATCTGCGTGAAGAGGGCAAGCTCACAGACGTGACGAATGATGATATACATCCCCTGCTGATGAGCATATGGCTGCACGATATAGGAAAGCTGCTCGTGCCGCCCGAGGTGCTCGACAAGGGCACTCGTCTCGGCAGCGGACTGAAGGACGTTCTCCACCGTATAGAGATCGGTCGGCTCATGCTGCGGCTGAAGGCTGCCTCCTCCCCCGATGAGAAGGGCTCCGCTGAAGCTCTGATGCGCAGGATAGACGCTGCAAGAGAGCTCATCATCTCATGCAACTCTGCCGGCTTCCTCGATGAAGACAATCTTGCGCTTCTCCGTGATGCCGCGAAGCTCACCTGTCTGACCTCCGACGGAGAAACTGTCCCCCTTCTCACCGAAAAAGAGCTCGAGCAGCTCTCGGTCGTCCGCGGCACTCTCACCGCCGATGAAAGGAAGATAGTAGAATCACACGTAACGTACACGAGCAAGCTCCTTTCAAAAATGGAGTTCCGCGGAAACTACAGATCCGTACCGCTGTGGGCGGCAGGTCATCACGAGCTCCTTGACGGCTCGGGCTATCCGGACAGGCTCTCCGGCGATTCGATACCGTGGGAGACCCGCCTGCTGACGATAATAGATGTATACGATGCTCTCACGGCTGATGACAGACCCTACAAGCCTCCGCTCCCGCCGGAAAAGGCATTCGCCATACTCCGCGATATGGCGTCACAGGGCAAGATCGACACATCTATCCTTGAAAGCTTCTATGCAAGCGGCGCATGGAAGCGCGAAAAATAAAAATATCCCCGGCTGATGCGGTCTTTACCGACAGTCGGGGATAGGTTTTTTATCTGCGTCCCGGCTGTCTGCTGTCGGGACGTTTTTTGCCTTTGCGGTATATCTGCGGAGCAGGCTGCTTTCCGGGTGATTTTACACAACGCATCGGAGCTGCTGTTCTGTTATTTTTTCATTTTTTCCTTATTTATAAGACCGTCGCCCGTCACATCGAGATTTAATCTGCGCTTGACCGAAGATCTGTTCGCTTTCTCGCGCGATGAGGCTTTTTCCGATACTTTCTTCATCTCCATCGCAATCGAATTAGAAGCCTTTGTCGGGTCCTTATCAACTACTTAATCACACAGATCCACAATATCCTTCGGGCTGCTTATCGAGCGGATAAGTCTCCTGAAATCTTTGTGCTCCTTCACTCTGACTATCTCCTCAGCAAGGACTTTCTCAACAGTCTTTCCGGAGTGATCGCCCTCCTTTATCACAGCGTCATACTTCGGTTTCTTATCATGGGGCAGGAGCACTGACTTTGCATAGACAGAAGCAAGGGTCTCCGCAAGGCACAGCTTGAGATCGGATATATCCGCCTTCGGATCCATCGCTGAAGCATTTTTGCTCAGCTGCTTCAGGACCTGCTGTTCTTTTTCGATGATAGAGTGCTCGGTGACGAAATCTTTATAATTGAGCTGCTCTATCTGACCGGCAGCCTTGATCCTCGTCTTACCCATTCCGGTCAACGGCTTCCAGTCGCTGTTTCCTTTATATCTGACGCTGTTTTCCTTCTTTTTGCCGATATAGAAGGCAGCAGTCTCCTTCATAGTACCTATCTTCGACTTCAGCGTCTTATTGTCTATTTCTTTGGCTTCTTTTCCATCCAGATAAGGAGCTGAAGCGAATGAACGCCACTGCCGCAGAGAGCGAAACAGCTCCCGAAAAGAGCGCCGAGCCCGAAGCTTTGCAGGATACAGCTAAACCGGACGGTATGACTTCCGAACAGGAGACAAAAGAAAAGAAGCAGAGCTCTGAGGGTGAAACACAGCCCGAGGATGACATCGACTACGACGAACAGCTCAGGAATATGTACGGAGACGATTACCTCGATCCCGCAAAATACACTAACCTGATGAAAACCGCAAATTTTGAAAGCTATGGCACCGAGATTGCCTCGCTTACAGCTAAAAATCTGACTGCTGCTGCCATAACCGCTCAGATAGCATTGAAAAACGGCAAACAGCCGACACGAAAAGATTTCCACAACAGTGTGGTCGACGTGGTAGAAAGCCCTGCATTCAAGACTATCATCGAAGATAACGGAAGTCCGAATCTCAACAATATCAGTCACGGAACGATACAGCGCCTCACAAATAAGCTCTCAAAGGACAACGGCAAAGGCATGATGGGCGAATACATCAAAAATACACTGTATCAAAAAAATGCCGAAAAGCAGAACCAGAAAATAAAGGAAGATGCAATGAAGACCCGTAACCGCAGCAATGCGCTGACAAAGGAAGAAAAGACCACCACCCGCAGTCGCAGCAATGCGGTACATCAAAAGAAAATGTGAATGATACTGTTCACATCGTCGAGGAGCTATAATGCGACATCTTGATAAAAATGAAATAGAACGAGCTCTTTCCGCTGCTTCAAGACAAGTTCCGCGGGCACCGTCCGCACTTGCGGAAAATATGGTCCGTACTGCAAACAAGCTCGAACGCGAACGTGAGCGGCAGGCAAAAAACAGCGGATCACCTTCCGACAGCAAGGGATCAGCTGTCCCTGATAAAAAGAAGGAGAAAGGAAAGTCGCTTTGAAGGGTGACCCTTCAGCCTGCGATCTCCGCTAAAGAAAGCAGCCGGATACAAGCCGGCTATCAAAGGGAGCACGCTCATACAAATAAACAGCGTCTGCAAGTCCAAAACTGCGGACGCTGTTTTTTACTGCAAAAAATACCTGCCGCACTGTTGCTTTTTCATTTTCCAAGTGTTATAATATTAACAGATGTAATTTTGTACTTACTGAAGGGTGAATTTAGTATGAAAAGAACAGCAAGAATCCTGTCCGCGGTCTCAGCGGCACTCCTGCTCGGAAGTATGAGCTCGTGCGGAACTGTCGTTGAACGCGCCGGCTCGCTCGACTCCGTACCTGCAATGGCTCCCGGCACAACTTCACATACCGGAGCTTCTGCGGGTACCTCGTCGGTATCTTCCAAGACTGAGCCGGCAACCGGAACAACTACCGAAAAGGTACCCGATGTTATGCGCGGAAAGCTCTTCGATGCCAAGGGCAATGTGCTGATGTACAGCGAAAAAGGTGCTGACGGCAAGGAAGTGCGAATGACGAACGATACAAATAAGGTCGCGTTCGCAAACGTACTCAATGAGATGTCGGAGGGACTTGACCTGACGTATGACGACATTCTCCGCACCGCAAATCCCACACCTGTAGACGGCTCAGACAAGGTGGGACAGTCTGTCCGTCTCACATTCGATGCCGACACACAGAATGCCGTTTACAGCTTTATGGCGAGCAACAATATCGCCGGATCTGCTGTCGTTATGAGAACGGACGGCTCGCTTATGGCACAGGTGTCCTCCCCTTCCTACGACCCCGATATCTACTACGGCGTAAAGACCGACGAGGACCTCGCATGGGGCACCTACGGAAACAAGGCATTCCAGAATGCCGAGCCCGGCTCATGCTTCAAGATAATGTCCGAGGTCATCGCCGACAAGCACGGCATAACCTCTCTCTACGATGAGGGAACATGGGAATTCGACGGCGTTTCCATTGTCAACTGGGACCACGACCAGACGTGGAACTACCCCATTGCTGACAGAAGTCTCTACTCTGCGTTCATAAATTCGAGCAACATCTTCTTCGCAAAGGCATTCGACCAGATAGGCAAGGACGATGTCCTCGCCGACCTTGACGGGATCTTCCACTTCTGCTCGGATATTTCCTGCGATTTCGGAACTCTCCACAACAATGTCGAGATATACTGCGATGATGACCTCAGAAGGACTGCCTTCGGTCAGTCATACGTCCTCACCTGTCCGATCTATCTTGCTGCACTCGGACGCGAGGCTGTTTTCGGCGATATGGTAACTCCCTTCACTATCGGGAGTATCGTTGATACCAACGACTGCGGCAAGGCCATAAAGCAAGGCACTCAGCCGAATCAGGTCTTGTGCAGCATCCCTGCCGAATACAGGCAGAACCTCCTCAGCGGTATGTCCGGAGTGGGCGCGAATATCGGCGTTTACGTTCCTGCCGGATATGAATTCTACGCCAAGACCGGCACTGCCGAAACGTGGAAGGGCGACTTTCTCTACATAACAGGAATTGTCAAAAATCAGGGAGACAACGGCTCCGGTCCGTATGACTACACCAACTACAACGGCTCTTACATAATCGTTATGCAGATACAGAACCCGGGAAGCTTCGGCTTCAGCTTTGCGAGCGAATCAGCCTCGCTCTATCAGGGACTCGTGAACACTGTCGTGGGCTGATGAATCATCCGGCTTTTTCCGCAAATAATAACTGCGGAAGGAGCTGAACGCAATGAGAAGGAAAAAATCTATCCCTATCCCCGTTCCCGACCCGGAAAAGCAAGGGCTCGAATACGTATGCCCGTCAGCCTCGTGGAGCGGTTTGACAGGTGTTATCCCCTCCGGCGAGAGCGATGACAAGGCAGACGTGGTCTTCAGGGACATCTTCCCTGACCGTCCGGAGCACAAGGGCGAAAGTATAAGCACTTAACTGGTACAAGATTAATTAATAAGGCGTCCGGAGCTCCGGACGTCTTATTTTTTGTGGATATTATGCACAACCGGAGCCGGAAAAGTTTGACTGTTCTGACAAAATCATTCTGAGGTACTTTATTTTTCACTTAAACTATGCTATAATGATGTGAGTTAATTAATACTTCCAAAAGGTGTGTGTATATGAAGAACGGAATAAAAATGCTCGACATCGCGAACAAGCTCGGAGTAAGCGTCGTAACGGTGTCGAATGCCCTTGCCGGACGTGACGGCGTAAGCGAGCAGATGCGTCAGAAGATCTGCGATACGGCTGAGGAAATGGGCTATAAGCCCTCAAATACCAAATCCGGCAAAAAGAAGCCGCCTGTCCCGAAGCTCGGCAAGAGCGTCGGCATAATCACGTCTGAGCGCTTCGTTGGCGCAAGAGGAACGTTCTATTGGGAGCTCACCGCGAATATCTCGAACAAGCTCTCGGCAATGAACGTCCTCACGGTATACGAATGCATAACCGCTGACAGCGAGAATAACTGCGTCCTCCCGAATATGATAGCGGAGAAGAAGGTCGACGGCATAATCGTTATCGGTCAGATACACAGGGAATACATACACCGTCTGAGTCAGATAGATCTGCCGCTTATCTTCGTGGATTTCTACGATAACCGCTATGAGATAGACTCCGTGAATTCCGACAGCTTCCACGGCGGATACATCCTCACGGACTACCTCGTGCAGAACGGTCACAGAAAAATAGGCTTCTTCGGCTCGCTGAACGCCACGAGCAGCATAAACGACCGCTTTCTCGGCTATGTCAAGTGCCTTATGGAGAACAGCCTCGAATACCGCAGCGACTGGTGCATTCCCGACCGCACGGAGCGAAGCCTTCTCCTCGACAAGATAGACTTCCCCGATGAGATGCCGACCGCCTTCGTATGCAACAGCGACGAGACCGCCTTCCGTGTCATCTCTGCGCTGAAATCAAAGGGTGTGCGCGTCCCCGAGGACATATCAGTCGTCGGCTATGACAACTACACCGTTTCAAGCATATGCATACCAACGATAACAACAGTCGAGGTAGACCTTGAAAAAATGTCCTCCGAGGCTGTAAGGATAATGGCGAAGAAGCTCTCCGACCCTTCATACAGAGCCGGCAGACGTGTCATCACGGGAAGGCTCATCGTCAAGAACAGCGTTCTCGACATCAATATGAAGTGAGGTTACGGTATGCTGATACAGAATTTCTGGGGACATCTTACTACCGTTCTCCGTCATCGCCACGCAGTAATGAGGCACTGCTTCAAAGCCGGCATAATCAAGCGCGGACTTCTCCACGACCTCTCAAAATTCTCGCCGACCGAGTTTATTCCCGGTGTGCTCTACTTTCAGGGCAGCCGTTCACCGAACGAGCGTGAACGCGAGGTATTGGGCTATTCGCGTGCGTGGATGCACCACAAGGGCAGAAACAAGCACCATTTCGAGTACTGGACGGATTACAGCACCGTCACCGGTACGCTCGACCCGGTGAAAATGCCGGATATTTACATATTTGAAATGTTCTGCGACAGAGTTGCCGCATCGAAGATATACAAAAAGGATGAATACAACGACAGATGTCCGCTCGAATACTTCTTGAAGGCGCGTCCGAAGCGTGCTATCGAGCAGACGACTGCCGACAAGCTCGAATTTCTCCTGCGCCTTCTCGCCGACAAGGGCGAGGACGCAGCATTCAGATATATCCGTAAGAGAGTCAGGAAGCTTAAAAATGAAAAATAAAAGACATAACAGGATAATGGCACTTTCACTTGCAGTCGCAGCAATGCTTGCCGGCTGCGGTCATGAGGTGCAGAACAGCGAGGAGAAACCGACCTCTGCTGTAACTGTCACAGGCTCGGAGAAGGCAACATCTCCGCAGAAGACAACTGCCGCTTCCGGCAAGACAACAAAACCGGAAACCAGTACAACATCGCTCGCGGAGGAAAGCAGCGTCCCTGCGACCTCTGCGGCACCGGCTGATACCACACAGGCAGAGGAGGGACCCGTTCTGACTAATGCGCCTGCCGCTGACAACAGACCCTATTCTCCCGGCATAGAGAATCCGCCCGAAACAGGCGGCGGAAACACACAGCCATCGGGCGGTCACAGCGGCAATACTCCCCCGTCGACTACTAAAAAGACAACTGCTGCCACTAAAGCTACACGTGCGGCAACAAAAACAACTCCGGCAACTACCACAAAAGCGGCAGTTAAGCCGGCTAAGCCGACAAATGCGGACGATATGCTGAAGAATATGACGCTCCACGAGAAGGTATGCCAGATGTTTATGGCAGCTCCCGAGGGGCTCACAGGCTACGGCTCCTTCAACTACGCAGACGACCATACATATTCCTGCTATGACAGCTATCCGATAGGCGGATACATCTTCTTCGCAAACAATCTTGTGACCTCCGACCAGACACGGAAAATGCTCTCCGACCTTCAAAGCCACGCCAGAGCAAAGGGACCGGGCGTCTTCCTTGCGACCGATGAGGAGGGCGGAAGGATAACCCGTGTGAGCTATAAGCTCGGAGCTCCGGCAGTATACGATATGTCCTACTACGGCAGCCTCAACGACTATGACACGTCCTTCGGCGTCGGCAGCACTATCGGCACCTACCTCGCTGATTATGGCTTCAACGTCGACTTCGCCCCCGTCGCCGACGTGAACCTGAATCCCTACAACGAGCTCGGGAACCGCATTTTCAGCTCTGATCCTGCTGTTGTAGCCTCAATGTCGGGCGCAGTTGTTGACGGACTTCAGAGCGCCGGCGTATGCGGAACTCTCAAGCACTTCCCCGGTCTCGGAGCAGGCGGAAGCAACACGCACTATGGAACAGTCGTTATGGACCGTTCATACGAACAGCTCAGCAGCGCGGAATTCATCGCTTTCAAGGGCGGTATCGACGCCGGAGCCGAATTCGTTATGCTCGGTCATCAGGTAGTCACAGGCGCAGGCGACAATATGCCCGCCGACCTCTCAAAGGTAGTCGTTACAGACTGGCTCAGAGGTGACCTCGGCTTCGACGGTATCGCTATCACTGATGCGCAGGCAATGGGCGCTATCGTGAATGTTTACGGGAGCTCGGAAGCCGCGGTGCTCTCAGTCGAGGCAGGAATAGACATCATTCTTATGCCGGCAGACCTCAAAGCAGCTGTTTCCGGCGTTGAGCAGGCAGTAAGCTCCGGACGCATATCCGAAAGCCGCATCGACGAGAGCGTGCTGAGGATACTCAGGCAGAAGGAAAAGCTTGGTATACTATAAGAAAAAGCCATACAGAAGTTGTACTTAGAGTGCTTCCCTTTGCGGAATTTGTGGGCTACCGAGCCGTAAATTTACGGTACATATTCGGTATCCTGCGAAACCGCCAAAGGGGGCTCCCCTTCTGTATGGCTTTTTTGTTTGTGAAAGTGTTATTGCAGTCATCACGAACCTGTGCCGTTGTATTTCAGCGCACCGAACATCCATATCCTGTAGGCGATATAGAAGAACGCGATACCGAAAACGGGTGAGAGCCACGAGAGCAGCGGCACCTCGTCCGGTCTGAGGATAACAAGGCTCGGGTAGTAAGAGATGAACGCGATAGGGATGATGAACGTGAATATTGTGCGGAATACCGGGCTGAATATCGTTATCGGATACTTGGCGTAGTCTCTGAATTTGTAGGCAAGGTCGAGCACGTAGAACGAATTGTTTATCCAGAAGCAGGTCGCAGCTGCGGCTGTCTGGAGCGCTATCATCACGAGCGAAGCCGTCAGCAGGAACACTGTCATTTTCAGCACCATAAGCGGTGTGAAGCCGAGTCCGAGCTTTATCCACGAATATATCACCGTGCCGAGACCGAATGCGAGCTGTCCGAGCCCCTTGACGTCGAACACCTCCGACTGGTAGTAGAAGAACAGGTTTATCGGGCGGAAGCAGTATTTGATGAAATCGCCCGTATAGACGTAGTTCCTCAGGCTCCAGTTGTTGTCAAAGAAGCACTGCGCCGGAGTCAGCGACACGAGCGAGAAGCCGTAAAGGAACAGCATCTCGTGATAGCCCCAGCCGTTTATGCTCGAGAAATTCCTGAACATTATCCAGAAGCTCACGAAGCCCGCGATATTGGTGAATATCATACCTATCGTAGATATGATGAAGTCTGCGCGGTAGCTCATCTTGCTTTTCAGATCCTGTGAAAGTATCTTGCAGTAGAGCTTTATGTAGAATAAAAGTCCTTTTCTTTTCATATCATCAGCCTCCGTTCACTGTTATCTGCGGAAGCGAGATCTTCCAGAAAAGCTTGCTTATCACCATTGTTACGACTACCCATATAAGCTGAGTCCCGAGCGTCACAGCAACGTCCTTAATATCGGGGTCGCCGTTGAGAAGGATAGTCAGCGGAGCGTTGTATATCGACTGGAACGGAAGATAGTAAACTATCCGGCGTATCGTCTCAGGGAAGAAGGCTATCGGTATCGTGGCGCCCGAAAGCAGCAGGACGATGACCTGCTTCATAATGTTTATGCCCCATATCGACTCAGTGTACATACATATCGTGCCGACGAAGAAGTCAATATTATAGTTGATGATGACAGCCATCACCACTGCTATCACAAAGTAGAGCAGGTTCATTCCGAGCGGAACAGCGCCCTTTGTGACGATGCATACCACAATGAAGGTCGGCAGGAAGGTCGTGAAGAAGTTGACCACGAAGTTTCCGGAATACGACCAGAACATATACGTCTTGTACTGCATCGGCTTCAGCAGCTCGAGCACTATCGAGCCGGACTGTATCCCCCTGCCCATCTGCCATACCGTATACATCTCCATAAAGTTGAACAGCGACGTCGCGAGGACGAGATATATCAGCGTATCGTGGAATGTCATACCGTTCACGGAATCCTGTCCCGAAGAAGCGTATATCGCCTTCCACAGGAAGTATATGACTATCAGATACAGCAGGTTGCCGGCGCACAGCACAAGCATCGAGAGCCGGAACTGAAGCGATTCGAGAATGCCCGCACGGGTAAGGGATATGTACTTTTTAAGCTTCATTTTACCCCCTCCTCGTATATCTTCCTGATAACGTCCTCAGTGGAGATCTCCTCGAGCTGCATATCGCTTATGCGGCGTTTTTTCTGAAGCCCGGTGAAAACGTCCATAATGGTACTTTTCTCCTCGTCTACGAGCAGCGAGATCCATTCATCGTCCGCAGACACCTTGAATTCGGGGAATTCCTTCGCGATAACGGCGGATTCCTTTGAAAGGTCGCCGTCAACACGTATCTTCAGTGTGCGGTATGAGCCGAAGAAGCCCTTTAGGTGCGAGATGTCGTTATCGTAGAGCATCCTGCCCTTGTCGATTATGACGATACGGCGGCAGAGAGCGTCAACGTCGCCCATATCGTGAGTCGTGAGGATAACGGTGGTATTCTTCTCCTTGTTGAGAGCGTGGATGAGTGTGCGTATCTTCGCCTTCATCGAGACATCGAGACCGATGGTCGGCTCGTCGAGGAAGACTATCTTCGGGTCGTGCAGGAAGGCTGCGAGAATATCGCTGAGCGTGCGCTGTCCGAGCGACATCTGCCGGACGGGCTTGTGCAGCAGCGGCTCGATGTCCACAAGTGACTGATACAGCTTCATCATCCCGTCATACTGCTCATCGCTTATCTGATAGATGTCCTTGAGCAGCTTGAACGACTCCACCAGCGGCAGAGCCCACCACAGCTGCGAGCGCTGACCGAAGACAACGCCGATATTCTGCGCATTCTTCGACCTGTTCCTGTACGGGAGCTTTCCGTTGACGAGTATCTCGCCCGAGGTCGGCTCGAGCACTCCCGTCATCATCTTGATAGTTGTTGACTTTCCGGCGCCGTTTGGTCCGAGATAGCCGACTATCTCACCTTGTCCGATGCTCATTGTGATGTTGTCGACAGCTTTCACTATCTTGTAGTCGCGTGAAAAGAGGTCCTTTATACTGCCTGCGAGACCCTCGCGGCGGTTGAGGACTTTGAATTCTTTTGTGATGTTTTTGATGTCTATGACAGGTGCCATTTCTTTCATCTCCTCTTTCAAAAGTATTTCTTCATTATATCACAAGAATTATTAAAAAACAATTAAATGCGCGTAATTATATAGTTACAATATTATTACAGAAAGGCAGATTCACTGCGGCAGCTTTTGCGTTTTTGTTTGACAGTATCAATTGACATCTGCGTTTTTGTATGCTATCATTATATGGCATAATTCACTTGTTCGTCTACCGTAATTTTGCATAAAGCTATAACAAAAAGGAAAGTGGTACTTATGAAGCTCAGGAAAGTTTACGAGCTTGAGGTCAACAGCGACAGAAGCGAGACCGTCAGATACAGCTTCACGGATATCCCCATAGGCTTCTTCAGAGGGCATCATTCCCGATATCCCAACGGCTCAGTTCCCGCACACTGGCACGAAGACATAGAGCTGTTCGTCCCAAACGAAGGCGAAGCAGTATATAACATTAACGGCAAGCTCGTCAAAGTCACAGCGGGCGAGGGACTGCTCATCAACTCCCGCAGGATACACTCCTCCTATATTGAGGATATGCGCGATTGTTATTATAACCTGCTGATATTCCACCCGATGATACTGTGTGCCTCAAAGGAGATAGAGCAGCAGATAGTCCAGCCCATAATCGGCTCGTCGTTCGACTGCATCCTCTTAAAGCGAGGAACACAGTGGCACGAGAACATACTGCACTGGTTCTCGCTCCTCAGAGAGCGCCATGTCGACAAGTCAATGCCGAAAGCATTTGCGCCCATGGAATTCGCGCTCCTGAAGGAGAACGAGGACAAGTCCGAGAAGTCGGCGGTGATAGGGCTCGTCCACCTTATATGGAGCGAGATAGCGGGCAACATCGTCCCCGACGAAAAGCCGCACGCGGAATGCAGCCAGCTCAACTCCATGAAGGCGATGATATCGTATATCGGTGAGCACTACGCCGAAAAGATAACGCTCGGGGACATCGCCGCGGCTGGCTTTGTCTCCAAGCGCACCTGCGGCAATCTTTTCGAGCGCTTCCTGTACATCTCTCCGATGAGATTCCTCAACGAGCACCGCCTGAAACGCAGTATCGAGCTTCTCAGAGACACAGATATGACGATAACCGAAATAGCACTTGCGTGCGGTTTCGCGGGAGCAAGCTACTACGCCGAAGCATTTCGCCGCAGCTCGGGCAGAAGTCCGAGCGAGTACCGCAGAGCTCTCCCGCCGACAAAATAAGAGCCTCTCCTCTCCCACTACGTCAAGAAATTATCACACTCGCTATTTGTGTAAATGATATTCGCCGATATATCGCATTTTTAAGCAAATGAATTTTTGAGCAGGTCACGATTTTACCATTTTTGTCACAATAATAATATACAGTTTTGCTTCCTCACTGTATAATATATTTGTCTAATGCATACTGCGTTAATATTCGCACAGGCATAAAATCGTTCAAATAATTATAAAGAGAGGGGTTTTTATTATGAAAAACAGCTTCAAACGCTGCCTCGCAGCTCTTTCTGCTTCTGCTATGATGGCAACAGCGATGCCCTTCGCTGCAAATGCAGACGAAACAGCTGATGTCTTGAACTCTGACCGCATCACGATCGGTTCAGCTTCCGCAAAGATCGCTGACCAGGGCATAAAGTACGGCGACGCCAACCTCGACGGATATGTAACAGTTTCCGACGCTGTAGCTATCCTCCAGTACATCGCCAACAGGGACAAGTATACGCTCAAGCCGCAGGGTATCACAAACGGTGACGTCTTCAACCGCGGCGACGGTATCACAGCTTCTGATGCTCTTTCGATACAGAAGTACGATGCAGGCGCTATCATTGTGCTTCCCGAATCGTATATGCCCGGCTACGTTGAGCCTTCAGAGACTACAACGACCACAACTCAGCCAACTACCACGACTACCACAACAACGACTACTACGACTCAGCCCACAACTACAACTACTACATCAACTACAACATCGACCACCACCTCCACTACTACGACCACTACAACTACCACCACAACTACTACAACGACCCAGCCCACAACTACAACAACAACAACGACTCAGCCTCAGAACGGTATCCCCGACCTCGGCACTCCTATGAATGCGAGCGCAACAATGGTATCCAACTTCAAGGCAGGTCAGGCAGGCGACTTCTTCGCTTCCGACGGCTGGACGAACGGCAAGCCCTTTGACTGCTACTGGTACAAGAGAAACGCCGAGATAAAGGGCGATCACCTCGAGCTTGTCATCGACCAGAAGTGGAACGCTTCCGACGGCAACCCCGACTGGATGCCTGCTTACTCAGGCGGCGAGTTCCGCACCAACGAGTTCTACCACTACGGCTATTATGAGACCTCGATGCAGGCTATCAAGAATGACGGCGTTGTATCATCGTTCTTCACATACACAGGTCCTTCCGACGTTGTGAACGGTCAGAAGAATCCGTGGGACGAGATAGACATCGAGATCCTCGGCAAGGACACAACAAAGGTACAGCTCAACTACTACCGCAACGGACAGGGCGGTCACGAGAAGATGATCGACCTCGGCTTCGATGCCTCTGAAGCATACCACACCTACGGCTTTGACTGGCAGCCCGGCAAGATAACATGGTACATCGACGGCAAGGAAGTATGGTCGATGTCCGGTGATGTTCCGGTAACTCCCAGCAAGATAATGATGAACGCTTGGCCCGGCAAGACTGTTGATGACTGGCTCAGGGCTTACAACGGCAGAACTCCGCTCACAGCACGTTATCAGTGGGTGACCTACGATAAGAACGGCAAGAACGGACAGAGTCAGCAGAACCCGTGGCAGGACCCCAATCAGGGTCAGCAGCAGGATCCCAATCAGGGTCAGAACAACGGCGGTATGAACGCCAACGCAACAATGGTATCCAACTTCTCAGCTGGTCAGGCAGGCGACTTCTTCGCTTCCGACGGCTGGACGAACGGCAAGCCCTTTGACTGCTGGTGGTACAAGCAGAATGCTCAGATAAACAACGGTCTCCTCGAGCTCAAGATAGACAGGAAGTATACCAACGACCAGAACCCTGACTGGAATCCGCAGTATTCCGGCGGCGAATTCCGCACAAACGGTTTCTATCACTACGGCTACTATGAGACAGAGATGAAGGCTATCAAGTGCGACGGCGTTGTATCTTCGTTCTTCACATACACCGGTCCCTCTGACGTTGTGAACGGTCAGAAGAATCCGTGGGACGAGATAGACATTGAGATCCTCGGCAAGGACACAACAAAGGTACAGCTCAACTACTACCGCAACGGACAGGGCGGTCACGAAAAGATGATCGACCTCGGCTTCGATGCATCTCAGGAATTCCACAGATACGGCTTCGACTGGCAGCCCGGCAAGATAACATGGTACATCGACGGCAAGGAAGTATGGTCGATGTCCGGTGATGTTCCGGTAACTCCCAGCAAGATAATGATGAACGCTTGGCCCGGTCTCACAGTTGATGACTGGCTCAACCACTATCCCGGTCAGACCCCTCTCACTGCATATTATAAGTGGGTAACTTATAACAAGCAGTAAAATAAAAAAGCAAGAAAGCGAGGACTTCTGTCCTCGCTTCTTCTTTTGCCCGTGAGAGTTTCTCCGCGGCGCGGTGTCCGCGCAGCCTGTTTCGCGGCGTAGTCATTCGCACCGAAAGTTTTTCGCCGCGGCTGTTGCTACTTCCGAGAATATATGTTATAAGCGGCGTGTCGCCGCCTCCTGTTTCACGGCGTAGTCACTCGCACAGGAAGTTTTTCTCCGCGCCTCTTGCTTAATCTGATTCTTTGTGTTATAATTATCGTAACAAAAAGTTGGAGGAACATTATGAACAGCTACTCCCAGCAATATCTTGCTTCACATCTCTTCTCGCGCCGTGAGGAGGATTTTGAATATGCTTCATTCGACCGTGAAATAGCTTTCTATGAGAGCATCTGCGCCGGAAACATCGAGCTCGTGCGCGTGTATGCCACGCCCCTTTGCAGCGAGGGCTACGGTATACTCAGTAAGGACCCTCTCCAGAACCTCAAATATCATTTCACTGTTTCTGCCGCACTCATCGCACGCTTCTGCATAAAAAGCGGGATGACTCCCGAGGAAGCGTACAGTCTCAGCGACATTTACATTATGAAGGCAGACGAGTGCAGGACCGAGGACGATGTCCACGCCGCTCACACGGAAATGATAGAGGAGTATTCGCGACGTATGAGGCTCGTCCGCAACAGCAGCATCTACTCCAAGCAGATACTCCGCGTCCTCGATTACATCAGCGAGCATCTCCACTCACGCATAATGATAAATGAAGCCGCAAAGCATTTGCAGATAAGCTCGGCATATCTGTCGCGCCTCTTCAAATCCGAGACCGGAATGGCATTCAGCGACTACGTGAACCGCAAAAAAATAGAGGAGGCATCAAGCCTCCTGCGCTTCTCGGAGTACACCGACCTCGAGATAAGCACGCTTCTCTGTTTCAGCTCGCAGAGCTACTTCATCAAGATCTTCAAAAAATACGTCGGAATGACGCCGCGCGAATACAAAAAGCGCTACCGTCTGCCCGAATTTGTCCCCGGAAGCGAAGCGGACAACGAAGAAGAATAAACAAAAAGGACGTCCCTAAAGGGTGTCCCTTCAGCCTGTTTCGTGGGTCACTGAGTTCAGAACGCAAGTTCGAGGCTCGGTAGCCCACAAATTCCGCTAAGGGAAGCACTCTAAAGGACGTCCTTATTTCTTACTTCATCTCGCGGAGGAGCTTTTCAGCACTTGCGAGCTTTACACTGATAACGAAGAGCTCCATAGCCTTTCCGAGATCCTCTATCGAAGGATATGTCGGAGCTATGCGGATATTCTTGTCATCGGGGTCTACGCCGTAGGGGAATGTCGCACCTGCACCTGTGAGCGTAACGCCAGCCTCGCTGCAAAGCTTAACTATCCTCTTCGCACAGCCGTTGAGAGCGTTGAACGATACGAAGTATCCGCCCTTGGGCTCTGTCCACTCGCCGATACCGAGCGGAGCTATCTCCTTTTCGAGCGTATTGCATACGAGCTCGAACTTGGGAGCGATGATATCCTTGTGCTTCTTCATATGCTCCTGCATATTCGCAAAAGTTCCGAAGAACTTCACGTGACGGAGCTGATTCATCTTATCATAGCTTATGATGCTGATACCGAGGTACTTCTTGAGCTCCTCGACATTCTGCTTGCTTGCGCCCATCACAGCAACGCCTGCGCCGGGGAAAGTTACCTTTGAGGTCGAACCGTATATGTAAACGATGTTCTCGTTGCCGACCTTCTTTGCCTCATCAAGGATATTGAGAATGGGCTTGGGGTCGTCTGTGAGGTGGTGTATGCAGTAAGCGTTGTCCCAGAAGATGCGGAAGTCCTTAGCCTTGGGACGGAGATTTGCAAAGCGTCTTACAGTCTCATCGCTGTAGCAGATACCGTCGGGATTTGAATACTGCGGAACGCACCAGATGCCCTTTATGGAATCGTCCTCAGAAACGAGCTTCTCTATCATATCCATATCCGGACCTGTTGCCGTCATAGGGATATTTATCATCTCAACGCCGAAGAATTCGGTAACCTTGAAATGTCTGTCATATCCGGGAACAGGACACAGGAACTTCACCTTTTCGAGCTTTGACCACGGCTCAGAGCCGAGGATACCCTTGTTGAATGCTATCTGAACGGTCCAGTACATAGAATTCAGGCTTGAATTGCCGAATATGATGATCTCATCATCGTGAACGCCGATCATCTCAGAGAAGAACTCCTTAGCCTCGGGGATACCGTCGAGCATACCGTAGTTTCTGACGTCGATACCGTTCTCGCTGACGAAATTCCCGTCATTGAAAACATCGAGCATACCAACGCTGAGCTCGAGCTGTTCCTTGCAGGGGTTGCCTCTTGCCATATTGAGACACAGACCCTGCGCCTTGAAATCGTTATAAAGCGCCTCGGTGTCGTTCTTGAAGCTGATGAGCTGCTCCTTGTTCATTTCTGATAGATTCATTTACGGGACCTCACCTTTCAAATCAAAGAAAATGTCTGGCGTATCAGAGCATTGACCGCCAAATAAAAGTATACCATACGCCGCAGTATTTTGCAAGAGACAAGATAACAAATAATACGGCTAAAAACCGCATTTTTTTAGCGTTTTCAGCATATCATTTCCGGCATACGTCTATATACGGCGGCAATGTGTACGCATACCGCGGACAGGCTTTGTGTAATTTTGATGAATTTTTTCATCAAAGATTGACTTTTGTATTGTATTCTGTTATAATGAAGGGTAGATAGATTTTAGGGATTGGGAAGATACTGATTTTGAGATATGGAGGTTTTAATATGAAAAAATTATTCTCATCAGCATTTTCTCTTATGACTTCTGCCACCCTGCTCGTTTCAGCAGCTCCGCTCTTTGCTTCCGCCGAGGACGAGATCTCCCGGTATGAGGACGTTTCCGGCAGCGAAAGCATCACTATCAGCGGACTCAGCGAACAGGCTCTCAGCGGCAGCGGAGTCGCAAACATCGGTTCAAACTTCGATTACGAGAACGGCGCATACAATCTCGGCTACTACCTCGACCAAAACAACGCCGAGGTGTATATGGCAATGATGAAGCTCCTGAATCCGAGCACCGACGAGATCATCGTTACGCTCCCCGAGCCGCTCATCATTGAGAGCTCTTCTTCGTTCTTCAACATCAACACGGACGAGGCTTCCACAGCGATATTCTCTGCGTGCAGAAGCGGTATCCAGTGTGCATCGTTCGATATTCCCGAGCTCTTCTGGCTTGACGTGAACAGCACAAGCGTCGGAGCAAGGTCCGTTGTGAAGACCCGTCTGAGCTCGCGCAAATACCAGTACAAGGTTTATCAGTTGACTGTCTCCCCTGCCTATTTTGCCGGCTTTTCCGGTCTAAGCGAGATCAATGAGTACAAGACTAAGCTTGAAAATGCGGTCGAGAGCTTTGAAGTGACCGGCAGCACACGCTACGAACAGCTGAAATGTATCCATGATACTATCGCTCTCAATACATATTATGACCTTGAAGGCAGATTTTCCAATTCCTGTCTCGGCGCTCTCGTCGAACCGGGAGTTGTCTGTGAGGGCTATTCCAAGGCATTCAAGCTCATCTGCGACCGTATCGGCATACCCTGTGTCTGCATTTTCGGCAACTATGACCCAGAAGAGGCAACGGCACATATGTGGAACTATGTCCAGATGGAGGACGGAAACTGGTACGGCATCGACTCAACTTGGGACGATTACGACGGCAGATACGGCTATGACGTGATCTATGACTTCTTCCTCAAGGGCTCAAAGAGCTTCTTCGAGAAGCACACCGAGGGCACGGAATATGCACTCGCCCACTTCACCTACCCCACTATATCGGTGGAGGATTATGACCCAAACAAGCCCGTAGTTACTGCCACCACAACTGCCGCCCCGACTACCACGACAACAACAACAACTACAACTACTACTGCCACTTCCACCGCTTCAACTACCACGACAACAGCTACAGAAGAAACAACGACTTCGACAACCGAGGCAGCAACAACTTCATCAACTACAGCAACTACCGAAACGACAACTTCAACGACAACAACGACAGCTCCTGTCGAATACGAATACGGCGACGTCAATCACGACAGAATAGTCGGCGTATCGGACCTCGTTGCGTGTGCAAGATGTGCGCTCGGCATGAAGGATTCCCACTGCTACGAGGACCTCGACGGAGACGATATAGTCGATTCCTTTGATGTTATCGCACTCCGCCGGCTGCTAACGAACGTTCTCGTCACCATCGACGAGCTCAGCTGAATCAGTCAAAAAAGTCTGCACATTAACTGTTGTACTCTTACAGAAGCTTTACGCGTATCTATTGAGGAAAACCCTTTTGAAAAAGGGTTCTTCCTCAAACTCCTTTCCTAAAACTTTTAACTCCGTTTTTCCCCTCCTATGGGGTCACGTCAGCAAAGTAAGA
>JAFXVT010000060.1 GCA_017534835.1 Ruminococcus sp.
GCGCATCAAGCTTAAGCTTGATGGTATGTCACCCATTGAGTACAGGCTCTGTGCCGCATAAAAAAGCGACCAAGATCTCTCTTAGTCGCTTTGCATAAGTTTTCTTTTAAAACTTTGTCTAACTTTTTGGGGTCAGTTCATCCCTTTGGTGCTTTTTTGTATCTGACTCAGCCCTTCGACTTACTGCGAACGTAGTCGACAGCGGCTTGCTCACTGGCGAAGCTTTTTTTGTTCCTGATATTTTCTCTTTCGCGGAATGCCGCATAGAATCGGTCACCCTTCTGCCATATTTGCCAGCCGCATTCGCCGTCAAAGATGTCGTAATCGCGTCCTGTTTTATTGGAGTGCCTGATAAGCTCATCGACCGTCGTTATCTGTTCGGGCTTGGCAGGAGCTGGCTTCTTTTTTGGAGATTGTTTAGGCTTCTTCTTGTGAGACATATTCACACCTCCGCTTCGGACAGCAGGCTTATCAGATTCAGCCCTTCGACTTACTGCGAATGTAGTTGACGGCGGCTTGCTCGCTGTCGAAAACCTTTCTGCGACCGACCTTATCTCTGTTGAGGGACGCTACGTAGAAATGGGCGCCCTTCTGCCATATATTCCAGCCGCCTTCGTTGTCAAAGAGACCGTAAGAGTGTCCTGTTTTATTGGAGTGTTCTATAAGCTCATCGACCGTCGTTATCTGTTCGGGCTTGGCAGGAGCGGGCTTCTTCTTCGGGCTCTGCTTTGGCTTCTTCTTATGTGACATAGTCGATACCTCCGTTGCGGACGGTGAGGCTTATTTGCTGTATTTGGGCTCGCAGGTGAGGTTTATGCCGAGGCGCTTGAAGATGCGCTCGTCTACCGGCGAGAGGATAACAGTTGAATGTACCTCACAGCCGCGGAGCTTCACGATCTGCTGCATAGCCTTCTCTGCATTCTCGTCTGTGGTAGCGCATATCGAGAGCGCAAGGAGAGTTTCGTCTGTATGTATTCTCGGGTTGTTGTTGCCGAGGTGGTTGACCTTGAGGTCCATAATGGGCTCGATAACGTGCGGTGACATAAGAAGTATCTCATCGTCGAGACCTGCAAAATATTTGAGTGCATTGAGCAGAAGTCCGGATACTGCGCCGAGCAGGTCAGAGGTCCTGCCGGTGAGGATAGTTCCGTCCGGGAGCTCCATTGCAGCCGCAGGAGCACCGGTCTCCTTCTCCTTTGCGAGGGCTGCTGCAACTACCTTTCTGTCCTCGGGAGTGACGTTAGCCTGCTTCATAAGGAGCTCGAGCTTCATTACCTCCTCCTCGGAGATGAGTCCCTTTCTTCTGTCGCAGACCGCTGTATAATAGCGGCGGATGACCTCGTCACACGCAGCCTTGCAGGTCACCTCGTCATCTATGATGCAGTTGCCTGCCATATTCACGCCCATATCCGTAGGCGATTTGTAGGGCGACTGACCGAGTATCTTCTCGAACATAGCATTGAGTACCGGGAATATCTCAATATCGCGGTTGTAGTTGACGGTAGTCTTGCCGTAAGCCTCAAGGTGGAAGGGGTCGATCATATTCACGTCGTTGAGGTCGGCAGTAGCAGCCTCATAGGCGATATTTACCGGGTGGCGGAGAGGAAGGTTCCATATCGGGAAGGTCTCGAACTTGGCATAGCCGGCGTTTCTGCCGCGCTTGTGCTCGTGGTAGAGCTGAGAGAGGCAGGTAGCCATTTTACCGCTTCCGGGTCCGGGAGCAGTGATGACAACAAGGCGGCGCGAGGTCTCGATGTAGTCGTTTTTGCCGTAGCCGTCGTCGCTGATTATGTGTTCAAGATTCGAGGGATAGCCCTTGATGCTGTAGTGGTGATATACCTTTATGCCGAGGGCTTCGAGTCTGCTCTGGAAGGCGTCGGCAGTAGGCTGGTTGTCATAGCGTGTCAGCACGACGCTGCTGACATAGAGTCCGATCTTGGTGAATACGTTATACAGGCGGATAACATCGACATCGTATGTGATACCGAGGTCGCCGCGGACCTTGTTCTTCTCGATGTCGTCAGAGTTGATTACGATCACTATCTCAGCCTCGTCCTTTAGCTGGAGCAGCATCTGGAGCTTGCTGTCGGGCTTGAAGCCGGGGAGTACACGTGAAGCGTGGTAGTCATCGAAGAGCTTGCCGCCGAACTCGAGGTAGAGCTTGTCGCCGAACTGCTCGATGCGCTGGCGGATATGCTCGGACTGCATTTTCAGATATTTTTCGTTGTCGAAGCCAATTTTCCGATCGGACATAAAACATTCCTCCATAAAAAAACAATACATTATTATTATAAAACAAAAGCTGTCAAAAATCAAGAAAAAAATGAAATTTTTCCTGTTCTGCCAAAAAGCTGACCGCAGCTCCCTGTTCTTCGGGAACTGCGGTCTTTCACGCATTTATGCCATCATTATCTGAGAGATAGTCTTCATTATGTCATCGTGGCAGCCGCCGCAGCCTGTCGAGCAGTGGGTCGCCTGCTGTACCTTGTCGAACAGTGCGACTGCGTCTTCGAGACGGTCGCAGTCAGAGAGAGCGTCCTCAACATCGAAATAGGTAACGCCCATGCAGTGGCAGATCTCATAATTCTCTTTCATAGCTTTCCTCCTTATTTCAGCGCCGCGAGCTTGCTGAGGATAATATTTGCCGCGTCGAACTTGCTCATCAGCTCGAGCTCCTCATCACCGTCCGGGGTTATCATCGTTATGACATTGGTATCGGTCCCGAAGCCTGCGCCAGCCTTCTTTATCGAATTTGCGCATATCATATCGCAGTTCTTTTTGGTGAGCTTTTTCCGTGAATTCTCGATAACGTTCTCGGTCTCCATCGAGAAGCCGCAGACGATCTGTCCCTCGCGCTTGTGCTCGCCGATGTATTTGAGAATGTCAGTTGTGCGTTTCAGCTCGATGACCATATCGCCGTCAGATTTCTTTATCTTGTTGTCTGCAACTGTAACGGGCGTATAATCCGCGACTGCTGCCGCCTTCACGATGATGTCGCTCTCGCCGAGGTGCTCCTTCACAGCATTGAACATATCCTCTGCGGACTGCACCCTCACTACGTTCACGAACATCGGCGGCTCAACATCGGTGTGCGCAGCAACGACAGTGACATCTGCGCCGCGCAGCATAGCCGCACGTGCTATCGCAAAGCCCATTTTTCCGCTCGAATGGTTGGTGATGAAGCGGACGGGGTCGATGCTCTCACGTGTAGCGCCTGCTGTGACGAGCAGCTTCTTTCCGGCGAGGTCCTTTTCAAAGGCAGCCTCGCGGACGATGTACTCGAGCAGAGTTTCTTCATCGGGGAGCTTTCCGTCGCCGATGTCGCGGTTAGCGAGCATACCCTTCACCGGCTCGATGATCTCATAGCCGTGGCGGCGGAGCTTTTCGAGATTCTCCTGCACTATCGGGTTGTGGAACATATTGTGGTTCATCGCCGGAGCGATGATCTTCTTGCAGGTGCAAGCCATAACAGTCGTTGTGAGCATATCGTCGGCGATACCGTTTGCTATCTTGCCGATGACGTTCGCAGTTGCCGGAGCTATCATAACGACGTCCGCCTTCTTCGCGATAGAAACGTGCTCGACGCTGTACTCGAAATTGCGGTCGAAGGTATCAATGAGGCACTTGTGCTGAGTCAGGGTCTCGAACGTCAGCGGATGAACGAAATTCTGCGTATTTTCGGTCATTGAGACGTGAACGTCCGCTCCGAGCTTCGTGAGCATACGCGCAAGATTGCATATCTTATAGGCTGCGATAGAGCTTGAGACTCCGAGCAGCACGGTCTTTCCTGTAAGCATTTCCGTTAAGCTTCCTTTCCGAGTGCGAGCTTCACGAGCGGCACCCATTCGTCCTCTGTCATTTTCTCGCCTGTCAGCTCAAAGCCGTGGCGCTTGTAGAAGCTGATACCGCGCGTGTTGTATTCGAGCGCCCAGAGCCAGCGCACGCCGAGCTCGTCCGTTGCGAACTCCAGCAGCTTTGCACCGATACCGCCGCTCTGGAACTGAGGGTCAACGTAGAGCTTTTCGAGCTCATCGCCGACAGCACGGATAAATCCGCGCACAACCCCGTCATCGTAAACGTATACGCCGGAGAGATCCTCTGCGAATCTCTTTGCGGTATCGAGCACGTTCAGCTCGCCGAAATAGAACGGGTCATTCTTGAAAAAGCGGTAGAAATTGAGACGGTAATTGAACACCATTATCTCGGCAATGCGCGAAACATCCGACTGCTCCGCACGCCTTACATTTTTCATACAGGTCTCCGCCGGCAGCATCAGAAATTCGAGCCGTTCCAGCCCCAGCTCTCGGTCTCGGAATATTTTACGTATACCCTGTCGGAGGATATGCCGAGCGAATCGGTGAGGATACCTGTGATATGGCTCGTGAGAGTTGTCTTTGCGTTGTGTGAAGCTCCGCCGTAGAGACTTACCTCTACCATTGCAGCCGGCTCGTTCGTGCCCTTGAACCAGAGCATATAATCCGGAACGATGCCCACCATGAGCCAGCCCTCGGACTTTCCGGGGATAGCTGTGATAGCCTGACCGAGAGCAGATTTTATATCTGCTGCTGTGTCTGCTGAAACTGAAACATTTGTCTTAACTTCAATGAACGGCATAACTGATTCCTCCTATTTTTTCTTGTTTTTATTGTAGATTATCGTAAGTCCCTTTATGAGAAGGTTCTTATCGAGAATGACCTCTTTTTTGCAGAGCGGAACAACGACCTCAGCGAGACCGCCTGTTGCGACTGCTGTACACTTTCCGCCCATTTCCTCCTCGATGCGCTCGATGATACCGTCGAGAGCGCAGGCATTGGAGTAGAGCGAGCCGCTCTTCATACAGTCGATAGTATTTCTTCCGATGATATTCGGCGGCAGCTCGAAGTCTATCTTCGGGAGCTGTGCCGTGCGGTTGATGAGCGCATCAGTCGAAACGCCCATACCCGTGAAAATGAGACCGCCGAGGTAGTTCTTATTGCTGTCGACTACCGATACAGTCGTTGCCGTGCCCATATCAATGATTATGAGAGGAGTCGGGTACTGGTTTATAGCAGCAACGGCATCAACAGCCTGGTCGCTTCCGAGCTGTCGGGGATTGTCGATGAGGATATTCAGACCCGTCTTTACTCCCGGACCTGCAATCATAACATCAACTCCGAACAGCTTGCGGATAGCCTCTTTCACGGTATTTGTCACCGAGGGAACGACCGATGACATTATCGCATCGTGTATATCGCTGCACTTGAAATTGTTCATTTCGAGGATATTCCTGATAAGGACCGCATATTCCGCAGCAGTTGCGTTGTGGTTGGTGGAAATGCGCTCAAAAACGAGGATCTCGTCGTTATCGTCAACGCAGCCGAAAACGATGTTTGTATTGCCTATATCAACAGCTAAAAGCATAAGCATACCTCCTTTAGTCATAACTGCACTTGTATTATAACATATTATTCACCAAATAGCAACAGACGCGGCGAAAAACTTCCGGTACGAATAACTTTGCTGCGAAACTGGCTGAAGGGACACCCCTTTTTATATTGCTTCCCATAACGAAAAACGCAGGCTGCCGGGGCGTGGACCTGTGGTCCGGACACGGTAACCTGCGAATATGGCTAAAGGGACACCCTTTTTATATTGCTTCCCATAACGAAAAAACGCAGGCTGCCGGGTCGCGAACCTATGGTTCGGACACGGTAACCTGCGAAACTGGCTAAAGGGACACCCTTTTTATATTGCTTCCCATAGCGTAAAAACGCAGGCTACCGGGTCGTGAACCTATGGTTCAGATACGGTAACCTGCGAAATTGGCTAAAGGGACACCCTTTATGGAGTGCTGCGGTCAAGACCTGTGAGCCCGCAGAGTGAATCGTAATACGACATCATCGAGCTGTTTCCGCTGATGAATGAGGAATCTGTCTTTGTACCGGAGTATTTGCCGTTTACGAATACATAGCATTCGGTCCCTTCTCCGGCAGAAACGAGGTCTACCTTTGATTCCTCGCCGCTGTTGAGCACGTATCTCGCAGAGAGAACGGGCTCCTTGAGCTCCGGCTTTGCCTTGACGTCAATGTCGGATATAGTGATGTAGGAGAATGAATTGTAGAAGTTGGTGAACATATTCATCACCTCAGCCTTTGTGAGGTCGATGGCAGTTCCGCGGCATTCAGCAGTTCCGGCTTTCGCATCGAGTGTGAACTTGTCGGATGCCTCAGCACAGCTGAACTCGAATTCGCTGATATTGAACATATTCGCGCTCTCGACATTCTGAAGCACGAGGTCGAAGAGGTCATAGTCGATAAAATCGAGGTCGCTCGTGTAATACTGTCCGATAAGGCCGCTCTCCTTGATGAGGATATAGGTCATCTTCGAGGATTCGCGTCCGTAGCGGCTGAGCAGGAGAGTGTGAGTCTTGCCGTCATTTCCCTTTACAGTGAGCTCGGCGTAAGGCGCATCGAGACCGTATTGTGAGAGGTCGGAGGCATTTTCCTCGACGAGCTGAGCAGCCGAAAGACGTGCGAGCACCGTTACTATCGTATCGGGACGAGTCTGATTGACAGTGAGCATACTGTACTCGGAGGGAAGTGTCCATGTTCTTGTCTCAGGGTCGAGCGTGAGATCGTATATCTCCTCGCCGTCGCGTTTCAGACGGATACCGGTTATCTCCGCGTCGGAGTAGGGGACAACGCTGCTGTCGATGAGGTCGAACCTCGAATAGAGCAGCGTGGTTATGTCAGCGGACTGAACTGCGTAGATCTTGTTGTTGCCGTCAGCCATTGCGTAGTAGTAATTGCCTGTCGGGCTTACATCGCCGATATTGAGCGTGTATGACTTGCTTCCGTCGCCGACCGTTACGACATACGGGTCATCAAGACCGTACTTCGCCTTGCTCTCGTCATCAGCCTCGCCGTAATTCGTATCGGCTTTGAGAGCACTGAGTGTGGTGCATATCTGCTGAGGCTTGGTCTGGTCGAGGGGGAAGCTGTTGCCGGAATCGGAGGAGTTCACCCATTTTTCGTTCTCGATGACGAAGGAATAATCGCCTTCGGGACTGTTTATCTCGACAGTGTTTATGGAATCCGCATCGAATCTGAATATCTCATTCTCAGCAAGCTTTTCGGCAGCCTGCTTCTTCTCCTTGGTGTCCTTGTCCTTTACGATAAAGAAGGCGGCGGTGGAGACTCCGGCTGCTGCGGCGAGCGCTGCAACTGCGATGATACCTTTTTTCATTAAGCATATCTCCTTTTCAGCCATACTGCGAGACCGGCGAGTGCGAACAGGACAGGCAGTATGAAGAACAGCCTGATAGCGTGAGCTGCTTCGTCGGCATCTTCAAAAGTGAGGGTGTCATAGGAGTTCGATTTTGCTCCGATGCCCATATCAATGTCGCTGTTGTAGAGCCATGTGTTCGAGAAGAGCGTAAGCATACGTGTACCGGTCGTGGCGTTGGTCCATCTGTCGTTGCTGATAGCATCGTCAGTACCGATGAGGTAGAGCTTTGAGCCGGTCTGCTTGTTGTAGGAATAATAGCCGAAAACAAGCGGCTCATTCGAGAGGTCCTCGGCTATCTCCTTTGTACCGTTGTCGCCGCCCATAGGAGTGCTGACGGTTGTATAGGAGTCGCTGCCCTGCTCGAGTGTGAGGTTCTCGATTATGGAGTATTTTTCAATGAGCTCGCCCGATGTGGTGAGGTCGAAGAAGCTTCTTGTATCTGATACGTAGGGGAGGATACCCGAATCTGCCTGCTGGAGCTTGGTGTTGAGGTCAGTTGTGAGGTCCTCGGTAGCCTCAGAGCTCGGGTAGGGGTATGATACCTTGATGAAGCGTTCGAGAAGCTGATTGAGTCTGGGGTCGTTCTCGTCGGTGATGTCGAGCGGTATGACTTTTGCTATGTCCTTGATAGCCGGGTGGAGCAGGGGGCTCTTCTCGGTAACGGAGTTGTAGTGCATACCGAGACCGTATGTTGCGAGAAGACTTTCGATGTTCTTGAATCTGCCCTGAGTGTCGCAGGGAGGGATTATCAGCGAGAGAGCGCCGCCCTTTTCGGAATAAGCCCTGAGCTTCTGGAGGTCGGTGTCGGTGATGTCCTTCTCGGGAGCAACGAGGTAAACGATAGCTGTATTATCCGGGACAGCGTCAACAGATGAAAGGTCGAGCTCATCGACGCTGTAGTTGTCGGTCTTCATAGCGTCGGCGTAGTTGGAATAATCGTCGAGAGTCCTGCTGCTGTAGCCGGAGAGGAAATATATCGTCGGGAGGCTTCCGCTCGTGCAGAGCTCGATAGCTCCGGCAATGAGCTCCTCGCCCTCGTACATAAGGATGCCGTTGGAGTCGGTGGGGAAGCAGCGCAGGAACGATACCTTCTTGGTAACGTCGCCGCTCTTGATGAAGATGTCGGCAGGATTTACGCTGAGAGTGCCTGTCGGGTCGAGGCTCTGGGCGAGCTCGACGTCCTTGTTCGGGTCGAAGCAGGTGAGCGTGATGTTGTCGTGCTTTTCAAGCTCTGTGAGAGTGTGGTAGAGCGGCAGATATTTCGGTACTTCCTGAAGGTCATTGAGCTGAGAGAGGAAGTAGACGTCGATATGCTTGTCCGAGGTCTCGTCGAGGAGCTTCTTGGTTATCGGGTTGAGCGTGTACTGCCCCGAAGGAGTCATATCGAATACCTTGTCGCGATAGCTGAATATCATATTTATCGGAATGAATATCAGCAGTATGAGTATTGCCAGCACGATAGCGAACGCGCCGGAGAAGTCGAATTTTTTCTTTTCCATTTCAGCTTACCCCCTTTTCCAGCGTCTTCTCTCAATGGCGATGTAGTTCCACGAGAGGCAGATGATTATTGCCGAAAGGAAGAATACAAGGTCGGAGAGCCTGATGAAGCCCTGCGAGAAGTATGCAAATCTCGGCTGTGCCGCAAACGCATAGAGGAAGGACTGGAGCTTCGGGTACTGCATAATGAAGTCCGTTCTTGAAAAGTCGTCGATGAAGAGGAACACGAACATTATTATCTCACCGATAACTGCGGCGATTATCGAGTTCTCAGTGAAGCTCGAAACGAGCATACCCACGGCAATGAACATCGCACCCCATGCGAAGAAGCCGATGTAGGCACATATGAGCTGGTTCATAATGAGGGTGCCGTGGAGGTGTGTGAATATCGGGAATACCGATGAGCCTGCTATCATAAAGAGGAATACAGTCAGGTTCGCGAGGTACTTGCCGAGGATTATCTTTATCACACTTACGGGCGAGGTCATAAGGAGCACTTCTGTGCCGAATTTGCGCTCGTCTGCGAATGTCCTCATCGTGAGTATCGGGATGAGGAAGATGAAGAAGAATATTACATTATAGAATATGTCGGGGAATGTGAACTGGAATACGGGGTGGTCGATGTTTCCGAGTGCATTGTTGAACATAAGCGTGAACAGGAACATGAACAGCGCTGTCATTATGTATGCGAACGGAGTGTAGAAGAACGATTGCAGTTCTTTTTTATAGATAGAAAACATTATTCATCGTCCTCCTTTTCGTCAGTATCATCCTCGCCGGGCTCTTCGTCCCCGTCCGGCTCACCGGTTTCATTTACGGGAGCAGTTCCGTTGAGCAGGTCAAGCAGACCGTGCTTGTCGTCGGGCTTGTTTATCATTTCGACGAATACAGCCTCGAGGTCGGGCTTTTCGGAGTATATCTCCGAGATCTGTATGCCGTATTTCATAAGCTCAGCCATTATCGCATTCTTTACGCCGTCGCCCTCGCCCTCCTTGAGCTTGACAGCGAACGAGAAGAAGTCATTGCCCTCGGCGTCGATAGAAAGGATCTCCTGAACGCCGTTGGTGAGCTCGATGATGTTGGAAGCCTTTGTGCGGTCGCCCTTTATCTTGATGTGGAGCGTGAGGCTTCCGCCGAGCTTCTTTTCGAGGTTCTCGATCGTGTCGATCGCCTTTATGTCGCCCTTGTTTATGATAACGACCCTGTCACAGACAGCGCTCACCTCAGAGAGGATGTGCGAGCTGAATATGACGGAGTGGTCCTTTTTGAGATCCTTGATGATATTCCTTACCTCGATGACCTGATTGGGGTCGAGACCGACCGTGGGCTCGTCGAGAATGAGAAACTTCGGGTCGCCGAGGAGAGCCTGTGCGAATCCGACACGCTGTTTATAGCCCTTTGACAGGTTCTTTATGAGTTTGTCCTTTACGTCCTCTATCTTCAGCAGACCCATAACGCGGCTTATCTCGTCCTTGCGCTCGGAATAGCGAATGCGCTTGAGTCCGGCACAGAATGAGAGATACTCCTTTACGCGCATATCCGGATAGACCGGGGGTATCTCGGGGAGATAGCCGATATTCTTCTTTGCGGCGACAGGCTCCTTTGAAATGTCGCTCCCGAGGATGGTGACCTTTCCGGCAGACATAGGAAGGTAACCGGCGATCATATTCATCGTGGTAGATTTACCGGCACCGTTCGGTCCGAGAAATCCGAGTATCTCATTATCGTTTATTGTAAAGCTGATGTTGTTCACAGCTCGGTTGCTGCCGTAATACTTCGTGAGTTTTTCAATAGTGATCATGAGGTGCTCCTTTCGTATTTTATAATAGTATATAATGCACCTGATTTCGTTCAGGCATAATTTCACATCATACCTGCTTATTATTGCAGAATAGTGTGTAAAGCACGTGAATAATTTATGAATAAATCGTTAAATAAGGGCTGGTATCCACTGCGGTAAAGTGCGAAAAATACGGCGTAGAATCCGGTATGGGTGAGCTATGATAAAAATAATGATTTTATTAATATATGATTCACAAAAGCTGATTTTGCTGATTTTAGCTGGTAGACAATATGTACAAAAAAGGTTCCGGCAATGTGTGCATTGCAACAAAAAAATCAAGGTCAAAAAGTGAAAACAAGTCAAAGTGTTGACACGGTCTGAAAAGTGGAATATAATTATTATGAAAATAGTTTGAGAATTGTGTGTACGCTCCGTGAAGCAGCACACAGTGTACGAAGTATTTTCGTATACGTTCCTGTCCTGTGAGGGCAGGAAGAGTTTTATCCATTTTTTAAACCAAAATTTTATGAGAGGGGTTAAAAAACAATGATAAGCAAAAAGAACAAGGCACTCTGTGCCGGCGTACTTGCTACAGCAATGTCCGCTTCAGCTATCGTTCCTGCATTCGCTTCAGCTGCTAATGAATACGCAACTGAGGGCGGCGCAAACGAGTCCTATGCTAAGATGTTCGAGTCACTTTATGATGATGTTATCACAAACGGTGAGAAGAACGGCTATCTCAGCAAGAACAACAACGGTTCCGGTTCATTCGGTATCCCTTACCACGCAGTTGAGACTCTCTGTGTTGAGGCTCCTGACTACGGTCACGAGACAACTTCTGAGGCTATGTCCTACATCGCTTGGGTAACAGCTATGCACGATGTACTTGTTGAGAACAAGAAGATCAGCGGCTCTACAGGCGACCTCAAGAAGGGCTGGAAGACTCTTGAAGCTCTTATCCCCGGTTGGTCTGAGAACGCATACCAGGGCGAGAAGGGCTCTATCGACTACGGCTCACTCTGGAAGCTCGAGAAGGTAAAGGCTGATACAACAACTGAAGAAAATGAGCCTTCAGGCTATCCTGCTAAGCAGAACGGCGTTGACGCTTTCAACCCGATCTTCAAGGACTTCAAGTCGGCTTACGGCAGCGATCCCGGATACTACCTTATGCACTGGCTCGCAGACGTTGAAGACTGGTATGGCTTCGGCGGCGGCAGCGGCAAGTTCACATTCATCAATACATTCCAGCGTGGTGAGCAGGAGTCATGCTTCGAGACAGTTCCTCAGGGCTGTATCGAAGAGCTCAAGTACGGTATGAAGGTAAATGATCCTCACTACTCAATGACAGGTATCAAGGCTGTTGTAAACGGCTGGGAGAAGGAGGGCGCTATCGCTCCTCAGTACAGCTTCACAAACGCTCCTGACGCTGAGGACCGTGCTATCCAGGCTATCTACTTCGCAAGCATGAACGGCCTTGACTGCGGCGACCTTTCCGGTCTTGCAGCTAAGATGGGTGACCAGTGCCGTAACGATATGTTCGATAAGTACTACAAGGCTATCGGCTGCCAGAGCATCGACGCTCAGTCCGACAGCGCTACAGCTTCTCACGATTCTATCAAGTCTCAGCACTTCCTCATGGCTTGGTACACAGCTTGGGGCGGATCAACATTCCCGTGGTATGCTGAGAACAACCCGAGCGGCAACTACGACTGGGCATTCCAGATCGGCTGCTCACACTCACATCAGTTCTATCAGAATCCTCTCGCTGCTTACGCTCTCGCTTACGATCCTGTAATGAGCAAGGCAATGCAGGGTTCAAATGCTATCGATGACTACAAGAAGTCATTCAAGAGACAGATCGAGTTCTATCTCTGGCTCCAGTCCAAGAACGGCCCCTTCGCTGGTGGTTGTACAAACTCCAAGAACGGTAAGTATGAGAAGTATGACTCAAGCGATCCGCTCTTCTACGATATGTGCTACGTTGAGCATCCTGTTTATGCTGACCCGGGTTCAAACCACTGGATCGGTAACCAGGTATGGTCTACTCAGCGTCTTGCAGAGCTTTACTACTATGTAAAGAAGAACGGCGACCTCACAGGCGGCGAGAAGTTCGGCGGCCTCTCACTTGAAGAAGCTCTCGAGGCTCTCCTCTCAAGATGGATCGACTGGTTCATTACAAATACAAAGTTCAACAAGGCTGATGATGACGGAAATATCATGGCTTATGCTATTCCTTCAAACCTTGACTGGAGCGGTAAGCCTGCTTCATGGAATGAGGAGTACAACCCAACTGCTAACGATGGTCTTACCTGCACAATCACAGGTTACGGCCAGGGCGATATCGGATGCGTATCCTCACTCTGTAACACTCTCATCTACTACGCTGCTGCTAACAAGGTTCCCGCTTCTGCTGCTCAGACAGACGACAATACAGAGCTCGCTGCTAAGGGTCTCCGTCTTGCTAACAAGCTCATGAGCGCTCAGTGGAACACAGCTCGTGATGAGAAGGGTATCGCTTACACAGACCAGAATCCTTCACTCCACAGAGTATTCGATCAGGAAGTATTCATTCCTAATGGATTCGACGGCGAGATGCCTGATGGTTCACCTCTTAAGCCGGGCGTTACATTCTCTGACATCCGTCAGTCTTATGCTGATGATGAGATGTATCAGCAGGCTAAGGCTATCTATGAGAAGAACAAGGCTGCAGGCGCGAAAGATGATGACCTTATGGACGGCTTCACATTCAAGCTCCACAGATTCTGGCATATGGGCGATGCTCTCATGACAACAGGTACAATGGCTCTCCTCTATCCTGAGGTTACACCTATCAATGAGGACACACCTGTAGAAACAACTACTACAACAGAGACACCTTCCGGTGACACTCTCTGGGGCGATGCTAACGTAGATAAGAAGGTTACTATTGCTGACGCAACAGCTATCCTCCAGTCTATCGCTCTCCGCGACAAGTACGCTCTCAAGCCTCAGGGCAAGATCAACGCTGACGTTGTTGACAACGGCGACGGCGTTACAGGTGCAGACGCACTTGCTATCCAGATGATGGATGCTGGTCTCATCAAGCAGGCTGACTTCCCGACAACATCTGATAAGATCAACGCTCTCAAGGGCTGATATCTAAGCAAATACGATCAAAAGGACGCTCATCTGAGCGTCCTTTTTTGCTCAATAAAATCTTCGGAGCCTGTTGCATTTTTCAGATCAATATGTTATAATAATATAATAGCATAGGTATGCCCATATCGAAGCAGATACATTTCGCGAAACGGCATATTATGCACGAAAAATCATAAAAAAGGCAGGCGAAACACAAGTGTTGAAAAGTATGACAGGCTACGGCAGAGCCCAAAAAATACTGAACGGAAGAGACATCCTCGTTGAGATACGCTCTGTCAACCACAGATACTACGAATACTCATCGCGTATCCCGCGCACATACAACTATATCGACGAAAAGCTCAAGGCTATGCTGAAAAGCGGCATTTCACGCGGCAAGGTAGAGGTCAATGTCACTATCAGCAACATCGAGGGCAGAGACACCGTCGTTGCTCTCAACAAGGGACTTGCTGAGGAATACATCAGGGTGCTCAAGGAATTCGGCGAAGAGATGAATGAAAAGTACGTCGATCTCGATGAGATAGATGACTATATCGACGATGACCTCACACTCTCAAAGCTGATAAAGCTGCCCGATATTTTCACGGTCCAGAAGGCTCCCGACGACGAGGAGCAGGTCTGGAGCGACGTATCTGAGGTGGCTGGCGAAGCTCTCGCAAGGTTCGTTTCTATGCGCGAAACTGAGGGCGAAAAGCTCCACGCCGATGTTCTTGAGAAGGCTGACGGCATTCTCGGAATGGTCGGACAGGTCGAGGAGCTCTCTCCCAGAACTGTTGAGAACTACCGTGGAAGGCTCTATCAGAAGCTCAGCGAGATCCTCGAGAGCAAGGACATCGACCAGCAGCGTATCCTCACAGAAGCCGCTATATTTGCCGAGAAAATAGCAGTAGACGAGGAGACGGTACGCCTTCGCAGCCACATTTCACAGCTGAAGGATATGCTCGGCTCTTCTGATCCGATCGGCAGAAAGCTCGATTTCATCGTTCAGGAGATGAACCGCGAGGTGAATACCATCGGCTCAAAGGCTCAGGACCTCAATATCACGAAGATCGTCGTTGATATGAAGGCTGAGATCGAGAAGATACGCGAGCAGATACAGAATATCGAGTAAGCTATGAAACTGATAAATATCGGCTACGGCAATATGATATCCGCTGCAAGGATAGTGACTATCGTAAGCCCCGATTCAGCGCCGATAAAGCGCCTGATACAGGAGGCAAAGGACGACGGAAGAGCGATAGATGCGACGTATGGACGCAAAACAAGGGCTGTTATCGTTATGGACAGCGGCCATATCATTCTTTCCTCGCTCATAACCGACACACTTGCAGCAAGGATAAACGGGACAGGTGATACTGAAAATGAAGACTAAAGGCAGACTTATCGTTTTCTCCGCACCATCGGGCTGCGGAAAGGGCACAATGCTTGCCGAGATACTCAAGGACGAGCAGTTCCGCTGCTCCGTTTCGGCTACTACGCGCAAGCCGCGTGAGGGCGAGACAGACGGCGTGAACTACTACTTCATCACGAACGAGGAGTTCGAGAAAAGAGTTGCTGACGGTGAATTCCTCGAGCACGCAGGCTATTGCGACCACTATTACGGAACTCTCTTATCCGAGGTAGACCCCTACCTTGAGAAGGGAATAAATGTCATCCTCGAGATCGAGGTGCAGGGAGCGATGAAGGTGCGCGAATCGCGTCCGGACGCATTGCTCGTGTTCATTGCACCGCCTTCGGTGCAGGAGCTCAGCCGCCGTCTCCACAAGCGCGGCACTGAATCCGAGGAGGTCATCGAGCAGCGTGTTGCTGCTTCATACAAGGAGCTCACATTTGCTCCGAAATACGATTACATCATAGTCAACGACGCTCTTGAGGACGCTGTGAGCGATTTCTTCGCTGTTGTACGCGCAGAGCAGCTCAATGCGAAATTTCAGAGCGAATTTATAAATGAGGTGTTGGAAAATGCTTAGACCCGCAGTAAACCAGATCATTTCAAAGAACGAGAGCTGCTATTCTCTCGTTATCGCAGTCGCAAAGCGCGCAAGAGAGATCTCTGAGGACCTTTACGAGAGAAAAGAGACCCTTGAGGAAAAGCCCGTCAAGACTGCTGTTGAGGAGCTTGCAAGCGGCAAGTGCAAGATCGTAAGCACAGACGAGGAATAATATGTCCCTGATCGCGGAAACTGCTGTCAGCGGAACGGCGTATTCTTTCGATAAGCTGTTCAGCTACAGGGTGCCGGAGAGTATGCAGCTGAAGGAAGGCTGTAGGGTGCTGGTGCCGTTCGGAAAGGGCAATATGCGCAGGATAGGCGTAGTTATGCGGATAAGGGAGGGCAGCGATGCCCGTCTGAAGCCGGTGACGGCGCAGATAGACGAAGAGCCCGTTGTTTCGGGCGAGCTTATGAGGCTTGCGGAGTATCTGCGCGAGCATACCTTCTGCACCTATTTTGACGCGGTGAAGATAATGCTTCCGCCCGGAATGGGCGTGAAGGCGAAGGAGAGCTTCCGCCTTGTGAGCGGCTTTGCGGACGTAAGTCAGCTCAGCCCTGCCGCAGACGAGCTGCTCGAAACGCTCAGGTGCGCTGCCGATAACAAGGAAGTGACCGAGCTTCTCGGGAGCTTCATCGCTGAAAACGGCAGACGGCTCACCGACGAGCTCCTCGACGCAGGTGCCCTTGAATCAAACAATGCTTTCCGTCAGAATGTGGGAGACGCTTCCGTGAGAATGGTGCGGCTCTCGGACGATTACCTCGCTGACCCTTCACGCTTCGAGCTTACGCCGAAGCAGAAGCAGGCTGCTGCATTTCTTGAGGAGTACGGCGCAGCTTCTGTGAGAGAGGTCGCATATATGTGCGGCTTCACTGAGGCGGTCATCAAGCGGCTCGCAGCTTCCGGAGCGGCAGAGGAATACGAGATGGAACTCCTCCGCGGTGTGGAGGACGGCTCCGATGAGCACACCGACCCGCAGGCTGTTGTCCTTTCGGACGAGCAGCAGGCGGCACACGATGCCGTGCTCGGACAGATAAAAGAAAAGAAACCGGCAGTCTTTCTGCTTCACGGTGTTACCGGAAGCGGAAAGACCTCGGTTTTTGAGAAGCTGATATACGACACGATACAGCTCGGACAGCAGGCGCTCCTGCTCATTCCCGAGATCGGGCTGACTCCGCAGGTGCTGAGACGGTTCAGGTCACTTTTCGGGGAGAGGGTCGCTGTTATCCACAGCGGACTGTCGCTCGGTCAGCGTCTCGACGAATACAAACGCATAAAACGGGGCGAGGCGGACATCGTGATAGGCACGAGAAGCGCGGTTTTTGCCCCTCTTGCCAATATCGGGATAATCATTATCGACGAGGAGGGCGAACGCTCGTACAAGTCGGACAGCTCGCCGCGATACCTCACGCACGACATCGCAAAGCGCAGATGCGTCGAGCACAGCTGCGTGCTGCTGCTCGCGTCGGCGACTCCGAGCATTGAGAGCTATTATCTTGCCGAACGCGGCGTTTACCGCCTTCTCGAGCTTAAAAGCCGCTACAGCAGCAATCCGCTGCCCGAGGTGAGCATCGTCGATATGAATGAGGAGCGGACAGTCGGAAATTCGTCCGAGTTCAGCCGCCGTCTCGTGGACGAGGTGAATGCGAACCTGAAGCGCGGCGAGCAGAGCATACTTCTGCTCAACAGGCGTGGCTATCACACGATAACGAGCTGCGTGGACTGCTTTCAGCCGATATACTGCCCGAACTGCTCAGTGCCGCTGACCTATCACAAGAAGAACGGCAAGCTGATGTGCCATTACTGCGGATATGCAGGCGACGAGCCGGAGACCTGTCCGGTATGCGGTTCATCGCGTATGAAGCGTATGGGATTCGGTACCCAGAAGCTCGAGGAGGAGCTCGGCGAGCTCTTCCCGACAGCGCGTATCCTGCGAATGGATGCGGATACGACTTTTTCGCGCTACTCCTATGAGAAGGGCTTCAACGCCTTCCGCGACGGCGAGTACGATATAATGATAGGCACGCAGATGATCGGCAAAGGGCTCGATTTCCCGAACGTTACGCTGGTAGGTGTACTGTCGGTCGACAAGGCTCTGTACAACGGTGATTTCCGCAGCTATGAGCGCACTTTCTCGCTGATAGCACAGGTCGTCGGAAGAGGCGGACGCGGTGAACGCTCGGGGCGCGCGATATTGCAGACCTTTATGCCTGACCACTACGTGATGAATCTCGCAGCGGAGCAGGACTATAAGGGCTTCTACAGCGAAGAGATCGCTATACGCAGAGCGATGATATTCCCACCGATATGCGATATGTGCATTTTCTGCTTTGCAGGTCTGACAGAGCCCGATACAAAGCGCGGCGCGGACGCGATAATCGCGCTGATGAACGTGCGTTTGCGTGAATTGCAGCCGAAAACGCCGGTACGCGTGCTCGGTCCGGTGAAGGCTTCATATGGCAGGCTCGGCGGAAAATACAGGTACAGGATAATTATGAAATGCAAGAATTCGGCGGAGATGCGCGGCTTTATCAGCGGCATTCTGACCGAAGGGGCTAAGCTCCCCGAAATGCGGAATGTGACATTCTATGCCGATATGAACGGCGATGTCGGAGTATAAACGGAAGGATGAATAAAAATGGCTTTAAGAAATATACTTACTGATAAGGACGAGGTCCTCCACAAGGTTTGCAGACCTGTGGAAAAGTTCGATGAGAAGCTCGCGATACTCCTCGACGATATGCACGAGACGCTCGACAAGGCGCAGGGACTCGGTCTCGCAGGTCCTCAGGTCGGCATTTGCAGACGTGTCTTCATAATGCACCTCGAGGAGGGCAGCTTTGAGTGCATAAATCCCGAGGTCTCGCAGAGGGAGGGCTCTCAGCGCGTGCAGGAGGGCTGTCTTTCGTGCCCGAACGTATGGGGCTATGTAACACGTCCGAACAGTGTCCACCTCAAGGCTCAGGACAGGAACGGGAACTGGTTCGAGCGCGATTTTACCGGGCTCGGCGCACAGTGCGTCTGCCACGAGAATGACCACCTTGACGGTCACGTTTTCACTGAGATAGTTGAAGAATTTTTCGTTCCCGAGGAGGGATAATATGAAGGTAGTATTTATGGGAACTCCCGATTTTGCGGTGCCCTGTCTGCGAAAGCTCGCGGAGAGCAGCTGCGAGGTCGCGGCAGTTTTCACTCAGCCCGACAAGCCGAAGGGCAGGGGATACAAGCTTATCCCGACTCCGGTGAAGGCGGCGGCAGAGGAATACAGCATACCGGTCTATCAGCCGCTCTCGCTCCGCAAGGGGGATGATGCAGCGGAAGCAATGAGGATCTTGAACGATATTGCTCCGGATCTGATAGTCGTTACAGCCTATGGTCAGATACTTCCGAAGGAGATACTTGAGCTGCCAAAGTACGGCTGTGTGAATATACACGCTTCACTGCTCCCGAAGTACAGGGGAGCTGCTCCGATAAACTGGGTGCTGCTCAACGGCGAGACCGAGACCGGCGTTACCTCGATGCAGATGAGCGAGGGACTCGATACCGGTGATATGCTCATAAAGAGAAGTACGAAGATCGGCGAAAATGAGACGTATGAGGAGCTTTATGCCCGGCTCTCGGAGATGGGCGGAGAGGTGCTGATGGACACCGTTGCTGCTATCGAAGGCGGTACTCTCGCACCTGAAAAACAGGACGATTCGCTGAGCTGCTATTCTCCGATGATACGCAAGGAGATGAGCCAGCTCGACTTCTCGAAAACTGCTGCTGAGGTACACAATGTGATAAGAGGCGTGACCGGATTCGCGTTGCTCGAGGGCAAGCGTGTCAAGGTCTATCGCTCACAAATTTCGGACAAAATTGCTCCCGATGCTGAGAACGGCGAGATAGTCGACACTTCAAGCTTTACCGTGAAATGCGGCGACGGAAAATGTGTCACTTTCCTTGAAGTCCAGCCGGAGGGAAAAAAGCGTATGCGGACAGAGGACTTCCTCAGGGGCAAAAAGCTCGCAAAGGGAGAGAAGCTCGTCTGAAAATAAGGAGGCGCGGAGATGAACTACGGATATTTACTGTCGGGAATGTCATATCACGTTAAGGAGCTGCTGCTCCTGCTCGCGATGATGATACTGCCGATAATTGCCGAAATACTGGTAAAAAGCACGTTCAACAAGTACAGTCGTGTGCGCAGCTTGCGAGGGCTCAGAGCCGAGGAAGCTGCTGAGATGATACTCAGGGCGAACGGGCTTTTCGATGTCCGTATCGAGCACGTCAGAGGCAGCCTCACCGATCATTACTCACCGAAGGAGAAGGTCCTGCGCCTTTCGGACAGCGTTTACGGACAGACCTCCGTTGCCGCGATAGGAGTCGCCGCGCATGAGTGCGGACACGCCTGTCAGCATGACAAGAATTACCTTCCGATAATCATTCGCCAGAAGATAGTTCCTGTGGTCAATATCTGCTCTTACACGTGGTACATCGTGTTCCTGCTCGGGTGCTTGTTCACGATGCTGCCGTTCCTGATATACGTCGGTATCGCGATGTTTTCGGCGGTCGTGGTATTCCAGCTCGTAACTCTGCCGACTGAGCTCGACGCGAGCCGCCGGGCTATGAAAACTCTCGAAAGAGACTGCATTCTTGAAACGTCGGAGCTCAGACCTGCACGTAAGGTGCTCAGAGCTGCCGCAATGACTTACGTTGCCTCGCTTGCGGCGTCGCTGATGCAGCTCGCAAGGCTGCTGCTGAGGGTAAGACGATGAACGATCCGAGATTTCTGACCGTAAAGCTGCTGGGCAAGACGTTCCGCAGCGGAAGCTATTCAAATATTCAGCTCAGCGCAGGACTGGATTCTTCCGACCTCGACGAGAGGGGGAAGAAGCTTTGCTCTGCGCTGTATTACGGAGTCATCGAGCGGAGGATAACGCTTGACCATATAATTTCCGGATTATCTTCACGCCCGATAAACAAGCTTGATGACGAAATTGTAAATATATTGCGGTGCGGCATTTACCAGATAATGTATATGGACAGCGTACCCGACAACGCCGCTGTGAACGAATCGGTCAACCTCGCGAAGCAGTTCGGCAAATCGAGCGCTGCCGGAATGGTGAACGCGATACTCCGCAATTTTATCCGCAATGGCAAGCAGCTTACTCTGCCGGAATATGCGATAAAGCGCACCTCGATAGAATATTCCGCACCGGAAGAGCTCGTCCGCGAGCTGATGAAGAATGATGCACTCGAAGTTCTCACCTGCAAGCACAGGAACGGCGCATATATCCGCAGAAATCCGCTGAAATGCACCGCAGAGGAGTTCGATGCACGCCTTGCCGAAAGGCTCGGACGCGAGAATGTACGGAGAGTGAACGGGCTGCCGGACTGCTGGCTCGTTTCGGGCGATATGATACATACCGAGGCGTTTGAGAAGGGCTGGTTCCACGTGCAGAGCGCGGCTTCGCAGTACATCTGCACGGCGCTTGCTCCAACGGAAAATGACCGTGTTCTCGACATCTGCGCCGCTCCCGGAGGCAAGACCTTCACTATGGCGGAGATGATGAACGGCAAGGGCGAGGTATACGCATTCGACCTCCACGAGAAGCGTGTGAAGCTGATACGTGAGGGCGCGGAAAGGCTCGGACTCGCCAATATCAGGGCTGCGGCAGGCGATTCGCGCAAATTTGACCCGGAGCTTCCGCAGTTCACGAAGATACTGTGTGATGTGCCCTGCTCGGGACTTGCGGTCATCAGTATCAAGCCGGAGATAAAGTACAAGAATATTTCGGATTTCGACGGACTTCCGGAGATCCAGTACAATATTGCGAATAATGCTTTGAACTATCTTGCGGTCGGCGGGGAGCTCGTCTATTCGACTTGCACCATACGCCGTGAGGAAAATGAAAAGGTCTGCGCAAGACTGCTCCACGCTCATCCGGAGCTCGAACCGGTGGAGCTCCCGTCAACAGGGATACCTGCCGACAGACGTACAGAGCTCCCGTACAGGTCGGTGAACGGCTTCTTCGTTGCGAAGTTCCGAAGACGTGTATGAGATGAAAAAACAGACGAAGGGAAGGTGTGTGAAAATTGGAGAAAACGGATATACTCAGCCTCGAACTGCCCGAGCTCGAAGCGCTTCTTGAGGCTCAGGGAGAGAAAAAATTCAGGGCAAAGCAGATATACCAGTGGCTTCATGTTAAAAGAATTTTTGATTTCGACAAAATGACTGACCTATCTATCCAATTACGCGCGCACCTCAAAGATTTTTTTTGTATAAATGGACTATTTGTGCAGAAAAAGCTTGAATCTTCTATAGATAATACTGTAAAATATCTGTATAGGCTTTCTGACGGGAACTATGTTGAGACCGTTCTGATGGAGTATAATTACGGGCACAGTATCTGTGTGTCAACACAGGTCGGCTGCAAGATGGGCTGCCGGTTCTGTGCGTCGGCTATCGCCGGCTTCGTGAGGAGCCTTGAGCCGTCAGAGATACTGATGCAGATATACGAGACTGAGAAAAACTCAGGCATGAAGGTATCGGGGATCGTTCTTATGGGCATCGGCGAGCCGCTCGACAACTACGAAAACGTGGTGAAGTTCCTGCGGATACTCTCGGACGGCAAGGGCAACAATTTCAGCCTGCGCCACGTTTCGCTCTCGACCTGCGGGATAGTGCCGAGGATATACGACCTCGCTGAGCTGAAGCTCCAGCTCACGCTGTGCATCTCGCTCCACGCTTCCGATAACAGTGCAAGAAGTGAAATAATGCCGGTCAACAAAGCATATAATATACAGGAGCTCCTCGAAGCCTGCCGCCATTACATCGACAGGACGGGGCGGCGGATAACCTTTGAGTACGCTGTCATCAGCGGAGTCAATTCCTCCGATGCGGACGCGGACAGGCTCTCAGACCTGCTCAGAGGCATAAACTGCCATGTGAACCTTATCCCCGTGAATAAGGTCAAAGAGAGAAATTTCCATACCGCATCGAGTGCGGTCGCGGATTTCGCGAAACGGCTCGGCAAACGCGGTATCAACGCGACCGTGAGACGTACTCTCGGGAGCGATATAGAGGCGGCGTGCGGTCAGCTCAGGCGTGACGCTGCGAAAAATGATATAGAGAACGGAGGTGCGGATGCATGAGATTCAGATCCGGTTCGGATATCGGTCTGAGACGCGAAGAGAATCAGGACGCGGTAAGATGTGAATACTTCGGGCATAATGTACTTGCGGTCGTCTGCGACGGTATGGGCGGCGAGCGTGCCGGAAGAGAAGCCAGCCAGATCGCGCTTGAGGAGTTCTATCAGCGCTTCTCCGACGGCTACAGCGAGAGCCTCGATACGGATGGTATCCGCAAACTGATGATCTCTGCGGTATCGGCTGCGAATTCTGTGATCTACACCAAGGCAAGGCTCGATTTCAAGAATTTCGGGATGGGCACTACCTGCGTTGCGGCGTTCGTGACACAGGACAAGGCATTCATCGCCAATGTAGGAGACAGCCGCGCTTACCTCATCACGGACAACGGTCTTCACCAGATAACCACAGACCACAATGTTCCTTCACTGCTTTTCGAGCAGGGCAAGATAACCGAGGCTGAGATAGACGTCCACCCGCAGAGGCATATGCTCATCAGGGCTGTCGGCGTCGAAAAGACAGTTCTCACGGATACCTTCATCCTCGACTATGAGGACAAGATACACCTGCTTCTGTGCTCTGACGGTCTGTCGGGGTATTGCAGCGACGAGGAGATCGGCGACGTGATCGCAGAGAATGAGCTCGACGGAATGGTCGACCAGCTCATAAAGCTCGCGAACGGCAAGGGCGGACGGGATAACATCACAGTCGCGCTCATCTGGGACTGAGAGTACAGTCATTGTTATGTTTTTTATTTTATGCCATATAGATAACAGATCTGAAGGAAGGATAAGACCATGGATAAGTACATTGGCAAAAAGCTTGAAGGCAGATATGAGATAACGGAGCTCATCGGCGTCGGCGGAATGGCTGAGGTCTACAAGGGAACTGACGTTATCGACAACAAGGCTGTCGCTATCAAGATCCTCAAAAAGGAGTATGCCGAGAACGAGGAGTTCCTAAGACGCTTCAGGAACGAGTCAAAGGCTGTAGCAGTTCTCTCGCACCCGAATATCGTCAAGATTTACGATATGGGCTTCTCGGACAAGCTCCAGTACATCGTTATGGAGTACATCGACGGTATCACTCTCAAGGAGTACATCGAGGAGGAGAAGGTCCTCACATGGAAGGATACCGTACATTTCGTCATCCAGATACTCCGCGCTCTCCAGCACGCCCACGATAAGGGCATCGTTCACCGCGATATAAAGCCGCAGAACATTATGATGTTCAGCGACGGAACTATCAAGGTCATGGACTTCGGCATCGCCAAGTTCGCTCGTGAGGAGGGCAAGACAGCTACCGATCAGGCTATCGGAAGCGTACATTACATCAGCCCAGAGCAGGCGAGCGGAAGCGTTACCGACGCCAAGAGCGACATCTACTCCGTCGGAGCTATGATGTATGAGATGCTCACAGGAAGAAAGCCCTTCGACAGCGACAACCCCGTTGCTATCGCTGTTATGCATATGCACGATATCCCCGAGCGCCCGAGAGCTATCAATCCCGATATTCCCGACGGTCTCGAGGAGATAGTCCTCAAGGCTATGGAAAAGGCTCCCGAGGACAGATACCAGACCACCGCGGATATGATCGCGGACATCGAAAAGTTCAAGGCTGATCCGACAACTACATTCGGATATTATGTTGAAGAGGGTACAGACGACGCTGAGAATACACGCTTCTTCAATACACAGCAGTCTGTCGCTCACGATAACGCCCCGGAGGGCTCGGTCTCTCTCGCAAAGGAGCAGGCAGCTCCGCAGCAGCCCGTCTATGCAGGCGTTCCGGCAGGACAGGCTCAGTACGGCGGTCAGCAGCCCTATGGTCAGCCGCAGTATCCCCAGCAGCCCTACGGCAGCGGCTACGTTGACGATTACTATGAGGACGAAGATGAGGACGATGAGCCTGAGCGTTCATCACTCGTTATCCCTGTTCTCACAGCAGTAGTCGTAGTCGTTATCATAGTCGGCGTTATCATAATCTCGCTCCTCTTCACCGATATGCTCAAGAGCACATCTCAGAAGAACGACTGGAAAATGCCCGATGTCGTTGGTATGGACTTCAACGACGCTGTTGCGAAGTACGGCAACAATATCCAGTTCAAGGAGGACGGACAGGAATACAACGAGGCTGATGTCGGAGTTATCATCGATCAGGATCCTCCTGCTGAGACAGAGTTCAAGAAGGGCGCTGTCCTCAAGGTAAAGATCAGTAAGGGTATGCAGACTGTTGAAGTGCCCAACGTTATCGATATGAACGCTGAGCTCGCAAAGGATACCCTCACAGGAAAGGGACTCAAGTGCGAGATAAGGAATTCCTCAAGCACCAAGAAGAAGGGCTATGTCATCAAGACCGAGCCTGAGGCAGGTCAGGAGGTACACAAGGATTCAACTGTTATCCTCTACGTCAGCATGGGCGAGGAGGCAGGACAGGTACAGGTAGATGACTGGGTAGGAAAGTCCATCGACGATGCCAAGATGCTCGCCGAGTACAACGGACTCAAGGTTACTACCAAGGGCGTTGCTTCCTATGAGAAGGAAGGCACAGTCGTTAAGCAGAGCCTCAAGAAGGGCGATAAGGTAGAGACAGGTACAGAGATACTCTTTGAATTCAGCGACGGTACCAACCCTGACGGCGTTATCCCGTTCACTGTGAACTTCCCCGTAAATGCATACGGACGCTTCACTATCAGCTTTATGATAAGAAATGCAGACGGTACTATGGATACTCAGGATACTCAGACATTCTTCCTTCCTGACTATCAGAGCCTGACATATGATGTAAAGGGCTCGGGTGAGGACGCTATAGTACAGGTAATGCTCACAAACCTAAATAACAACAAGCACGCTGCTATCGGAACATACAAGTTCAACTTCGCGGACAGCACATATTCGCTCCAGTCCGGCGGAGACATCGATTCAGCATTCCAGCAGGTAGAGGGCTTCCCGCAGGAGGAGACAACTGCTGCAACAGAAGCTCCCACAGAGCCTACTCAAAGTGCAAATACCGTTTCGGTACCGAGCCTCATAGGTCTTGATCTCAATTATGCGATCAGCCTCTATGGCAGCGACTTCAATATCGTTTCCAATGGTAGCCAGAGCTCAGGCTATAATCCTAATACCATAATCTGGCAGAGCTACACCGACGGAACTGAGCTCGAAAAGGGTTCGACGATTACTGTTACCCTGAGTTCAGGTCCTGAGCAGCCTTCAGAGCAGGGACAGGAATGGTAAGCGCTGAAACAAAAAGCGGAATAATAATCAAATGCTTCGGGGGACTCTACACTGTGGAGTCCCCTGACGGTATTTTAGAGTGCAAGGCGAGGGGAGTATTCCGCGCCAAGGGTATAAATCCGGCAGTCGGCGACAGCGTTACGCTCACCGACGGCATCATCACTGAGATAGGCGAGCGCCGGAATTATATCGTAAGACCGCCCCTTGCAAATCTCGACCAGCTCCTTTTCGTAGTGTCGACCGTCAGTCCGGCACCGAATCAGCTCCTTCTCGATAAGTTCATCGCTATCGCCGAATATAAGGGCATCGAGCCGGTCGTTATCATCACAAAAACAGACCTCTGCGACGGGAGTGCCGTCCGCGAGGTCTATGACAAGATCGGTATAAAAGCTATAGAGGTCGATTACAGCAACGAGAGAACCGTTGAGAGCGTCCGTGAGCTGCTGAGCGGCAAGATAAGCGCATTTGCCGGCAACTCCGGAGCAGGAAAGTCCACGCTCCTCAACGCTATCGACCCGAGCCTTGACCTTGAGACAGGCGAGATAAGCCGCAAGCTCGGCAGAGGCAGACATACCACCCGTCACGCTGTCCTGTACAAGCTCGACAGCGGCGGATATATCGCTGATACTCCCGGATTTTCCGCATTCGAGACGAACCGCTATGACATTATCCGCAAGGAGGAGCTTGCCGGCTGCTTCCGCGAATTTGCGGAGTATATCGACAAATGCCGCTTCCGCGACTGCTCGCACACCTGCGAGAAGGGCTGTGCAGTCGTCGGGGCAGTGGAGCAGGGCATCATACCGAAGGTGCGCCATGAGAGCTACTGTGCGATGTACGAGGAGGCAAAACAGCTGAAGGAGTGGGAGCTGAAATGAATATCTGCCATATCTTCGCAGGCGGTACGCTCGGGAATGTACGCCGCGAATGGCTGGAAGAGCAGAGCGGACTTGTGATATGTGCGGACTGCGGTCTGCGGCACGCGGAAAAGCTCGGGATAAAGCCGGATGTTATCGTCGGCGACTTCGATTCCTTCTGCGGAGAGCTTCCCGATGAGCCCGAGATACATCGCTCTGTGCCTGAAAAGGACGACACGGATACGATGCTCGCAGTAAAGCTCGCGATAGAGCGCGGCTGCGGACTCATTTACCTCTATGGAGCACTCGGCGGCGAGCGGTTCGACCACGCTGTTGCAAATCTACAGACGATGATATACGCCCGTGAACACGGCGCAGAGCTTGTCCTGAGAGGAAATGAGACAGTGCGGCTGCAAGGCGAGGGCGAGCGCAGCTATCCCCGGGAGGACGGCGACAGGTATTTCTCTGTCTTCGCGGTTACGGAAACGGTGGAGATAAAACGTCTCAGCGGCGTGAAATATCCGCTTGAGGACTACACGATGAGGCGCTCATTCCCTATTGGCGTAAGTAACGAGATAGCGGACGATTCCGCGTTCCTGGCGATAGAGCGCGGTCTCGCGCTGGTCATACAGTCATAGTAACGAAAAATCCTCCTGTGAATATAATGGAGTATATCACAGAAGGAGGGATACATATGAAGATCGTTGTCATAAAAAGTCCGAGATTCATATCAGGAGTATTGCGCGCAATATTCGGTATGAAAAAAGACGAGGACTGACCGGATAACCAAAACAGCCCCTTGCCGCTGCGGTGACGGGGACGGGGCATTGTGGGCGTTTACTGGGTGAAACCTTTCTGAAGAAAGGTTCTTCCTCAGACCCTAAGCATATTCTTAGGGAAGTATATTATTTATTATGTCTCCGAGGGAGTGTTCCCTCGGAGATTTGCTTTATCTGGCGTTAATTCTTAAATGTCTCGATCATAATCGCGTCGAGTTTGATTTCCTTGTCTGTTAAGAATGAGAAGTGAACAGTTATATCGTTCATACAGCTCCTTGAACGTTTTTCCGTCTTTTCATAGACTTCAATTCACCTTATGAACGCTCTGAGAAGCTGTGGAGTAACTTCCGACACGTCAACGTATTTCTTGGCGTTGTCAATGAATTCTCTGACACACTTCTCCCTTACCGCCAAATAGCTTGTATGTGAGTCGAGTTCCTGAAGCTTTGTCTTCAGTTCAGACTGCTCTTTCTCATAGCCAGCAGCAAGACTGTCGTAACGCTCCGGAGTTACTCTGCCTGTAACTCTGTCCATGTAGAGCATACTGATAGCGCTTTCAAGCTGGTTTATCTTTGCTCCATACTCATTACGCAGGGCTTCGCTATTCTTAGTTCGGGACACAGCTTCGTTTTCACCCTTGCTCATAGCCATCTCGTAGAACTCATCTGAGCGCTCCCTCACATACTTTGTAACTCGCTGTATTGCTTCCAGTACGATCGCATCTACCTCTTCTTTCCTGATGTAATGGGCAGTGCAGTTGCTCTTGCGCTTTTCATAGCGTCCGCACATAAAGCTGTTGTAGTTCTTTTTGTTGCGGTGAAGATAGAGCCTTGAACCACATTCACCACAGTACAGGTAGCCTGCGTACTTGTCCATTTCTCCGTTTCCGTTAGCACGCTTTCTGCCGACAAAATGCTTTTGAACAAGCTCGAACAGTCCTCTGTCAACAATAGCTTCATTTGTATTTTCAAATATCATCACCTTATCAGGACCATTTTTGATACGCTTTTTCAGCTTGTTGGACTTGGTGTAGGTTTTGAAATTCACGGTGTCTCCGCAGTACATCTGGTTCAGAAGCATACTCCGTACTGTTGCAATTGACCAAGCATAAGGCTTGTCAAGTTTCGGATCACCTTAGCGGCTGCCAGTCTTATTGAAGGCGTACACGCTCGGCGACAGCACCTCTTCCTCTTCAAGAGTATTGCATATTTTCTTCATACCGATACCGCTGGCGTACATCTCAAAGATTCGTTTGACAACAGGTGCAGTCACGGGATCGGGAATAATTCGCTTTTGATCGTTCGGATCTTTCATATACCCATAAGGCAATGAAGCTCCGACACGCTCACCCCGTTCTCCCTTAGCTTTCTGTATCGTTCTGATCTTTCTGCTCGTATCCTGTGCAAAGAAATCGTTGAAGTAATTCTTGATGCCCGACATATCATTCAAGCCGTTTATGCTGTCAACACCGTCTGAGATAGCTATGAACCGAACGTCGTATCACTTGCAAAAAGAAAAATGTGGGAGCAGTATCCTTTTGCATTTTGGCATAAAAACGCCGCAGTCAGATGTACCGACTGCGGCGTTTGCTCTCTGATATATATTATGGTAACTTTTTTCTTTTTGAATAAAATGTGGAGACATTTATTTTTCGTTTGCGGAGACTATTTTTGCAAAACATCTTGACTGATGTTTGTTGATACGCTATTATTTAGCTATTGCATCGATTTACACAATATAATTAAAATATAAAAATATATTTCAAGGTGCTACACTTTCATTTTTCTGTTGAATATGTAAGTGAATGCATTCATATCGGAGAGGAGGAAACCGATGACTCACAGCGAGTACCGTCTGTTATTGAAAACGGACAGGACAAAAGCTCAGCAGGCGCTGTTCAATGAGTATCTGAACTATGTTTATGCAATAGCTTACAATTGTCTTCATAGCTGCGGAAGCCGAGAAGACATTGGCGACTGTGTTCTGGACGTATTCATGGACGTTTTCTCCTCTTATGACGAAAAAGGTGATTTATCAGGCGATATAAAGGGCTTTATCGGCACTGTCGCTTTCAGAAAGGCTGCTAATTACTATCGTAAGCTGTACAGAAACGGTGTCGGAGTTCCTTTGGACGAATACGCAGAAGCTATACCTTCTGACGAAAATATAGCTGTAACAACCGAGAACAGTGAACTCGGAACGATACTGCTCGACCTGATAGAAGGTCTCGGCAAGCCTGACTCTACCATAATAATTGAGAAATTCTACTATGGCAGGAGCTCGCTTGAAATATCGAAAATCGTGCATATATCGCCGATAATGGTAAGAGTCCGATGCAGCCGTGCATTAAAGAAGCTGAGAAAGCTGCTTGCGGACAAAGATATTACGATGTGAATGGAGGTCAGTATGAAAAAGCTTGATCTGAAAATACTCGAAAATGCCGACAGACAGGCAGTCGAACGGCTTGCTGAGTTGTGTCCGTCAGCAGGTGAAAGAGAAAGAAAAATACTGTGGCACAGACTTGAAAGCCGATGTAAAGACAACAAATATGCATATTCTGTGGAGGGCGTTGATACCTGCAAGCGTTCCGCAATTCATTATTTTAATATGGCGGCTATGTGTGCAGCGGTCATTCTTATCATCACGGGGAGCATATTTGGTCTGAAAAGACTCAAAGCTCCGGACAATACGGTCTCTCCGTCCGTTGAGGTGATAACTGCCGCGGCAACTGAAATGGCTTCAAATGATAAAACAGATGCACAGACTGAGCTCGTCCTGAAAATGCTGAACAGTATAGACTACTACGACAAGGTCTCCGGAAGGCTTGTTGAAAAAGGCAATGGCAACAGCTTCAACGATGTAGAATTTGAAGTTGACCTGACGACTGCACGCTCTTACAGCCATATCAGGCAATGCTGGACAGACTCGCCCGAATCGGCTATAAACGGAGATGTTTCCAGCGCAGAACTTATCACAGATGAAAATTATACCTATGATTTTATCAGATACAGCGACGGGAACAGCGTATTCACCTACAATCTGGCATCAAAGAAAAAAGAATACATTTCCCCCTCCGTCAAGCGGGCTGATTCTGAAAAGATACCCGATGAGGAGCGCCGTGAGGGAAAAAGCCATAACTTGTGGTGGAAATGGCGTACAGATCCGCTGAACTGCGAACACGCTTCACACAGTCTGTTTCCGCAGCTTATAGTCAGCACAGCACTGGACGATCAGGATAAATGGCAGATAGACGGTATTCAGACTTACATCGGCAGAGAATGTACAGCCGTAAGCGGCAAGGACGGAAGCTTCACAGCGCTCATTGACACACAGACAGGCGTGCTTCTGAAATACGTTGCGACTGATAGTAATGGTGAGATATGCGACTATATCTGCGTTCAGAGCATTGCATTCGACGATGAAGCTGACGAAGTCCGTGAGTTCGATTTTACGGAAAGTGAGGCTGATTAAATGAAAAGGATAGCTTCATTCGCAATTGCAGTTATCACGCTTCTATCTGCTGTATCTTGCAGCTCTGCCAGTGAAAAAAGCAGCAGTACATCAAATAAAGCGGCAAATGTAATAACTGATAAGTCCCGTATTTTTAAGAGGTCGGAGCTTCCGTTTCCCGATAAGCTGAACATTATAACAGATATACTATATGATGAAAAAACGGAAAAAGTCTGCATTATCGGACAGGACGGGAGTGGTGAAACGTTATGCTGTTTCACTGACAGCAGCTTTTCGATGTACAGGTATGCTGACCTCGGCATACAAAGCGGAACTGAGAGCAGTGCAGTGTATTTATTGGCTGACGGAATGCTCTATGCTCTATGCACACAAATCAAATATGCGGACGGCGATTTTACCGACGGTGAATCCACCTATAAGCTGAACACTTACAATGACGGTTTCAGTTTGGTATCGTCTGCAAATATTGAGAATATGGAACAATACTTTAATGAAAACGGTTCTGGACAGGCTATAAGTCTGCATATGGCTAAGGACAATGGTTTTGTTGCTGAAATTGGCGCACAGTATGTGACTATTGCCCCTGACGGAAAGCTGACAGGTGCAGCACTGCGTGAAAAGGACGATGAGCTTGGTATCGTTGATATGATAGAGAATACGGGGAAATATTCATATTATTATAATGATAATACAGCCTTTTACGGCGTAAAGTCCGATAAAAGCAGAGAAAAGCTCATTGACTTTGCAAATTCGGGACTTAGCGACGTCAGAAGCATTGCTCCTTTAGCTGACGACGAATTCGTGTGTACTATTGACGGCAAGCTGTACAGGCTCTCCGAGAGAGATAACGCTGAATTGGCAGATGTCAAAGAAATAACACTGGCTGTTGCTCTCAATATCGACAGCATACAGCCAATGATAGCAGATTTCAACTCCGGCAGCAATCTTTACAGGGTAAATGTCAAAAACTATTCCGACGGACACGAGCACACTATTGAAGGTTTTGAAAGTGCTGCCCACGCTCTTGAAATGGATATAATTTCAGGAAATGCTCCTGATATGGTCTGGCTCGATACAAATGAGACGGAAAAACTGGCTTCAAAGGGTGCATTTACGGACTTATATGAGCTTATGGATAGCGACACAAGGTTTACAAGGGATGCTTTTCTGCCGAATTATCTGGAAGCCGCTGAGACTGACGGCCATCTTTATTCTATAACTCCCACATTCATGATAAGGACTATGGCTGCAAAGTCGAAATTTGTTGATAAGGAGAACTGGACTTTTGATGGATTCAAGGCGGCTTATGAGTCACGTCCTGACGGTATGGAGTTGTTTGAAACAGCCAATAACAGGAATGCAGTTTTCGACAGGCTTTCAAACTCCGGAGCTGACTTCATTGACCTGACTGCTCATACCTGTTCATTTGATTCGCAGGAGTTTATTGATATGCTTGAATTTGCAGGACAGTTTCCGGGTGTGGACGAATATACATGGGAACAGTGCTCATGCAGAAATGATACGGCTCTGCTGAGTGATATGTACTTTTCCTCGTTCAGGGATATAAATGTGCAGAAGCAGTCAGTATTTGGCGAGGCTATAACATTTGTAGGTGCTCCGTCCGCTGACGGAAAAGGCTCTGTCATGCTGCCGTCAAATCAGTTTGCAATTATGGATACTTCAGATAATAAGGAAGGTGCGTGGGAGTTTATCAAGCTGTTTCTTGCTGATGAATGCTTCAATGGGAATCCGGATGGTATCCCTGTTACCGAAAACGGATTAAAAAAGGTCATGGAAGCCGCTCTTGAACCGCCATTCTATTACGATGAGCTGAACGGCAATAAAAAGGTATATCTGGACGAAACAGGTATGGATCCATATTCAAATGAACAGATAAAGATAACTCCTATGACTGATGATGAGCAGAAGAGATACGAGCAGTTTGTCCGCAGCGTCCGAAGGATATCCTCGGGAAATACAGAACTCGCTATTAGCTCTATAATCTCCGAGGAAACGGAATACTATTTTGCAGGAGAACATTCTGCTGCGCAGTGCGCTGAGATGATACAGAACCGTGTATCTATACTGCTTAGTGAACAATCATAAACGATAAAACAGCGGTACTCGTCTGAGTACCGCTGTTTTTAGTCCTATTCGGTTTACTTTACTATGCTACGCCCCCTTTTTCAAAAGGGTTTTCCTCAATAAGTGCCCACAATGCCCCCGTCTCCGTCGCAGCAGCGGCAAGGGGCTCGTATTATGTCACAGCTGTGCGAGTCTGGAGAAGCTGTTTCTGAGAGCCGGATATATCTCGCGGTAGAGCCGGTAGTATTTCTCATATTCCGGCACATTCCCGGCATTCGGGGACTGCACCTTATCTGTGCGTACTATCGCGCCGCAAGCCTCCTGCACGCTCGTATAGATACCTGCGCCGACGCTTGCGAGGATAGCTGCGCCGAGAGCCGGACCTTCCTTGGAAGCGGCTGTTTTTACGTCGCAGTTGTACAGGTCAGCAAGCATCGACCTCCACAGAGGCGATGAGCCGCCGCCTCCGCAAGCCATCATATCATTCACGCTCACGTTCATCTCGCGGAACACCTCAACGCAGTCACGCAGCGAATACGTAACGCCCTCCATGACCGCGCGGAGCATATCACGGCGTGTGTGTATCGCTGAGAGACCGAAGAACACACCTCTTGCATCGGGGTCGAGATGAGGTGTGCGTTCGCCCATAAGGTAGGGGAGATACAGCAGTCTGTTCGCACCGACGGGTACTTTTTCCGCAGCTTTATCCATAAGGCTGTATTCGTCCACGCCCATCAGCTTCGCGGTCTCTTTTTCGCTTGTGCAGAAGTTGTCGCGGAACCATTTCAGCGACAGACCTGCGCCCTGAGTAACGCCCATAACGTGCCACGCTCCGGGTACGGCAGCACAGCAGGTGTGGACTCTGCCGCGCTTGTCTATAGAGATGCCGGAGGTATGCGCGAATACAACGCCGGACGTGCCTATCGTAGTGAAAGCCTTGCCGTCCTCGACAACGCCTGTTCCGACAGCAGCCGCGGCATTATCGCCTGCACCGCCGACAACGACGGTATCCGCGCATAGCCCGAGCTCGTCTGCGGCAGCCTTTGTGAGCGTGCCTGTGACCTCGCATGATTCGTATACCTTCCCGAGCCAGCTGCGGTCTATCTCAAACGCGCTGAGCAGCTCGTCCGACCACTTCCTGTTCGGAACGTCGAGGAGCTGCATTCCGGAAGCGTCGCTGACCTCTGTTGCGTACTCTCCCGTGAGGATAAAGCGGAGATAGTCCTTCGGCAGAAGGATATGCGCAACGCGGCTGAATATCTCCGGCTCGTTGTTCTTTACCCACAGTATCTTTGCCGCAGTCCAGCCTGTGAGAGCAGGGTTTGCGGTTATCTCCACAAGCCTGTCCCTGCCGACGAGCGTGTTCATCTGCTCTACCTCGGCAGCAGTACGCTGGTCGCACCAGATTATGCTGCGGCGGAGGACGTTATTGTCCCTGTCGAGCATAACAAGTCCGTGCATCTGACCGGAAATGCCGATGCCCCTGACGTCGTGCTTGTCCACGCCGCTCTTCGCCATTACCGCCTTTATCGTGTCCTTCATAGCGTTTGCCCAGTCTGAGGGCTCCTGTTCAGCGTAGCCGTTTTTCGGCTGATACATCGGGTATTCTATAGTTGCGGAAGCTATGACTGCTCCCGTTTCGTCAAAGAGGACTGTCTTTGTACCGCTCGTACCGCAGTCCACGCCTATTACATAAGACATAGCAAAACTCCTTTCAATGAAAATCAGAGCTTATCTCTTCATATATTTGCTGTAAAAAGCAGAGGGTATCTTGACCTTGTCCTTACTGTAAGCGAAAATGCGATACGCATACCGCCCGTCAAAATCGGGGATATCGTTCCTCTCAAAGCCGACTCCCATTGATATCAGCTCCTGCGCGGCACTGAGTATGTCCTGCTCGTTCCATGTCCATGCCACTATCTCCATTCTCGCAAGCTTGTCCGTTTTACCGAGCCTGTTCACCACCGCTCTGACAAATGCCCGCTCATCGGCAGAAGATTCAATTACTGACAAACTGCCTCTTTCGGAATACCCGTAGCAATATTCACCGCCTTCACACCATATCATATCCCCTTCAATGCCTCTGCTCCGTCCGAAAAATACGTTAAAGCCTTCGCTCCTGATGTATTTCTCCAACTCGTCCATCGTTTCCAGCCCTTCCCTGACAGGCGGCTGGGGAGCTTTTATCTTTATTTTAGGTCTGAGCTTGGGCTTTCTCTTTGGTGACATCGTGATACCTCCAACAGGTGAATTACTGAAAAACGTCCGAAGCTCCGCCCGAAGGCAGAGTCCGAACGTCGCTTTCAGATATGAGTGTGATATGTCAGCGCTTACAGGCTGAACATGATATTGTTCATAATAGATTCGAGCATTTCCTGACGTCCGCTGCCGAGCGAATCGGTCACTTCGCCCTTTTCAAGTGCGTACTTCTCGAGCTCGGCAAAGCCTACCTTTCCGTCGATGATGTCCTTGCCTATGCCTGTATCCCACGAAGCATAGCGGTCGGCAACGAACTTGTCGATGCGTCCGTCATCTATGATCTTCTGAGCGATGCGCAGTCCGAGGGCAAAGGTGTCCATTCCGGCGATATAGCTGTGGAAGATGTCCTCGGGAGTGAACGAGCCGCGGCGAGCCTTTGAATCGAAGTTGAGACCGCCGTTTGTGAAGCCGCCTGCCTTGAGGACCTCATACATACAGAGTGCCGCATCGTAGACATTTGTCGGGAACTGGTCGGTGTCCCAGCCGAGGAGCGGGTCGCCCTGATTGGCGTCGATAGAGCCGAAGAAGCCGTTGTCGCGTGCCACACGGAGCTCGTGCTGGAATGTGTGCTGAGCGAGAGTTGCGTGGTTTGCTTCAATGTTCATCTTGAAATCCTTGTCGAGACCGTACTTGCGGAGGAATCCGAGGACAGTTGCGGTGTCGAAATCGTACTGATGCTTTGTGGGCTCCTTGGGCTTGGGTTCGATGTAGAAATCGCCCGTAAAGCCGATAGAGCGTCCGTATTCTACAGCCATACGCATAAGGCGAGCCATATTGTCGAGCTCAAGGCCCATATTCGTGTTGAGGAGGGTCTCATAGCCCTCGCGTCCGCCCCAGAAAACGTAGCCGTTTCCGCCGAGCTTAACGGTCGCCTCGATAGCCTTCTTTATCTGAGCTGCGGCAAAAGCGAAAACATCCGCGGACGGAGAAGTGCCTGCGCCGTGCATATATCTCGGGTGGTCGAAGCACTTAGCCGTGCCCCAGAGGCACTTTATGCCGGTCTCAGCCTGCTTTGCCCTGATGTAATCGGTGATCTCGTCGAGTTTTGCGTTTGACTCAGCGAGCGAGCCGTATTCGGGTGAGAGGTCACGGTCGTGGAAGCAGAAGAACTCGATAGAGAGCTTGTCCATTATCTCGAAGGCTGCGTCCACCTTAGCCTTTGCTCTTGCGGCAGGGTCAGTCTCGCCCCACGATTTGTCGGCAGTTCCCACGCCGAACATATCTGTGCCGTCGCCTCCCATAGTGTGCCACCACGAGAGAGCGAAGCGGAGCTGCTCGCGCATCGTCTTTCCGCCGATGACCTCATCGGGGTCGTAGTACTTGAACGTGAGAGGGTCGGTTGAGTTCTTTCCTGCGTACCTTATCTTGCCTATGCCTTTGAAGAATTCGCCCATTTTTTATACACTCCTTTTCTGCCTTTGCATGGGTCGGTGCAGAAGCAATGTCCGTGATAATATGAGAAGGGGCGACGCGCACATCGGCCCGGACAAACGATATTATCAGAACGGAACGATGTAGGCATCGCCCCCTACAAAAGGCATTTTATACGTTAGTTATTGAGAAGGTCTATCGAGAGCGAGCGCGACTCAGTATCGAAGTAGTCCTCGAGCTCTGCCACGTAATAGCGGAAGCAGACCTTTCCATTGAAGGTAAGTACGTCGCCTGAAGCAGAAACGCCGAGCTGTTCGAGCTGAGCATCGCTGAGATCCTTCAGGTTGACTGTGTTGTTTGCCGAGACGACCCAGAGGGGGTTCCCCCATCTGTCAGGGTTCATATCCGCGTAAGCCTCGAATCCCTTTGCACTGAGGTCGCTGAAGTAGACCTTTTCGCCGGCATTCTTTCCTGCGTCCATGAGGACTTCCTCTGACGGGTCAATGATAGAATATCTGCCGGAGCCGTCTCTGCTTATGCTGAAATGAGCAAGCTGCTCGTCCGAGAGGTCGTCGAGCTTTATGGCATCTACGTCCTTGGCTGTTTTGCCTATTTCAAGGAGCTCATAGATATTCACATCGCTCACCTCGAGCGTTGAATCGAAGCGATAGCCGAGTGAAGCCATTTCTGCGCCTGTAACGTGTACAGAGATATTGTCAGAGATGTTCATGAGCTCACTCGTTACCTGCTCGCGGGTCTGAGTATCCCACGAGATCTGTATGTTTTCACATTTCGGGCGCTCGCTGTAAACGACGCGCTCCATATTCTTGAGAGTGAAGGTGACGAAGGGATATGTCACATCTGCGTAGTTTGGCTCGATGTAAACGGCTGTGCTTCCGTTTGAGCTGTCCTCGGTGTTGACTATCCTGTAGCGGTACATACCCGAAGGCGAAACACCGCTGGCAAAGGTCGTCTCCTTAGAGGTGGTAACGAAAAATGAGGTGAAGAGGAAGTAGCCGAGAGCGCCGAAGATGAAGAGGAGGAGTATCACCGTGCCTATCGCAGTCTTTGCACCCTCGCTCGCACCTGAGAGGAGGAGGATTATTACGCCGACAGCGATGACGGGGATAAGTATCTCCTTGTGGTCGAAGTACATCAGCACGACCGGCAGCATCGCCGGAAGTATGATGAAGCTGCATATCCGCGTGAGTATCTGTTTTCGCGTGTAGAGCATCACTACGAGCGCGATGAGCGATATTGCCGAAACTATCAGGCAGACCGACACTGCGGATTCAACGTGGATATTGTAGTAGATAGAGTAATAGCACAGGAAGCAGACACAGACCGTGTAAAGCACTCCGAGGACGGAGACAACGCGCTTGGTCCATATATTATCAAAGAAATCCTTCATTATAACCTCCGATAGGAATAATCTGACATTCAAAATTTGTCCATATAGAATTATTATATCATTTTTGGAATGAAGATACAAGTCATTTCGCAAAGAAAAGGTTACTAAATGGTTACAGTTTCCGGTGCAAGGGCATTTTTGAGCTGATTTTTCGCCTGACTTGCAAGCAGTACGAATAAGATGTATAATAGTAAGGCCGATGAAAGGAAAGAATAATTATGAAGAAACGATCTTTAACTCCGACACGTATCATTTTTGGTATACTTTCGGTCCTGATAATGGCGGCGGTCTTTTATCTGTCCTGCGATAATTCGGACGAATCTTCGGAAAAAAGCGGGCTTTTTACTGATCTTATAGTTCAACACTTCATAAAAGGCTTTGCTGACTTCACCTCTGGAAAGCAGGCGGAGATCAGAGAAAGTGTAAGCTTTATCGTCCGGAAATGTGCACATTTCAGTGCGTATGCGGCACTCGGCTTCTGCACGTCCTGTGCAGTCGGGAAGCGTAAGCTTCTCAGCGTCGGCAGCCTTGTTTCGTGGGGGATATGTATCCTTTACGCCTGCTCGGACGAGCTGCACCAGTATTTCGTACCCGGGCGCTCCTGTGAGCTGCGCGATGTGATGATAGATTCGGCAGGCGCACTTGTCGGTATGCTGCTCTCGCTCGCCGCAATGGCAGTCCTCTTCCGGAAAGAACAAAAGTGAGGCAGGACAGCGGCTTTTCACCTGCGGCTATCCTGCCCTTTATCTTATTGTTTCAGCTCGCGCATGGGATCAACGTAGTCGCCGTTGTGGAGTATCTCGATATGCAGATGCGGAGTGAGCGAGCTTTCGATGTCAGCGGTGTTGCCGACAGTTCCGATGAGGTCGCCGCCGGATAGCTTGTCTCCCTGCTGTACCTCAAGCGCCTGTGACATACCGCAATAGCGTGTGATGAAGCCGTTTTTGTGGTCGAGAGTCACCGTAACGCCCCATACGGGGTCATTTTTTACCTCTGCGATCTCTCCGCCGGAAACGGCGTAGACCTCTGCGCCGACCTCTGCTGCGAAATCGGTGCCGTTGTGGGTCTGCCACGAGCCGGTAGTCTCATTCCGGACGAGCTCGCCGCCGGAGAAGCCGGCTATCACCTGAGTCATATCCTTGAGCGGCGGCTTAGGGTCGCTCAATACAGCGGCTGCGGTCTCTTCTGCCGGCTGCTCGCTTACGGTCAATTCGGCGGCGGGCAGAGTTGCGGCAGCCTTTGCTGCGGCGGCAGTCACAGTAGTTGTCTGCGGAGCAGCGGTACGTACAGGCGCGGTGGTCCTAACGGCGACTGCTGTAGTTCTGGGCACGTTGTATGCTCGCTTGTTGACGGGAGCTTCCGGCTCGGAAACGCTGTTCTTAGCTGTCAGCTCGTTCGAGAGCTTGCGGCTCTGACCGTATGCGAAATAGCACGCCGAGCCGATCATCACAGCGCTTATGCCGAGTGCCGCATAGAATCCCTTTGAAGCTTGTTTGTTATCGGAAAACAGATTTTTCTTCACGTATAACACCTCCGCAAGTATTATTGACGAAAAAATGCGGATTATACGCAAAAAACTGTCCGCATGTTCTGCATTGACATTGCAGAGCTTTTGCGTTATACTTATAATAATACTATGCAATAAAGGAGCGAAGCATATGTGGAAGGACTTATCCGCCGAATGGCACATCGTCTTTGAAGAGGTGTGGCTCGCGTTCAGAAGCGGAAGCGTTCCTATCGGAGCAGCGCTCTTCGATGAAAACGGCAGTCTTCTCGTCCGCGACCGCAACCGCGCGGCTGAGCCCGGAACCGTGAACAAGCGCATCTCTCACGCCGAGGCGAATGCTCTGCGCCGGCTCGATAATACGGCGTGCAATGTCAGGAACGCTGTGCTTTATACGTCTATGGAGCCGTGTCCGATGTGTATGGGAACGGCTGTGATGTCGAATATCCGGCACCTTCGCTATGCTTCGTGTGACCCCTACTGCGGCTGTGTACACCTCAGGGATGACGAGCCGTATATCAGGAGCAAGGGGCTTGATTACACGAACGAGGGCGGCGAGCCGGAGTTCGTTCAGCTCGTCATACAGAGCTATTACGAGCTGTGCAGTATAGATAACGGCAGCAGCGATAAGGTCTTTGTGAGATTTGCGGGATTCCTGCCGTCTGCGGCAGAAACTGCAAGGCAGCTGTATGCGGAAAAGCGTCTCGACAGGCTTGCTGCGTCCGGCGCTGGTTTCCCGGACGTATACGATGAGATAGCGGGACTGATGAAAAAAGGCTGATACCGTACAGACAGCGGCAGTATGCCGCGGAAAGAGGAAATGAATGGATACAGAGATAACAGCTGCGGAGCTGAGTCAGCTCCGTGACGGCGACTATGCAGTTATAGATATACGCGATGCAACAGCGTTCGATTACGGACACATCGGCGGTTCGGTGAACATTCCGCTTCCGGAGCTCGCTTCGGCGGAGCTGCCGGAGGGAAAAAAGCTTGTGCTCTACTGCAAATCAGGCGTGATAAGCATTGATGCGGCGGAGGAGCTGCGCGAAAGGGGCTTCGAGGCGTACAGCCTTGCCGGTGGATACGTGGATTGGCTGCGCACGCGAATGACTGACAGAAATATCACAGAGCAGGTCGAGCTGAGTCTGCGGAAAAAGTTCAAGAAGAGCATATGGTGCAGATTCACGAAGGCGATAAACGAGTATCAGCTCGTGCAGCCGGGCGACAGGATAGCTGTCTGTATTTCGGGCGGCAAGGATTCGATGCTTATGGCGAAGCTGTTTCAGGAGCTCAAGCGCCACGATAAATTCCCGTTCGAGGTGGTATTCCTCGTTATGGATCCCGGCTACAGCCCCGAGAATCGCCGGATCATCGAGCAGAATGCCAGCTCAATGTCGATCCCGGTACAGATATTCGAGTCCACTATCTTTGATTCCGTGTTCCATATCGAAAAGAATCCGTGCTACATCTGTGCAAGAATGCGCCGCGGCTATCTCTACAGCAAGGCTAAGGAGCTCGGGTGCAATAAAATAGCGCTCGGTCACCATTTCGACGATGTCATCGAGACGATACTTATGGGTATGCTCTACGGCGGACAGGTGCAGACGATGATGCCTAAGCTTCACAGCACCAACTTTGAGGGAATGGAGCTGATACGTCCGCTCTATCTCGTCCGCGAAGCCGACATCAAGCACTGGCGCGATTACAATGACCTTTACTTCATACAATGCGCGTGCAAATTCACCGAGAACTGTTCATCGTGCAGCGAGAACGGACAGTCCGAATCGAAGCGGCTTGAGGTGAAGAACCTCATAGCAGAGCTGAAAAAGCTGAATCCGCAGGTCGAGAAGAACATCTTCCGCAGTGTCGAGAACGTCAATCTCAGCACCGTAATCGCATACAAGGAGAGGGGAGTGACTCACCACTTCCTCGACACCTACGACAATAAATAAAAAAACAGCACTAAGGGGAGCTTCTGAAATGCTCCCCTTTTGTTAGACAATGTGGTATAATAGAGATATACCAATTTGAAATCTAACGAAAGGGGGCATTTTTATGCCTAAAGGAAAGCCGAACAAGAGATACACACCTGAATTTAAGATTATGGTCGTGGAGAC
>JAFXVT010000061.1 GCA_017534835.1 Ruminococcus sp.
CTGAATATCCCGGTATATTTTGAAAAAGAGTCCATAAATACAATGGACGCAAAGGGCGAAGTCCTGATAACCATTATGGCTTCCCTAGCTCAACAGGAATCCGAATCGCTGAGTCAGAATGTAAGACTAGGTATCAAGTACCGTTTTCAACAGGGTAAGGTCATGGTCAATGCAAATTGCTTTCTCGGGTACGATAAGGATGAAGACGGTCACCTGGTCATAAATCCTGAGCAGGCAGAGGTAATCAAGCGTATATTCCGTGAGTATCTTGAAGGTGCCAGCTGTCAGCAGATAGCAAGAGGGCTTGAGCGTGACGGCGTTCCTACCGCCAGAGGAAATAAAAGATGGCACGACAGTGGAATCAGGCGCATCCTTGAAAATGAAAAATATATGGGTGACGCCCTCCTGCAGAAAACATATACTGTAGATTTCCTAAAAAAGAAACGAGCCCGGAATAACGGTAATGTACCACAATACTATGTTGAAGATGACCATGAAGCGATTATCCCGAAGGAACTGTTCATGAAAGTACAGGAAGAAATGTCACGGCGCGGTTCGCTGATTGACTGCAACGGCAGAAAGCGAGGATTTAGTTCTAATCACTGCTTTTCAGGACTGATATACTGTGCCGAATGCGGTGAGCGATTTCGCAGAATCCATTGGAACAACCACGGCTGCAAGTCTGTAGTATGGAGATGCATCACAAGAGTAGATAAGGCTGGTGACTGTTGTGCAAGAACAGTACACGAGACAGAACTGAAAAATTCCTTTATCGCCGCTTTGAACGAGCTGATAGCAGACAGCGACTCCTACCTTCCGGTATTGCAGAAGAATATCGCATCGGTCCTTATGACAATGAATCCGGAGTCCGCCGAAAGTATTCAGGCAAGGATCAGTGCGCTTCAGCAGGAGATCATAGATAAGGCAAGCCGTCAGGAGGACTACAGCGAAGCTGCGCAGGAGGTACTCAGGCTCCGCCAGCAGAAAGAAAACACCCTGCAGAATGATACCTCCAGAAACGAAAACCTTGACCGTATCAGGGAACTGCAGAAGTTTATCACATCACAGCCCGATGCGATCACCGAGTTTGACGAGAGCCTTGTGAAGCACCTGCTGTCAAAAGTGACTGTTTTTGAAAGTAAGCTCGTATTTGAATTCAAATCGGGAGTAACGCTTGAAATATGTAAGTAATTAATTTGAAACCATATCCAAAACAGCATGAAATGACGGAAAGGACGAATTGTTCGGCCTGGGCGGCAGTTTTATGATATTGGATATTGCTTTTTTATGGTCGGTATGTTATAATGTTGAGGTAAGGTGTGCATCCGGCATCACCGGGTAAAAATGTTCACAAAAGGAGATTAATTATGAAAGTAAGCGCTGCTGAATGGTTTGAAAGCATTATGAAAATGTGTAAGGTGATGGAGTCTCTTGGGTGGACATACACTGCCGAAGGACCTGCATCTGCTGAAAAGATCAGCGAATTTGAAAAGGAAACAGGATGTCAGATACCTGATGAATACAAGGAATGGCTTGGCCTTACTGCGTCACTTACAATTGATGATTGTGATTTCAGTCTGTATATGCCTGAAGAAGCAGGAGAAAACGAAGAGGGATTCAGAATGATAGCTGTCGGAAGTGTTTCTGCCCGTGAGTATTTTATCAATGCTGACAGTGGAAAGATGTTTGTTTATGATGATCTGATGCAGAAAACAGAGGAATTTGATTCGCTTGATGATATGATAACTGATATGTATGCCCGTATCGAAATGTATGCAGACGAAGACTTCGGTGACGAGTGGCAGGATGCTTACGATGAAATGTTCCCCGAAGAATAAAGGAAATGCTTCGGTAGAGTATCATTTATGATTGATACGATAATGAATACGTGTTCTATCCCCTCCTCCGGTGTAATGATAACCGGTGGAGGGGATTTTTTTATATCTTGATATTGTACTTATTATTTACACAGCTTTTATTTTGGAAGGAAATATACTCTCTCCTAACAGATCATGCATTGCTGTCATGACAGATTTCTGTGAATTAAATAACCCAGGCGGCGAGGTGCCCAGACTTATTTCCTTCGACGGATATAACAATCTGTTCCAAATAAACAGATGCTTTTTCTCTATAATTTTTATCCGAATATTGCAGGGAAAGCTTGATAAATCGGACAATTTGAGTTAATATGGATACTACAAAAAGGAGGTGTGACCATGCTGCAAAAACAGGTCATTAACGAGTTAGATTATCATCGTGCGCAGAGAATTACAGAAATGCTATATCATATGAATCTAATCACATTTGAAGAATACGAAAAGATTACTAAACAGAATCGTTGTACTTTCTCGCCTGTTCTGGTTGAATTACTGCCCAAACCCACAAAGGAAAGCACGCTAACCACTGTAGTATAATCTATAATCTCAGGTGGATTTTTAACTATTATAAGTGGAAAACGGTTGCTATTTCCAAGTTTCTGTAGTATAATAGTGATAATAAATTGTGCGTCTGTGAAATGGTGAAACCTTATGAAAAACATATATTTTCCTGATGAAAATATTACCGAGAACGACTTATATTTCGTCTGCTACATGATAGAACGTACAGCAAGAAAGCTTCATCGGCATAATTGTTATGTTGCCGAAAAGCTGGGCTTGAATGGACTTTGACATCAACTCAGTGTAACAAATGTCAATCACTCTGCAAATCCGCTGCATGTTGAACAGGATTGGATTGATGAATATGGTTTATCTTCCGGAGATTTTGATATTACTGATGTTGACAGGTCACTTGTGGAAGAAATACCATCGCCTACACAAATCGGGAAAGTATATATGAGACTAATTCTAGATACTCTTTCCCCTGATGAGAACTATGCAGAAGCTATCATTCGTGTTTACAATGGCGAGATCTGCAAAACCATAGATAATTATAATTGCAGCGCATACTATGAGCCTTCCTATGTGATTGCAAGAGCTTACAATGATGGTGGCTTCTGATAAAAAGACAATCTTCAAAGCCACGGAACGCGTTAATAGTGAAATGCTTCTGTTTTACTATTCTATCGGAAAAGGTATTTCTCAGTTATGTTTTTCATCCACTTCCATTCAAGAGTGCTTTTCTGTGAGTAATTACTTCAAAGTGCCATTCTGCCGTTTCAAAGTGCCATTTTTGCACTTAGGAGTACTTAATAAATGATAATCGTACCATTTCACAGGAAAAAAATCCATATTTCGATTTTACTAAATGCATTTCAGAATTATTTTCTGAAAATCGAGGATACAGCTTGACAAACGGCACATAATATCTTATAATAGAGTGGAGGAGGTGTAAGCTATGCTATGCCAGTTTACATTTAAGAACTATAAGTCCTACAGGGATGAGACAATCCTGGATATGCAGGCTGTGAGTAGCCAGGGATTTGAGCATTCTCTGCTTCCGGACGGGAACAAGCAGGAAATGCTGCCGGTTGCTGCAATTTACGGCCCGAACGCCGGAGGTAAATCCAATGTTCTCGACGCCCTGAAGTGTCTGCATAGTCTTGTGGTATCCCCGATTCTTCTGTTCAGAGGCCAGACGACCGCACGGACTATGAACTGTGTACCGTTCCTGTTTGACGAGAAGACGCCGGAAGAGCCCACAGAGTTTGAGATTTTCTTTATTCCTGATGCAGAGTTTGAGTATCGCTATCAGATATCTGTTCAGAAGGGCAAAATCGTAGAAGAGAATCTTTACCGCAGAAAGCTTGCACCGAACAGTCGTATCAGCACGCTCTTTGAGAGAAGCGATGGTGAGATCAAGCTGGGCGCAAGCATACGCAAGCAGTCGATCAACACAGAGGTCAACGAGCAGATGCCGTATCTGTCGTTCCTTGCAATAAACTATAAGATCGAGCCTATCAATACCGCAACAAAGTGGTTTGAGTTGTGTATTATCAAGAACTATGCAAATCCCTATGAGGAGATGCAACTTGTTATGAGAGCAGACGAAGTATCCAAGAAGAAGCTCGTGGAGTTTCTGGTAGATGTTGGTATCACGATCAGCGGCATCCAGTTCGTGAAAAAGGATGACGAACGTATTGATATCCTGTTTGAACACACCGTGAGTAACCACACATATCAGCTGCATCTTGCTGATGAGTCGGACGGCACACAAAAGCTGTTCAACGTACTGCCGCTTGTCATTATTGCGCTGACTGAAGGAAGACTTCTAGTATTGGATGAGCTGGATGCGAAGCTGCATCCAAAGCTGCTCAGATTTCTGATCATGCTCTTTAAGAATCCGGAGATCAATCAACATAAGGCACAGCTTATTTTCACATCGCATGATATTTCCACGATGAAGAGTTCTGTATTCCGTACTGATGAGATATGGTTTGCCTATAAGAAGGATGACGAGGCAAGCGACCTCTATTCGCTGTATGAGCTGCGTGATGAAAATGGAAACCGTATCGGCCCGAATACCGCATACGATAAGCAGTATCTGGAAGGTCGCTATGGTGCGGATCCGTATTTCCGCAACATGATGGAGTGGAGGTAATGAAATGTCTAATAAACCTCCGAAAAAAAGCGATGAAAACAAACGCTGGCGCAAGCCGCGCCGGGACAGAGGCAGCCGTATTAGCCCGGAGTATCATCTGATTATTACAGAAGGCACAAAAACAGAGCCACTGTATTTTGAAGGACTGAAAAAGGCTGTTAATCAGAAATATACAGGCAGAATCGAGATAGTCGGTCTCGGAGAGGGCGCTAATACCCTGTCAATCCTTGATACGGCAGAGAAGGTTCAACTTCGTTCCGGCGGAAAGTATCGGCATATCTGGATTGTATACGATAAAGACGACTTTCCGGAGGACGATTTCGATAACGCCCATTTTCGCTGTCAGGAACTTTCCAATGCCTCAGATACAGTTACCTACCATGCTTTGTGGTCGAATGAGTGCATTGAGCTGTGGTTCTTGCTGCATTTTGAGTATTTGCAGTCAAACCTGCACAGAGATTTCTACTATCCGAAACTCACAAAGCACCTAGGAAACAAATATAAGAAGAATAGCTCTGAAATGTTTGAGGGACTGTATCCGCATCTTAACGAAGCTATCAGAAATGCAAAGAGATTGCTTCAGAACTATCCAGATGGATCTGCACCGTCTCAATGTGCTCCCGGAACCAGTGTTTATGAGATATTTGAGAAGTTGAAGGAGTATTTGTGACTCAATCTTTTCAGACGGATAATCTAAAGAGTATTTTATAGCTTCCACATAACAATGTTTTTAATCTAGAAGCAATTGATTGTTTAATCAGCTTATTATCTTATTCTCATAATCAATACTAACGATGCTGAGAATATAGTGCTATCATGGAGGTATAAATGTGAAAGTAGTTGTTTTGTCAGATTTACATATTGATGATACTAGTGAATGGGATGCAGTTTCCGAAGAAATGCTTAAAAGGATAAAAAATATCGCAAAAGAAAATGAGCGTATAATATTCGTTCTTTTAGGAGATATAGTTAATGGCTTTAGAGAAAGAACAACAGAAGATATCCGAAGGTTTTACAAAAAAGCTGACAGTTTTCTAGATACAATTAATATTGGATTAAAAGAAAACAATGTTGAGTTTTATTTTATTCCTGGTAATCATGATTTAGATGGAGATAGTTTAGAATCATTTAATGAATTTATCGAGCGGCATTCGAGAATAAACGATTCTCCATACGAATTCTCTTTAGATGAATCAGTTTTTACATTTGATATTGATGTCTTTAGGTTTATTTTAGTAGACTCAAATATATCGCGTGATTATAATGCAAGCGGACAAATTGATGGAAAACTATTAAAAGCTAAAGGCGTGACAGAAAAGCAAATTGTTCTATTTATGCATCACCCACCGTACACTAGAGATTCTTATTCAGATGATGACGATAAGGCGTTAGATAATCCTCTAGATGTAATGTTTCTTCACGCAAAGTATGTTTTTTACGGTCATCAGCATGGGGATCACAAAGAAGATTTATATAAAAATCGTGATACTATATATGTCCCAGTAACTGGTTTGTTTAACAAAGGTTCAAACATTAGAAATGGTTTTGCGGTATTGACTATACAGGACAAAATAATCACAAGTTGTTATCAGTATGAATTTGATGGTGTGAAATTCCATAAGATTATGATATCTCCAGAAAAAATTGAAAAAAGACAGGATGAATTATCAATTGAATCACATGACTATAGTAAAGAATTACAAGAAATACTTCCTCGGCATTTTTATCAATTCGATTCTATTGAAACATTTGAACTTACAGATATCGTTAGAGAAAATGATTTTGTTATAATTACAGGTGAAGCAGGAATCGGAAAGACGTATGAAGCGCATAGACTATATCAGTTGTATAAAAACGATGATGAATACTATCCAATAATTATTGACTTAAGATGTACAACAACAGAAGCAATAAATCGTTATATAGAATATGCGTGTAAATACAGAATTGAAAATAGGGACGTTTTATTAATTATCGATGGAATAAGCGAATCAACATCTAGCATATTTAATGGTGCTCTATCAACCCTAAGTAGCTTATCAGATGAGAATCTGTGCATTAAAGTAATTGTGACAAAGCGCGATAATTATGAACTTAAGTTCTTTAGTTCTTATAACATTTTTCATATAAGTGCGTTTAATGATGAAGATATAAAAGCCTATCTGTCTATGAGAAAAGTTCGGGACATTCCCCATTTTATGCAAAGTATTTCGGCATCTGATTATGGAAATGTTATAGGTATTCCCTTTGTCTTGAATGCTGTTATTGACATCTATAATAAAGACAGAAGTGTTCCAAAGTTTAATAATCTTATGCAGCAAATAATTTCGCTACGTTTTATGGAAGCGGACAATAGTCTTTCTAACAAATATCAGATTATGCCTGTTGAGCATGAAGTAATAATCTCTTTTGAAGAACTAGGGTTTGTTATGCAAGCTGTATGTGAGCATCCTTTGGCTAACATCTATTATTCGCAGCTGTTTGATGAGAAGATTCAGTTGCTTCAAAGTTATACTGGTTTGTTATATAGAGATGATAATTATCGAAGGGATTATAACCACGAGATATTTGCTGAATATTTTATTTCAGATTATATCTGTAATCTTGATCTTTCTGATATCCTTGAGATTATAACTTATCAGTTTGAAGGTAAATCCAGAATCAAAAAGACTTGGTATGATGTTGTTCGACGCATTGTTGATATGCGTTTAAACGATGACCTTCTCAAATGGATAATGGAAAATGATAATGATGTTTTGATTTACAATGTGCCAGAAAAAATGATGAACAATAGCGATTCTGTTAGCATAGTCGAATGCGTTTTGAATAATTGTTTTACAAAAAATCTTCCTATTCACACGGTTATTACCGATGTAGAACGGTTTGTAAATCTTCACTCTTCAAAGGCAATGTGGGAATTAATTTCTAAAGAACTCTTTATTCATCATAATGAATATGGTCTATCAACTATACTGCAAATCATTTGCTGTGCAAAACAAAATGATATGGATCTTAATGTAGTTCAGGGGAAACTCATAGAAATAATTACAGATGAACAACCAACATATATAAAATCGCTTGCAATAAGAGCATTGACACAGCTCAATGAATGCGTAGATGAATATATTGATATAGTAATTGAGTCCTTTTCAGATGAAACTGACATGAATGTAATATTATGTGTCTTTTCTATCATATGTAAGTGTTCAAATCCAGATAAATATTTTAGATATGCTGTCGACAGATTTGAAAACGTGGATAGACCATATATATACCTGAAGTTTGATGAAGCGTTCTTGAGTGTCATTGTTTCATTGCGCTCTTTAACAACAATGATTGAATCTATAAAGTATATGTGTGAAAGTGACGCTTTCGCTCGGATTTATAACACCAGCAGAGTATTCGAGCTGGTTATTGATAAAATAACGGAATTCGTCATCAAAGAGCATAATGAGGAATCTGTGTTTAATCAAATGTATGATTGCTTTATACGGGCTTCACATCAAATTGATGGAAGAAAAACAGAGTTTATTAAACGTTTCTTTGTTAACATAGGAAAATTAGATGAAGTTCTGTATGCAATTATAACCGAAAAGAATTCGTTGATTTTTTATTCGTGCTTTGAATCTATTATTAGTTCAGATCTAATTGATAAATTGATCCAGTATTATTTTGATGGCGTTTTTTCTGAGTATCAATTTTTATGGTATATTAATAGATATTCTGTATCTGAGAATGATAAGGTCAAACTTAAAGATGCGTATAAAACGAAGCACGGAGAAGAGATTCAACTTCATGAAAAGTCAGAGTGGGCAATTAATCACGCTGCCGGTGAAAGAGAATATTTCAATAGCCTATTTGAAAAGAATATATTTGAGTGTAAAGTTCGTAATCTAATTGCGTTGTTTGAACATGACATTCCAATTTCACAGTTCTTTGAAAAATGGCTTTCTTCGATTCCTGAAGACAAGCAGGATTTACAGATGATTGGTGGATTAATTCATAGAAGTGTTGGTAATGCTGATTTGCTATTCTCTGAATTCATATTACAGTACGATTGGGAGAGTTTTCAGTTCATGGCTTTACTTGAATTCATAGAAACGAAAGATACAGTTACTATAGAATTAACAGAGCCACAGAGAATTTTTTTACAGAATAAATGCAATGAAATACTCAAGCATACAAACTATGAGGCTGTTAGCTATGAGTCTCCTGAATCGCAGAATATAAGATTTGTTACAGCTCTTATTTCTAAATTCGGTTTTATTTGTGATGATGAAAAATTACTTGAAATGTTAATGCTACCTTGGTATGTGTTTGCTTCTTCAAATGTAAGTAAAAGTTCAGATGTCATTTCATTTATACAAAAAAATCTTTCAGATGCAACAAAGCTACACGATCGAATAGTTTTTAACTTGAAACACAAAGAACTAAACATTTATGCGCAAGCCAATCACATCTCTTACTGTATGGAAAATGAACTGCCAGATGCTATTAACGCTGCTGTTAATCTTTTTAAGTCAACAGACAGTCGTGCAGAATACTTGAAACATATCGCAATAGAATATTTATTAATTATAACTAGTGAAGAATATATTGACAAGCTGATCTCAAATAAAACCGAAGATACGATATTAGAATACTTGTCTTCACGACTTTTGACTTATAATAAAAATCTAGTAGATGAAATGATTGCTCGTAATCAAAAATCAGGTGATTATTTCCTTTTTATTAGAGAACTAATCATACTTAATATCCAATATGGAGTGAAGAAGTATTCAGATTTCATCAGAGAACATTTAACGATACCCGAATTGTTTAATCAGGAATATTCTACTCTTGATATCACTATGCAGCTAAGAAAGCTAAAGAATATTTCACTGATTGGAGAAGTTACAGATCTATTATTAACAGTTTACTCTAAGGATTTTCTCGATAAAGATGATGTTTGGGGACTTAAAGGGAGTTTGGACAATGTGCTCATGATTATGTGTAAAGAAAGTCCGGAACAGGTAAAGCAATATATGGAAAAGCTTTTGAATGTTGACCCAAATAATGACGAATTTAAATTTAAATGTAATTATTTCCTTTCACTTTGTGAAGATGCTTTAATCTCCAACTCGGTTAATGACGAAAGCTGGACATTTGAAGATGCATTAAAATATGTACGCAATAGGCGATTGAATTCATGATGTACTTTCAAGTTGCAAATACTAAACAATCCGCTGAATAATTTAGCACTCAAAAAGGAAACGATAACATTCGGACAATACAAAAATACCCTCCTGAATGTTCAGATGGTGCACTGTATCAAAAATGTAGTTTTAGCTTTATTAGCAGATTTGTAAATTCGTAGATATTTCCATTCCATTAGCAAGCTCCTCTACTTACTGCCATCTAAAATGTCCAATCTAAACTCTCAAACCTCTTGTTTCATTGACTTTAGTTGCCGGTATAACATCAATGGGGGCTTCCGAGGCACGTTGAGTGCGTGGTATTAATGTCAAAATCTTTTGAAGATGAAAGGAATTGATTATGGCAAAAGGCATTATTTATATTATGGAAACTGTTGTTCCAGGACTGATTAAAATTGGTAAAACAGCTTCTAATCAATTTGAAAATAGGATGTATAACCTTGAACGAAACGGCTACAACAATGTGGTCGGATTAAAGCGGCGCTTTGCAATTGAAGTTGATGAATATGATGAAAAGGAAACCTTGCTTCACAGTTTGTTCGATAAAAGCCGCCTGCAAAATTCAGAATTATTCGCTGTTGACGTTGATTTGGTGATACAGCTTCTTACTTCTTTTGAGGGAAAACAAGTATATCCAGAAAATGTAACAAAAGCAGAGGTATTTGCTGAGGCTACTGAAAATAGACAAGAGAATATAGGGATGGCACTGATTCCTGATGGCATATATATTATGAAAGAAAATCGCCGTAGATTTGGCACTATTACAGCTAAAATGCGTGTTGAAAACGGTAAATTTATTGTTTTAAAAGGTAGTATATGTGCTCCTGTTACTGGCAATTGGTCACCTGCTGTCAGACGGGCTGCAATAATAGAAAACAATACTTTAATGGAAGACGTTGAATGCGACTCACCTTCAACCGCCGGTTGGATACCACTGGGAAAAGCAAACAATGGCTGGCTGGTGTGGAAAACTACATCCGGGGAACCAATTGATATGTTCAGAAATCAAATAATTCAAGATAACTGAATAACTTCAAAATGAACCACTCGATTTCCGATTTTTCAGTGTGTGGATTGATTGTCACACTGAAAAACAGCGTAAAATCGCAGAAAACAGACTTGCCAAAAGTTGCGATTCGGGTGTTTGCAAAATAACGTTGAGTGTGGAAAAAGGTTGTCAATGAAAGGAGTGAACCATATGCCAGAAAACATCAACCTGTTCGATATCAGCGAAATGCTCAAACTGCTCAGAGGCCAATATCCTGTACGCAGAGTCATAAGGTCGCAATTTGACCATGAGCCGATGAATCTGCCGACTGAACCTTCCGTTGTTTTGGGAGACTTTATATATGAGACGCCATGCTGTCAGTGCGTTTTTCAGGACGCACTGAAAGTTCTGCTTTCAGGTTCGGCGGACGATGTGTTTCTTGGCTTCGCATATATTGAAGAAAGCCTTTTGAACGAAAAACTCAACATCGCAGGAATTCGCATTGATCTAGAAATGCTGCTCCCGCCGCTGAAAGAGGGCATTCGCCGAACCTTAAGCGGTCTGTCCGATCGAACAGCATTCTGCTCCACAAGCTGTCTGGAGTGGATCAGAACTGTCAGCAGGTCTTATGAAAAAGAATACGGGTTCACACTCTTGGATTAATAAAAAATCCCCGCACCACTGAATCACCAGTGACGCGGGGTTCGCTATATCTGTTCACTTTTCAATGCTGATCGTCACGCCTGATCAGAAGTGCAAAGTGTACCTTTTGAGGTGTTGCTTTATGAAAGATGGTGCGAGCTTTTGCTTTGTGCGCTCGGGAATACCAATAATGAATAGACGTTCAGACAGAAAAAAGCGCCGCTGGAAGCTCCACGGCGCTTTTACTTTATGCATTTTATATTTCCGTTCCTGACGATGAACACCCTCTCGGCAATGTCCATCATAGCCTTGTCATTGAAGGAGTCTGTATAGAACCGGTCTATCTTTTTTTCACCGCAGAGCTCTCTGTAGCGCTTTACCTTGTTGTCGCCGAAGTTGAAATACGAGACCTCCCGCCTCTCCCAATCGACCTCCGAGCAGATGAGATTGCGCGTATTGAGTCTGTGCTTTATCGCGTCGATGAGGAAAAAAGGTCCGGCAGTGATAATGAGGTCCTCCTCATCTATCAGCCTCAGTATGTGCTCGTCGAGCTTATGCGAGTGCCTGAGCCAGAAGCTGCGTGAAAGCCGCAGGAGCTCCTCCCTGTCCCTGACGATCACTTTTATCGCGTCATTTATCCGTCTTTCGAGCTTTTCCCTGCTCACGATGCAAAGCTTGTATGATATGAGATTCCATAGCAGATCCGGCAGAAAAAGCAGTATACGCTTGTTGTATCTCAGCATATACAGTGCAAAGTCGATAGAGCTTTCGCCGCGGTAGATCGTATTATCAAAATCGAATACTTTGATCGTTATCACATCTTTCTATCGGTGAGGCTGTTCCAGGTCAGAGAGCCTGAAATTCGCTGAATGACTTTTCCGCATCAGGACGGGGACTGCCTGTGCTGTCCGGCTCATAGATGAAGTAAGTGTTAGTATTTCCGCTCATCTGGACCTTTATGGTCTGCATTCCCTTATAGTGTATCCTCTGCCCGATATTCAGCTTATTTGCGCCGCTGTCATATCTTGCAAGGAAGGTGAATTTCTGTTTTGACTGGTCAAAATCACTTTCTCGGTCGACAGAAGCAAGCACGATATAATACTTCTCAAGCACGCTCTTCGTCTTGAACAGAGTCTTCTTCGTAACCATTCTCTCGCCCTCTGTGACATTCACGACCCAGCAGTCGTCCTCGATGCTGAGCGGAACAGTATAGCGCCCCTCTGTATAGCTGAGGTTGGAATCATCGATAACGATATGATTCTCACTTGCGAGCCGCTCTCTGAGCTCCTTCTGCTGGACTGTAGTGAGCTGGCTCGTCTCGTTCAGAACCATATTCGTAAATTCTTCGAGATCATGTATTGCTTCGTCAAACGTCATAGCCTTTTCCTCCGATCATTTTATACAGAAAACGACATTTTCATACTCTGATTATATCACCGCAAATCCCAAAAGTCAATGATGTCCTGTCAGCCGGCTTTCCTCCCGAAAAGGCAAAAAACTGCGAGATCAGGCGAATAATCGGTATTTTCGCCGGAGCTGTCTGAAACATACAATTTTCGGGGTATCAATAGTGCATAATTACCAAAGGCATAATTCTGTGAAGCTCAGTACCGTTATTCATTCAGTTCAAGAAAAGCATCAATAAGCAGGCTCTGTATTGCACTTCAAGTGTAAAAAACGAAGGTCAGCAGGACTGTACCGGAAAGAGCAGCTCAGAATACCACATCATTATTTTACCATAGTGTACCGTTTCCATCTTGTCTTACAATTTTCCCTCATCAGAGGAGAAAATTATTTTAACTATTGAAGCAGAGCATTCCTGTCGGTACATTTTGCACATCTCCGTCAATTTCTCTCCTCATTCGCCGGAAGTTGTATATACAATCATCAGTTGTTTATGCGGTTTATCCACCCAATCTGCATTTAATGGGTTGTTATGTTACTCAATATTATTATATAATGTTAACAGAGTATTAACGTCCGCAAAAAGGGAATGTTCAAGGGGGTAAATCATGAACAAGATAAAGAAAATACTAAACTCCGGGATCAGTCTCGCGCTCGGCGCCGCAATGGCTGCCGCACCTGTCATCGACAGAGGACTGATTTTCAGCGTAGGAGCTGACGATGCTTCGGGCACAGTCTTCTACGTCTCGCCGGACGGAAGCGACAGCGGTGACGGCTCTCTTGCCTCTCCGTTCAGGACGCTCGAAGCTGCACGTGACGCTGTCAGAAAAGTAAACAGCGATATGTCCGCCGACATCACCGTCTACCTCAGAGGCGGCGACTACCGCATTACCGAGCCTGTCGTGTTCGACACACGCGACTCCGGTACGAACGGACACAGCGTTATCTACAAGGCTTACGCTGATGAGGTGCCTGTGATAAACGGCTCAGAACAGGTGACCGGCTGGTCAAAGTACAACGACAAGCTCTGGTCCGCGCCGCTCTCACGCAGCACCAAGCTCCGCAACCTCTACGTCAACGACCGCCGCGCAAATATGGGCAGCGTAAGGGTCCAGTCCAAGGGCGGCTACGGTCAGTACAGCGTCAAAGCAGGACAGGCTGACTGGGCGTGGGATTCGGGCACAAAGTCAGACGGCTCGTCCTATGCAGACAATGCAATGCCGAAGATAACCTCGAACTTCGATGACCTTGAGATAATCAACGGTACGACATGGAACGAAAACATTGTCTGCACACGTGACATCAGGTACGAGAACGGCTCGGTAGTGATGCTCTATCAGCAGCCCTACGGAGCTATCGCACAGACTCCCGGCTGGGGCGCTGGCTTCTCGACCGGCGGTACGCACACCATCTACAACGCCTTCTCATTCGTCGATGAGCCCGGTGAGTTCTACTTTGACAAGACCGCAAAGGTGCTATACTACTACCCGAGACAGGGCGACGATATGACAACAGCTGACGTTGAAGCTCCTATCGCAGAACAGCTCATCGTCATACAGGGCAAGAGTACGTCAGAACGTGTACAGAATCTCTCATTCAGCGGCATAACTTTTGCGAATACCGACTATCAGCTCACCAACGTTGCCGGCTCTCACGGCAAGGCGACCTGTCAGGCTGCGCAGACCTACACTGCCTTCGCTGAATCGAACTGGCACAATAAGAAGTACGAAATGGCAGATACTCTCCCTGCCGCAGTTCACGTTATGAACAGCGACAGCATCAGCTTCACCGGAAATGTCATCAAGCATACCGGCGCTGACGGCATTTCAATGAACAACGATGTTATCAATTCCGAGATAAGCAGGAACTACATCACAGACATCACCTCGAGCGGTATCACTATCGGTCACCCCCAGCACGTCTACATCGGCGATGCCGCATGGAACAATCACGAGCGCTTCTCAAAGGAAGTCGAGGGACTCTGCAAGAACGACGTCATCTCGGAGAATATGCTCTATGACATCAGCGTTGTCCACGGCTTCGGCGGATGCGCTGCTATCACCTGCTACTACACCGAGAAGGTCGATGTCCTCAGCAACACCATCGAAAAGACAGCCTACAACGGTATCCATATGGGCTGGGGCTGGTGCAACTTCAAGGACAGTGAGACCTCACGCGACAACAAGATATGCTACAACCGCGTTATCAACTGCCTCAACCGTCTCCATGACAGCGGCGGTATCTACACTATCGGTCAGATGCCCGGCACAGTTATCAATGAGAACTACATACAGGGCATACCTGCCGGCGGTCCCGGAGCTCCGACATACGGTCTACACAACGACGAGGGCACAGCTTACATCGAGGAGCTCGACAATATCCTCGAAATAAGCCCCAACGTCACCTACACAATAAACTGTGAGGATTACGGTCAGAAGCACCACCTCACTATCAAGCGCACATACGCTACTGTCAATAAAATGGGCAAGAACCCGCCCGACAGCGACATCGACACTCCTATCGTTGTCTCCGATAACGTATGGCCCTTCGCACAGTACAAGATATGCCTGAATTCAGGCGTTTCCGATGAGAACCGCGCACTCGTCCCGAGAGCAGTCACATCTGCCGCGAACTTCGTCTTCCCTGCAAGCTGCGAGACGACCTGCAAGAGCAAGCTCCCGATTCGCAAGGGCGACGGTATCGTCTGGATAGCTCCCGACAATACTACGAGCTTCAAGGCAGGCAGCACAATGACAAGAGCTGCTGCCAATTCAACTACGATAAAGACTCCCTCCGAGGAGGGCGTTTACCGCATCTATGTCACTGACGCGAGCGGAAAGGTGCTCAGCAAGTCCGACCATATCCTCCGCCTCAAGGGCACAGGAGATTCCGGCGACGTCATTCAGGCTGAGGCTTGCGACTACAAGAGCGGCATCGACATCGAAAGCTGCTCAGAGGGCGGTCAGGACGTCGGATACATAGAGGACGGCGACTACATCGGCTTCAAGGGCGTAGATTTCAAGGGCGGCGAGGCTAAGACAGCCAGCTTCCGCGTTGCTTCAAACGGCAGCGGCGGTACTATCGAGATACGCACAGGAAGTGTTGACGGCGCGAAGATCGGTGAGGTCAGCGTAAGCCCCACAGGCGGCTGGCAGGACTGGAAAACACTCACTGCTGACATCAGCACAGTTACAGGCGTTCACGATGTATACCTCGTATTCAGGGGCGGAGAGAGCTTCCTCTACAACATCAACTGGTGGAAGCTCGATCTCCCCGAGGGTATGGAGGATACCGTAATAAAGGGTGACCTCAACGGCGACAGGACCGTTGACACCTTCGATCTCATACTTATGCGTCAGGCTGCCGAGACAGGCGATACCGACAGCTTCGACGCCGCAGACATCAACGAAGACGGCATAATAAATGCCGATGACGTACAGCTCCATTCAGATTACCTGTTAGGTAAGATAAAGAGCTTTTCTTAATTGAAATTGGGAGGATCAGAAAGATGAAACGAGGATTGGCAATGGTTCTGTCCGGACTTATCGCAGCGCTGCCCGTTGCCGGCGCTATCACGCCTGCTGAGTCCAAAGCTGCCGTTACCTTCACCCACCAGGAGTGGACAGGTAAAAACGGCGCAGAAAAGGTTTTCGCGGTCAACCGCACACCCGCATCCGTAAACTCGATCCCTTATCAGGACGCTGCCGCTGCGCAGAACGCCGTATGGGAATACAACGCACGTGAGCAGTCAGATTTTATGCAGATGCTCACAGGCGCCGGTCAGGACTGGCAGCTCACCGTAAAGCAGAACGACCAGCAGGCTTCCGGGCTCCGCAACAGCGGCTGTATGAATGCCAACTACAACCCGAATCCGGCTGACGGCTGGAAAACTGTACAGCTCCCGAGAAGCTGGACCACACAGGGCTTCGACTTCTCTATCTACAGAAACGTTCCCGAGCCGTGGCAGGACAGATACGACAGCTACGTCCCTGCTCCGAATGCTCCGACGAACTACAACCCTGTAGGTCTCTACCGCAAGAAATTCACGCTCGACAGCTCGATGCAGACCGGCGGCAGACGCATCTATATCCAGTTCGACGGCGTTGAGTCGGCTTACTACGTTTACCTTAACGGCAAGGAAGTCGGCTACAGCGAGGATTCGTTCAGCCCCCACCGCTTTGATATTACCGATTATCTCCAGAACGGCGAGAATACGCTCGCTGTCGAGGTACACAAGTTCTGCGACGGCACATGGTTCGAGGATCAGGATATGATCTACGACGGCGGTATCTTCCGCGATGTATTCCTCGTAAGCACACCGTCGGTACAGATAAGCGACTTCACTGTCCGCACCGACCTCGACAACTCATACACAAACTCTGACCTCTGGCTCAGCGTTGACGTAAACAACATCACCTCCTCCGCAAAGAACGGCTGGACGATACAGGCTGACGCATACGACGAGGACGGTAACAATATCCTCTCCGGCGTGAGCACGGAGGTTTCCGGGCTCAAGGAGTGGAGCAAGGGCACCTATCAGCTCAGCACAAAGGTAACTGCTCCGAAGCTCTGGTCGGCTGAAACTCCCAACATCTATGCTCTCGTCCTCACTCTCAAGGACGATCAGGGCAACGTTCAGGAGATCGTATCTCATCAGCTCGGCTTCCGTGAGGTCGGCTTCACACGCACCGAGGTCGACGGCTCATACAAGGTGACCACAAAGACATGGCAGTCGATGACTATCAACGGCAAGCGTCTCCTTCTCAAGGGCGTGAACCGTCACGATACCGACCCCTTCTACGGAAAGGCTGTTCCGCAGGCAACTATGGAGGAGGATATCCGCCAGATGCAGCAGAACAACGTAAATGCTATCCGTACATCTCACTACAGCAACGACTCCTATCTCTACTGGCTCGCCAACAAGTACGGTATGTACGTAATGGGCGAGACTAATATGGAGTGTCACGCTCTTCAGGATAACAAGAACGACAGCACAAGAGCTCTCTTCTATAACCTCGGTCTCGACAGAACAGAGACAGCCTACAAGCGCCTCAAGAACAATCCCTCTATCATCGCATGGTCCATCGGCAACGAAATGGGCTATACAGGCGACCCGAACTCCTCCGGCGGTCTGTTCCGCGATATGATATGGTACTTCAAGAAGAACGACCCCACCCGTCCTGTTCACAGTGAGGGTCAGGGTACTGCAATGGGTACCGATATGAACAGCCAGATGTACCCCGGCTCTGACGGTATCGGCTGGAACCGCGGCGACGGAAAGATCCCCTACGTAATGTGCGAATATGACCACGCTATGGGCAACTCCGTCGGTGCTCTCAAGGAATACTGGGACGTTATCAGAAGCTCCGACAGAATGCTCGGCGGCTTCATCTGGGACTGGGTAGACCAGTCAAGAGCTGTGAACCTTCCCAACGGAAGCTGGGATTACTACTCGCAGCCCTATGCTCACACAAATCTCTACTCTGAGGAGATAAAGGGCAAGTTCTACGGCTACGGCGGCGACTGGGGCGACTCGCCCAACGACGGAAGCTTCTGTGAGAACGGTCTTATCAGCCCCGACAGAACTCCTCAGCCCGAGCTCGCAGAGGTCAAGTACCAGTACCAGAACTTCTGGTTCTCGGCAACTCCGGCTCAGCTCGCAAAGAACGAGGTATCCGTATTCAACGAGAACAACTTCCGTGACCTCAGCGAATTCACGCTCAAGTGGGAGCTCGTCAAGAACGGTATCGCTGTTGACAGCGGCATAGTTGAGAATGCTTCCGCAGCTCCGCAGAAGACAAGCACTCTCACTATCCCCTTCAAGCTCCCGAAGAACAGCCTCTCCGGCGATGACTTCTACCTCAACCTCTCAGTCCTCACAAAGAACGGCACTCCGCTCGTTCCCGAGGGTCACGAGATCTCATATGAGCAGATACCTCTCGCTACCGGCGGCGGTGCTTCTATCAGAAACAACACCGGCGAAGGCGAGGTAAAGGTAGCTGACAATTCAAACGTTTACGTTACTTCATCCGATAATTTCAGCTGTACTATCGACAAATCCACCGGCCTGCTGAGCAAGTACACCTTCAACGGTGAGGAGCTCATCACAAACGGTCCCCGTCCGAACTTCTGGCGCGGCAACGTCGAGAACGACACAGGCTGGGGTGCAAGGAACCTCTTCGACGGTACATGGCAGAAGGCTGCCGACAAGATAAACGTCAAGGGCATCGAGGTCAAGGACGGCGACAACGGCAAAAAGATAGTCGTATCGCATCTCTCGCTCCCCAACGCAAAGGATACGAGCGTAGACATCACCTACACCTTCGCTCCCAACGGACAGGTCAAGGTCGAGTTCGCAGTTGACGCTTCAAAGGCAGGTCTCGGAAACTTCCTCAGAGTCGGCTCACTTATGACTCTCCCCGAGGGCGCAGAAACTCTCAGCTGGTACGGAAACGGACCGGTCGAGACATTCAACGACAGAAAGTCAAACGGCAGAATGGGCGTATGGAACAGCACGGTCTCAAGTATGTTCTTCCCCTATATGAAGGCTGACGATACAGGTAACCTCACAGGTCTGAAGTGGATCTCGGTCAAGGACAGCAGCAAGAAGTCCGCACTTCTCGTAGCAGCAGACGGCGAGCTCGAGGGCAGCGCTCTCCACTTCCTCCCGACTGACCTCCAGAATGCGAACCACCCCTACAAGCTCTCACCTCGCAAGGATACTATCCTCAGCGTTGACTACGGCTCAATGGGTACCGGCTCCGCTACCTGCGGTCAGGCAACACTTGAAAAGTACCGTCTCCCCTCCAACAGACCCTACAGCTGGAGCTACACTATCATCCCCGTGGATTCAGCTTCCACAGAGAAGGATCTCACAGACATCGCTGCAAAGCTCCGCTCAGACGGCGCTTCCATTCAGGACAAGAGCCACAACAAGCTCGTGGTTCCCGTATCATCGGGCGCTCAGCTCAAGACAACATCTGACGGCAACGCTATCGCAGGAGCAGTATCTGTTCCTCAGTGCGATTCTATCGACAAGGCTCTCAGCGGCAAGAACTCATTCACAGTTGAGGCTAACTTCGTTCCCACAGGTGCACCGCAGTTCAATATGATCGCAAGCAAGGGCGACCACGCATTCGGTCTCAGAACTGAGAACAACAAGCTCTACTTCTTCATCCACGCAGGCGGCGAATGGAGAGCTGTTGAGTACCAGACGGCTGACCAGTCAGGCTGGCTCGGCAAGAAGCACCAGCTCGCAGGTATCTACGATGCTGAGAACGATATGCTCCGCATCTACTGCGACGGCAAAATGGTCGCTGAGAAGTCAACAGGAACTACCAGCGGCGTAACAGAATCAAGCTACAACTTCACTATCGGCAAGTGCCCCGAGACTAACCGCGGCTCAGCTTCCGATTTCTATGAGGTAAGAGTTTACAGCAAGGCTCTCACAGAGTCTGAGCTCATCTCACAGAACACCTCCTCACCGGCTTACGGTCCGGACAGCCAGTACGTTCAGCTCTGGCTCGACTTCGACAACATCGCTGAATCCGTTGAGCTTCCTCCCGAGGAAGACGACTACCTCCTCGGCGATGCCAACCTCGACGGAAAGGTAACGATAGCTGATGCAACTGCTATCCTCCAGTCTCTCGGAAATAAGGACAAGTATGCACTCAACGAAGAGGCTGCACGCAACGCAGACTGCTATAACGTCGGCGACGGTGTCACAGGCAAGGACGCACTCGCGATACAGAAGCTCGATGCAGGACTCATCACTGCTCTTCCCGACAAGGGCGAATAAAAACGAAAGCGGAGACTATGCATTGCATAGTCTCCGCTTTTTTCTTTATCGGATATGTCCGCTGATACGGAAATACTGGCGTGCTCTGCCTGTCCCGAGCCGCTTCGCCCACTGTGTGCCGAGCGCCTGCACATCTTCAGCGGTGAGCTCTGTGACGCTCTCGGTCACAAAGCCGAGTCCGCGTAGCCTTTCGGCGTGCTCTGTCTCGAAATATGCGAGGCTGAGCTCGGGAAGCTGCCGCTTCTCTATCTCCCCTGCCTCATACGAGGTCTGATAGGCAGTTATGAAGGTGAAATCCGCACCGCTCCTTGCAATACGGTGTATCTGCTCCATAGAGCTGTCCACCGGCTTCACGACGCATTCGAGAAGCGAACCCCACGGGAAGTAGACCGTGACCTCATCGGCAAGTCCGTCAAGCTCAGACGGGAGCCTCTCCACAGCACCTATCACGAGCAGAAGGTTTTTCAGTCCGCCCTTTTCCGGCTTTTTTGCGGACTTTTTCGCTGTATCGAGCATATTCTCGCGGACCGGGTCGATACCGATATAAAGCGTGTCCGGATCCGCCTTTGCAACGCGGTAAAGGCGCTTTCCGTCACCTGTTCCGATATCGACGCAGACAGAACTGTAACCGGTGCTGTATTCGCGAAGCTGCTCCGCTGTCATCTCCTGCTCGCTGCTCTGATATAATCTTCTCATACGCAGCCTCAGAACATTTCCTTCAGCCTGAGCCCAGCCTCATACAGCGCATTTTTGCTGTAGCCGTTGCCGGGGTCGTCAGCGAGCTTCTTGACGGCTTCCTTCATAGACCAACCATTCTTCACTATCATCTCGACGAGCAGAGCCTCCGGGCTGAGCTGCTCGGCAGCGAGTTTGTCGTCCCTGCTGCGGTTCATCTCCGCGACGATGACGTATTCGCCCTTTTCGGCTGTACCGCGCATAGTGAGCTCCTCGAGCACCTCTGCCGGGGTTCCGCGGTACATATACTCATAGTATTTTGTGAGGTCGTTGCACAGGCAGAGCTGGCAGTCGATGTTTTCATCAACGAAGAACTGAACTGTTGAAATGATACGCTTCGGTGACTCATAGAATACAACTGTCGGGACCTGTGAATCCTGCTTTATCTGCGTCAGGAGCTTCTTCCGCGGCATATTGTCGCGTGGGAAAAAGCCGTAGAATGCAAAGCTGCTCAGGTCAAAGCCTGTGACGCAGAGCGCCGCGATAGCCGCACAGCAGCCGGGGACGGGAGTTACCCTTATCTCGTTGCGGATAGCATCACGGATAAGCTCGTTTCCGGGGTCGGAAATGCAGGGAGTCCCGGCGTCGGTGATTATCGCGACGCTCTTCCCGTCGAGCAGATCATTGATAAAATAGCGGCTTTTCGCATATTCGTTGAATTTGTGGTTGGAAATGAGGCGGTTCCTTATCTCGATGTCAAGGTTCCTCATCAGGAGCGCCGAGCGGCGTGTATCCTCCGAGGCGATGAAATCGACCTGCTCGAGCACCTCACGCGCACGCTGGGTCATATCGCCGTAATTTCCTATCGGTACAGAAACAATATAGAGCGTACCGAGCTCACGATTTATAGCCATTTGTGTTTCCTTCTGAAGCTTGATGTATTCCGCTGCGCGGCAGGCAAAAATACTCGCGAAACGGGCGTAAACTCACATAAAAGTATATCATACTGCCGTAAACTTGTCAATAGCGGCGTTTTCCGGCATAATTGTTATACGGTACAAACTGTGATGCAGTTAATTCCGGTAAACAAATCTATTATTTTTGCCGGAAAGTGGTATAATAAACAGGATACCCGGTTTCTTTTTTGAAATATGTTGCATTTGCAACATATTCTTTCAAAGAACTATGTTATAATATTATCAATCAAATGAAAGGAAGGATAAAAATGCTCGAACTCAAAAACATTTCCTTCAGCGCTGATGATGAGGGCGGTAAAAACGAGATAATCCGCGACATCACCCTCACTATCCCCGATAATAAATTCGTCGTGATCACGGGTCCAAACGGAGGCGGAAAGTCCACACTCGCGAGACTTATCGCCGGTATCCACCCTCTCACGGCTGGAAATATCATCTTCGACGGCACTGACATAACCGAAAAAAGTATAACAGACCGCGCCCGTATGGGTATCGGCTTTGCCTTCCAGCAGCCTGTCCGCTTCAAGGGGCTCACTGTCCTCGACCTGCTCAGGATAGCTTCCGGAGCTCAGATAAGCGTCGGCGAGGCGTGTGATTTTCTCTCAGAGGTCGGACTCTGCGCGAAGGAGTACATCAACCGTGAGGTCAACGCCTCACTTTCGGGCGGCGAGCTCAAGCGTATCGAGATAGCAACTATCCTCGCACGCGACGTAAAGCTTGCAGTGTTCGACGAGCCCGAGGCAGGGATAGACCTCTGGAGCTTCAACAATCTTATCCGCATATTCGAGAAAATGCGCAAGAGCGACAAAAGCAGGACTATCCTCGTCATCTCGCATCAGGAGCGTATCCTCAACATTGCCGACGAGATAATCGTTCTCGCTGACGGCAAGATACTCAAGCAGGGCAGCAAGGACGAGATCCTCCCCGAGATCGTCGGTACACAGTACGCCGCCGGCGTATGCGCAAAAATGGAATAAGGAGGCTGTAAAATATGAACATTGATACTATCCAGCAGCGTCTTTTAGAGGAGGTAGCTGACCTCCACGACGTTCCTGAGGGAGCTTATAACCTCCGCGCAAACGGCAAGTCTGTCGGAAGGAACACAACTGCAAACATCGACATTCAGTCCAAGCCCGAGGGCAACGGTATCGACATCCGCATCAAGGACGGCACGACCAATGAGAGCGTTCATATCCCCGTGGTACTCAGCGAGAGCGGTATCAAGGAGACTGTATACAACGACTTCTTCATCGGCGAGAACTGCGATGTTCTCATCGTTGCCGGCTGCGGTATCGACAACTGCGGCAATCAGGACTCACAGCACAACGGTATACACAGATTCTTCGTCGGCAGGAATTCACATATCCGCTACGTTGAAAAGCATTACGGCTCCGGCGACGGGAGCGGCAAGCGTATCCTTGACCCCGTGACCGAGGTGTATATGGAGGAAGGCAGCACGGTCGAAATGGAAATGGCTCAGATAAAGGGTGTCGATTCCACCGAGCGCACCACTGTCGCAGAGCTGAAGGAGGGCTCAAAGCTCGTTGTACGCGAGAGACTTATGACTCACGGCGAGCAGCACGCACTCAGCGTATACAAGGTAAGCCTCAACGGTGACGGCTCCAGTGCGGACGTCGTTTCACGTTCAGTCGCACGCGATACCTCGTACCAGAAATTCGACGCCTGCATCATCGGAAATGCAGCCTGCTCCGGACATACTGAGTGCGACTCTATCATTATGGACAGCGGACGCATACTTGCTGTCCCCTCGCTCGAAGCCAACAATATAGATGCCGCTCTCGTCCACGAAGCAGCTATCGGCAAGATAGCCGGCGACCAGCTCATAAAGCTGATGACTCTCGGTCTCACCGAAGCCGAAGCCGAAGAGCAGATAATCAACGGCTTCCTCAAGTGAGATAAAGCGCATAAGTCCCAAAGCTTTTTGGGAGATCATTTTGAAAAGGTCTCTTTCAAAGAGCTCCCATCGGAACATTTCGTGGCTGCCGGACCGTAAGATTTACGGTCCGGCAGCCTGCCTTTTTGCTCACGCAGGATCGTGCAGATGACAGAGAACTGCCGATAATAAAGCACTTGCAAAAAAAACGCAGATGTGATATAATTATTAAGATTGTTCAATCAGCGACGAAAGGAGCGCCGGTCACGCCGGCGGAGAAAAACTATGGCAAAAAAGCAGGATTACAGCAACGAAAGTATCACTATGCTCAAGGGCGCAGACAGAGTCAGACTGCGTCCTGCGGTCATTTTCGGCTCTGACGGTCTTGACGGCTGCGAGCACTCTGTATTCGAGGTCATCTCAAACTCGATAGATGAGGCAAGAGCAGGCTACGGAAACAAGATAATCGTCACCCATTACAGAAATAACGACATCGAGGTCGAGGACTTCGGACGCGGCTGTCCCGTCGACTACAACAGTGCGGAGCAGCGCTATAACTGGGAGCTCGTTTACTGCGAGCTCTACGCCGGCGGCAAATATGACCCGAGCGGTGAAAGCTACGAATTCTCGCTCGGTCTGAACGGACTCGGTCTCTGCTCGACGCAGTATTCCTCGGAATATATGGACGTAGAGGTCGTGCGTGACGGGTTCAAATATGACCTTCACTTCGAGAAGGGCAACAATGTCGGCGGTCTCAGGAAGGAGCCGACCAAGCGCAGGCAGACAGGTACAAAGACACGCTGGCGTCCTGATCTCGACGTATTCACGGATATAAACGTTTCCGACGAATTCTTCTTCGATATTCTCAAGCGTCAGGCTGTGGTAAACCCGAATATCCTGTTTGTGTTCCGTTCTGAAAATGAAGCAGGCGGATTCAGCGAGACCGAATTCTTCTACGAAAACGGCATCACCGACTACGTGAGCGAGATCGTCGGCGATAATGCGCTCACAACTATCCAGCACTGGACCGCAGAGCGCAAGGGCAAGGACCGCGAGGATAAGCCCGAATACAAGGTCAAGTTCGATGTTGCACTCGTTTTCTCGAACAAGGTAAAGCTGAAGGAGCACTACCACAATTCAAGCTTCCTCGAGCACGGCGGCTCGCCCGAAGAGGCTGTAAAGCGTGCTCTGCCGGCTCAGATAGACACTTATATCAAGTCTGTGAACGGCTACCAGAAGAACGAGAGCAAGGTAAAATACGAGGACGTCGAGGAATGCCTTGTGCTCATCTCCTCCAACTTCTCGACTCAGACCTCCTACGCGAACCAGACCAAAAAGGCTATCACAAACAAGTTCATACGCGAGGCGATGACAGAATTCCTCCGCCACCAGCTTGAGGTCTACTTCATCGAAAATCCCGACGAAGCAAAGAAAATCGCAGAACAGGTGCTTCTCAACAAGCGCAGCCGCGAAAACGCCGAGCGAACACGTCAGAATATGAAGAAGAAGCTCACCGGCACTATCGACCTCGCAAATATGGTCGAGAAATTCGTTGACTGCCGCACCAAGGACGTCACACGCCGCGAGATATACATCGTGGAGGGCGACTCGGCGCTCGGTTCTGTAAAGCTTGCACGAAATGCCGAATTTCAGGCAGTCATCCCCGTCCGCGGAAAGATACTCAACTGCCTCAAGGCTGAGTATACGAAGATATTCAAGAGCGAGATAATCACCGACCTCATAAAGGTGCTCGGCTGCGGAGTCGAGGTCACCTCAAAGGCGAACAAGGAGCTCTCGACCTTCGACATCAACAATTTCCGCTGGAACAAGATAGTTATATGTACCGATGCCGATGTAGACGGCTTCCAGATACGCACGCTGATACTGACGATGCTCTACAGGCTCACTCCCAAGCTCATCGAGGAGGGCTACGTATATATCGCAGAATCGCCGCTCTTCGAGATAAACACCAAGGAGAAGACCTACTTCGCCTACACCGAGCAGGAAAAGCAGCGTATCCTCGACCTCATCGGCGACAAGAAGCACACTATCCAGCGCTCGAAAGGTCTCGGTGAGAACGAGCCGGATATGATGAGCCTTACAACTATGAACCCTGATACGCGCCGTCTCATAAAGGTCACAGTCGATGATATACAGACATCCGCAGAGGTGTTCGAGATGCTCCTCGGCGACGACCTCCAGGGACGCAAGGACTACATCTCCGAATACGGCGCGGATTACCTCGAGCTCGCTGACATTTCATAAAGGAGAACACAAATGGCAAGAAAAAAAGACAACTCCGGAAGCACTCCTGTTTTCAAGCATGAGGCATACATCGAAGGCTCGGGAAGCGTAGTCGACCAGCATATCTCTGACGTCCTCAAAAGCAACTATATGCCCTACGCGATGAGCGTTATCATATCACGTGCCCTGCCCGAGATAGACGGCTTCAAGCCCTCTCACCGCAAGCTCCTGTATATGATGTACAAGCGCGGTCTGCTCAGCCCGGATAAGGAGCGTTCAAAGTCGGCAAACGTTGTCGGCGAGACGATGAAGCTCAATCCTCACGGCGATCAGGCGATATACGAAACAATGGTGCGCCTCACACGCGGAAACGAGTCCCTTCTTCACCCCTACGTCGACAGCAAGGGTAACTTCGGCAAACAGTATTCGAGCAAGACACGCTTCGCCGCCGCTCGATATACCGAGGTAAAGCTCGAAAAGATATGCAATGAGCTCTTCCGCGACATCGACCACGATACCGTCGATTTCGTTCCCAACTATGACAACACGATGCAGGAGCCGACTCTGCTCCCTGCTACTTTCCCGACCGTCCTCGTCAACTCAAACACAGGTATCGCCGTTTCTATGGCGAGCAACGTCTGCCCGTTCAATCTCGCTGAGATATGCGAAACGACGATAGCTCTGATGAAGGACCCCGACCACGATATACTCAGCACTCTTAAAGGTCCGGATTTCCCCGGCGGCGGATTCCTGCTCTACGACGAGGCTGAGCTCAGCAAGGTCTACGAGACGGGACGCGGAAGCATCAAGCTCAGATGCAAATACAACTACGATAAGTCCTCAAACTGCATCGAGGTAACTCAGATACCATACACCACCACCGTAGAGGCGATACAGGACAAGATAATCGAGCTTGTCAAAGCCGGAAAGATACGCGAGATCTCAGACGTCCGCGACGAGACCGACATCAACGGTCTCAAGCTCGCGATCGACCTCAAACGCGGAACTGATCCCGACAAACTCATGCAGAAGCTCTACCGCCTGACTCCGCTTCAGGACAGCTATCCCTGCAACTTCAATATCCTCATCGCAGGTACGCCAAAGGTAATGGGCGTGCGCGAGATACTCGCCGAATGGACCGCATTCCGCGAGGAGTGCGTTATGCGCCGCACCTACTTCGACCTCCAGAAAAAGAAGGAAAAGCTCCACCTGCTCGAAGCTCTCTCAAAGATACTGCTCGACATAGACAAGGCTATCAAGATAATCCGCGAGACCGAAGAGGAGGCAGACGTCGTCCCCAACCTTATGATAGGCTTCGGTATCGACGAGATACAGGCGGAATACGTAGCCGAGATAAAGCTCCGCAACATCAACCGCCAGTACATTCTCCGCCGCGTTGAGGAAGTCGATCAGCTCCGCAGGGACATCGCTGAAATGGAGGACATCCTCCGCGACAAGAAGAAGATCCGCAAGATCATCATCGAAGAGCTCCGCGAGGTCGCCAAGACCTACGCTCAGCCGCGCCGCACTCTCTTCTACTATCAGTCGGACATCGAGGAGGAAGAGGACATCGACGATACTCCCGATTATCCGGTAAATCTCTTCGTCTCGGAAAGCGGCTACTTCAAGAAGATAACTCCGCAGTCGCTCAGAATGAGCAGCGAGCAGAAGCTCAAGGACGGCGACTATATCAGCCAGACCTTCGAGGCAACAAACAAGACAGAGCTCATCTTCTTCTCCGACAAGGCGCAGGCATACAAGTCCAGAGCAAGCGCATTTGACGATACTAAGGCGAGCGTTATGGGCGACTATGTTCCTGCAAAGCTCAGCTTCGACGAGGGCGAGAATCTCCGCCTGATGATACCTACGACCGATTACAGCGGCTATATCATTTTCTTCTTCGAGAACGGAAAAGCCGCAAAGATACCGCTCAGATCATACGAGACCAAGACCAACCGCAAGAAGCTCGCAAACGCTTACTCGGACAAGTCTCCGCTCGTTGCCGCGGTATTCGTCACCGACGAGACCGATATTCTCCTTCGCACAACTACAGGTCACGCACTCGTGTTCAATTCCGGTATGATACTGCCCAAGTCAACACGTGATTCGCAGGGCGTTCAGGTCATCACTCTCCGCAAGAATGCTGCACTTTCGTCCGCAAGGGTGATCTCTCCGGAAGAAGCTCCCGGGCTCGAAAAGTACCGTGCAAAGTCTGTTCCGGCAGCAGGAAAGCCTGCAAAAGAGCTCGGCGACAGCAACCAGCTCAGCTTCACCTGAGTATCAGAAATAATATCCGCTGTTTTGCGGCATAACAAGAAAGCTCCCATACGGGAGCTTTCCTGTTATCTTCTAAAACATATATGCGTTAAAAGGAACATCGTCACCTTATACTGGCTCCGGTGCCGCTTTTATGCGGAATGAAGCTCTTTTTCTATCTGCTCGGCACGGAGGAGTGCAGTGTCGATATGCGAGCAGAAGTTCTCCTTGCCGACGAGCTCGGTGAGTCCGGCTTTTTCCATAGCCTTCATCGGCTGCTCGTTGACGTGCGAGAATACCACCTTTATGTTATGGCGAACGCAGCGCTTCACGATACGTGTAAGAGCTTCCACGCCCGTTGCATCGACAGCAGGCACGTTTCTCATACGTATACAGAGCACCTCGATGTTCTTGTCATCGAGCATATACTTATACTTGTCCGCTGCCGCGAAGAACATCGGACCGTTTATTTCGTAAACACGTGTATTTTCAGGTATCTTCTTGAGGAGGATATTGTCGGGGTCGGTATCCTCATCGTCGATGTCGACCCATGCGTGAGCCTCGGTAACATCAGCCATACGCTTCATAAAGAGCAGCGCCGCGAGTACAAGACCGACACCGATAGCAACTACAAGGTCGAACACGACCGTGAGTATGAGAGTAACGAAGAGAACAGCAATATCGCTCTTGGGAGCAGTCTTGACGGTGTTGCGGATATTTCTCCAGCCGCACATATTGTACGCCACGACGAATAGGATAGCAGCAATAGTAGGCATAGGGATGTACTTTGCGTAAGGCATAAGAAGAACGAGTATCAGCAGCACTACTATGGAGTGTACCATACCTGCAACAGGTGTGCGTCCGCCGTTCTTCACGTTAGCTGCGGTACGTGCGATAGCTCCCGTTGCGGGGATACCGCCGAAGAGTGCAGAGCCGATATTGGCTGCGCCCTGTGCGATGAGCTCCATATTCGAGCGGTGCTTCGAGCCTATCATACCGTCGGCTACTACACAGGAGAGCAGCGACTCAACTGCTGCAAGAACAGCGATGGTGAATGCATTCGGGAGGAGCGACTTCACTCTTGCGAAGGATACTTCGGGGATCGTAAGATGAGGAGGATCGTTGGAGATAGTGTAGAGCGTCTCGATAGTGTTGACGTGCATACCCGAGAACTTCACCACGAGCGAGCATACAACGACTGCGATGAGCGAGGCAGGTATCTTTTCAAGCTTTTTCGGCCAGAAAATGAGTATAGCGAGCGAAGCAAGACCTATAACGAGTGCCTGCCAGTTCAGCGTGCCGATATTGAGACAGACTGCCTTTACCTTGTCAATGGTCTCGATAGGTGCCTCATCGAGCTTGAAGGTCATACCGAAAAGTCTGACCGCCTTCCCCATATCGAAGGAGAGTCCGAGGAAGTCCTTTATCTGTCCGATGACGATAGTTACAGCGATACCGAATGTAAATCCGCTCGTTATCGTATTCGGGATATACTTTAGGAGAGCGCCGAACCTGCACAGTCCCATTATGATGAGTATGATACCGGCGATGATAGTCGATATTATGAGGCCGTCCAAGCCCTCTGTGGCGACGATACCCGCGACTATAGTTGCAAATGCGGCTGTAGGACCGGCTATCTGCACGCGGCTTCCGCCGAGGAAGGCAACTATAAAGCCTGCTACGATAGCGGTGTAGAGTCCCTGCTCAGGACCGACTCCCGATGCGAGCGCAAGTGCGATAGACAGCGGAAGTGCGATGATAGCAACGATGATGCCGGCTACAACGTCCTTGATGAACTGTGAGAACGAGTAGTTTTTGATGACCGAGAACAGCTTCGGTTTGAGCTTTTCTTCTGTGGGCTTTGCTGCTGGTTTTTCCATTCTGATCCTCCTGTGAGTTTTCAACATATCTTTGTTTATTCACGAACTTCTAAATTATACTACTATAAACACCGGATTTCAAGGGGATTCCGGCATTAGCGGAAATTTTGTCGGAATAGATAAATATAAAGCCCCGGTTGAAGAAAAATGATAGAAATTGCAGCCGGAAAACGGGTATATCACGCTATATGAATATTTTTATGGCACTTTCTCGCCCTCCCTGTTGCATTTTTTCGCGCAACGTGATATAATGGAATAATCGAGATATACAGGAGGAAATATTTATGACCAGCATTCCTGAAATATTCGGATGCAGCGTTTTCAACGAAACTGTGATGAAAAACAAGCTGCCGAAGAATGTCTACAAGAACCTCAGACGAACTATGGAGAAGGGCGAGCCCCTCGACACAGAAACCGCCGACGTCGTTGCAAACGCTATCAAGGACTGGGCGATAGAGCACGGCGCTACGCATTATACTCACTGGTTCCAGCCGATGACCGGCTCGACCGCTGAAAAGCATGATTCCTTCATCAATCCAGGTCCGAACGGAACTGCACTTATGGAATTCTCCGGAAAGGCTCTCATCAAGGGCGAGCCGGACGCTTCCTCGTTCCCGTCGGGCGGTCTGCGCCAGACCAGCTCCGCACGCGGATATACTGCGTGGGACCCCACCTCCTATTGCTTCGTCAAGGAGGGAAGCCTCTATATACCGACAGTTTTCGTCTCATACACCGGCGAGACCCTCGACAAGAAGACTCCGCTCCTCCGTTCAATGGATGCCCTCAGCAAGACCGCTGTACGCTTCCTGAAGCTGTTCGGCAACGAGAATGTTACCCGCGTTACATCGACAGTCGGAGCTGAGCAGGAATATTTCCTCATCGACAAGAATAAATATGACCAGCGCGAGGACCTTGTCCTCACCGGACGCACACTTTTTGGTGCAAAGCCTCCCAAGGGTCAGGAGCTCGACGACCAGTATTTTGCCAACCTCAAGCCGAGGATAGCCGCTTATATGGCTGAGCTCGACGAGGAGCTCTGGAAGCTCGGCATCTACTCCAAGACAAAGCACAACGAAGTTGCTCCGGCACAGCACGAAATGGCACCGATTTTCACGACCTCCAACCTTGGCACAGACCAGAACGAGCTCGCAATGGAGGTAATGGAGAAGGTCGCACTCCGCCACGGACTCGTCTGCCTGCTCCACGAGAAGCCCTTTGAAGGCGTAAACGGCTCAGGAAAGCACAACAACTGGTCTATGTCCACCAATGACGGACAGAATCTCCTCGACCCCGGCGATACGCCGATGGAGAACCTCCAGTTCCTCACTATACTCTGCGCACTCATCAAGGGCGTTGACGAATACGCTGACCTTATGCGCCTTTCCGCCGCCTCTGCCGGAAATGACCACCGCCTCGGCGCGGATGAAGCTCCGCCGGCGATAATCTCCATGTTCCTCGGCGAGGAGCTCGATGCTGTCCTCAAGGCTATCGAGGAGGACGGCGTATACAAGACCAAGGCAAAGAATTTCGAGATAGGCGTGAATGCGCTCCCCTCATTCCCGAAGGATTCCACGGACAGAAACAGAACTTCACCCTTCGCGTTCACAGGAAACAGATTTGAGTTCCGTATGGTCGGCTCGTCCGATAATATCGCCTGCCCGAACGCTCTGCTCAACACTATCGTTGCAGAGGAACTGAGCCAGTTCACCGAGATACTCGAGCCGTTCAAGGACACTGATGAGTTCGAGGACGAGGTAAAGAAGCTGCTCAAGGACGTGCTCAAAAAGCACCGCCGCATCATTTTCAACGGCGACGGCTACTCGCCTGAGTGGGTCAAGGAGGCTGAGAGAAGAGGGCTTCCCAACTATCCCTCAACTGTCGACTGTATGCCGCACTACACCGACGAGAAGAATCTCCGTATCCTTCGCAAATTCGGCATTTACAACCGTGAAGAGCTCACAGCGCGCACCGAGATACACCTTGAGAAATACTCAAAGACAAGACGCATAGAAGCGCGTACAATGGTCGAAATGGCAAGAAAGCAGCTGCTTCCGGCTTCTCTCGAATACCTCGATAAGCTCTGCACAGCTATCGCCTGCAAGAAAACGATAGGTCTCACCTCCAAGTCCGAGGAGAAGATAGCTGCAAAGCTCAACGACCTCTGTGACAAATTCTACGATTCGATAGAACGCCTCGAAAAGCAGATAGCTTCTGCGTGTGCGATAAAGGACGTGCTGAAGCAGGCTGAATACTACCACGACTATGTACTCGCCGAAATGGACATCATGCGAAGCATAGCCGACGAGATAGAGCTCAATATGCCGCTCAGCTACTGGCCTATCCCGACATATTCCGAGATAATCTACAACGTCTGACATCAGGCTGTCAGGAACAGGGTCCCCCCTCTCCTGACAGCTTTTTTATCGTCTGCGATATTGACAAACCGTGCGGAATATAGTATAATATAGAAGTATGTTTATTCTTAACCGTAAACAATTATAATCTAAGGAGTTGTTCAATATGGGAAAGCAGATGTCCAGATCGAGCTATGATAAGCTTGTTCTCGAGCTTGATGATCTCAAGATCAATAAACGTAAGGAAGTTGCCGAGCGCCTTAAAGTTGCGCGTTCCTACGGTGACCTTTCAGAAAATGCCGAGTACGATGAGGCTAAAAACGAGCAGGCTATCCTCGAAGCTAAGATAGCTGAGCTCCAGCACACCATCGACAACGCAGAGGTCATCGAGGATTCCAATATCTCCGTTGACGAGATCGGTATGGGCTCAGTCATCAGGATAAAGAAGCTCGGAAGCGACAAGATAGAGGAATTCAAGATCGTCGGAACAAACCACGTTGACGTGAGAAACCGTATGATCTCCGATGAATCCCCCATCGGCAAGGCTGCTATGAAGAAGAAGGTCGGCGACACATTCATCGTCGAGGCACCTGTCGGCGAGCTCCGCTATGAGGTCGTGGAGATCTCGAAATAATTCCCGAAAGGACGTTTAATATGAGCGAAAACACTGTTAATCCCGCTGCTCCCGCTGAGGAAGAGCAGGACATAAATATACTAAAGAAGGACAGACTCGACAAGCTCGCTGCTCTCCGCGAGGGCGGCTGCGACCCGTTCACCGTCACCAAGTACGATGTTACAGGTCACGCTGCCGATTACAAGGCTGAGTACGAGGCTAAGGAGGCTGAGCTCATCGCTGCTGCCGGCGGCGACGAGGAGAAGCTCAACGCTTCACTTGAGGCTCTCCACGAGACAAATATCCGCATCGCAGGACGTATAATGAGCTGGAGAGATATGGGCAAGGCAAACTTCATCGACGTCCGCGACGCATCCGACCGTATCCAGGTATATGTGCGCTCCAACGACATCGGCGCCGACCTCTTCAAGGAATTCAAGAAGAAGTGGGACATCGGCGACATCATCGGCGTTGAAGGCTTCGTTTTCAGAACGAGAAAGGGAGAGATCTCTATCCACGCAAGAAAGATAGTGCTCCTCTCGAAGTCCCTCCTTCCGCTCCCCGAGAAGTGGCACGGACTCAAGGATACCGATACAAGATACCGTCAGCGCTATCTCGACCTCATCATCAACCCCGAGGTCAAGGACACATTCGTCAAGCGCTCAAAGATAATCGCTTCCATAAGACGCTATCTCGATGATCAGGGCTTTATGGAGGTCGAGACTCCTATGCTCGTTTCAAATGCAGGCGGTGCAGCTGCAAGACCGTTCGAGACTCACTATAACGCTCTCGACGAGGAAGTCAAGCTCCGTATCAGCCTTGAGCTCTACCTCAAGCGCCTCATCGTCGGCGGTCTTGAAAGAGTTTACGAGATAGGCAGAGTTTTCCGCAACGAGGGTGTCGATACACGCCACAACCCCGAATTCACACTTATGGAGCTCTATCAGGCTTACACCGATTACTACGGTATGATGGACCTCACAGAGAATATGTTCCGCCACGTTGCTCAGGAGGTATGCGGTACAACCTGCGTTCCCTACGGCGAATATATGATTGACCTCGGCAAGCCCTTCGAGAGACTCACTATGATAGACGCCGTAAAGAAGTATTCCGGCGTTGATTTCACCAATATCACAACTCTCGAGGAAGCACGCAGGATCGCTGATGAAAAGGGCGTTGAGTACGAGGAGCGCCACAAGCGCGGCGATATCCTCAACCTCTTCTTCGAGGCTTTCGTTGAGGAGCACCTCATACAGCCTACATTCATTATGGATCACCCGATAGAGATCTCTCCCCTCACAAAGAAGAAGCCGGATGCTCCCGAATACGTTGAGCGCTTCGAGCTCTTCATCACAGGACGTGAGATGTGCAACGCATACTCCGAGCTCAATGACCCCATCGACCAGCGCGAGCGCTTCAAGGCTCAGGAAGAGGCTCTCAGCCAGGGCGACGAGGAAGCTAACCGCACCGACGAGGACTTCCTCCGCGCACTTGAGATAGGTATGCCTCCTACGGGCGGTATCGGCTACGGCATCGACCGTCTCGTTATGCTGCTCACGAACAGCGCTTCTATCAGAGACGTGCTCCTCTTCCCGACGATGAAGAGCTTGCCCGCAAACAGCGGCAGACCTGCCAAGGAAGACGAAGAGGAAGAATAAGAACACCAATTCACGGGCGGACTGAAGTCCGCCCTTATCCTTACCTGGAGGTAATATGAAGGAAGAAGAAAAGAGGCAGCCGGAAAGCTCCGGCGACGAAAGGCTCCACATCTCAAAGAGCGTTTTTGAGACCTCTAAGGAAATGCAGGAAAAAGCAGAAGAGGAGCTCCGTCTGAAACGCGAGGAGGCTCAGAAAAAGTACGAGCTGAAAAGGAAAAGAGCTGCCGAGGCACGCGATAAGCGCCTTGAGGAAGAACGGCTCGAGCTTCTGCGGCTGAAGACCGGCGTTATCGAGGAAAGTGAAACTATCCGCGAGGAGCCTGAAGAGGAGATCAGGCTGACATTTCCCCAGAAAATAGGCAATTTCCTCTACCACAACAAATGGTGGCTCGGTATCGGCTGCGTTATCGCATTCATCGGTGGTTTCCTCGTCTATGACCACATCACGACTCCGCGCCCGGATATGATAGTTCTGCTCATAGGCGAAAATACAGCCCTCGGCGAAGAGGACGGTCTGAAGGAGTATCTCTCTCAATTCACCAATGACAACAACAAAAACGGCAAAAAGCTCACTTCCGTCTACTACATCCCATATACAGGCGTGGAAAGAGACGATTTCATCAACAGCGTACCACAGCAGCTCTCGACTGAGCTGCAAAACTCAGATGCGGTCGTGATAATCAGCAACAGCAAGCTAGCAGATGTCATCACTCTCGAAACGAACCTCGTTGACCTCTCTGAGCTCTATCCCGGCAACGAGCACGTGGACAAATACAAGTTCATGCTCTCCGGCACAGATTTTACGAAAAAGGTCGGCGTCCCGGAAGCTTCCGTTTCCGATGACTGGTTCATCGCTATCCGCAAGCCGCAGGACCTCCTCTACTCCAAGAAAAAGAATATGCAGGAGACCTACGACAAGGACATTTCCGCTTTTGACGCTATTGTGAACGACCTCAGTGAATAGGCTTCGCACAGCAAAAATGCCATAGATATTGACTTTTAAGCGGAAAAAGTGTATAATTAAGAAAGGTTGTGCGGTTTTTCCGCATAAAGACTGGAGGTAACATTAACTATGTGTGGAATCGTAGGATTTACAGGCGACGCTCAGGCAGCTCCCATTTTGCTTGACGGACTTGCAAAGCTCGAATACAGAGGATATGACTCTGCCGGTATCGCAGTCCGCGACGGCAGCAATGATACAGAAATAGTAAAGGCGAAGGGCAAGCTCAAGGTCCTCACCGAAATGACCAATTGCGGTAAAGCTGTCAAGGGAAGCTGCGGCATCGGTCACACCCGCTGGGCAACTCACGGTGAGCCCTCAACTCTCAACGCTCACCCCCACGCAAGCGACGATGAGAACGTCGTTGCCGTTCACAACGGTATCATCGAGAACTATCAGGAGCTCAAGGAAAAGCTCATCAAGAGCGGCTATGAGTTCAAGAGCCAGACCGATACAGAGGTGGCTGTAAAGCTCATCGACTATTACTTCAAGAAGTACGGTCTCGGTCCGGTGGACTCCATCGCACGCGCTATGATACGTATCCGCGGCTCTTACGCTCTCTGCGTAATGTTCAAGGACTTCCCCGGCGAAATATACACAGCACGCAAGGACAGCCCGATGATAATCGGTATCTCAGGCGGCGAGACCTACGTCGCTTCCGATGTTCCGGCTATACTCAAATATACAAGAAATGTCTACTACATCGGCAATATGGAGATAGCAAAGCTCGAAAAGGGCGCTGTCACCTTCTATAACATCGACCGTGAGGAGATAGACAAGGAACTCGTCGAGATAAAGTGGGACGCTGAGGCTGCCGAAAAGGGCGGCTATGAGCACTTTATGCTCAAGGAGATACACGAGCAGCCCAAGGTCATCCGCGACACTATCAACTCAGTTGTCAAGGACGGGAAGATAGTCCTCGATGAATTCGGTCTCAGCGACGAAGAGGTAAAGGAGATACAGCAGATATACATCGTTGCGTGCGGCTCGGCATACCACGTTGGTATGGCTGTACAGTACGTTATCGAGGCTCTCACGACTATCCCCGTAAGAGTCGAGCTCGCTTCCGAATTCAGATACAGGAAGATGCCCCTCAACAAGAAGAGCCTCGCTATCATCATCAGCCAGTCCGGTGAGACCGCCGACAGCCGTGCCGCTCTCACTCTTGCAAAGGAAAACGGCGTCAAGACACTCGGTATCGTAAACGTTATCGGCTCCAACATCGCAAGAGATGCCGACAATGTGTTCTATACACTTGCAGGTCCCGAAATATCGGTAGCTACAACCAAGGCTTACAGCACTCAGCTCATCGCCGGCTATCTGCTCGCAATGCAGCTTGCAAAGGTGCGCGGAGAGGTGACCGACGAGAGATTCGCCGAGCTCCTCGACGAGATACAGACTATCCCCGACAAAGTCTCAAAGATACTTGAGGATAAGGAGCGCCTCCAGTGGTTCGCTGCTAAATTCGCCAATATCCGCGACGCATTCTTCATCGGACGCGGCATCGACTACGCAGTAAGCCTTGAGGGAAGCCTCAAGATGAAGGAGATAAGCTATATCCACTCAGAGGCATACGCTGCCGGCGAGCTCAAGCACGGTCCTATCTCGCTCATTGAAAACGGAACTCTCGTTATCAGTGTCATCACCCAGCAGGACCTCTTCGAGAAGACTGTTTCAAATATGGTGGAGTGCAAATCGCGCGGAGCATACATTATGGGGCTCACCACCTACGGCAACTACAGCGTCGAGGACAATGCCGATTTTACGGCTTACATCCCCAAGACAGACCCGCTTTTCGCAGCAAGTCTCGCTGTTGTACCGCTTCAGCTCCTCGGATACTATGTGTCCGTCGCAAAGGGACTCGACGTCGACAAACCGCGTAACCTCGCCAAGAGCGTTACTGTTGAATAACGAACTATCAGGGAGACAGCTTAGGCTGTCCCCCTTTTTGCGCCGTGAGTCTGCTACAATATGTCAGTCTAACAGCACAAAAAGTCATTTACAATGTGTTCATAATATGCTATAATACAATAAATAGTATGCCTCAGTTCAGGTAAACTGTTGAATTTACCCAAAACAAGCGTGAGAAAAGGAGTTTTATTATGAACAGCAGAGCAAGAAAGCAAACTCTGACTGTAGTGGCTGTTTTTGCCGTACTCTGTATGATCGTCAGCCAGTTCCTCGCCTTCCCTCAGAGGACTGCCAACGCTGCCGGTACTGACCTGTATGTAGGCTATGCAGGCAGGGCAAACAACTTCTCAACAGTTCAGGACGCTGTCAACAGGGCAGCAAGTCTCAACCCCTCAAGCGAAAACGACCGCGTTACTATCCACATCGCGCCCGGAACCTACCGCCAGCAGGTAGTTGTCCAGACGCCCTACATCACATTCGTGAACGACGAGCCCTCAAAGGGTGATGCCGTCCTCACGTGGTACTACGGCATCGGCTACAAATACTACAGCGCCAACTCAAAGGGCTATTACGACGCTTCTCTTGCGGCTTCAAAGTCAGGCAAGAACGTAGCGAACTACCGCTGGGGCGCAACTGTACAGCTCTGGCCTAAGGCTACGAATTTCAAGGCTGAGAACATCGTCTTCGAGAACTCGTTCAACCGCTATATCACGCAGGAAGAGCTCGCTGACGGAGTTGAATGCACTAACGAGACTCTCAAAGTTCAGCGCAATCAGGGCGTTGACGTTAAGTCAAAGGCTTACACCGAGCGCGCTGCTGCTCTTTCAGCAGACACCGGCTACTGCGAATTCCTCAACTGCCAGTTCCTCTCGAGTCAGGATACACTTTACACAGGCGGCTCACCGCAGTATTACAAGAACTGCCTCATCGAGGGACAGACAGACTACATCTTCGGCGGAAGCAACGCTGTATTCGACGGCTGTGAGCTCCGCTGGAAGGGCTACAGCTCCGGCTCAACAGGCGGATATATCACAGCTGCAAGAGCTCAGGGCGACCCATATACCGGCTATCTCTTCAATAACTGCACCGTTACAGGCAATTCCCAGCTCACAGTAACTCCCGGCTACCTCGGCAGACCGTGGGCTCAGACTGCTAAGGTCCTCTTCGTGAACACGACTCTCCAGAACTCGAATATGATACGTGCTGAGGGCTGGTACTCTATGAGCGGCGTTCAGCCCGAGACTGTTGACGGCTTCAAGGAGAACGGCACAAAGCTCTCGAACGGTCAGAAGGTGGACCTCTCGCAGCGCAAGGGACACACCGTCTCCGACAGCGACGCTGCCGGCATCAACCTCAAGAACTATATGAACAACTGGACTCCCTCATTCCTCAGCGCAGGCTCAGGCTCTCAGGAGCAGCAGCAGTCCGGAAATCCCGGTGTTTCAGACGCTATCAGGCTCTGCGGAGGCTGGTTCGAGGAAGCTTTCGTTGAGTGGGACAGCTCAAAGCTCGGAAGCGGCATAAAGGTAAGCTATGCTCCCTCCGGAACATCTTCCTACACAGCTGTCGACTCTCAGCTCATACGCGGCAGCAGAGTCGATATTCCCGGTCTCAAGGGCAATACAAAATATGACATCAGAGTAGAAGGCTCCGGCGGAGCTGCGACCTGCACTGTCACAACAATGGCATTCGACCGCAGCGGCTATGCTCATTACAACAATTCCTCCGCTGTCGGCGCTTACAACAACGACGGTACGCTCAGATCAGGCGTTACTGTCATCTACGTTACCAACTCAAACAAGGATTCTATCACATACAACGGCAAGACCGGTCTGTATGACATTTTCTACAGCGCAAAGCCGAGCAATGTTGTTTTCAGATTCATCGGCACTCTCGGTGTTCCCTCTGGCGCAAAGGCTAATGACGGCAAGCAGAATGACGGTTCGAGCATGCTCTATCTCCAGAACGCGGAAAACGTTACGATCGAGGGTATCGGCTACGATGCCAACCTCGACAAGTGGGGCTTCGAGATGAAGCGCTCAAAGAACTGCGAGGTACGAAATCTCTGGCTCGGCAAGTATCCCGATGACGGCATTTCGATGACCGGCTCATCCGATAACAGCTCCTCGCATATCTGGGTCCACAACAACACCATCGAATCAGGCTATAACGCATACGCTGGCAACGGAACTGTCGATGCTGACAAGGCTGACGGCGACGGCTCTACAGATATCAAGTGGACTGAGTACGTGACCATTTCCTACAACGTTTACAATAACTGCCACAAGACCTCACTCGTCGGCGGCGGTACAACTCACGAGCAGGACTGGATCACTTACCACCACAACTGGTTCAACAACACTGAATCACGTAATCCCCGTGCAAGAAACGCTCATATCCACAGCTACAACAATCTCTTCTCCACAAACAAGCAGTACGGTATCGGAGCCTCCTACAATTCAAGAGTGTTCTCCGAATCCAACTACTTCGACAGGACAAATCTCCCGCTCGATGCCGTAAATATGGGCAGCGATGCTTACTCAGGAACGATAAAGTCCTTCAACGACAAGTTCGACAACTGCAATATGGGCAGCGGACTTGCTTACAAGATCGTCTACAGCAGAAACGAAGCCGCTCAGATAAACAACCTCAAGTCCGGCGGCGCAAACTACGATAACTTCGACCTCAATATGTACAGCTATTCCGCACAGACTCCCGACCAGGCAAAGTCTACTGTCACTGACCTCGCCGGTCGTATGCAGCAGAAGGCTTACAATGCCGGCTCTGTTTCACAGGGTCAGGATCCGCCTGTTCAGGAAGAGCTCAAGAGCACTCTCATCAGCAAGCTTGAGCCCAAGGACGCTTCCTACGGCTTCCTCTGGGGGATAGAAGAGAATGTACAGCAGGGCAGCAAGGCGTTCGCTGACCGCGATTTCAGCATCACATCTCTCCCCTCCTCTCTTGCAGGTGCAGAGCACATCATAACAGCCTGCGACTCCAAGAAGACTGATTCCGACCTCGCAGTTATCACTGCTGCCAAGGACGTCATCGTTTATGTGGCTATGGACGAGAGAAATCTCACTCCGCCCGCATGGCTCGGAAGCTTTACAAAAACCGGCGAAATAGTTGGTATCACCGACGGAGAGAATGAAAAGCCTTTCGATATTTACTCTATCGAGCTCTCAGAGGGTTCAGCTCTCACGCTCGGCACAAACGGTATGATGGGCGCAGTTATGGGCTATACAGCATTTGTCAAGGAAAAGCCGGCAGAAACTACGACCACCACCACCACAACAACCGCGGCCGCACCGGTCCCCGCCACAGTGACCGTCACCGAGACCTCACCGACCGAGACGACCACCACGACCAC
>JAFXVT010000062.1 GCA_017534835.1 Ruminococcus sp.
TAAATTTTTCGAGATTTGGGTAGTAAAAAAGCCCGATATTTCGGGCTTTTTTGGGCATGTCATCTATTTTGTCATGCCATCATGGCGGACAGAGAGGGATTCGAACCCTCGATACGCTATTAACGTATACACGAGTTCCAGTCGTGCGCCTTAGACCAGCTCAGCCATCTGTCCACATATGGTGCGAGTGACGGGACTTGAACCCACACGTCGTTTCCAACACTAGCACCTCAAGCTAGCCTGTCTGCCTATTCCAGCACACTCGCAACAATAGATATTATACATCAAACCAGAAATAAAGTCAATAGGGTCAGACATAATTTTATTTTATAACAAATATAATTCTACAGACGGAATAATTCACATTCTTTTCTCCAAATAGTAATGTTATTTAGTGCGATTCTACAAACTTGCTTTTTCATCTCCATTTTTCGACAAAACATATCAAATTCCGCCTTGTCAGCACTTGCATTATGCATTATAATCTAACTGTAAAAATTATTCAAAAAGGAGACATACCAAATGATCAAACAAGACATCAAAGTACTCATCTGCGACGACTCGGCAAGTATCGGAGTTGCAATCGCATCCGCGCTCAGGGACAAGGGCTTTTTTGCCTATACGCGAAGCCGTACCGAAAACTCCGTTATAAGCTCTGTCATTTCCGAGCATCCGGATGTTGTCGTGACCTATCTGACTCTCAGGGATTCCGACGCTGTAACTCTGATGGGCAAAGTACGTGAGCTTTCTGTTGAAGCTCCGGAATTCATAGTGATTTCCGAAATGTACAACTCATTCATTGAAAAGCAGGTTCTCGGGAATGGCGCGGCATATTTCATTTCCGAGCCGATAGACATCACCGAGCTCGCCGAAGCTGTTGCGGCTGTGGCAAAGTGCTCGCCTTCACAGTCCTGCTGCAATGCGGAGATACTCGTGACCGATATGATAAAGAAGATCGGCATTCCTGCGAATCTCAAGGGCTACAGATACGTACGCTGCGGAGTTCTCGAATGTTTGAGCGACCGTTCACTTCTCGACAGTATAACGAAGCGCCTTTATCCGATAATCGCAGATAAATTCGTGACAACTCCGGCTCGTGTCGAGCGTGCGATAAGGACTGCGATCGAGACCGCGTGGGAGCGTGCTGACAAGGCAAGCATACACAGCATATTAGGCTACACCAGCTCATATTTCAACGAGCGTCCGACCAATTCCGAATTCATAGCAATGCTCACGGACAAGCTCCGCCTACAGATAAACTCCGCTTTGGCGATACAGCCGCATTTCACTTCAAGCGACCACATTTCGGTCTCGGCGAGCCCAAGAGCTGAGGAAAGGATAGTTTTATAATGAATAAACCGCTGTCGGAAAAGCTCCGGCAGCGGTTTTGGCTTATCAGACTATCAGACCTGTCAGAAATGCCGCAAGTGAAGCAGAAAGTGCCACAACTATGAGCGGCTGGTCAAAGAATGCGAGCACTACAGCGACTATAGTTCCCACAACAGAGGTCATCACGTTTCCTGTGCTTGTAAAAATTGCCGGGATAGTCATTGCGCTGAGCACGGCATACGGGATATATCTGAGGAAGCTGCGAACATATTTTGATTCTATCTTCTTGGTGAAGAACGTAAACGGTATCATTCTTATAAGGTATGTAACGCCAGCCATAACAATGATATAAACTGCAACTGTCACTGCTCCGCCTCCTCTTCATCGCTTACCGGGAACAGCCACGCTCCGATACCGGCGGCAAGAACCGCACAGATAATAACGGCAAATCCGCCTGATACCATCGTCAGCACATATCTGAAAAGAAGGCTCATAAGAGCAGATATTACGGTGACGAAGAGCACACTCTTTTTCTTGCGCGAGGGTGGGATTATTATTGCCAGAAACATTCCGTAGAGCACTATCCCCATTGCCGACGAGACCGAATTCGGGAGTATCTCCCCTGCCGATGCTCCGAGGACTGTACCGAGCACCCAGCCCACCGCGGAAATGAGTATCATCCCGTACATATACGCCGGAACTATCATTCCGGGCTGAGCCGAGCACACCGCGAATATCTCGTCCGTTATGCCGTATGAAGCCGCAAGTCTGTGCGGAGCGGTGAAGCTTTTGTCGAGCTTCTGCGACAGCGAGAGCGCCATCAGCGAATACCTTATGTTGATGACGAGCTGTACAAGTATCATCTCAAGAAGCGTGCCGGCTGCGGCGATGACCTCAACTCCGGCTATCTGCCCCGCAGAGGTCAGGTTTGAAGCCGAGATCGCCGATGCCTGAAAAACCGAAAGCCCGTTCTTTACTGCGAATATGCCAAATCCGAAGGAGACCGACAGGTACCCGAGTCCGATCGGGATACCGTGGTTCATACCACGGAAAAATGCTGAGCCCAATAATATCTTCCTTTCATATGCCAGATACATATTAGTATACCACAACGCCGTAAGGAATGCAAGAATTATTTGCTTCAGCTATTGAAATCCGCGCCGGGCTCTGATATAATATACAGTGGAAACGGAGGCATTTTATGGAAAAATATACTCTCATCGGAGCTGCGGCATTCTTCGCTGTTATGTCGCTCATTGCACTCGTTATGTACAAGGCGGACAAGACAAAAGCAAAGAAGAAGGAATGGCGCACAAAGGAATCCGCTCTGCTCGGAGTCGGATTTTTCGGCGGAGCTGCCGGAGCTCTTGCCGGTATGAAGCTCTTCCGCCACAAGACGAAGCACTGGTATTTCTGGGCAGTCAATATCACCGGACTCATCTGGCAGCTCGCTCTCCTCGGCTGGCTCGCGCTGAGACTGGTACAGACAAAGTGAGCGTGAAACATTTTTTGTCCGGAAAAGGCTTTTTCTATTGACAAAAATCCTGTTTTATGTTAAAATGAATAAAATTGCAGAGAAGCTTCGGTTTCAGAGCAAGATCTTTGACCACTCCCCTATTCGCGGAGTTAAACGCCATACGGACAGCGGGTCAAATGCCGACCGCCGATCAATCGGCTGGCAACTTCTGTTGCCTTATTGATTACATTTTTTTTATAAGTTCTCAGCTTGTGAAAGGTCAATAAGAGTAGTAAAAGGATTCTTTGCTTAAAACTCTGAAACCGCATTGAGGTTACTATGCATTTATGCTTTGTGATTCCTACACGTACAGGCTGAAATAGTCTGTGCGTGTTTTTTTCTGAGGTGTGTATTATGGAAAACAAACTCAAGCTTTACGGCTTCAATAATCTTACAAAGTCACTGAGTTTCAACATCTATGACGTCTGTTACGCCAAGACTCCGAAGGCTCAGCTCGAATATATAGCATACGTCGACGAGGTGTACAACTCTGAGCGTATCACTGACATTATGACCCACCTCACCGAAATGATAGGTGCTCAGGTGCTCAGCGTTTCCCGTCAGGACTACGACCCGCAGGGAGCTTCTGCAACCTTCCTCATCGCCGATGATACGATGATACCGGCAGGCGGAAACGAGATAGTCGCTCACCTCGACAAGAGCCACGTCACCGTCCACACGTATCCGGAATATCACCCGGATACAAGCATCGCGACCTTCCGCGTTGACATCGACGTTGCGACCTGCGGCAAGATAACACCGCTCACCGCGCTCGATTACCTCATCGGGAGCTTCGATTCCGACATCATCACGATGGACTACCGCGTGCGCGGATTCACGCGCAATCTCGACGGTGAAAAGCTCTTCATCGACCACGATATAACGTCGATACAGAACTACATAGATACGTCTATCCTCGACAAATACGATGCTGTGGATATAAATGTATATCAGGCAAATATGTTCCATACAAAAATGCTCATCAAGGACATCATTCTCCAGAATTACCTCTTCAACACCGATGTCCACGAGCTGCCTCCGAGAAGCAGGCTCGATATAACCAACGCTCTCAGGAAGGAAATGATAGAAATATTCAGCGGAAGGAACGTGTACGGAAATGACTGAGCTCTCACAGGTGAATGCTCCGATATATGAGGCTCTCCGCAGATTCAGGCGAATGAGGGTAGTGCCCTTCGATGTGCCCGGTCACAAGCGCGGAAGAGGAAATATGGAGCTTACCGAATTTCTCGGCGAGGACTGTATGAACGTCGACGTAAACTCAATGAAGCCGCTCGATAACCTCTGCCACCCCGTCTCAGTCATCAAGGACGCGGAAATGCTCGCAGCACAGGCTTTCGGGGCAGCAAATGCATTCTTTATGGTCGGCGGTACGACCTCCGCAGTGCAGAGTATGATAATGTACGCCTGCAAGGAGGGCGACAAGATAATAATGCCGCGAAACGTTCACAGAAGTGCGATAAATGCACTCATTCTCACCGGCGCTGTACCCGTTTATGTCAACCCCGATGTGAACAAGCAGCTCGGTATCGCGCTCGGTATGTCCGTATCGCAGGTCGAGCAGGCTATCCGCGACAATCCCGACGCAAAGGCGATTATGGTCAACAATCCGACGTATTACGGCATCTGCTCAGACCTCCGCCGCATAACCGAGCTCGCACACGCTCACGGTATGCTCGTGCTCGTCGATGAGGCTCACGGCACGCATTTCTATTTCGGCGAGGGATTCCCCGTCACGGCGATGGCAGCAGGCGCAGATATTGCGTCCGTAAGTATGCACAAATCCGGCGGGAGCCTCACTCAGAGCTCATTTCTGCTTATGGGCGAGAGGGTAAATCCCGACTATATGCGTCAGGTCATCAACCTCACGCAGACCACGAGCGCATCTTATCTCCTGCTATCGAGCCTTGATATTTCCCGTAAGAGACTTGCTCTCAGCGGCAGGGAGATATTCGCTAAAACCGTGGAAATGGCGGAGTACGCACGCTCGGAGATAAACGATATAGGCGGATATTACGCCTATTCGCGCGAGCTGATAAACGGCGACAGTATATACGATTTCGACGTCTCGAAGCTCAGCGTGTTCACTCTGCCGATAGGTCTCGCAGGTATCGAGGTTTATGACCTCCTCCGCGACGAATACGACATTCAGATAGAATTCGGCGACATCGGAAACATTCTCGCATACATCTCGGTCGGCGACAGAAAACGCGACATCGAGCGCCTTATCAGCGCGATGTCAGAGATAAAACGACGCTTCAGCAAAACAGGTGCGGATATGCTCAGCCATGAGTACATCTCCCCCGTTGTAAGCGAAGCTCCGCGAAAGGCATTCTATGCGGACAAGGTATCGCTCCCTCTCGGCGAGGCGGCAGGAAAGGTCTGCACGGAATTCGTAATGTGCTATCCCCCCGGAATACCGATACTCGCGCCCGGCGAGCTCATAACTCCGGAGATAATCGAATACATCAGATATGCCAAGGAAAAGGGCTGTCAGATGACGGGCACAGAGGATATAAACATCGAACGCCTGAACGTGCTGAAATAATAAGGAGAGTGCAGCTATGGAAAATAAAATGAGAAGAGTAGGGATGTTTATGAACTTGTTTATGGGTGTGACTCTCAGCTTTTTCCTCTCGCTCACCGGAAATCTTACAGCAAAGGGCGGATTCAGTCCCGTTGCATTTGTCGTAAGCTTCATTATCAGTACAGTTATCAGCCTCGTCATCGGCTTCATCATTCCGATGCGCAGAGTCGAGGGCGGACTGACTAAGGCTCTCGGACTCAGGGAACGCAGTATACCGGCGGCTATAGTATCCGCACTTGTATCAGACCTAATCTACACGCCGTTCATGACGCTCGCAATGATATTCCTTGCGCGCAGGATGGCTATGAAGGCAAGCGGCGGACACGCCGACCTCCCGCCCTTCATCGTGATGTACCTCAGTTCACTCGCGCTCTGCTTTGCAGTTGCATTCATTATAATACTCATCGTTTCACCGCTGTTCCTGAAGCTCTCGCTGAAGCTCAGCGGAATTGACGGACCTCCGGCAGGCGGACCTCCCACCGGACGCCCGGAATGATACAGGAGGCTTAATATGGAATTATGGTTCACGGAGCGTCATACTCCGAATGTCAAATTTTCAATAAAGGTAGACCACCAGCTCTACAGCGGAAACAGTGAATTCCAGCGCATAGATGTGTTCGATTCAAAGGAATTCGGACGCTTCCTCACGCTCGACGGCTATATGATGCTGACAGAGAAGGACGAATTCATCTACCATGAGATGATAACCCACGTACCTATGGCTGTTCATCCGGATCCGAAAAATATCCTCGTCATCGGTGCAGGCGACGGCGGCGTTGTCCGCGAGCTCACACGGTACAGCTCTGTTGAGAGCATCGACCTCGTTGAGATAGACGAACTCGTTGTGGAGGTCAGCAGGAAATACCTGCCCACCACAGCCTGCCGTCTCGACGACGAAAGAGTCCACATCTATTACGAGGACGGCGTGAAGTTCATCCGCCGCTGTGAGAACAAGTATGACGTGATAATCGTCGATTCCACCGACCCCTTCGGTCCGGGAGAGGGTCTGTTCACAAAGGAATTCTACGGAAGCTGCTACAAGGCTCTGCGCGAGGACGGCATTATGGTCAACCAGCACGAAAGCCCGTTCTACGCCGAGGACGCTGCCGCAATGCAGCGCTCGCACAAGCGCATCGTTGAGAGCTTCCCGATAAGCCGTGTATATCAGGCTCATATCCCGACCTACCCCTCGGGACACTGGCTGTTCGGCTTCGCTTCAAAGAAGTATCATCCGGTGCGCGATTATGACGCGGTAAAGTGGAGCCTGCTCGGTCTCAAGACCAAGTATTACAACACACAGCTCCACACGGGCGCATTTGCGCTGCCCAATTACGTTGAGGAGATGCTCAGAGATGTTGAATAAGAATGTTCAGACCTTTATCGCCTGCGATGCCGAATACGAGGACGCAAGGATAGTCCTCTTCGGCGCAGGCTTCGACGGTACGACAAGCTTCCGCCCCGGTACGCGATTCGCTCCGGCAGTGATACGCAGCGAAAGCTTCGGTATCGAGACCTACAGCCCTTATCAGAACAGGGATATGACCGATCACAGCTACTTCGACAGCGGTGACCTCGAGCTCCCGTTCGGAAGCGCGGAGCGTACCATCAAGGACATCTCTCAGCGCTCGCGCACTATCCTCGCTGACGGAAAGCTCCCCTTTATGATAGGCGGCGAGCACCTCGTCACGCTCGGCTCTGTTATGGCTGTAAAGGAAAAATATGACGACCTTTACATCGTTCACTTCGACGCCCACGCCGACCTCCGCGATGAATACCTCGGTCAGCAGCTCTCGCACGCCTGTGTGCTCAGACGCTGCCACGAGCTCGTCGGAGACGGTCACATCTTCCAGTTCGGTATCAGGAGCGGAGACCGCGACGAATTTCTCTTTGCAGACGGACATACCGAGATGCATAAATTCAGCTTCGACGGTCTCGGAGAAGTCGTTGAAAAGCTCAGCGGCAAAAACGTTTATTTCACACTCGACCTTGATGTGCTCGACCCGTCGGTATTCCCCGGCACAGGCACACCCGAGGCTGGCGGCGTTACATTTGACGAGCTCCGCCGCGCTGTCACTCTCGTTTGCAGCAGGCTGAACATCGTCGGCTGTGACGTGAACGAGCTCAGCCCGACATATGACCAGTCCGGCGTTTCCACAGCAGTCGCCTGCAAGGTGATAAGGGAAATGCTCCTTGCACTCTCGTGAATAAAATGGTCAGAGAAGAGATCACTTTCAACGGCAAAACGGTCGCTGATGAGCGGCTCAGGCGCCTGATGATGACTATAATGACAGTGGTTTTTATGACGGTCGGGATAGTATTCACTGGTATCGGCGGCGGTGTCCTCTACAAAAGCAATCAGGATACCCGAAAATGCACCGAAACGGTCTATGGTACTCTCGATCGTTACAAATACTCGTCATCCTCCGATCATCACGGTCTCACCTCCCCTGTCGTGAGCTACACGTACAACGGCAAGACCTACGAATGGGAAAGTGATACCTATTCAAGCAAGCGTCCGTATACGCCCGGCGAAAAGGTCGAGGTACACGTTGACCCAGATGACCCGGCTCACTCATATCTCACCGGCTACAGGCAGGACTCCGTTCTTGGTCTGGTATTCACGATAGTCGGCGGAAGCCTGCTTTCCGTTGCCTTTATCCTGCTCATTGTCTTCCATTTCATAAGGGATCGCAAGCAGCCGGCAGAAGAGATCGTGGAATACAAAGAATATCTGTAAACAGGACGGTGTATTCTCTGAATATGATGCTGCATCGACTTCTGTTGTGAATAAACCGTGGAGGTAAATGTGTCAGAGTTCAATGAATATGACAAACAGCTCAGCGAATCGCTTCGCAGTAAATACTCTGATGGATCCGGATCCATCGACAGCGAAAAGCTCGACGCCGACATAAAAAAGACCCAGAGCTTCACATTCCGGCTGCATCTGTTCATGTCTGCGGTATTCATTCTCGCCGGGCTTGCATTTGTATTTGTCGGCTCGCTTCAGATGTATTCGGCTCACAAGGACAAAAAGGTCTGCACTGTGCGGACCGATGGTGTCGTATCGGATTTCGACTCAACGCATTCCGATCCCTCCGATCCAAGCTCATCTCTCGTATACGCTCCGGTCTTCACATACACCTTTGAGGGCAGAGAATACACCTATCACGGACAATCATATTCCGACAAGGGCAGCCTCTTCGTCGGGAAAAAGGTCAGCGTTTATGTAGACACGGACGACCCGATGACGATATATGTGCCCGATTACAAGGTCGAAAGGAAGAACGCGATCCTGTTCATCATTGTCGGTCTCGCCCTGTCAGGCGGCTTCATCGGGTACTGCTTCTATAAGAGGTACAGGATACGTAAGGACTACGAAGAACTTATAAACTATGATAAACTATAATATTGCAAAGGAGTTAATAAAAATGGGAAAATGTATGATCATCGGCTGCGGCGGAGTTGCCTCCGTAGCTATCCACAAGTGCTGCCAGAACAGCGAAGTTTTTGAGGGCATTATGATCGCGAGCCGCACGAAGTCAAAGTGCGATGCGCTCAAGGAGAAGCTCCAGCCCACGACAAAAACCGTTATCGAGACAGCACAGGTAAATGCTGACAACGTTGATGAGCTCATCGCTCTTATCAACAGCTACAAGCCCGATGTTGTGCTCAATCTCGCACTCCCATATCAGGACCTCACGATAATGGACGCCTGCCTCGCTACAAAGACTCACTATGTCGATACAGCAAACTATGAGCCGCTCGACACAGCTAAGTTCGAGTACAAGTGGCAGTGGGCTTACCGCGAAAAGTTCAGGGAGGCTGGTATCACAGCCCTCCTCGGAAGCGGCTTCGATCCCGGCGTTACAGGCGTTTTCTCTGCATATGCGATGAAGCACGAATTCGATGAGATAAACTACATCGACATACTCGACTGCAACGGCGGCGACCACGGCTACCCCTTCGCTACGAACTTCAACCCTGAGATAAACATCCGCGAGGTATCCGCAAAGGGAAGCTACATCGAGGACGGCAAGTGGGTAGAGACCGAGCCTATGGAGATAAAGCGCGTATACAACTTCAAGGGCGTCGGCGAGAAGGATATGTACCTCCTCCACCACGAAGAGCTCGAATCGCTCGCCCTCAACATCAAGGGTATCAAGCGTATCCGCTTCTTTATGACATTCGGTCAGAGCTATCTCACTCACCTCAAGTGCCTCGAAAACGTCGGTATGACCTCTATCGAGCCCATTATGTACGAGGGAAGGGAGATAGTTCCGCTCCAGTTCCTCAAGGCTGTTCTCCCCGACCCTGCATCGCTCGGTCCGAGAACTGTCGGCAAGACGAATATCGGCTGTATCTTCCGCGGAAAGAAGGACGGCAAGGATAAGAACTACTACCTCTACAACATCTGCGACCATCAGGAATGCTACAGGGAGGTCGGCTCGCAGGCTATCTCCTACACCACCGGTGTACCGGCAATGATAGGCGCTATGATGATAATGACAGGTACATGGAAGGGACCCGGTGTGTTCAACATCGAGGAATTCGATCCCGACCCGTTCATGGATGCTCTCAACAAGTGGGGACTTCCGTGGGAGGAGGACTTCAATCCGACTCTCGTTGACTAAGGAGAATATAAATGCTTATAGTTACGACAGATACGATAAACGGAAAAACGACTGAGCCTATCAGTCTCGTTGAGGGAGCTGTAACTCAGCTCATCAACCTCGGGAAGGGCTTCACAGCTATCAATTCATTTGGCACAGGCGGTGAGCTCGAAGCCTATTCCGAGCTCATCATGCAGGCTTGCCAGATAGCAAGAGGCAAGATAATACAGCAGGCAAACGCATTGCAGGCTGACGCAGTTATCGGATACCGCTGCGACATCTCCGACAGCGGCAGAGGCGGTATCGTCAACGTTTACGCCTACGGCACAGCCGTCAGATTCGTATGACAGAGCTTAGCAGCATCATCGGAAACGTGCCGACTCCCTGCTATATAGTGGATGAGTCGGCGCTTATCCGTAATCTGGACATTTTAAAAGGCGTCCGCGAACGAACGGGCGCGAAGATACTTCTCGCGCAGAAGGCTTTTTCCTGCTACCACACCTATCCGCTCATCGCAGGATACCTCGACGGTACAGCTTGCAGCGGACTGTTTGAGGCACGTCTCGGCTTTGAGGAAATGGGGAAGGAGAACCACGTTTTCTCCGCCGCCTACCGCGAAAGCGAATTCGACGAGATAGTGTCGTACTGCGGACATATCATCTTCAATTCGTTCTCGCAGCTCGACAAATACCGCGAGCGCGTACTTGCTGCCGGCAAGAGGATAGGTCTGCGCATAAACCCCGAATTTTCGACTCAGGAGGGACATGAGATATACGACCCCTGCTCCCCTTCTTCAAGGCTCGGTATCACCCGGAAAAACTTCCGCGATGACGACCTCGAAGGTGTGACAGGTCTGCATATGCACACCCTCTGCGAGCAGAACTCCGATGACCTCGAAAGCACTGTCAATGCTCTGATAGAAAAATTCGGCGATGTGCTCGAAAAAATGGAGTGGATAAACCTCGGCGGAGGTCACCACATAACACGTCCCGACTACGACATACCGCGGCTCGAGCGCTGTATAAAGATGCTTCAGGACAGGTTCGGACTTGAGGTGTTCCTCGAACCGGGCGAGGCTGTTGCGCTGAATGCCGGCTATCTCATGACGGAGGTGCTCGACCTCACCGAAAACGATATGCCGATAGCTATACTTGATACGTCCGCTGCCTGCCATATGCCGGACGTGCTCGAAATGCCGTATCGTCCGCCGCTCCTCGGTTCGGGAGAAAAAGACGAAAAGAAGTGGTCATACAGGCTCGGCTCACAGACCTGTCTCGCAGGTGACTCTATCGGTATCTATTCCTTCGACGAGCCGCTCAAAACGGGAGACAGGCTAGTTTTCGGCGATATGGCGATATATTCGATGGTAAAGAACAATACATTCAACGGTATGCCGCTCCCGGCGATACTGCTCCTCAGAACTGACGGCAGCATTCAGACGCTCCGTGAATTCGGCTATGAGGACTTTCGCGAACGGCTCTGAGATAAGGTGATGAAATGAGCGTAAATATCGTTCAGTACGAAAACAGCGACCTTCCGCAGATGATAAGGATATGGAACGACGTTGTCGAGGAGGGCATAGCCTTTCCTCAGGAGCAGATCCTGAATCCCCACAGCGGAAAGAGCTTTTTCAGCGCACAGACCTACTGTGCAGTTGCAAAAAACAATTACGGTGACGTGCTGGGGCTGTATATCCTGCACCCGAATAACGTCGGACGCTGCGGACACATCTGCAATGCGAGCTATGCCGTGAGCAAGGACTGCCGCGGACACCATATCGGCGAAAAGCTCGTCAGGGACAGTCTTGACCGCGCCGGTGAGCAGGGATTCCGCATTCTCCAGTTCAACGCAGTCGTCGAATCCAACATCCACGCGCGTCACCTCTATGAACGTCTCGGCTTTGTACAGCTTGGTACTATTCCCGGCGGGTTCCGTATGAAGAACGGCACCTACGCCAATATCTGCCCCTACTATCACACACTGTAAGGAGAGGATAATATGAATGAGCTTTGTCAGATAATCAAGGATGTCATTGTACCGAATTTTCTCAATATCAGGACATCTCTGCGCACGTATGACAGGGACGCGATATGCTGCGGAGCACCGTGCTGGCGCTGGGCTTACCACGCGATACACTCCGCCGATAAGTGGTTCATCAACCCGAATGTTTACGATGAACCGCCATTTCACGTTGACGGAATGGACAATCCTGACAATCCCTGCGCTGTGGTGCTTACAGACGAACAACTTCTTGAGTACCTCGATAGCGTCGAGAAGAAAACGCTCGACTACCTCGACACGCTCACGGACGATATGCTTTACGAAAAGCCTGAAAACTGCCGCTTCACGCGCATGGAGCTCGTGCTCAGGCAGTTCCGCCATATATCCTTCCACACGGGAATGCTCAACGGGCAGACTGCTCTCGCAACTGGTCAGTTCCCGATGTGGGTGTCCGAGACGTCGAAATACGTGGATGACGGCATATTCTTCGGAAGGTACCGAAAGGGAAAGGTCCAGCCATAAGCACACCGGCTCAAAGCGCACGGATACGTTCTGACGACAAATAAGGCAAACACGTATACATTTCACTGTCTTGATCTCCGGGAATCCCCTGCCTGACGCGCAATAACGACAGATAGAAAAATCATATTTGACAAGTCAGAGGTTTTGATATATAATATATCGTGGAATTTTTGATACAAGGAGCCTTATTATGAAACCCGAGATCTACGAAAAATATGAGATATTCGATGCTCATGCGCATATATTTCCCGAAAAGATAGCCGAAAATGCTACAATCAACATCGGTCATTTCTACGATATACCGATGACCGGCTGCGGCGTAAGCAGCAAGCTCATCGAGAGCGGCAAGAAGATAGGTGTTTCAAAGTACCTCGTTTGCTCTACTGCTACCACGCCTCATCAGATACGCTCTATCAACAGCTTCATCGCAGCGGAATGCGCGATACACCCCGAATATTTCGGCTTCGGCACAACTCACGCCGACTCCGATGACCTCGAGGGCGACATCGCTCAGATAAAGGAGCTCGGACTCCACGGTATCAAGCTCCACCCCGATTTTCAGAAGTTCAATGCAGATTCGCCCGAGGCATTCAGGATATACGAGATGATAGAGGGCGAGCTGCCGGTAATGATACACTGCGGCGACAACAGATACGATTTCTCCGCACCTGCGAGAATTGCGAATATATGCCGCAACTTTCCCAAGCTCAAGCTACAGGCTGCACATATGGGCGGCTACAGGTGCTGGGACAAGGCAGAGGTGCTCCTTCCGCAGAAGTTTGAGAATCTCTGTATCGACATAAGCAGCTCTATGCCGTTTATGTCGCCTCAGCGTGCAGCTGAGCTCATAAAGAAGTACGGCGTCGAGAATGCTCTCTTTGGCTGCGATTTCCCGATGTGGGATCATACTGAGGAGCTCGAACGCTTCCTGATGTGCGGCTTCTCCGAGGAGGAGAACAGACTGATCCTCTCAGGGAATTTCAAGCGCTTCTACGAGCTCTGAGCTTGACAATCTTACTGTTGTATGGTATAATGTTTACCGTACATCACGCCGAAGTGGTGGAATGGCAGACACAGCAGACTCAAAATCTGCCGGGAGCGATCTCGTACGGGTTCAAGTCCCGTCTTCGGCACCAGCGCCGAGCGGGCGCACGCAGTTTCGCGGTTCAGTTGTTCTGAGCCGCGAGTTTTTTTCCGCGTTCCATACCGTATCTAATTTATAACACATACACAGCGCCGAGCGGGCGTGCGCAGTTTCGCGGTTCAGTTTTTCTGAGCCGCATTTTTATTGCCGCGCACGGTATCATTTCAGAATCGGTACACATTATTCAACAGCGTGTCACCGCTCCGGTTTCGCATTTTTTGTTTCCGAGGCGCAATTGCAGTTTCAGCATATAATATCAGCGCCCGACTCATCTGAGCCGGGCGCTTTTGCTGATATTATAATGTTGTACCGGAGAGCTTCCATTCTCCTTCGTCAAGTCTCACATATATCTCATAAGTATCTCTGTGGGGCGGGATCACACGTATCGTGAACGAATTATCTGTCTCGTCAAGTCTTGTATAATTTGAAACAGCCCCGTCAACTAATCTATCATCAGTGGGGATGATTTTAGCATAAAGCTTTCCTTCCCTCTCTATAAAACGCGCTCCTGCGCCGGAATCAGTATCAAGATAGCGGTCGAGCATCTTATCACAGCATTTTTCCCTGATATAGCCCGTTATCTCGTCGACAGTGCTGAATCTGTCACTCGTAACGCGAGCATACTCCGAATCGTTCACAGTTACCTTATCATTTCCGTCAACTTCGAGAGCCGAACCGAAAACCACGTTCTCAAGCTCGAAGAATGTGTGCAAAGCATCATTTGTAGCAGATACATAATCTACACCGGGCTCAGCATTTGTATTGGCAACAGTATTAATACTGTCCACCTTCCACTTGTCATCCTCCAGAACACATATTATTTCAAGGCTTTCAACCTCGCCTCCGGGAAGTGTGCTGTCAACACCGATCGTAACTTCGGTATCGGTCTCACTGATAACGGACGGCTCTCCTGTGAAGGTGTATCTTCCGCCTCTTTGTGCTTCGTTGAAGTAAAGTACACCTTCAAACTCTGCAAACTTAGAATAGCCGTCCCAGAGGTAGTCATTCTGACTCAGAAATGAATCGGTGAATGACTCGCGCAGGTAGCTCTTTACCTCAGAAAGGCTGCTGAAACGATCATCTGTCACACGATAGTATCTGTATGTGATGTCGTCTATATTTATCTCCTTGATACTACTCGTGTCACCATAAACACCGGCGCCGCTGCTTATCGCATCGAATTCAGTGATATTATCCAAAATAGCACGAACTGAGTAAGGATGAGCATCCGCTGATTCGCCGTTGGGATAGAATTCAATGCTGTATTCACTGAGCTTGTTCCTGTTTTCTTCGTGCACAAGGATTCCGGAGATACGGCAGAATGAGTCATCGATCTTTGCAGGTATAGAGAATGATAATTTTTCGTCCTCGACTCCGGAGAGCGAAGAATCGCTATCCAGGTTAAGGAACACTGCGAGGTCTTCTTCAGTGAGCTGTGAGCCGCATTTTATCTTGTATGCTTTCTTCTCTGCATCGTCTTTCTCCAGGAAGTAAAGCTTGCCGTCAAACTCCTTGAAAACAGCCGGCGACCAGCTGTCGACAAAAAACGAGTTGTATTCTGACGTAAACATCGGATCAGCGATGTACTGCTTGATATACTCCTTTACCTCCTCGATTGTGCTGAAGCGTTCGTCTGTTACGAGGACGTATCTTACATCCTTAGTCTCATCGTTCTCACCCTTGAAATCATAGTGAATATTATTACCTTCATCGACTTCGACTCCGCCGCCGCTGAACATAAACGTGAACTCGTTCACCTTGCTGAATAGTTCCTCAATTTCTTCAAAGTGTCTTTCATTTCCATTTTTGTTGAAATCAGCAACTTCAGTCGATGATTCTGTAGAAGGCTCTGTAACCTCTGACATCGGGTCAATATCTGGAGCCTGACCGTTTCTGTGCATAAGAAATGCTGTTCCAACGATACCTCCGACGAGCACAATGCATGCAGCTATCGAAGCAAAAGCGTACCACTTCGGGCGCTTGTACTGCTCAACACCGCTTACCTGTTCTTCTGTATTGCTTTCTCTGTTCATTTTATCAAGCTTGCTCTTACTCATTTTCAACATCCTCTCTTTTTCTTTCCTCGTGAGCACCGGCACATTTGCAAGGAGCTCTACGTTCTTGTCGTCTGCATTCTCAAGCATATCAAATTCTCGATTCTCATTCATAGTACGCATCTCCTTTTATAGTATGATACCAGCAGCAGCCAGTGATTTTTTCAGCTTTTCGAGAGCTCTCGCCGCACGCATACGCACAGCTGACGCCTTCATTGACAGCAGCTCGGCTATCTCACCCGAGGAGCGCTCGTAATAGTATTTCTGGAAGATTATCGTTGAATCCGGCTCGCCAAGCTCATTTATCTTGCTGATAAGGATATTCCTTGTCTCTTCGGTGTCGTGCTCAGCTTCGATGTCCGAGCCTGAGCCGACTCCTGCGAGATATTCGTCGGAATCTCCGGAAAAATGACCATTCCTTGCAGTAAGACTGTGGAAGGCGTTGATAGCCCTGCGCTTGGCGACTGTGCCGATGTAACCTTTCATATCACCTGCGAAGTCGCTGTTTACGTCATAGCCAAAGAAAATGTCAGCAAAGATGTCGCTCACACATTCCTCAATATCCTCACGTGAGGCAACGCTCCTGAGCTTATTGAAAACGATGGCATAAACGTAATCACAGTAGCTCTCAAAGAGCGCATCATACGCCTTATCTGGCGATTTTCTGTGCAATGCACAGTATTCATTACCGGTCATAGCTGTCCTCCTGATGTGGCAGAAAGTGTTCCATGGATCGTGCTTTCATATACTACATTCAGGTCACGAAAGCAAAGTGTCACACTTTTCCGGAAATAATTTCAAAAAACTTTTCCGGAGCATTTCAGCGCGTAAAAGTCGGCTGAAAACAAGCAAAATAATCAAAAAAGAGAATGTCTGACATTCATTGTACCACCACTTCCCACTCGCGTCAAGCTTACGGCGTGTCGCATCAGCCTGTTTCACGGCGTAAAAATTTCTGACGGAAGTTTTTCGCCGCGTGTGTTGCTATTTTTGGATAAATGTGATATAATATTAGAATATGACAAATAATCAAGCTTGTCCCCATAAATCACCGCGGCAAGCATAAGAAAGGAAGTAGCGGAATTGAGTAAGAAAAAGCACAGCCACCGCTCCCCCGAACCGCCTGAGCGCATATTTGCCGACGCTTCTGCCGGTCTGACCACTGAGCAGGCAAAGCTCCGGACAGATGCCGGCTACGACAATGCTCCGGTAAATCCACCGTCCAAGACAGTCGGTGACATCATCGCGGACAACGTTTTCACCTATTTCAACCTCATCTTTCTGATACTCGCAGGTCTGATAATCTATTCCAAGAATTACCGTGACCTGTCGTTTATGCCCATCATCATCGCAAATACCCTTATCGGTATCGTACAGGAGCTGCGCTCTAAGCGCGTTCTGGACAAGCTTACGATGATGAATGCTCCCGTCACAGCAATAATCCGTGACGGCAAGGAAGTCAGCATACCTTCAAAGGACGTCGTTCTCGATGACATCGCGATATTCCGCGCCGGAAATCAGATAAGCGCAGACGCTGTTATCCTCGACGGAAACGTTTCTGTAAATGAAGCGCTCCTGACAGGCGAATCCGACGAGATAAGCAAATCGGTCGGCGATACTCTTATGTCGGGAAGCTTCATCGTATCCGGTTCCTGCCGCGCAAGGCTTGAACGTGTCGGCGAGGACTCGTACATCTCGCAGCTCACCTCACAGGCTAAGAAATCGAAAAAGGGCGAGCAGTCAGAAATGATACGCTCACTCAACCGCATCGTAAAAATAGCCGGTATCATCATTATCCCGATAGGCTTTGCGCTGTTCTATCAGCAGCATTTCCTTGAGGGGCGCGATGTCAGCAGCAGTATACAGGCAATGGTCGCCGCTGTCATCGGTATGATACCTGAAGGGCTTTTCCTCCTCGCGAGCACTACTCTTGCGATAAGCGCGATGCGTCTCGCTATGGGAAAGGTACTCGTCCACGATATGAAATGCATCGAGACCCTCGCGCGCGTCGATGTGCTGTGCGTGGACAAGACCGGTACTATCACAGAGGGAAATATGAGCGTTACATCAGTCCTGCCCCTCGATGAAAGCTATTCCGAAGAGCAGCTGAACGCACTTATCAGCGACTTTGCAGCAGCTCAGTCCGCCGACAACGCTACGATGCTCGCAGTCAAGAATCACTTCAACACCCCGGGCGGACAGAAAATAAAGTCTTACACCGGTTTCTCGTCTGAGTTCAAATACAGCAGCACCGTCCTCGCAGACGGCGCATACGTTCTCGGAGCTCCGGAATTCCTGCTCAAAGAGAGCTTCGGGCAGTACCGCGATACCGTCAACGAGCACAGCAGCAAGGGCTACCGCGTGCTCGTCTTCGGAAGCTGTGACACTATCCCCGACGGCAAAGCGATAAACGGCGAAATAAAGCCGATATGCTTCGTGATGCTCACAAACCCGATACGAAAGAATGCTCCGGATACATTCAGATTCTTTGCCGAGCAGGGCGTCGAGATAAAGGTCATCTCCGGCGACAACCCGATAACCGTCTCTGAGATAGCAAAGCAGGCAGGTATCGCAAATGCCGGCAGCTACATCGACGCTACCACCCTCAAGACCGAGGAGGCTATCAAGAGCTCTATCCTGCATTACACAGTTTTCGGACGTGTAACTCCCGAGCAGAAGCGTATGTTCATACGTGCCCTCAAAGAAGCCGGCAGGACCGTCGCAATGACCGGTGACGGCGTAAACGATGTTCTTGCGCTCAAAGACGCGGACTGCTCAGTTGCGATGGCTTCGGGAAGTGAGGCGGCTGCACAGGCTTCACAGCTCGTTCTCCTCGAATCCGACTTTGCAAAAATGCCGGACGTCGTTATGGAGGGACGCAAGGTCGTAAACAACCTCGAACGCTCAGGAAGTCTCTTCCTTGTCAAGAACATCTTCTCGCTGCTGATGTCGTCAATGGCGATATTCCTCAGCATAACCTATCCCCTCAAACCGGCGCAGATCTCGCTCATCAGCGTGTTCACTATCGGTCTGCCCGGACTCTGCCTGTCACAGATACCCAACCGCGAGCTGATAAAGGGCAAGTTTATGACGAATATACTGCTCAAAGCTCTTCCCGCCGGTATCACGGACGCGATAATCGTTGCCGCGATGATATTCTTCGGCAACATCTTCAAATCACATCAGTCGGACATCTCGACCGCCTCAACGATACTTCTGAGCGTTGTCGGAATGATGATCCTCTTCCGCATATGTAAGCCGATGAACGTCTTCAAATGGGCGATATGGGGAATGTGCGGTATACTGATGACGCTCAGTATGCTATATCTGAGCAAGTTCTTCGGTATCACGGGAATGTCCATCCAGTGCATTCTTCTTTGCGTGAACTTCTCGATAATCGCCGAGCCTATGCTGAGATACCTCACTATTCTGATCGACGGCATACGCAAGCTTTTCACTCGCAGCGAACGCAAAACAGACCAGCAGACCTGACTTTTCCGGAGGTGAAACCAATGAACCGTCTGACCATAAAACACAACGAACTCACCGCCGAGGAATTCATCTTCCTGTGGGAATCGGTATGGGGAAAGGGTCCGACTCTTGAACAGACAAGGCTCGCAATGGAGCATACCCTGTTCAGAGTGTCCGTATTTGACGGCGATACAATCGTTGCAATGGCACGAATGAATGGCGATATGGGACTCGATTACTACATCAAGGACGTTGTCGTAAGACCTGAATATCAGGGAAAAGGCATCGGACGTATGCTCATAGACGAACTTCTGCGATTCATTGATGAACACGGCGTAAGCGGTACAAGCATCTTCGTCGAGCTGTGCGCGATGCCCGATAAGATACCGTTCTACGAGAAATTCGGATTTGCAGCAAATGAAGCTCAGCGCCTGAAAATGTACTATCAGGTGAAATAATAACGAAAAAGCTCCCGATCTTAACTGTTGTACTCTTACAGAAGCTTTACGCGTATCTATTGAGGAAAACCCTTTTGAAAAAGGGTTCTTCCTCAAACTCCTTTCCTAAAACTTTTAACTCCGTTTTTCCCCTCCTATAGGGTCACGTCAGCAAAGTAAGACAGAATATTGAATCTGTCAGCGTGACCCTATAGGAGGGGAAAAACAAAGCTGGAAGTCTTTGGAAGGGGGCTCGGGGGTGACTCCCCACAGTGTGGGGAGATGTCGCACAGCGACAGAGGGGACCGCCGCTGTTGGCGGAACCTTTCTTCAGAAAGGTTTCCACCGATAAATGCGTGTACAACTTCTATATGAGTATCACGGTTA
>JAFXVT010000063.1 GCA_017534835.1 Ruminococcus sp.
CGTATCGTTGTTATCGAGATCAACCCCAGAACTTCACGTTCTTCCGCTCTCGCTTCCAAGGCAACAGGCTTCCCGATAGCTCTCGTTTCAGCTATGCTCGCCTGCGGTCTCACACTCAAGGACATTCCCTGCGGCAAGTACGGTACTCTCGATAAGTACTACCCCGACGGAGACTACATCGTTATCAAGTTCGCTCGCTGGGCTTTCGAGAAGTTCAAGGGCGCTGAGGACAAGCTCGGCACTCAGATGCGCGCAGTCGGCGAGGTAATGAGCATAGGCAAGACCTATAAGGAGGCTTTCCAGAAGGCTATCCGCTCACTCGAAAAGGACAGATACGGTCTCGGATTCGCCAAGAATTTCCACGAAATGACAAAGGACCAGCTCATCGCAGAGCTCCGCTACCCCACAAGCGAGAGACAGTTCGTTATGTATGAGGCTCTCCGCAAGGGCGCTACAGTTGACGAGCTCCATGAGCTTACAAAGATAAAGAAGTACTTCATCGAGCAGATGAAGGAGCTCGTAGACGAGGAAGAACAGCTCCTCAAAAACAAGGGCACAGTTCCCGCTGAGAATGTGCTCAAGCAGGCTAAGCTCGACGGCTTCAGCGACCGCTACCTCAGCTCGCTCCTCGAAGTTACAGAGGAAGAGATACGCAACGCTCGTATCGGCTTCGGCATAAAGGAGGCTTGGGAAGGCGTTCACGTAAGCGGTACTCAGAATGCGGCTTACTACTACTCGACCTACCACCTCGACGAGGACAAGAGCCCTGTCAACACAGACAAGCCCAAGATAATGATACTCGGCGGCGGTCCTAACCGTATCGGTCAGGGTATCGAGTTCGACTACTGCTGCGTTCACGCTGCACTCGCACTCAAAAAGCTCGGCTTCGAGTCCATTATCGTAAACTGCAACCCCGAGACAGTTTCAACTGACTATGATACATCTGATAAGCTCTACTTCGAGCCCCTCACCCTCGAGGACGTTCTCTCTATCCACGAGAAGGAGAAGCCGGTAGGCGTTATCGCTCAGTTCGGCGGACAGACTCCGCTTAACCTCGCTAACGACCTCAAGAAGTACGGCGTAAACATTCTCGGCACAACTCCCGAGACTATCGACCTCGCTGAGGACCGTGACCACTTCCGCGCAATGATGGACAAGCTCGGTATCCCGATGCCTGAGGCTGGCATGGCTGTAAATGCTGACGAGGCTATCGATATAGCTAACCGCATCGGCTACCCTGTAATGGTTCGTCCTTCATACGTTCTCGGCGGACGCGGCATGGAGATAGTTCACGATGACGAGATGATGAAGGTTTACATGGATGCTGCTGTAGGCGTAACTCCCGACAGACCTATCCTCATCGACCGCTTCCTCAACCACGCTACAGAGTGCGAGGCTGACGCTATCTCAGACGGCACACACTGCTTTGTTCCCGCTGTTATGGAGCATATCGAGCTCGCAGGTGTACATTCGGGCGATTCCGCTTGTATCCTTCCCTCGAAGAACCTCACTGAGAAGCAGGTTGCTACTATCAAGGAATATACAAGAAAGATAGCTGTTGAGATGAACGTATGCGGACTTATGAATATGCAGTACGCTATCGAGGGCGATACAGTCTACGTTCTCGAAGCTAATCCGCGTGCTTCAAGAACAGTTCCGCTCGTTTCAAAGGTTTGCGACATCAATATGGTGAAGATCGCTACCGACATCATCACATCTTCACTCACAGGCAGACCTTCTCCCGTTCCGGAGCTCAGGGACCGCAAGATAAATCACTACGGCGTTAAGGAAGCCGTATTCCCCTTCAATATGTTCCAGGAGGTAGACCCCGTCCTCGGACCTGAGATGCGCTCAACAGGCGAAGTTCTCGGTATCGCAAAATCATTCGGCGAGGCTTACTACAAGGCTCAGGAGGCTACAAAGAATCCTCTCCCCGAGGAGGGAACAGTTCTCCTCTCCGTTTGTGACAGAGACAAGCCGGAGCTCCTCGAAATTGCAAAGGGATTCCACGAGATCGGCTTCAATATCCTCGCAACAGGCAGAAGCTATGAGATGATAAAGGAAGCAGGTATCCCCTGCAAGCGTATCTTCAAGATATACGAGGGCAGACCCAATATCGCTGACGAGATCGCAAACGGCGAGATACAGCTCATCATCAACACTCCTGCCGGCAAGACCAGCATCTATGATGACAGCTATATTCGTAAGGCTGCTATCAAGCACCGCGTGACCTACATCACCACAATGGCTGCTGCAAAGGCAAGCGTTGAGGGTATCAAGGCCAAGAAGCTCAACAAGTGCCTCGAGGTCAAGTCTCTTCAGGCTCACCACGGAGACATCGAATAATCGCCTAAGACATTTCCGCTGAATAAAAAAATCACTGCCGCAGGTACATAACGTATCTGCGGCAGTTCTTGTTTTTACCACATAAATTCAGTTTTCGGAGCCTTCACTATCTCCGGCTCAGGCTCGGAAGCAGCGGACTCCTTTATCAGCGCCTTTGCAAGCTCCTCAACTTCAACTATCTCGTGGAACATATCATTCAGCGGCATTACGTCCCTGAATGTCTTTATCACGCGCTTTGAAAGCTCCGGTGAAGACAGCTCGGCGATGTCCTCTACCTTCACATACGCCGAAAGCCCCTTCTTCCGGTAGAATTCCTCCGCCTCCGGGAGCGGACACTTCTTCGGGCGCTTGTATTCGTCTCCGCCGAAGCTGATACCCTTCCGTTTCAGCTTCTTCGCAAGCGCAAAGAAATCGTCGCCGTCCTCGGCAAGCATACTGCGGAAACGCTCCATAACTGCGGCATCGGGCGTTTTTATGCGGAATCCGAACTCTGCTCCCTCCGGCGAGAGCTCGAAATAGAGCGTCGGAGTCTTGTTCCACCAGAAAGCCTCATAGCGAACGTATATCCACATAGTGTCGCGGTAGTGGAGATACGGCGGAAACTTCTCGTCGCGGTATATCCGCCCTGCCTTGTATATCATCCCGGTATCGGCAAACGGTGCGTATATCTCGTCCGCAAGCGCCTTCATCGGCTCATAGACCTTATCCGTATAGATGCTCTTGCGCGGCTCGAACCACTCGCGGTCATTGTTGAATCTGATACCGAGCAGGAAGTCGAGCGCCTCCTGCGAAAATCCCTCAAACATACCTATCCTCCATTATCCTGATGAGGTAATTATATCATATTTTGCCTGAAATAGCAACTCTCAAAAAGCTGCAATAAGTTCCCGGCTGAGAAATAGCAATATAGTACCAAAAATTTGAATTTGTACTGTCGATAAGTTTTCAACACTGTGTTGAATCAGGAGTTGATTCCACGCTTTAGTTGTTGAAAATGATGTGGAAAGTGTGAAAACAACGTAATTTACAGCATTTTACAGCCCGAAAAAGTTGAAAACCCTGTGGATAAATGGGGAAAACGTGTAAAGAATAAATTTGTATTGTGGAAAGCGAATCCGCAATCAAAAAATTAGAAGGATATGATTTGTATGAAAAAGATTTTAGCAATAAGCTCCGTTTTTTTAATGATGACCTGCGTTCTCACGGGCTGCGGAGCCGACAAGGACAACAGCCGTAACGACGGCTCATACTACGAAGATCACGACTATGACAGGTCCGACGGCGACTCCGCAAAGGACCACGCCCACGATGCCGTTGACGGCGCTAAGAACGCCGGAAAAGACATCGTTGACGGTGCCGGAGATGCCGCAAATGACATCATCGACGGCGCCGGCGATGCCGCAAGCGACGTCATCGACGGTCTCGACGGCAGCACAAGCAGCAGAGAGCGCCTTACGACCTCCCACACAACAAAAGCCACGACCGCCCGCTAACTGACGCATAATACAACCGCGCCTGTATCGGGGACTTTTCGGGCATTTATTGAGGGAAACCCTTTTGAAAAAGGGTTCTCCCTCAAACTCCCTTCCTAAAACTTTTAACTCCGTTTTTCCCCTCCTATGGGGTCACGCTGACAGATTCAATGTTCTGTCTTTATTTGCTGACGTGACCCCATAGGAGGGGAAAAACAAAGCTGGAAGTCTTTGGAAAGGGGTCTGGGGAAGAACCTTTCTTCAGAAAGGTTTGCCCCAGTAGATACCCGAAGAGTCCCCGATACAGGCGCGGTTGTTTTTATGAGCAAAGCTCGGATATTGCTTCTGCCATAAGCTCGGCATTTTTCAGCAGGTCGCCGACTGTGATGAATTCGTCGGGGCTGTGCATATGATAATCGGTACCGGGAAATTCTGCTCCGAAGGCGACTCCGCCCTCTATCCCGTGGACGTACGTTCCGCCGCCGATGGCGATACACCGCCCTTTTTCGCCGGTAACTCGCTCATATACGCGAAGCAGAGCCTGCACGAACCCGGAATCTCCGTCCGTGCAATGCGGCTCAACACCGTCGCAGCTGTCTATGCTGAATCCGGCTTTTTCAAGCGCTGAACAGATAATTCCGCTGATCTCAGCCTTTTTCCGGTCGATCGGGAAGCGGATGTCGATACCTCCGCTGAGCTTTCCGCCGGCGCTGTTGAGCATTGAAAGAACGCAAGTCATCTTCCCGGATACAGGGTCAGAAAAACCGAGTCCGCAGCTTTTTCCGTCGGTCTCACCGTGTGGGAAAAGCTTTGCAAGACCTGACAGCAGAGCATCAGTATTTCCCTGTATTTCAAGAAATTTCGTTATAGCATTCTCACCCTTTTCCGGAGTCGAGGCGTGCGCGGACCTGCCGATATATTCTGTCTCTCCTGCTCTACATACAGCCGGAACAGCGTTTATGACCGTGCCCGCACATATCGGTATACCGCTGTATTCTGCGGAAAAATAAACTCTCAGCATACCCTTTTCCACGTTTATCACGGGATATTCGCCGTCGGGAGTGAACACCATCGGCGGCAGCTCACGCTTGCTTCGGTAATATTCAAGGTCGGCAGAGCCGTTTTCCTCGTTTGTGCCAAAAATGAGACGTACTCCCTTTTTCAGCGGAATACCGAGCTCCTTCACGGCTCTCATAGCGAAAAGCGCTGCAACTGCCGGACCTTTATCGTCGATAGCTCCGCGTCCGACGAGCTTCTCGCCATCGACCGTAAGCGTGAACGGGTCTGAGCTCCAGCCGCTTCCGGCAGGAACAACGTCGAGGTGCGAAAGTATCGCAAGTGCAGGCTCTTTCTCGTCAAGATCGGCTGAGCCGGCGTAGTTTTCAACATTATCCACAGAAAAACCGTATTCATTGCATTTTTCAAGCATAATACCAAGAGCGCGTGCCGGCTCAGTTCCGAACGGACATCCCTCTGACGCCTCGCCCTGAACGCTCGGTACGGCAACGAGCTCCGCAAGAAGCCCGATCATCTCGTCCTTATGCGCATAAATATATTCTTTTATCTCAGACATACAAAAACCTCCGTATCAAAGCAAAAAACCGCAGCAAAGCTGCGGCTGATTGCCCTGTATCTATTGCCTCATAGACACAGATAGAAAGAAAGGATAAATATGAAAAGTGAATATTTCGATATTATCAGTTGACGATAGCTCTCTCTGTTTCCTTGTCGAAGAGGTGGATCCTGTTGGGATCAATAGCAACTCTGATCTCGTCACCGGGTCTTGCTGTAGTTCTGGGGCTAACTCTTGCTGTGAGGTTGTTGCCCTCGCAAACGAGGTAGAGGTAAGTCTCAGCACCCATAAGCTCTGTGATCTCGACATAAGCGTCGATAACACCTGTTGTAGCATTTGAGAGGTACATTTCCTCATCGTGGATGCTCTCGGGACGAACGCCGAGGATAACTTCCTTGCCAACGTAGTTGCCGAGCTCGTCAGTGACCTTTGACTCAGGAACGATGATCTGATACTTCTTGCCTCTTGAGTTCTTAGTATCGTCAGAGCCGAACTCAACGATGAACTGACCGTACTCTTCCTTGAGAACTGCATCGATGAAGTTCATCTGAGGAGAGCCGAGGAATCCTGCAACGAACTTGTTTACAGGGTTCTCGTAGAGGTTCTGAGGAGTATCTACCTGCTGAACGAAACCGTCCTTCATACAAACGATACGGTCACCCATCGTCATAGCCTCAGTCTGGTCATGAGTTACGTAGATGAATGTAGTACCGAGCTTCTTGTGGATCTTAGCGATCTCGGTTCTCATCTGAGCACGGAGCTTTGCATCGAGGTTCGAGAGAGGCTCGTCGAGGAGGAATACCTTAGGTGAACGAACGATAGCACGACCGAGCGCAACACGCTGACGCTGACCACCGGACATAGCCTTGGGCTTTCTGTCGAGGAGGTGAGTAAGATCGAGGATCTTAGCAGCCTCATTTACCTTTCTCTCGATCTCGTCCTTGGGAACCTTACGGAGCTTGAGTCCGAAAGCCATATTATCGAAAACTGTCATATGAGGATAAAGAGCGTAGTTCTGGAAAACCATCGCGATATCTCTGTCCTTGGGAGCGATGTCATTTACAAGGCGGTCGCCGATGTAGAGCTCGCCCTCTGAGATCTCTTCGAGACCGGCGATCATTCTGAGAGTTGTAGACTTACCGCAGCCGGAAGGTCCTACAAGAACGATAAATTCCTTATCCCTTATCTCTAAATTAACATCCGAAACAGCAACAACGCCGCCAGGATATTTCTTATAAATGCCTTTAAGTGTTAAACCTGCCATTTAATCCAGTCCTCCAGTTCAAATATTTCTTGCTGATACATTTCTGCACATTATCAGCTATGTTAATATAATACCATTTCTCGCTTTATTTTTCAAGATGCTAAATTGCCAAAGTTACAATTGCTTGTTTATTAGAATTGCCGAAAAAACGCCGGAAAAATCCCTGCAAAAAGCATCAAAATCAGGGGGAGAAAACAAGTTTTCAACATCTTTGTGCAATAATTCCATACACTCACCAGACCTCAGTTTTTCGGGAAGAATCAGACCTCCGACGGAAACTCTCATAAGTAATTGAACGTGGTTTTCCACAGCGGCGAACATTCTTTTCACCTGATGATATTTTCCCTCGCTCAGCTCTATAAACGCCAGTTTTTCGCAACTTTCAACATTGCACACCTTTGCCGGCAGACATTGATAACCATCTGACAAAGTGATACCATTTTTGAATTGGTCAACATATTTGTTTTGAAACGGATTGTCAAGTTTCACAATGTAAATTTTGGGTATATGCTTCCTCGGAGAAAGCATACGATGGGCAAGTTCTCCGTCATCTGTGAGCAGCAGAGCACCAAGCGAATCCTTGTCGAGCCTGCCAGCCGGGAACATATTCTTTGTCCGCATTTCGGGCGGTATCAGCTCCATAACTGTCGGACCGTCGTGCTCCTCGGTCGAACAGACATAGCCGTCCGGCTTGTTCATAAGTATGTACCTGAACCGCTCGGCTCTTATCACCGCACCGAGCACCTCAACAGTGTCATTCTCCGGGTCTATCTTAGTGTCTGACTTCTTCACAGCAGCTCCATTCACACGTATTTTTCCCTTTGCGGCGAGCTCCTTTATCTGGCTGCGCGAGTATTCTCCGCGCTCTGAGATGAATTTATCAAGTCTTATCAGCGGCATTTTTACCTCCAATGGAATATATAAGCATTATCCGAGAATAATATTTACTGATGAAAACGTATCCGGAGGTCATTCTATGTCAAAGAAAACAATGTATATCCTCATTTCCGCGGCAATAGTGCTCGCGGCAGTGATCCTCATTTTCCCCGATAACAGGAAGCCGGACGGCGTTCCTGCGAGCGCTCCCGTCGATGCATCTACAGCCGGACGCCGTATCGACTACTTCGCCTCGCACGGCTGGGAGGTAGAGGAGGTTGCCGAGAAGAACATCGTTGTTCCCTCCGATTTTTCGCAGGGCTATGAGCAGTACGCACAGCTTCAGGATAAGCAGGGGATGCCTCTGCGCGAATACGCCGGACGAAATGCACAGCTCTACGTTTACGATGTAAAAAACTACAGTCCCGAAAGCAAAAAAATGCTTGCGGAACTGCTTGTCTGCGATGATACAGCTATCGCATCGCTGGTCTACAGCGAGGACGGCGGAAGCCTGCGCCTTGCCGTAAGCTGAATTCATTTGAACAGGTTTATCATATTTCCTATCACCGGGATGCGTATCGCATAGCCCTTCCATGCACCGACTGCGAGAAATGCTTCACACAGGATCACAAACAGAGCTACAGCACCGCCAAAAGCTCCCATTACCGGGCTTATCATTCCGAGAATAGTGCCTATCGCACTGAACAGTGACGACACGATGAGCCAGCAAAGTGACTGATTTGCGTGGAAACGGCAGAATTCCGATTCCTTGTCGACAGCGACCGGCAGAAAGAAAAGTATCGGAAAGATATACGGCAATATGACGTAAAGCTCATATTTTCTCATATCCTCGCCGAAAAGTCTCTGTTCATCGTCATCGTTGAATTTTTCAAAAAGATCATTCATCTGTTTTGTCCTTCCTCTTTTTGTTCTCGACCTCATTTATAACGGCAAAGAAGCTGTTGATGTCGGTGAAGTCCTCGTATACCGAGGCAAATCTTATGTAAGCGATCGGGTCTATCTCACGCAGACGGTCGAGCACTACCTCGCCTATCTCCTTCGATCTTGCAACGCTCTTGAGGGCATTTGCAAAGTAGTTTTCAACATAGTCCGCTATCTCGTTTACCTGATTGAGCGGTATCGGACGCTTTCCGATAGCGCTGTATACGCTCTTCACGAGCTTGTCGCGGTCGAACTGCTCATAGCTTCCGCTTCTCTTCTCGACCATAAGCATCGGCTTTTCTATCTCCTCGAAGGTCGTGAATCTCGCTCCGCAGTTGATACACTCTCTCCTGCGTTTTATCTTGTTGTCCTTGGGACGTGAATCTATGACCTTGGAATCGGGAAAATTACAATACGGACATTTCATTTTTCTGCCTCCTTACCGTAGTGCTCCGTCATATTGACGAGGACATTATAGCTTGAAACGAGGTCGCTTATACCTCCGAAGCCGCTCCTGTAGAGCTCGAGTATAACGTTCACATCGGGATTGAGCGTGCTGAGCTTGTCGAAAAACTGCCTGAATCTGAATCTGCCCTTGCCGATGAGCAGACAGTCTCCGAGCTCGCCGTTGTCGCTTGCGTGGATATGTGCAACGCGGCTTCCCGCGGCATCAAGGAATGTGAACGGATTCTCGTGTGCGCGCACTGCCTGCTTGGTATCGAGCACGAATGCGAATTCGTCACCGAGCATTCCTGCTGCCTCCCTCACGAACGCGGAAGAGCCGCTCCTGCATCTCACGACGTTTTCGAGAGCTACCTTTACGCCGAATTCCTGCCCGACCCTGTATATCCGTGAATATCTCTCGCAGAAAAACTCCGCCGGCTGATTCGCCTTGCTTCCGTGAAGTACGAATATCTCAGCCCCGACTGTGTTCATAAAGCTGAAATACCGCTTGTGGAGCTCTATCGCGTCCTCGAACCTTCTTTCATAATCCGAGAAGAGAAGGAGCTGCTCCATTTCGCTCGTATAAGGGTGTACAGCACAGCACCTGACATCGAACCGCTTCAGCATATCGGCTATGCTGCAAGCGTATTTTTTTTTCAGCTCAGAGCTGGTATTTACGAATATTTCGATGTTTTCAACACCGTTCACAGCAAGCCTGTAGATACTTTCCTCGAGCAGCTCGGGATACAGACAAGCTGTTGAAACACCTGCCTGCATAAGTATCACCTCCTGAGACCGGTATACAATCATTATGAAGATCATCGCTCCCCGTTTTATATCCGGGGCAATAACCGCCATTCGGCGCTTACTGATGACTCTTTAATTATATCATTTCACGCACGTCAGGTCAATATTTTTTCCTTGATTTTTTGTCATTTTTCACCTCCTCCGCATATTATGCACCGGGAGGTGATGATTTGTCACAGGAGCTGATTCTCGCATTCATCGTCAGTATCGACACTTATCTCGTCGCCGCAGCTTACTGCAACAGCGGCATAACGATACCGCTCACCTCGGCTGCGGTAATAAACCTCACCGGCGCAGGTGTGCTCGGTATCTCGCTGCTCGTTTCAGACATAGCCGTTTCGTTCATCCCTGCCGGTATCTGCCGCACTCTCGGGCTGATAGTCCTCACGTCGATAGGAGTTCTGACCGTTTTCAAAAGCCTTGTCCGCATACTTATCAGGAGACTTTCGGAAAACGGTGAGCTCTCGCTCCGCACCGGAAGCAGCGGACTCGTCATAAAGCTGTATCTCGATGACACTGCCGCCGACATCGACGATTCTAAGACCCTCTCGCCTGCCGAAGCCGCAGCGCTCGCACTTGCAAGCTCGCTCGATTCCGCCGCAACAGGGCTCAGCAGCGGCTCATTCGGGATCTCTCCGCTCCGGACGGCACTTTTCACTTTTATAGCCGGATTCGCAGCTATCGCAGCCGGAAATATCACAGGCAAAAAAATATCCTCCGCAGACCACGATCTTTCGTGGCTGGGAGGTATCATGCTGATATTATTTGCATTATTTGAAGCCCTGATACAGCATCATAGCTCATAGATAACTACTTCCGGAGGGTTGAACGCCCTCAGCTTTCCGATACCGGCTGACACAAGGAGCTTCTTTTCGTTTATGTTGTATACGCCCTTTGTGTACTTCGGAAAGAGCTTGCGCTCCGGGGACAGCATACCTATCCCGAAAAGCCTCACCGAGCCGCCGTGTACGTGTCCGCTGAAGGTGAAATCCGCACCCCATTCAGCGTATTCCTTGCCGAAAAGCGGATTATGCGCGAGCAGGAGAGTTTCGCCCTCCGGCTTCTCACCGAGTATGGAAGTGATATCGTCTGCCGTTATCCTGTCGAGATGGAAATAGCCGCCGTCCTTCTTATAAGTCGTATATGGCAGCTCAAGTCCGCAAATATTCAGCTTTACACCGTTTATCTCAGTCTGAACGGTGCTGTTTCTCAGCAGCACTACATCCGTCCGCGCGAGCATTTTCTCAAAGTCTCTGACTCTGTCGGGTGTTATGAGACTCTGCTCGTGGTTGCCGTAGACCATATACACCGGCGCGATGACGCACAGATCCTTCAGCAACCTCTCTGTCACGGAGAAGTTGTCCTCTCTCCGTGAGACTATGTCTCCCGTCAGCAATATCAGATCAGGTCTCTCGGCGGCTACCCTGAACGGTATCAGTCGGTTTCCGACCCCTAAGCGCTTTTTGTGGATATCGCTTATATGAGCTATACGAAGCCTGTTTCCGAGCTTTTCGTGCCTGAACACGAGCAGGATACAGTTCTCGCACAGCAGGTAAACGAGCAGTATCAATGCCGCAGCGATGATAAGTGTGACAGCATATCTCATTTTTTATCCCTCGCTTTGCCGCAGTACCTCAGGATCGGTATATCTATCAGTGCAAATATGCAGAGATAGAATGATGTCACCGCTATCCTGCCCGAATACAGGGCGATAGATTCGCGGACTGTTCCCCTGTACCCGGTATCCGGATCGAAGGTGCTCAGCTCCGGGTCGCCGAGATAAACTGCCAATGTAAGGAATATTCCCAGCAGCAGGGGCACTGCCGCTGAGAATATAAATACGAATATTCGTGAATAGCCGCTTTTCCCGCCTGCATCGAGCTGTACGAAATGATACATCGCACACAGCAGGAGCGGTGTTATGAGTGCGACCCACCACGGATAGCCGAGCTTTTCAAATGCAAGCCAGTTCAGATACTGACTGAAAAGGCTCAGGACCGTGATAAGTGCCGCTGAGAACGGGCTCTGCCGGAAGCGGAGCGCCGTTTCTTCGGCATTATTCCTCATCGTCGTTCTCATCGGGGTCAGCCTCGATGACTACCTCGTTCTTCTCCTCCTCGGCAGCCTCTGCATCTGCAAGCTTAGCCTGCTCATCGGTGAGCTGCTCGACCTTTTCGGTCTCGGCGGATTCGTCGTGCTCGGCGCGTGTGAACGCAACAACGTTCGCACCTTCATTTACCTTCATCACGCGGACGCCCTTTGCGATACGTCCCATAACGCGGATATCGCTTGCGAGGATACGGATTATGATACCGTCGCTTGAAACAAGGATTATATCGTCCTCTTCATCGACTATCTTTATGCCGCAGACATGACCGCGTATCTCATCGACCTTATAGTTCGTGAGACCGTAGCCGCCTCTGTTCTGTATACGATAGCTGTCAAGGCTCGTGCGCTTGCCGTAGCCGTTTTCTGTAACTGTGAGAAGTGTTGCGCCCTCGCGCACTCTTGCCATTCCGACAACGTAATCGCCGTCACGGAGCCTGATAGCCTTGACGCCGTGAGCCGAACGCGACAGAGCACGTCCCTTTTCCTCCTCAAGGCGGATAGCCATACCGTTTCTTGTAGCTACGAACAGCTGAGCGTGACCGTCCGTCATACGCACACCGGCTATCTCGTCACCCTCGTCAAGTCCGATAGCGATAAGACCGTTCTTGCGGACATTTCTGTAAAGTGAGAGGTTCGTGCGCTTTATCTTGCCGTTCTTTGTGACCATCGTGATGAAATTCTCATCGCTGAAATCGGTACACTTTATCATTGCGGCTATCTTTTCATTTTCGGTCAGCGGCAGCAGATTTATCAGATTGAAGCCGCGTGATGCCTTCGAGCCGTCTGGCACCTCGTAGCATTTTAGCTTGTACATAATACCCTTGTTCGAGATGAAGAGGATATTGTCGTGAGTACCGCAGATGAACATCGTATCCACGAAGTCCTCCTCGCGCTGCTTCATACCGCTTATACCGCGTCCGCCGCGGCGCTGTGTCTTGTACTCGCTTACGGGCATACGCTTGATATAGCCGTTGTTTGTGAGAGTAACGACGCAGTCCTCCTGCGGGATGAGGTCTTCGATGTCTACCTCGCCGGAAACAGCCTCAATATCAGTGCGGCGCTCATCGCTGAACTTCTTGCGGATAGCGTTGAGGTCGTCCATTATTATCTGATATACGCGGTTCACATCTGCGAGAATGTCCTCAAAATCGGATATTTTCGTGAGCAGACCATAGAGCTCGTCAGTTATCTTCTGACGCTCAAGACCTGTGAGAGCACCGAGTCTCATCTGAACGATAGCCTCAGCCTGTTCCTCTGAAAGACCGGTCTGATGCTCGATACGAAGATCCGAAAAGTCATACTGTGTTCTGTCGAGCAGAGCGGACATATCCACTTCCTTGAAGCGCTCCATCATACGCTCCTTAGCCTCGGGGATATTGCTGCTGCTGCGGATTATCTGTATTACCTCGTCGATGTAATCAGCTGCGAGCACGAAGCCCTGAAGGATATGTGCGCGCTCGAGAGCCTTGCGGAGGTCGAAGCGCGTCCTGCGCTGGATAACATCTACCTGGAAATCGAGGTAGTGCTGGAGCATCTGCTTGAGTGTGAGTATCTTCGGCTCGCCGTTCACGAGAGCAAGCATAATGATACCAACGGTGTCCTGAAGCTTTGTCATAGCGAACAGCTTGTTGAGGACGATATTCGGGATAGCGTCCTTTTTGAGCTCGATAACGATACGCATACCGTCCTTGTCGGATTCGTCGCGGAGGTAATAGATACCGTCGAGACGCTTGTCCTTGCAGAGCTGGTTTATGCTCTTGAGTATCAGGGTCTTGTTGACCATATAGGGTATCTCATCGACGATGATGCAGTTTCTTCCGTTCACTTCCTCGAAGTGAGTGCGGCTGCGGAGGATTATCTTGCCTCTGCCCGTGCCGTATGCGGCGCGGATACCGGCTTTGCCCATTATTATGCCGCCGGTCGGAAAATCAGGTCCCTTTATGCTCTCCATAAGCTGGTCCATAGAGCAGTCGGGATCGTCAATGAGTATCTGAAGAGCGTCTATCACCTCGCCGAGATTGTGGGGAGGTATATTCGTTGCCATACCTACGGCGATACCTGTCGAGCCGTTCACAAGAAGGTTCGGGAATCTTGAAGGAAGCACCACAGGCTCCTTCAGACGGTCATCATAGTTCGGAGCAAAATCGACAGTATCCTTGTTGATGTCCGTGAGCATATCGAGGGTTATCTTTGCCATTTTAGCCTCGGTATAACGGTAAGCCGCAGCCTTGTCTCCGTCGATAGAACCGAAGTTTCCGTGACCGTCAACGAGTTTATATCTCATTGAGAAATCCTGTGCAAGACGAACGAGCGCGTCGTACACAGCGGCGTCACCGTGCGGATGATAGCGTCCGAGCACAGCACCGACGGTATCGGCACACTTACGGTAAGCCTTATCGGGAGTAAGTCCGTTCTCGTGGAGCGTATAGAGGATACGCCTGTGAACAGGCTTGAGTCCGTCTCTTACGTCCGGAAGGGCTCTCGATACTATTACCGACATCGCGTACTGAAGCATAGAGTTTTCCATTTCATTGACGATCTCGGAATGTATTACCTTTGAATTGTCATTGTAAAGCAAGCTTGTTTACCTCCTGTATGTGTTGGCAGAGACATTTTCTTTCCGTGTGGTCCGGATATCAGACCTCGGGAGCGATTTTTCTGATTATGTCCTGCTCTGAGCTGTCAAACTTCTCTTTAGGGATAATATAGAATACCTGTTTTCCGTATAGAAGAAGGAAAAGATCGCTGTATTCGCGCAGCTTAATATTGCTGTCCTTGGGTATCCGCGTGGGCTCGGGAACATCATCATCTTCGTCTTCTTCGTGCGATCCATCGCCTTCTGCAGTATCCTCGTCCTCGATGCTGTCGGGAGCGGATACCGTCGAAATATCGACAAAGCTGTCGCCGACGCCTATCTTGTAGACGAGGTCGCCCATCTCCTGAACTGTCTCAACGAGGGTTCGCCTTATCTTCCGCGGATTATACCACTCTCTGAATGCGAGCGCGAGACATACCACGATAAGGATATATGCGAAATAATTGCTCGGGTCTTTGAAGGCGGCGTAGATGAAATCTGCCGCAAGTATCAGGAACAGTCCCATAAAAATGTAGCTCTTGGGATAGACGTACTTTTTCTGGAAGGCACGGTAGCCCTCACGGAAGGCATCGGCAGATATGCTGTATTCCTTCTCAAGTATATATTTTTCTTCCATTTCGTTCTGTTTCTCCGGTATATCCCTCAAATATCGAGGTTCTGTGCGTATTTTGCGTTATTTTCGATGAAAAGACGTCTCGGCTCTACCTTGTCGCCCATAAGTATCGAGAAGGTCTCGTCAGCCTTGTAGGCGTCCTCCATCTCTATCTTGACTATCGTGCGGTTTTCGGGGTCCATAGTGGTCTCCCAGAGCTGCTCGGGATCCATCTCACCAAGACCTTTATAGCGCTGTGTCTCGACCTTGTACTTGCCGCCCTCTGAGAGCTCGGCTATATACTTATCGCGCTCCTCGTCCGAAAATGCATAGCGCACCTTCTTGTTCCTCTCAACACGGAAGAGCGGAGGCTGGGCTATATAGACGTTTCCGTTCGTGATGAGCGGACGCATATAGCGGAAGAAGAATGTCAGCAGGAGCGTTCTGATGTGCATACCGTCGACATCGGCATCCGCCATAATGATGACTTTTCCGTAGCGGAGCTTTGTTATGTCGAAGTCCTCGCCGATACCTGTACCGAGCGCTGTAACTACGGGTTCAAGCTTATCATTGCCGTAGATACGGTCTATACGCGCCTTCTCGACGTTGAGCATCTTGCCCCACAGCGAGAGGATAGCCTGATATTTTCTGTTGCGTCCCTGTTTTGCCGAGCCGCCCGCAGAATCTCCCTCGACAATGTATATCTCGGTGTATCTTGTATCACGCTCGGAGCAGTCCGCAAGCTTTTCGGGCATTGAAGCGTTGCCGAAGGTATTCTTCTTTCGCTCGGCTTCACGCGCACGCTTTGCGGCTTCTCTTGCCCTGTATGCGGAAAGACATTTTTCAATGATTATATTTGCGGTCTCGGGATTCTCCTCGAGGAAGTTCATCAGCTTCTCGGTCACGAGCTTCTCTACAAAAGGCTTTACCTCGGGATTTCCGAGACGTCCCTTTGTCTGTCCCTCGAATTCGCATTCCGTGAGCTTTACCGATATGATAGCGGTAAGACCTTCCAGAACGTCCTCTTTTCTGAGGCTCTCTATCTCCTTCTTAGGAGCGTCCTTGCCCTTCTTTGAGCTTTCCTTTTCCTTGAATTTGCCGAATTTCTTGCCGTATTCGTTTATTACCTTCACAAGGGCGGTCTTGAAGCCTGTTTCGTGCGAGCCGCCGTCCTTTGTGTGGATATTGTTCGCGAATGAGAGAACTACATCGTTGTAGCTGGAGTTGTACTGCATCGCTATCTCAGCAAATGAGTCGCCCTGCGTTCCCGAAACGTATATGACCTCTTCGCTGAGCGGTTCATATTCCCTTACCTTGTGGATATGCTCGACAAACTGTCTGATACCGCCCTCATAATGGAGAGTTTCGCCCTTTATCTCGTTCTCGTCGCGCTTGTCAGTGAAGACTATCTTTATGCCTGCATTGAGGAATGCCTGCTCGCGGAGCCTTCTGAGAAGAGTATCATAGTCATATTCGGTGGTCTCGAATATCTCGCTGTCAGCCTTGAACATTACTGATGTTCCGGTCTCGTTTGTATCGCCGATGACCTTGAGCTCCTCGTCATATTTGCCGCGCATGAACTTCTGGAAGTAAACGTGCTCGCCGTCCTTGACCGTGAGTTCGAGCCATTCCGAAAGCGCATTTACAACGGAAGCGCCGACGCCGTGGAGTCCGCCGGATACCTTGTATCCGCCGCCGCCGAATTTACCGCCTGCGTGGAGGATAGTATAAACGACCGTTGCCGCTGAGATGCCTTCCTTCGGGTGTATCCCGACTGGTATACCTCGTCCGTTATCGGATACGCGGATGACTTCGCCGGGGAGTATCTCGACAGTTATCTCTGTACAGTAGCCTGCAAGAGCCTCGTCTATGGAGTTGTCCACTATCTCATAAACGAGATGATGAAGACCGCTCGGACCTGTCGAGCCGATATACATACCGGGACGCTTGCGGACAGCCTCGAGTCCTTCCAGTATTTGTATGTCGTTTTCGTCGTAATTGTTATTCTGCTGACTCATGTTTTACCTCCATGAATTATGGTTATATATCATTAGCCCAATTAACAGGGTCATTATCGAAATAGGGTCATTCCGAAGCTGTCGTCTCCTTGGAATGGTTTGACAGTTCGCCTACATATCTGTAACAAAACAGCTCAGCGTTATAGCCGTCGTCTGCCTTGGTGAATGTAACATCGAAGCATTTATCGTAAGAACCGGACATCTCTTCTACCCAGCACCAGTATTTCACACTGCTTTTATCATCTGACTCTGTTATTCTGAGGATAGCCTTTCCGTGGAAGTCATTTTCCATGAAGGACTTATAGTCATCGACCTTGAAATCAAAATCCGCGATATGATCCTGTGCTGTAACGTGACGATAATGTATAGGCTCAACACTATCGAGGTCCAGTTTGAGCTTGTCTTCGATATACTCTATTCTTTTGTCATTGAATCTTGACCATGATATAGGGATCATAGTCTTATACATCAATCCCATGAACGAACAAGAAATAACAGCCAAAACCAAAATAAAAGCGATGATAATTACTTTTTTCCTTTTTTTCTTTTCAGGACTGTTCGCGTCCATATCTTCATTCATTGATCCTTTATCCATCAGAGTCCGCCTCCCTCCGCAAGCCTTTTTTTCAGCGTGCTTGCGGCAAGCTGTGATACATAGACCCTGTTCCTGCCGTTTTTTGCAGTTACAATGAAGCTCTTCGGGAGCTCATAGGTCGCGTAGAAGACCTCTCTCTGCTTCTCGGCTTTGTCGAGGAGCCTGTTCGTGACGCCCGATACCGTCGTATTATCCATATCGAATATGCCGACGATGTCGCGCACGTCCACGGAGTAATTATTCCCGATGTGAAGATATATCGTCCTTTTCATCAATGAGCCTTCCTCCGCTGATACGCATTATCTTTCCCTTTATCTCGGGGAGCAGCGCTCCCTCGTTGGGAGTAGTGAGGAAGACCTGCATATCCTTTACCATATCGAATATGAACCGCTGACGCCGCTCATCGAGCTCGCCCATAACATCGTCAAGGAATATGACCGGCGGCTCCTTTGAACGCTTCATAAATATCTCAGCCTGTGCGAGCTTCATTACGAGCGCGGCACTTTTTATCTGTCCCTGAGAGCCGTAATCCCTCGCACTGACGCCGTTTATCTTTATGAGTATCTCATCGCGGTTGACTCCAGAATGTGTAGAGCCTGTGCGTATGTCATACTCCTCGGTCTCGCGGAGCTTGCGGTAATACTGCTCGACAGCCTCATCATCGCACGGACGTTCAAGGTCCTCGCTGCGGTAGACGTTGGACTTGTATTCGAGCTCGAGCACCTCCTCACCGCCCGAAATGGTGCGGTAAAGCTCGCCGCATATGGAATTTATCTTTGATATGTACTCACTTCGCATATATGAAATAACAGCGCCTTCACGGGCAGCTTGTCTGTCCCATATATCGAGTATGCCGGGGTCGGTGGTGCGCTGCATTATGCCCTTCAGCATAGCATTGCGCTGGTTCATTATCGCGTTGTGCTTGTTCAGATGAACGACAGATACCGGATTGAGCTGTGATGCAGCCATATCTATGAAGCTTCGCCTTTTCTCCGGCGAGCCCTTGATGATGTCAACGTCGTCCGGTATGAAGGCAATGCACTTGAAAACGTCGAACAGCGCTCTTGCGCCCTTCTGCTTAACGCCGTTGAGCATTATCTGCTTGGGACTGCTCTGGCTGCGGACCATATCGAATTCTATCTTCTGCTCTCTTACGCTGTCGCGTATCCTGAGCCTTGCTGACATCCTGCTGCCGGAAAGACAGATGTAGTCCTTCTCCTTTGAGCCGCGGAAGCTCTTGCAGCCGGAGAGTATCCACATCGCTTCGAGCAGGTTCGTCTTGCCCTGTGCATTCGGTCCGACTATGATATTATACTTCGGGTCCGGCTCGAAATATATGCCGGACAGGTTCTTGAAGCCGTCAATTTCGGCACAGGTGATTATCAAACGACCTTTACCTCTCCTCCGCCGGCAAGCTTCACGCTGTCGCCGGGTCTTATCTTCTTGCCGCGCATAGTGCAGACCTCGCCGTTGACGAGGACCTGTCCGTCCTGTATCAGATTCTTTGCCTCTCCGCCTGTTCCGACGAGAGAAGCGAATTTAAGAAGTGCGTCAAGCTTGATAAATTCGGTGTTTATCTTTATTTCTTCCGCCATAGCTTTATCCTTTCCGGCGCTCCGTCATTCTCAGCTGCGGAGCTGTATCGGCATTATGAGGAATATGTAGCTCTCTCCTTCAAGCGGGAGTATCTCTATTACCTTCATTGCGCCGTTGAAGCGTATCCTTATCTTGTCGCCCTCAGCAGCTCTGAGAGCCTCGAGTATGAGCTTGTTATTGAAGCCGATAGTAACGGTCTCGCCCGAAATATCGGCGGATATTGCATCGTTTACTCTGCCTATGCTCGTGCGGCAGCTTATCTTCATAACGCCGTTATCGATCTCGCAGCGTATCGGCGATTTGTTCTTGTCGTCGATTATGAGCGAGCAGCGTTCAAGACTTGTGATGAAGTCCTTCTTGTTCACGATCACCTCTGTCTTGTGGCTCGTGGGGATACTGAGCTTGTAGTTGTGGAAAGCGCCCTCGAGCAGACGTGAGATAACGAAAACGTTGTTTATCTCAAATATTATATGACGTTCATTTACACAGACGGTGCAGTTCTTCTCATCGTCGTCCTTGATAAGAGTGGATACCTCCTGAAGAGCCTTCTTAGGAACTACGAAATGGTGGTTCTCGCTGCTCTCGGTGAGCTCGCTCCTGATAGCAAGACGGAAGCCGTCGATAGCTACAAGGTTGAACCTGCCGTCCTCAATGTCGAAGAGCTCGCCTGTCAGGATAGGCTTGCTCTCATTCATTGAAGCCGCATAGCTCGTCATATTTATCATAGAGCGGAGCGTTGTGGGCTTTACAGTGAAGCTGCGCTGATTGTCAACGACCGGCAGCTCGGGATATTCGTCAGCCGGGATAGCGGAGAAGCTGCACTCTGTTGCGATAGAAGAAAGGTTCACGGTGTTGTTCTCATCGAGCTCTACTGTTACCTCATCGCCGGACATCTTTCTTACGAATTCACTGAACAGGCGTGCATTTACTACGAATTCAAACGTATCAGAAGTATTGGCTATGATAGTTGTTCTGATACCCATTTCAAGGTTATAGCCCGTGAGCTCTACCTGATCCGGCATTATCTTTACTCTTATTCCCTCAAGAGCCTGAATGGTGGATTTCTGAGGAACCGCACGTGAAACGTTTCCGATAGCTTCACTGAGCGAATCCTTATCGCAGATGAATTTCATTATATGATACCTCCGGTATGTTAAGTCTGGTATCTGTCAGATGACAGATAATAAGAATGATAAGATATGATAAGTTTAAAATATATAGTCGTGGTAGTAGGGGCTGTGGAAAAGTCAGGATGTGATATTTCCGGCTTGACACAGCCATATGCTCGTCCACATCCCGGTGTGGTGAAATTTGTTGCGGATGTGGAGCGATCTTTATTCAGCCGTTTTTGTGTTGAACAGGTTTATGAATGTGGAGTTGAAGTTGAGAAAAAGTGAATGATTTTGTTGATATTACGAATTGTAATACTGATTTTGTCTTAAACTGTTCGTATTGGGTTGAAGTTGAATAGTTGATACGGTTGAAAATGATATACCGTGTCGGAATGTGACGTTCAGAACTCAGCGCTCTGTACAGTCATAAAATAACTGTGTATGTCCGGGCAGTTTTCAACAAACTGTTAGTTTAGCAGTTGAAAAAGAGAAGTTTTCAACATTCCTGACTGTAAAGCAGATTTATGACTTGCTCTTGTCGCGGATATTCTTGATGATGTCATTGACAAGGTTCCTGAGGTTCTGATCCTTCTCGATTGCCGCTGTTACGTTGTTTACGGAGTATACGATAGTTGAATGGTCACGTCCGCCGAACTCTGTTCCGATAGATGCGAGCGGCATCTGTGTTACCTCGCGGACAACGTATATCGCGACCTTACGCGCGATAGATACCTGCTGTGCGCGCTTGTTTGAGCGTATATCCTCGGGTGAGATGCCATACACTGTGGATACCTCAGAGATTATTTTCTCGACGGTTATCGGTATGGGCTGTTCGTCAGTGAGGACATCGCGTATAACGCTCTGAGCCATTGAAATGGTTATCGGGCTTCCTGCGAAATGATTGAGCGCCTTGAGACGTATCACAGCGCCCTCAAGCTGTCTGATGTTGGATTTGAGGCGGTTTGCCATAAATTCCGATACTTCAGCAGGCATCTTCAGGTCGAGCAGCTCGCTCTTGCGGTTTATTATAGCAAGACGTGTCTCGTAGTCCGGAGCGGATATGTCTGCGATAAGACCTCCCTCAAAGCGTGTGCGGAGACGTTTTTCGAGCGTTACGAGCTCCTTGGGTGATTTATCTGAGGTGATAACTATCTGCTTGCCCTCTTCGTGGAGCTTGTAGAATGTGTGGAAGAATTCCTCCTGCATACGCTCCTTGTTGGCGAAAAACTGTACATCGTCGATGAGGAGCACGTCTGCATTGCGGTATTTCTCCTGGAAATCGGATATGAGATTTGTCTTGATAGCAGCGATGAGGTCGTTTCCGAAGGTCTCGCTGGTGACATAGACGATGTTGAAATCGGGATGGTTCTTTCTTACCTCATTGGCAATAGCTGTGATGAGGTGGGTCTTGCCCATTCCGGACGGACCATATATAAAAAGCGGGTTGTATTCCCTTATTTCGCGGCTTCCGCAGTTTTTTGCAACAGACTTGCTGCAAGCGAGAGCGAAGCTGTTTGAGGGTCCCTCGATGAATGTATCGAAGGTGTAATCGTAATTTGCGAATTTATAGGTCTTTTCAAGCTCGGCATTCTTCTTTTCGAGCTCATCGTCGGTGGGGATCTGTCCGCCGAGAGAGGGCTCGTCCGATTCAACGTTGATGATTATATCCACATCGAGCCCGAGAACATTCATAAATGCCTCTTTCAGAATGTTGGCGTATGTAGTCATAACAATATTCTTCTGGAAATCAGTTCCCACGCTGAAAACTGCACTTTTTCCGTCAAAGCTGAGAGTCTTGAGAGGATCTATCCATGTCTTTATCGCAATAGCCGGGATCTTGTCGTTATCACGGATATATTGCTTGATATTCTCGAAAACTTCCTCAAATGAGTTCATATGAAACCTCCGTATGAATAAAAGATCGGGAGCGCCCGAAGCCATACTCCCCTATATTAATATATAGTATATTATAACATATAGGTGTTTAAAATGCAAGCGCTTTTATATGTGAGAGTTTTAGAAAATCAGACCCGGAATCAACACCTGTTTTTGACATATTGTTGAAAACATTGTTGAATTAACATTTCAATGTCAGAAAATGCCTGTTTTGCCGGAAATAAAAGAAATACAGGCTGTTGAAAGATCGGTTCTCACAAGCCTTCAAACATCGTATCAACACCACTTTTCAACATAAAACGATGTATCCCGACTGCCTGTTTTCATTCCGTGGTGCGGCACGATCTGCCGAAGTTTCGCTCATTTTCAGGAACACAAGACTTACGCCAAATTGATGAAAAGCCTGTATTTTCGGGCTGCGGTCATTGTTCAAAATAATCAAAATTGCGTAAAATCAAAAAAAATTTCAGAAATTGCTTGACATAAAAGAAATAATGAAGTATAATCTTATAGTGTAATGCGTACAGATGTACGTCCATACTGTAATTAGGAGTCGGTCAACAGAGCGGCTCTTGTATATCATTTGCGAAGAGAGGAGGACACTGAATATGAAAAGAACATATCAGCCTAAGAAGCTCCACAGAAAGAAGGAGCACGGCTTCATGAAGAGAATGGCTACCAAGAACGGCAGAAAGGTTTTAGCTCGTAGAAGATCTAAGGGCAGAGCAAGATTAACTCACTGACGACGCTGACCACAAAAAATTATTTTTTTGTGGTCTTTTTTATTAACCTGCTTTTTTTATTTATTAGTATCGGCGGATCGCTTTTGTTCCGCATTCATTTACCCTAAATCTGGATTTTTTAATTATGCTTTATACGGAAACTCTCAAGGATAACAAGGACTTCCTGAATCTGTACAAAAAGGGACGATATATCCCTTCTAAATATTCCGTGATATATGTCAGACCTAACGGCAGACCCTTCAACCGCCTCGGCATTACCGCAGGCAAGAAGATAGGAAATGCCGTTCACAGGAACAGAGCAAAGCGCCTCATACGCCTCGCTTACCGCGAAAATGAGATCGCTATGCCTGTCGGTATCGACATCGTTATCGTTGCGCGTGCTCACATCTGCGAGATCAAGTCAGATGAATACTGCGCTTATATGAAGAAGTACGGGATCAGCGAGATCGAGAAGATCGTCAGAAAAACAAAATGAAGTATCTGATCATTTCACTTATAAGGTTTTATCAGAAGTTCATATCCCCGCATACCCCGGCTGTTTGCAAATACTATCCTACGTGCAGCTGTTATTCGCTCACGGCGGTGAAACGGTTCGGTGCGATAAGGGGCTCGGCCCTTGCTGCGTGGAGGATACTGCGGTGCAATCCGTGGTCCATGGGCGGTATCGACTATGTTCCAGATAAATTTACCTTCAAGGTGAAAAAATATGATTATACCAGAGATTTTCCGGACGAGGATAACAACATTGATGACTCGCACAATGGAGAGGTATGAAAATTGAATTTCTTATATGATCTTATAGGCATACCGTTCGGCTATCTTATGAGCCTCATCTACAAGATAGTTCCGAACTATGCTGTCGCAATCATTCTTTTTACGCTCGTGACAAAGCTGCTGCTGTTCCCTGTGAACTACAAAACACAGAAAAATGCAGCAAGAATGCAGCTTTTCCAGCCAAAACTTGAAAAGTTAAAAAAGAGCTATGGAAGCAATCCCCAGAGACTTCAGGAGGAACAGCAGAAGCTATATCAGCAGGAGGGCATCAACCCGATGGGCTCCTGCCTGCCTATGTTCGTTCAGATGTTCCTGCTCTTCGGCGTTATCGACGTTGTTTACAAGCCGATAACACATATCCTGCACATCACAAAGTCTGTAAGGACTGCGGCTATCGAAAAGGCTTCTGAGATAGCTGTGAATATCGGTGATATCAACAACGGAAAGGAAATATCCCCGTCGAACCTCAGAAGTGAGCTGCTCACAGCTGAAGCTCTCGAAAAGCACCCCGATGAATTCAGAGACCTTGCTGAGAATTTCTTCCAGAAGGTTTCGGATTTCTCGGATACATTCAGCGTATTCGGCGCAAACCTCGGAAAAACTCCCGAGTTCCGCCCCGAGGTATGGAACAAGGAAGCTATAATACTCTTCTGTATCCCCTTCCTTGCAGGTCTTGCACAGCTTATATTCTCGCTCTATTCGCAGATACACCAGAAGAAGGTGAATCCTCAGGCTCAGGCGGCAGGCGGCGGCTGTATGACAGCTATGACGCTCCTTATGCCGGTATGGTCTATATGGATCGCTTTTGAAGTTCCGGCAGGTGTCGGCTTCTACTGGATATTCTCCTCACTTTTCAGCTTCGCTATCACATTCGCGCTCAACTGCTACTTCACAAAGGACAGGATAGTTGCGATAAATGAGAAGGAAAAGGAAAAGGCTCGTATCTACGCTGAAAAGCACCCGGAAAAGAAATCATTTATGCAGAGAATGATGGAACAGCAGGCTGCACTCGAACAGCAGCAGGCTGCCGCTGCAAGAGTAAATGAGAACGGCGAGAAGATCTCGCGTTCCGAAATGAACAAACAGAACCGCGATAAGATAAACGAGGCTCGCAGACGTATGGCAGAAAAATACGGCGACGAGTACGTTGAATCCGACGGCAGCGATGAGGAATGATATATACGCTGTTAAGGCGGCGTTAAGTATATAAAGGAGGTATTAGCAATGACTGAAATTTTTACAGCAAAAACAGTCGATGAAGCCAAAAAACTGGCTGCTCAGAAATTCGGCAAGAGCATTGACGACATCAGATTTGAAGTCCTCGAGGAGGGCAAAGGCGGTTTCCTTGGCATCGGTGCAAAGGACGCAAAGGTAAAGGCTACGTATGAAGAGAAGGTCGCTTCCTTCGTTGCAGCTGCAAGTGCTGCTGAGGAAAAGGTCACTGAGACTGCTGCTGCGGCAGCTGAGCCCGTTATCGAAAAGGCTGCCGAGACAGCCGCTGAAGTAAAGGAAGAGGTGACAGCCGTCGCTGAGGAGGCTGCTCCGGCTGTGGAAGCTGCTGCACCTGCACAGGCTTCATCTGAGGAGGACGAGGTTGAGTTCTCGCTCGATAATTTCACTCTCATCGAGAATGAGGCAGACTATGAGCCAAAGGTAAAGATAGCTAAGGACTATATCACAAGCATTCTCCGCGCTATGGGGATCGACGCTGAATTCACTGTATATCAGAACGAAACAGGCGCTGTTATCAATATCGAGAGCGACAACAACGGTACTATCATCGGCAGAAGAGGCGAGACCCTCGATTCTATCCAGTACCTCTGCTCTATCATCGCTAACAAGGGCGATAAGGATTATTTCCGCATCACTATCGACTGCCTCGGCTACAGAAGCAAGCGCAAGGAAACTCTTGAGCAGCTCGCTAAGAAGGTCGCAAAGTCCGTTCTCAGGACCGGCAGAAGTCAGCCGCTCGAGCCGATGAATCCCTATGAGCGAAGAGTTATCCACTCTGCTATTTCAAAGATAGAAGGTGTTTCTTCACGCTCAGTCGGTGAGGAGCCCTACAGAAAGATAATCATTTCTTCAAATAATCCCAAGAGAAACGACCGCCGCAGAAATAACCGCGACGACAGACGCGGAGGCGGAAGAGGAAACGGCAGACGCAGAGAGAGACGCGAGCCGTTCGAGCCGAGAGCTATCGACCTTTCAACTTCCTTCGAGAAGGACTACAAGAAGCCCAAGCCGGAGGACAGTATGGAAGGCGGACTCTACGGAAAGATCGAGCTTTAATATTGAGAACAACGGCTTTAATGCCGTTGTTTTTTTAGGAAGTGATAAAATGTCTACTATTGCTGCTGTTTCAACGCCAAATGCAGTCGGCGGTATCGCTGTGATTCGCATTTCAGGCGAGAAGGCGATAAATACAGCTGAGGCGATTTTCCGTCCGTACGGAGGTAAAACTGTCGCTGATATGGCTGGTTATACCTGTGCATATGGTGTGGCTCACGACGGGGACGAGATCATTGACGATTGTATACTGACGGTGTTCCGCGCTCCTCACAGCTATACGGGCGAGGATACGTGCGAGATATCCTGTCACGGCGGTCTGTATGTGTCGAAGCGCATTCTCCGTGCAGCTCTTAAATACGGTGCTGTGAATGCGGAGGCAGGCGAGTTCACAAAGCGTGCCTTTCTTAATGGAAAGCTCGACCTCACGCAGGCTGAAGCCGTTATGGATATTATTTCCGCACGCGGCGAGGCTGAGCTTCGTATGGCTGAGCAGCTTCGCGAGGGAGCGACCTATAAGAAGGTCAGGAAGTGTTCAGATAGGCTGTTGAAGATACTCAGCGGGATAGCTGCGTGGACTGATTATCCGGACGAGGATATCCCCGAAATTGAGCCTTCTGTGATAGAGACAGAGCTGAGCGGTATACGTGATGAGCTGTTCTCTCTCATTCGCAGCTACGACAGCGGACGTATTCTCCGTGAGGGCGTTGCTACAGCTATTGTCGGACGTCCGAATGTAGGAAAATCGACGCTTTTCAATTGTCTCAGCGGCTGCGAAAGAAGTATCGTTACTGATATTGCCGGTACAACGCGCGATGTTGTAGAGGAGACTGTCAGGCTTGGAGATATAGTGCTCAGACTTTCGGATACCGCAGGCATACACCGGACCGATGACAGGATCGAGGGTATCGGTATAGATATTGCACAGAAAACGGCAGAAAATGCTGAGCTCGTAATTGCCGTTTTTGACGGAAACTGTCCTCTGACGGCGGACGATTTTAATTTAATAAAATCAATTAAAAATAAAAAATGTATCGCTGTCATTAATAAATCCGACCAGCAGCAGGTAATTGAATCAGATGCTCTTAAAGAATTTTTTATACAAATAGTATATATTTCTGCTAAAAACGGAGACGGTATAGAGCAGCTTGAAAGCGCTGTAAAACAGATTTTTGAGATAAGTCCTGAAAGTTTTTCTGTTGTATCAGCAGCAAATGAGCGTCAGAAGCTCTGTATTGAAAGAGCAATTTCCTCAGTTGACGAGGGTATAGAAATTATCAGAAGCAGTGAGATGTACGATGCACTGAATGTTGTTCTTGATGACGCCGAGCAGGCTTTGCTTGAACTGACGGGTGAAAAAATAACAGATTCAGTCGTCGACGAGGTGTTTTCACGCTTCTGTGTTGGCAAGTAATGTTCCACGTGGAACAATTAAGGAGTTATTATGTCATATAAAATGGGAGAATATGACGTTGCTGTGGTCGGTGCAGGTCATGCCGGAGTCGAGGCTGCACTTGCTTCTGCACGTCTCGGATGTCGGACAGTTATGTTTACAATCTCACTCGACCAGATAGCGAATATGCCTTGCAATCCGTCTATCGGCGGTACAGCGAAAGGTCATCTGGTGCGGGAAATCGACGCTTTGGGCGGTGAAATGGGCAAGGCAGCAGATGAATGTTTTATTCAGAGCCGTATGCTGAATCGCGGAAAAGGTCCCGCCGTACATAGTCTAAGGGTTCAGGCTGACCGTGTGAAATATCATAATTATATGAAACAGGTTTGCGAAAAGCAGAAAAACCTGTTCGTGAAACAGGGTGAGATAACTGAGATTATTTGCGATGGGGGAAGAATAATCGGTGTCAGAACCTCTCTCGGTGCTGAATATGCTGTAAAAGCTGTTATCATCGCGACCGGCACATATCTCAAAGGTAAAATTCATATTGGTGAATCTTCATATGAAAGCGGACCTGACTCTGCTCTTCCCAGCCGAGGATTATCTTCGAGCCTGATAGAATATGGAGTTGAATTACGCCGCTTCAAGACCGGAACACCCTGCCGAGTACATAAGAGAAGCATAGATTTTGATGCAATGGAGCAGCAGGATGGTGATGAGAAAATTGTTCCTTTCAGTTTTGATACACCTACCGATAATCTTGAAAATCAGGTAAGCTGTTATATAACTTATACAAATAGTAATACACATAAAGTGATACTCGATAACCTCGGAAGGTCACCTTTGTACAGCGGAAGAATAGAGGGTGTGGGACCTCGATACTGTCCGTCAATCGAGGACAAGGTTGTGAGATTTTCTGATAAGCCCAGACATCAGTTGTTTGTTGAACCGATGGGATTATCAACAGAGGAGTACTATTTGCAGGGAATGTCATCATCGCTGCCGGAGGACGTACAGCTTGAATTTTTAAGGACAATAAAGGGCCTTGAAAACGTAGAGATTATGAGACCGGCATATGCGATAGAGTATGATTGCTGCGACCCGTTACAGCTCAGACCAACACTTGAATTCAAACAGATAAGCGGACTCTATGGCGCAGGACAGTTCAACGGAAGCTCAGGCTATGAAGAAGCTGCTGCACAAGGACTTGTAGCAGGAATAAATGCAGCTTTGAAAATAAATGGAAAAGAGCCTTTGATACTTTCACGTGCTAATTCATATATAGGTACACTTGTAGATGATCTTGTTACGAAAGGATGCTCGGACCCATATAGAATGATGACTTCCCGGAGCGAATACAGGCTTATTCTCAGACAAGATAATGCTGATCAGCGTCTGATGCCCCTCGGTCATAAAATTGGCTTGATAAGCGATGAAAGATTTGAAAAGCTTCACGTGAAAATTGCTCAGACAGAGGCTGAAAAGAAGCGTGTTTGCAACACTTCTTTGTCTCCGACACAGGAACTCAATGATTTCCTCGTTAGTAAGGGAACAGCTCCTCTGAAAAGCGGCTGTAAGATAGCTGATCTGATAAGACGCCCTCAATTGAATTATAACGATATTGCTCCTTTTGATGCTGACCGTCCAAGTCTTCCTGACGATGTTTGTGAGCAGGTAGAATTGCAGATCAAGTATGCAGGCTATATTGAAAAGCAGCTTGAACAGATCGAGCAGATGAAGAAGCTTGAGGAGAAGACACTTCCTCAAAACACCGATTATTCGCAGGTTTACGGACTCAGACTAGAAGCAGCCGAGAAGCTTAATAAGATACAGCCTCATTCTATTGGTCAGGCTTCTCGTATTTCCGGTGTCTCACCTGCTGATATTTCGATGCTTGCAGTATGGCTTCATAAGGAAAAGGGGTGCTGATATGCTGCCTGAATTTGAATTATCTTGCTCGGAGTTTGAGCGTTATAGTATCAGACTCGACAAAGAAAAGTATGAGAAGCTCGATTTTTATGCGGAATTCCTTGTCGAGTATAACAACAAAGTAAATCTGACTGCACTTACTGAGCCAAGAGATATACTTGTGAAGCACTTTATTGACAGTGCAGCGGTTATGAATTACGTAGAAATTCCCAGTAATTCTTCAATTATAGATGTTGGGACGGGTGCTGGATTTCCCTCTGTGCCTCTGAAAATCTTTCGTCCTGACCTGAAATTGACCCTTCTTGACAGCCTTGACAAGCGTATTACGTTTCTTAAACAGCTTTGCAATAAGCTCGGAATTGAGGCTGAGTTCATTCATGGGAGAGCTGAGGATGTTGCCAAATTGCCGGAATTTCGCGAAAAATTCGACTATTCTTGTGCGCGTGCAGTTGCAAATCTTTCGGTTTTATCCGAGTATTGTATTCCATTCGTAAAGGTTGGAGGAAGCTTTATTTCGCTTAAAGGACCAAATGAGGAGGTTGAAGCGGCAAGTTCTGCAATTTCAGTACTTGGCGGTGAGATCGTTAATATCACCGATTATCTTATTGCCGGTGATGGAAGGAGACTTATTGAAATCAGGAAAAAATCGCAGACTCCGCCAAAATATCCGCGAAACAGCGCTCAGATAAAAAAGAAATCACTCTGATTTTATTGTTATTTGCAGATTTATCCGCTGAAATGACGAATTTCAGCGGATTTTTTGTTTTGATTCTATTTCCCGGAAGTGCTATTATTATCTCACAGAGCATAGCTCGAGTAGTTTTTGAGGTGATAATATGCCGGTTTTTTTGAATATTTCTAAGGAAAAGCTCGTAAATAAAGTCGTTGAGATAGATATTGATAAAATAATTCCTAATCCAAATCAGCCGAGAACAGATTTTTCTGAACAGGAATTGAATGCCTTATCCGATTCAATTGCGCAAAATGGCATTCTTCAGCCGCTCTCCGTTCGCAGAACAGGTGATAGATTTGAATTGATCGCAGGTGAGCGACGTCTGAGAGCCGCGAAAATCTGCGGTTTTCAGCGCGTGCCTTGTATTATTCACGATATGAGTGAGCGTGATTCTGCTATTCTTGCACTTGTAGAGAATATCCAGCGTCAGGATCTTTCGTTTTTCGATGAAGCTGCTGCTATAGAGAAACTAATAACTTATTACGGTCTTACTCAGGAGGAGGCTGCCGGAAAGCTTGGTAAAGCACAGAGCACTATCGCTAACAAGCTCAGGCTCCTTCGTCTTACAAGCGATGAGAGACAACTTATAACGCAATTTGGTCTTACTGAACGACATTCACGTGCTCTGCTGAAGCTTGCAAGTCCGGAGGAGCGTCTTATCATTCTTGAAAAGGTGATTAACAACAAGCTTAATGTTGAGAAAACAGAAAAGCTCGTTGAGGACTACATAGGTAAGGAAAAAGAAAAGCAAAGTTATAAGAAGCGTTCAAGAGTGTTTCAGAATGTGAAGATATTTGTAAATACGATAAATAAGGCTGTAGAGACTATGCAGGCTGCCGGTATCCTTGCTGATTCGCGTAAAATTCAGAGTGAAGATTATATCGAATATCGTGTCCGTATACCTATTCAGAAAAAATGAATTGTTCCACATGAAACATTTTTTGGTATGTTCCGCGTGAAGATCAACTGATTTGTTCCACGTGGAACATTTTTTGTGCCTTTTTCTTCAAAAAAGACTCTGCAAGTATTTACATCTACTCGCAAAAGTGCTATAATGTATGTATATCACTTAGAGAGGAAGATTTTATGGGTAAGATAATCGCCGTCGCTAACCAGAAAGGCGGTGTCGGAAAGTCAACTACTGTCATCAATCTTGCGGCTTTTCTTGGCTCGCGGGATAAAACCGTGCTCTGTATCGACATCGACCCGCAGGGAAATCTGACAACAGGTCTCGGGATAAAGAAAAAATCCGTTGAGGTTTCGTCATATGATATTCTCGTCGGCAGAGCAAGAATACAGGACGCTATAATTGAAACTGACTTCAAGAACCTGCATATCATCCCTGCAACAGAGAATCTTGCCGGTGCTGAGGTCGAGCTTCTTAATATGGAGAACCGCGTAAACAGGCTGAAAATGCAGGTGCTTTCGCTCAGGGAGAGCTACGATTATATCTTCATTGACTGTCCTCCGGCACTCGGTACACTGACGATAAATGCCCTTGTTGCGGCAGATTCTATTATAATACCCATGCTTGCCGAGTTCTTCGCTCTTGAGGGATTGTCACAGCTGACGAATACTATTAAAATAGTTAAATCTAATTACAATCCCGGTCTTGATATTGAAGGTATCCTCTTCACAATGTTCGACAGCCGTCTCAATATCGCAAATGACGTTGTCGCAGAGGTGGACAAGCACTTCCCGGGAAAGGTGTTTGAGACTAAGATACCGCGAAATGTCCGTATTTCCGAGGCTCCCAGCCACGGAAAGCCTATTATGTACTACGACAAGAGTGCAAAGGGTGCGGATTCATATACGCTTCTCGGACTTGAAATGCTCGGCGAGCCGCTCGAGCTTCCCGAAAAGAAGAAAAGAAACATTTTCTCGTTCAAGAAGAAAAAGAAAAAGTAATTGAAAGGAAGGATAGGATTTGGCAAAGGGTGGATTAGGAACAGGTCTTGACCTGCTTTTTGACGATAATTCCAGCGATGTGCAGGTAAAAAAGACCCTGCGCGTCTCTCAGATAGAGCCGAACCGCGATCAGCCGCGTAAGACATTCAGTGATGAAGCTATCGCCGCTCTTGCAGAGTCAATACGTGAGCACGGTCTCATTCAGCCTATACTCGTTCGTCCGCTCGATACAGGCGGCTATCAGATAGTTGCCGGAGAGCGCAGATGGCGTGCCGCACGTATGCTCGGACTCGATGAGGTACCGGTGACTATCCGCGAGCTCAATGACTCTGAGGCTATGCAGATAGCAATAATCGAAAACCTCCAGCGTGAGAACCTCAATCCCGTCGAAGAGGCGAGCGGCTACAACGAGCTCATCGAGAAATATGATATGACTCAGGACGCTGTTGCAAAGCTCATCGGCAAATCGCGTTCAGCAGTTGCAAACTCTGTGAGACTTCTTGCACTTCCTCCGCGCGTTCTGAAAATGCTTGAGGAGGGGAAGCTTTCAGCTGGCCATGCGAAGGCTCTGCTCGGATTCGATGACGAGGAAATGCTCATCGCGATCGCGAATCGTGCAGCGGACGGCGGTATGACTGTTCGTCAGGTAGAGCGCCTTGCTCAGAAGTCTTCTGAGGCTAAGGATGTTATCGAAAAGAAGTCTGATTCAAAGATAGACAACTATTTCGTTGAAATGGAAATTTCACTCAATGAGCGCCTCGGACGCAGAGTCAAGGTCGATTACGGCAAAAACAAGGGCGCTCTCATACTTGAATTTTATGATAAGGAAGATCTGGCAGCTCTCGCAGAGAAGCTCACAGATGAAGAATAAAGGAGAATAAAAAATGATCGACATTAAGCTTATCAGAACAAATCCCGAGCTCGTCAAGGAGAATATCAAGAAGAAATTCCAGGACGAAAAGCTTGAACTCGTTGACAAGGTTGTCGAGCTCGACAAGCAGTACAGGGAAACAAAGGTGGAGTGCGACAGCCTTCGCAATCAGCGCAAGGTAAAGAGCAAGGAGATCGGCGGTCTTATGGCTAAGGGTCAGAAGGACGAGGCTGAAAAGGTAAAGGCTGAGGTATCTGAGCTCGGTGCAAAGCTCGAAGAAATGGAAGCTCTCGAGGTAAAGCTCGAAGGCGATATCCGTCAGATAATGCTCGTTATCCCGAACATCATCGACGAGAGCGTACCGATAGGCAAGGACGACAGCGAGAATGTTGAAGTAGAAAAGTTCGGCGAGCCTGCTGTTCCTGATTTTGAGATACCCTATCACGTTGACATTATGGAGAGGGTAAACGGTATCGACCTCGACAGCGCTCGCAAGACGAGCGGCAACGGTTTCTATTACCTCTGCGGTGATATTGCTCAGCTTCAGTCATGTATCCTCTCTTATGCGAGAGACTTTATGATAGACAAGGGCTTCACATATTACATTCCTCCGTTTATGATAAGAAGCGACGTCGTTACCGGCGTTATGAGCTTCGCTGAAATGGAAGGTATGATGTACAAGATAGAAGGCGAGGATCTCTACCTCATCGGTACATCCGAGCATTCTATGATAGGTAAGTTCATCGATACTATCATTCCCGAGGACGAGCTCCCGAAGACTCTCACAAGCTATTCGCCCTGCTTCCGCAAGGAAGTCGGAGCTCACGGTATCGAGGAGCGCGGAGTTTATCGTATCCACCAGTTCGAGAAGCAGGAAATGATAGTTGTCTGCAAGCCCGAAGAGAGCATGGATTGGTTCCATAAGCTCTACAGCTATACTGTTGAGTTCTTCCGTACACTTGATATTCCCGTCCGCACACTTGAGTGCTGCTCGGGTGACCTCGCTGACCTCAAAGTGAAGAGCCTTGATGTTGAGGCATGGTCGCCGAGACAGAAGAAGTATTTCGAGGTCGGCAGCTGCTCGAACCTCGGTGACGCTCAGGCTCGCAGACTCGGTATCAGAGTCAAGGGCAGCGACGGAAATAAGTATTTCGCTCATACCCTTAATAATACAGTCGTTGCTCCTCCGAGAATGCTCATCGCATTCCTCGAAAACAACCTCAACGAGGACGGCAGTATCCGTATTCCTGTGGCTCTCCAGCCCTATATGCGTAAGGACATCATCAAAGTCCCCGAAAAGAAGTAATAACACCAGCAACACGACCGCCGGTTTTTTCCGAAGTATTACGAGTATTTATTGAGGGAAACCCTTTTGAAAAAGGGTTCTCCCTCAAACTCCCTTCCTAAAACTTTTAACTCCGTTTTTCCCCTCCTATGGGGTCACGTTAGCAAGTTAAGCCAAGACAGCAATTCTGTCAGCGTGACCCCATAGGAGGGGAAAAACAAAGCTGGAAGTCTTTGGAAAGGGGTCTGGGGAAGAACCTTTCTTCAGAAAGGTTTGCCCCAGTAGATACCCACAATGTTTCGGAAAAAACCGGCGGTCATTTTGTTGGCGTTATTGGTTAAGGAAGTTATCGGCAGAGCTGGCGGCTGTGCAGAGGCACATTGTAAAAACCCCGACGGTCCCGCCGAACAAGCTCCCTAAAATAAAACCGAGCATAATATCACCCCGATGATATTATGCCCGGTTTTTTGTTTTATAATCGCAGAAGATCACTTCATAAGCTCATCAGCCATTGCTTCGAGCTGAGCGATGTTGTCTGCGCTGAGTGAAGACTTGACAGTAACAGTAGTATCGAGCCATGTGATGTTCTTGGACTTCTCAAATTTAGCCTTGATAACTCTTGCGGCAGTCGGAGCCCATGAACCGTTCTCGATGATACCGATAGTGCGGTTCTGATAATTTCTCTCGATGAGCCAGTCAATGTACTGGTTCATAAAGGGGAATATCTCTGCGTTGTATGTAGTTGTTGCGAGCACGAGCTTTCCATAGCGGAAGCCGTCCTCAACTGACTCTGCCATATCCTCACGTGCAAGGTCTGCGATAGCTACTTTCGGGCAGCCCTTCTCGAGAAGCTTTTCGCGGAGGAGCTCAGCTGCCTTCTTTGTGTTTCCGTAAACGGAGGTGTAAGCGATGAACACGCCCTCGGACTCAACTCCGTAGCTTGACCATGTGTTGTAGAGGTCGAGGTGATACTGCAAATTCTCGGTGAGGACAGGTCCGTGAAGGGGACAGATAGTGTTTATCTCAAGTGAAGCAGCCTTTTTGAGAAGTCCCTGTACCTGAACGCCGTACTTGCCGACGATGCCGAAGTAATAGCGTCGAGCCTCGCAAGCCCAGTCCTCTTCAACGTCAAGAGCTCCGAACTTGCCGAAAGCGTCTGCGGAGAAGAAGACCTTGTCGGTCTTGTCGTAGGTCATCATTACCTCGGGCCAGTGAACCATAGGAGCAAGAATGAATGTGAGCTCGTGAGCACCGAGCGAGAGTGTGTCGCCCTCCTTGACAGTGAGAGCGTTTTTTATTTCGACCTCGGGATAGAAAGCGGTGATGAAAGCGAAGGTCTTAGCGTTTCCGACAACAGTTACATCGGGGTATTCGCTGAGGAAGCTTCCGATGTTGGCTGAGTGGTCGGGCTCAACGTGCTGAACGATGAGATAGTCGGGCTTTCTTCCGCCGAGAGCTTCTTTGAGATTGCTGAGCCACTGGTCTGTGAAGTTTTTGTCGACTGTATCGAGAACTGCTATCTTTTCATCAGCTATCATATAAGAGTTGTAAGCCATACCATTAGGCACGTCATACTGTCCCTCGAAGAGGTCGATCTCGTGGTCGTTGACTCCAATGTAGAAAATGTCTTTTGTAACGTTGTTCATTTGGGTTTACCTCTTTTCAAATTTAGTCTGTACTTTTTGGTGACATATGACCCTCGACAGCCGGGGCTTCTGTTGTGAAGTTTGTTTTGGGAATGTATCCGACCTTGTCATTGGTCTTGACGAGCAGCCACTCGCCTTCCTCCTTGTAGACCTCGGCAGGGAAGTCGGGGTAAGCGAATCCGTTGAGGTACTTCTCGCCGGGTTTGTTGAGAAGGTTGATATACTCCTTGCCGGTCGGCATTTTTATCCAGCCGGAGTAGAGCGGTTCGAGACCCTGAACTGTTACGGGGACGTAATTGCTCTTGGTCGTTGTCTGTTCAGTGCCGTCGTCCTGAACAGTTACCGAGGTGTTTTTTGAACCTGACGGCTTGTCGTTTCCGTTGCAGGAGACTGCTCCGGCACAGACGGCTACGCACATAAGTGCTATCAATATTTTAGAGTTGTTCATTACTGACCTCCTGAATTTTCGTGGTGTAATTATTATACCATATTATTTATTAAATAGCAACAGACCCGGCAAAGAATTTCAAAGTCCTTCAAAACATCGCTCAGGGGAGGCTCGAAAGCTACAAAAATGTTGAAAGTTTTACACTCCCCTTGCACACTTTCAACAGCCGATACTTGCCTATTTTTAGAGCAGGGGGGTGGGGGAGAGGGGGCTTCTGAGTCCGGAAGGGGGAAGTGTTTCAACAGCCGGAAGATGTACTTTACTATGATGAAGCACGGGCTTCAGAGAAGTCGTGATAAGAGAAAGCCCGGGAGCGGAACAGGTAAATAGAGAACATTGTTTCACGTGAAACAAAACAAGATTTTGACATTTCAGCAGAGAAGTATTATAATGATAGTGACAGGAAATCCAAGAAGAGGAGATGCTTATGGAGACCGAAAAGAGACAGAAGGGCAAAAGCCTGCTCGCACTTCCGGAGGACTACTGCGTGGTCGACATCGAGACAACGGGACTGTCACCGAGGAGCTGTGAGATAATCGAGATAGCCGCGGTGAAGTACCGGGGACTGAAAAAAGTAGACACGTTCACGACTCTCATCAGACCTAAAAAGAGAATACCCGGATTCATAACCGAGCTCACCGGGATAAGCAATGAGATGGTAGCAGATGCACCGGACATTTCCGAGGCAATACTTTCGTTCTATGAATTTGCTGATGGCGAGATGATAATGGGGTACAATGTGAACTTCGATATTGACTTTCTTTATGACGCACTTCTGAAATGTCACGGGATAGTCTTCGAAAATGATTTCGTTGACGTTGTGAGATTTGCGAGAAAGGCTTTGCCGGATATGAAGGGAAGGTCACAGACGAGGGTCGCGGAGCATTTTGGCATATCGTCAGATGGTGCTCACCGCGCTGACGTTGACTGCGAGATATGCAATGAGATATATCAGAGACTGATGAACGAGGAGTGTATAATGGAATGCACAAAGAAAAAGACACGCTCTCCGAGAAGAAAAAAGCTTGCGGAATGAACCGCGGGGAGCTTTTCAGCTACGCGGAGCTTACATACGGAACAAAGCCGGAATATCTCTGGGCATCGACTCCCGATGCGGCAGTTCTGAGGCACAGTGAGAATAAAAAATGGTATGCTATCGTGATGAATATTCCTGCGGACAGGCTTGGACTTGACGGGAAGGATATGGTCGATGTCGTGAATATCAAGTGCGGAGCTGTTATGACCGGCTCGCTTCTGATGTGCGATGGCATTTTTCCTGCCTACCATATGAACAAGGAGCGCTGGGTGTCTGTCCTGCTCGGAGATTCCGCGGACAGTGAGCAGGTCAAGGCGCTTTTGCAGATGAGCTATGATATGACCTTATCGCCGTCGGAGCGGAGCAAGGTGCGCAAAGGTCCGAAGGAGTGGCTCGTTCCGGCTAACCCGAAGGTCTACGACATAGAAAAGCATTTTGCTGAAGAGGGCGAGATCTTCTGGAAGCAGAAATGCAAGGCGAAGGTCGGCGATACGGTCTATATCTATATGGGAGCTCCGCGCTCGGAGATACTCTGCAAGTGCAGCGTGACCGAGACTGATATACCGAATGTCAATATCATCTCTGACAACTCGGTGGACAAGGTGATGCGCTTGAAGCTCGTCAGGGAGTTTGACGGAGAGTTTCCGCTCAGCCGACTCAGAGAGCACGGCGTTTATTCCGTCCGCTGTGCGAGAGGAGTCCCGGAAAGTCTCAGCCGCGAGCTTGAAGCTTTCTGAATGTGCTTTTTGCTGTTCAGCTGTTGACAAACAGTCAGCTTTGCAATATAATATATTAGGAAAGAGAGCCGCTGGCTCTCTTTATTTTGGCGAAAGGAAATGAGACAATTGAATACTATCGACATTCTCCGCGACCTTGCTATCATCGTCGTATGCGCAAAGGGATTCGGACTCCTTGCAAGGAAACTGAAGGCGCCTATGGTCGTCGGGGAGATAATAGCCGGACTTGTCATCGGTCCGTGCCTGCTGAACATCGTGAAACCGACCGATTTCATCAGTATGATGGCGGAGATAGGCGTTGTGCTTATTATGTTCTCTGCTGGTCTTGAAACGAATTTGCAGGAGCTGAAAAAATCCGGCGTCGCAGCGCTTATCATCGCCTGTATCGGTGTGCTTGTACCGCTCGTCGGAGGAAGTCTGCTGTTTATGTGCTTTTACGGTTTTGCTCCGTTCGGTACGGATGAGTTCTTCAAGGGCATTTTCATCGGCTGCATTATGACCGCAACTTCTGTCGGCATCACGGTCGAGGTGCTGAAGGAAATGGGCTACCTTACCAGCAGAGTCGGTCAGACGATACTGAGCGCAGCTATCATCGACGACATAATCGGTATCATCGTGCTGACATTCGTGCTCGGCTTCAAGGACCCGGACAGCAACACTCTCCTTGTTACCGGAAAGATAGTGCTGTTCCTTGTACTGTCAGTCATTCTCGGCTATGTCTTCTACAAGCTTTTCAAGTATTATGACGAGAAGCACGCACACACACGAAGGATACCTATCATCGCTATCGGTCTCTGTCTTGTAATGGCATTCGTGGCTGAGAAGTATTTCGGTATCGCCGACATCACGGGTGCATACATAGCCGGCATCATTCTCTGCAACACACGCGATGCCGAGTATATCGACCGCAAGGTAAGCATCAACGGATATATGTTCTTCGCACCGATGTTCTTCGTCGGTATCGGACTCAAGACCGATTTCAGCGGAGTCGATACGAGTATGATACTCTTTTCCGTCGGATTCGTACTTGTTGCTCTGCTGAGCAAGATAGTCGGCTGCGGACTTGTATCGAAGTTCTTTGGCTACAAGTGGTCGGACTGCCTGAAAATTGGTGTCGGTATGATGACGCGCGGCGAGGTCGCACTCATCATCACGAACAAGGGTCTTGGACTCGGGATAATCGATTCGTCCTATTTCACAGCAGTAATACTTCTCATCATCGTATCGAGCATCGTAACTCCGGTGCTGCTGAAGCTGCTGTTCAACAAATTTCCGGAGCAGCCGGAAGCAGCTGCGGTAAAGAAATAAAGGCAACACCGCACAAAGCCCGCCTGAAGGCTTTGTACTGGATATGCTTGCATATTTTCCGTCATCTTGCACAGAAATTCCTTGACATACGTCAGTATGCCTGCGGAATTTCTATACAATCTGACGAAAAATCTGTCGGCGCATCTCCAGCACAAGCTTTGTGCGGTATTGCCTAAAACAAAAGAGCTCAGAAGTTTTTCTTCTGAGCTCTTGCTATTATATGAGTAAACAAGCCCGAGGTGGTACCCCTCACACGCCGTACTTGGTTTTGATACGGTCAAGCTTTTCGCCGAACGGCTTTGCGAGAACTGCAAGAAAGAGCACGTTCGAGACTGCATATGAGAGCGTGTAAGGGATAGCTGTGACGATCGCCCCGAGATACAGTTTTACGCTGAAGCCCTCAGCATACCAGAGAACTGTCCATATGTCCATTATCAGCGAATAGCCGACACCGGCGAGTGCTCCGTAGATAAGCAGGAGCGCTTTTTTTCGTTTGAGCGGTTCTGCAAGGAGTCCGGCAATAAATCCGATAAGTCCCCATGCGAGCATCTGGAACGCGGTCCACGGTCCCTGTCCGAAATAGAAGTTGGTGAGAACGGCGGTCATCGCTCCGACGAGGAAGCCTGCTTCGCCGCCGAGGTAGAGCGCGGTTATTATCGTGAGGGCGGATATCGGTTTGAGGAAGGGAATGAATCTTCCGGCAAAGCATAGCGCGGTCATCACCGACACTATCACGAGCCGCCGCGAGCCGGTCGTTTTGCGTTCAAATCCGGCAGCAAACAGCAGAAGTGCCATTACCGCTATCGCGAGCGAGATTATTATATGCCGTTTCTGGTCGAATACGACCGAGCCGGCAAATGTGAGCAGCGGCACGATAATGAAGGGTACTGCGACTTTAATTACGCTGCGGAGGTCACGATTCCTGATAACTATCATCGCGAGCCCTCCTTTTTGCCGTTTATGCGGCAGAGCTCCGCCGCCTGCGAGACTGTTACCGCTCCGTCAAAGAAGCCGCGTGTCATACGGCTGACCGCAGTCGTGTAAAAGCTGCTGCGCGAGAAGAAATCGACCGGCGTTCCTGCCGAGACTATCTGTCCGCCGAAGAACATTGCACAGCGGTCGGCACATTCGGCTGCGAATTCGACATCGTGTGTGACGATGACTGTTGTGACTCCGTCTGCTTTCAGGCGGCGTATTATCTCCGCCATATAGCTTTTAGTATTTGCGTCGAGACCCTTTGTCGGCTCATCGAGCAGGAGCAGCTTCGGCTTTGACGCGAGCACCTTTGCAAGTGCGGTCAGCTGCTGCTCGCCGCCGGAGAGGTCATACGGGTGCTTGTCCAGAAGGTGCGAGATGTCATACGGGAGCGATGATATGTCCGCGCCGCATTCGCTGAGCTCCTCGCGGACAGTGTTGTGCAGGAAGGTGGTCTGCACGTCCTGAGGGAGAAGTGCGAGACATTCGCGGTAGAGCGAGCGGTTGCGGTAATCCTTGAGCTTCCGCCCGAATACCTTTATCGTGCCCTTGTACGGTTTGAGAAGTCCTGCTGCGGAGCTGAGAGCTGTAGTCTTGCCGGAGCCGTTGCCGCCGAGGATACAGAATATCTCGCCCTTGCCGACATTGAGGGTCAGTCCCTTCAGCACGTCCCGGGAATATCGGTCATAGCGGAAGAAAACGTCCTTGAAGGTGAGGGCAGGGGAGTCGGGGACAGTGTAGCTCTCCTCCGGGAGCGAATGGGTATCGCAGCGATAGTTTTCCTCGATATAGCTTCGTCCGTCACGCACCGTGAGCGGACAGTCTCCGCTGCTTTCGAGCTCTGTGTGGAGCCTTGCGGCTGCCGGCATACCGCGCAGGAGCGGACGCCCGCGGAGTCTGCTGATGACCTGTCCGGGAGAGCCGTTTTCGGTGAGTCTGCCGTTTTCCATTATCATAAGCCTGTCGCATATCGGCACGACCTCTTCAAGGCGGTGTTCTGCCATTATCATCGTCAGCGACATATCCCTGTTGAGGCGCCGGAGTGCTGTTATGAAGTCGGAAGCAGCTATGGGGTCGAGCTGAGCTGTCGGCTCGTCGAGAATGAGGATGTCCGGCTGCATTATCAGTACCGCCGCGAGATTGAGAAGCTGCTTCTGACCGCCGGAGAGCTCGGAAACGTCCTTATCGTACCACTCGCCTATCCCGAAATAGCTTGCCATCTCAGCCGACCGCCTCGCTATCTCATCTCTCGGGACTCCGAGATTTTCGAGCCCGAAAGCGAGCTCATGCCAGACCTTGTCGGTCACTATCTGCTGCTCCGGCTGCTGCATAACGAATCCGATACGTGCAGCGGAAGTGCGCTCGTCAAGTGAGGAGATGTCGTTTCCGCGGAAGAAGATGTGTCCGCTCTGCTCGCCGAGAGGTGTGAGCTCGCGCTTGAGCATTCGCAGGAGCGTGGATTTTCCGCTTCCGGTAGCTCCGCAGAGCACTGCAAATTCGCCCTTTTCGAGCGTGAAGGAGATGTCCTGCACAGCCGGCGCTCCACAGCGCGGATATGAGAAGGTCAGATCCTTGACTGCAAGTATTTCCACCTGATAGACACCTCCGTTTCAATAATTACTGGAAGCAGCACGAGAGCTCCGTAGGCTGCCGCGCCGCTTATACCGGCAGCACCCTTCACGTCTGCCTCAATGTGCGGATAGAAGTTGAAATCGAGCGCTCCGGAAGCAACAGCTGCGGCACTTACTCCGAGCAGAGCAAGTGTGACGAGCGTGAAGGCTGCATCGGAGGAAGAGAAACGGAAGCGCCTCAGCTGAGTCCGTCTGCCTGTACCGTAGCCGCGTGCAGTCATACTGTCGGCTGTGATTATGCCGTTTTCGAGCGCCCATGTTGCAATTATCGAGAAAACGCGCATACGTCCGCGAAGGTCGTCGATAATGTTGTCGTCATTGTAAAGCCCCATCGCCTTCTGTGCATCGCTTACCTGTTTTGCGCGGTGCGCGAACATCGGAACGGCTCTGAGCGACATTGAGAGTATGAGTGAGAGCTTCGGGGAGATAGCTCCGGCGATGCGAAGCACCTTTTCGCTCGTCATTATCTGTGTGAACGAGCGGAACCAGTAGAGCACTCCGACTATCATAGCTGCCGAGTTTATGCCGTAAAGCAGAGCTTCGAGCGTTACCGGCGCATTGTTGAGCACGAAGAGAACAGTCGCGCCGTTGTGGGAAATTATCGGGTTTGCGAGTGCGAGCACGATGAACAGTATCAGAAAAAAAAGATGTGATCTGCCATGCCTGAGACCGTTTCGCACGATAAAAAACAGTATCGCTCCGGCGAGCGAGATCGACATAACAAGCGGATGTCCGCTGAACATTGCTATGCCGATGACGCTGAAAAACCATATCGTGACCGCTATCGGGTCGAATTCAGAAAAGCTTCGCATTATTCGTATACCTCATTCAGGTCGCGTCCGAGCTCGCAGGTGTAGAGCCACTCTATACGGTCGCCGTCGCTGAGTACGTACTCAGCGCAGCCGCGTGACGGAGATATGCCGTTCACGTGATAGACCCAGCCCGAGAGCTCGCCGAATTCAAGTTCATAGAGATAGTTTATTCCGGAGACGTAGACCAGATTCGTGAGGCTGCCCTTGTTTTCGAGCTGGAGCCCGTAGGTCTGTGCTGCCTCGGTGAGAACGTCATATACTGTATCGCCCTCCTCTATCTCAAATGAGGTCACGGGAAGGATAGTGCCGTCATCGGGGATATATTCCTTGTCGGTCTTTCCGAGGACAGTGTCACAGCGTATCTCCATAGTTACCGTACCTACGGCGTTTTCCTTTGTTTTTCCGGAGCCGTAATACTCCTCGGGCGAGCGTATATCCGTCACAAGGACGATGATGATGCCGGCAGCGGCTGCTGCTCCGACGAAGGCGAAATTCTTCCAGCTTCGCTTGCCGAGAGCAAACAGGAGCAGCGAGAGCATTGCGCCTGCACCGGCTATTATGAGTATGACGACCGGCTTGTAGCCGCCGCTTTTTCCGCTGCTGCCACTGTCTGATGACATTATCACAGCTGCGGAGGTGACGGATGAGGCGGAGGTGCCTGAGATCACAGAAGCCGCCGTGACAGCGGAGCTTCCGGCAGCCTGAGTATATGCAGAGGTCACAGCTGTTGCAGGGAGCTCCGTGGCTGATACATTTCCGGAAACAGCAGAGCCTGCGGAGACGGAAGTTGTATCCGATGATACAGGCGAGGCTGTGGTATTTGCGGAAGCAGCCGGAGCTCCGGGAGCTTCCGCTGCATTTGTCGTAACGGGTGCAGGCTCGCTGTGACCGGTATCGCTGTGCGGAGCCTGTGGCTTGCGATTGTCGAGTATGTACAGCGGAGTCTGTCCGCCGAGCATACGCCTGTACGCAACGAGGGAATACATCGCCTGTATCGTTGCTGTCTCGTTGAAACCGCCGCCCGATATGTGGCAGTAGCTCCCGTCGGGAAGACGATAAGCCAGCATTCCGTCGATAATGGTATTGCCGTCCTTGATAAACCGGTTGTCCTGCTGACAGTCGATACCGAGCGCAGAAAGTGCCGTCAGCACCTGTGCGGAGCTCTCCGGATTCGGTGTGCCGAAGCTGCTGTAGCCGCCGTCGTTCATCTGCTTTTCTGAAAGCAGGGAAAGTCCTCGCTCAACGGCTGACTGCACGTCGCTGCGCTCTCCGTAATACGGGGCAAGTGCCTGCAGCGTCATAGCGGTGACGTCGATGTCGCCGTATTCGCCGAAAAGTGCCCAGCCGCCGTCGGGATATTGCAGCGAGAGCAGCTCATCTACGACAGATGCAGCGGTATGCTCCCGGCAGGTGTAGCCGTTGCTGAGCAGGTGGAGCCCGTAGATCCGGCTCATAATGCCTACCTCACCTATCGAGCTGTCAAGAATATCGGTGATATAGCTGTCAGAGCTTCCGGCTGCGCAGAGTGCGAGGGCATACTTTTCACGTGCCGTCGCGGAATAGACGTTATGGCTGGAGATATAGCCGGTGAGAGCCTGCTCGTAAGAGGACATATCATACTGTGCGTACTGGCTGAGCGCGATTATGTACCATTCGGACATCACGCCGGCATCGTCTGTGAGTCTGCCGTCTATCCAGTCCTGTATGCTGCCTGAGCCGGAGACATTCAGCTTATATGCAATTATACCGCCGATAAGGTCATCTACCTCGTCGGCGGTATATCCGTAGCCTGCGGCTCTTATCGGCAGAAGGCTGACCGACAGCAGCATAACTGCCAGCCAGCACATAATACCTTTCAGAGCTTTAGTCTTCATTCTTTTTTCTCAGTGAGAATGCTGCAAAAACGCCTGTTCCGAGGAGAACGAACGCAACAGCTGCGCCTGTGTCGCCGGTCTTGGGTGAGGACGTGCCAGCCTTTGCAGTAGTTGTTGTCCCCTTTGCAGTAGTAGTTGTAGCAGTTGTAGTTGTTGTGGTGGTAGTAGTTGTTGTTGCTTCTGTAGATGTAGTTGTGGTCTCGGCAGCCTTTACCTCTGCAACAGCAACGGGAGCGATGAGTGTCATATCGCCTTCAGCAGCTGCGCTGATAATGTTTTTGCCTGCTGTATCGAGCTTTATCTTAGCCTTGCCCTCAGCGTCCGTCTTTACATCAGTTGCAGTTCCGTTGATCGTGATAACTGCGCCCTCAACAGCGACGGGTACCATCTGGTAATTCTCGTCGAAGCTTGCGCGCTGGAGCGTGAGCTCTATCTCAGCGCCCTGCTCAGCCTCAGCAGTGTTCTTGTCGAACCAGCTGTAGAATGTGGTGGACCATGCATTGGGGTCGGGATAAACAAATGCATTGATGAAGTCGCCAGCCTTTATCTCGTCAGCAAGACCCATAGCAGCTGCATTATTTACATAGTAGCCGTAGCTTCCGCCGTTTTCGGTCCCCCAGAGCTTGTCGAGCCCGAGACCGTACTGTCCGACAGATGACTTGTAGCCTGCCTCAGCTCCGCCCTCGTAGAACTTTTCGTGAGCAGCGGTGAGTGCCTCGTCGATAGTGAGCTTGCCGTCGCCGTCAGCATCTGTAACAGTTACGGATTCCTGTGAAACAGCGAGCTTTCCGTCTGCGCCTGCGATAGTTACAAAAACGTCCGCGGAAGCAGCTTCTTCAGCGAAGGCAGTAACGCTCATAGCAGAGCAGGTGATGAGTGCGGCAGCAGCCGCGGTGATGAACTTCTTCATTATAAACCTCTCCTTTTTTTAAGGGCAACAAAAACGCTTTCCGGTGAATGGAAAGCGATGAACGGACATAACAAACAAGCTCCGCGGAAATATCCCGGAAAGCTCGGATGTTCCGTTTTTCACTGTCCAAAAACGTGAATATCCGCATACCTGACGAGCGACCCGGCTCCGGCAGAATGCCTCATACGGTAGTGACTGCTGCGGCGGATTCTCACCGCTCTTCCCTCAGCTTCAGGCTGCATAATGTAATTATAGCACATTGATAAATAAAATGCAACAGGTGAGACGAAAAAAATCCTGCACCGGAAGGGTGTCCCTTCAGCCTGTTTCGTGGGTCACCGGGTACGTAACGCGAGTTTACGGCTCGGCAGCATACTTTTCCGTTAATGGAATCGCACAGAGCTGCCCCGGTGCAGGAAAGGCGATCATCACAGCACTATGAGCTGGTCATTATTGATAGTGATAAGCTCGGGAGCGCTCCCGATAAAGCTTCGGCACATCTCTATTTCCTTTTCGCCGCGGCAGTCAAAATGACAGATAACGTATTTGTCCGTGAGCGAGAGGGCGTTGAAGTCGCCGTCGGTGATGTGGTTGTTGTCGTCGAAATTTTTCACGTATTCGATGTTTCCGCAGGCGAGGTATGCTCCGGCAGAAAAGCCCATATATACTGCTCCGCCGGCGACCTGTCCGCGGATGAAGCTGTCGAGCCCGAACTTTTTCACAAGGTGCAGCAGCTTGAAGGTATTGCCGCCGAGAACTGCTATATAGCTGAAGCTCATTCCGAGCAGCTCTTCGGGCTTGTCCTCGTCGAAGATGAAGATGTTTTCCTTTTTGAAGCCTGCCATCGCCGCGCAGTTTTTCTCTCTTTCAGCAGTTTCCGCGCCGAATGCGCACGCGAGCGGAATGATGAGCATTTTACCGGATCTGTCCGCGATGAGCTCGCTGAGTCTGAGACGGTTGCTTGTGCTGCTGAATCCGTATGAACCTAAGATAAGCATATTTTTACCTCATGTTAGTTAGTGGAAGTCAATTATACCACCGTGAAGGGAAAATTGCAATATCTAAAATGGTATCATTTTCCTGATATTACAGCATATTTCTATGTCCTTTTATGTCATTGAAGAACATCTTCGGGGACATCAATGAAAAACAGCTGGTCGGTATCGCCGTATATCGTTCCGAAGTCGCCGATTTTCGTGAATCCGTACTTCTCATACAGCCCGACCTCGCCGCTCATCAGATAGACCTTATCGAAGCCGTTTTCTCCGGCATAGCTGACAGCCTTGCGTATCATCTGCTCAGATATTCTTCTTCCGCGGAAGCTCTCATCCACGAATATAAAGCCGATGAACGGGGTATACGGAGACCCGGGCGGAAGCTCATCTTTTTCCGTGAGCGTGCAGAATCCGGCGATATTTCCGCCTTCAACGGCGGTGAATACGCGCTCAAAGCCGTGAAAAGCTTCATCACGCATAAGCCTTGCGAGCTCTGTGCCTGCCCTCCATGAGCAGTTTTCTGCGAAGGCTATGGTCTTTTCCCACAGCTCCGAGCCTTTTTCTGATATGAATACTTCGGTCATAGTTTCTCCTTTTATTTGCTGTTATTTGTGCCGCGGCGTATGTCCTGACAGAAGAGCCCGTGCTTGGTGCAGTACCATATGAGCTTTCCTGTGCGGTAGTGCGGCAGAGTCAGCTGAAGGTCCCATTCCGGATACTGCCGGAAAACCGTCACCGAGCTGTCGCATACGTATGCGGCGAATGAGATGTAGTGGTCTTTTGTCATTTCGTGCCGGGAGGAGATGAACCACTCTCCGCCGAGGTCCTCGACGGTCAGCATATCGTTTTCCTCAGCCTTTTGCGGCTCGAGCGGAGCGAGTCTGTTACCGCAGCAGGTGACAGCTGCATCAGATGAGGACGTGATGATGTTTCCGCAGTCCTTGCAGACGTAGAATCTTGTCTTTTTCATATTTCCCTTTTCGCTTTCGTTTTTTTCGATACTTCCGGACAGGAGAGTCTGGATGTCAGTGCCGAAAACATCGGAAAGCCCGGAGAGCAGCGAGATGTCGGGGAGTCCGCTGCCGCATTCCCATTTTGATACAGCCTTATCGCTCACGCACAGCTTTTCTGCGAGCTGCTTCTGCGTTAGTCCGGCTGATTTCCGGAGCCGGCGTATAAGTGCGCCTGTCTTGATATTATCCATTTCATTCACCTCTGCCCTTTCGGAAGTCTGTATCACCATTATAAGGCGGCGGCGGAGAAATGTCAATCTACGTTCTGTGGAGTGTGGAGCAGATCCGGCTGAAACTGTCCCTTCATCTGCTGCTTGCGGTAGGGATTGCCGTCCTTTGCGTTGAAGCCGAGGGGAAGGTATTCCTCCGGGATATATTCCTCATAGTCGATGTCGTAAGAATAGTTGCAGAAGATCAGCTCAACATAGGTGATCGTGTTGTCCCTTCCGGGAGTGTGTATCGCATAGACGAATCCGTTATAATCGTCGCAGAACAGGGCGATAGGGTCGGAGCTGCCGGCAAAGCCGGTCACGCTGTATATCCCTTCATACGGCATAACACCGAGGCTTCCAAGCCTTGTGAGCTCAGCCTGATAGTCCTCATCGGTGTAGGTCACTGTCAGATAGCTGAGATATTGTGCGTCCCACGGGTTATAGTAGACCATTTTGTAATCGACAACGTTCATATCATCGGTGATACTGTCGGGGAAGACAGATTCGTCCATTCCCCATTTGCTGACGTATTCCTCCTTTGCGTCTTCGCCCATATACATCGAATAATGCGACGGGACAGTGTCTACCTCGACCTTAGCGGAGGCGACGCTCCAATAAAGCAGCGCGGTAACAGATACGACTACGGCGGTATTGATCAACAAGATCGGAACAACTATCGCAATGGCTATAATGGCAATTATCTTTGCGATCCTCTGAGTTTTTTTCTTATCATATCTTGCGAATTCCTGCGCAGAATCCACACGGAACTGCATATCGGGAGTTTTCACTGTCATAGCCCTGAGCGTATCGCGGCAGGAGCTGCATTCAGCGAGGTGCTCTTCTGTAAGCTCGCGGCTCTTTTTGCTGAGCATATCCTCTGAGTACAGCGGCAGCAGGTCGCGGACGACCTCACATGGTAGTTTCATTCCGATTCCTCCTTTATCTGTTCATATATCATAGCTTTTGCGCGGTGGAAGGTCACGCACGCCCAGTGCTCGCTCTTGTCGAAAAGCGAGCCTATCTCGCGGAAGGAGAGCTCGCCGAAGATACGGAGCGAAAAAACCTCCTTGTACGGCTCACGGATCGTGTGCAGCACCTTATGCAGCCGGAATGCGAGCTCCTTGTCTGCGATAAGCTCAGACAGGTCGGCATCTTCGGCAGCGAGGTCTTCGGGTATATCGCTGCCTGTCATATGCTTTTGCTTCCGGCAGTGGGAGTAGTAGAGATTCCTTCCGATGGAGCAGAGCCATACACGGAGCTCCGATTCGCCGCGGTAGCTGTCAATAGTGCGGAACGCGCGGAAAAAAGTCTCCTGCGTCAGCTCCTCGGCAAGGCTCTCGTTTGCGGTGAGTCCGCGGAGAAATCTGAAAACATCGCTGTAGTATTCGCGGAAAACCGCATCGAAGTCCTCCATAGCTCTCCCTCCTTTCACATATAGGACGCACGAAAAACAGATATATCACAGAAAATCCCGGAAATATTTTTCATACCATTAATAATACCTCCGGCGGCAGGAGATGTCAAGCCTGCGGCGGACAGAAAGCATTCATCATTTCAGCAGCAAATCAACTCCAAAACTGGTAATATATACAATGACGGCGGCACTGATTTGTGCATTCATACGAAGATCGTGCAGAGGTGTTGACTCTGACGTTACGTCATAGTTTATAATGAAGTCACACGGGAGGGAAGCTTATGAGAACAGTGAACGATGTGAGCAGACTGACAGGAGTGAGTATACGCACTCTGCAATATTACGACAGGATAGGTCTGCTGCCGCCTGCGCAGCGCACGGAGGCTGGCTACAGGCTGTATGACGATACGGCACTGGAGCGATTGCAGCAGATACTTCTTTTCCGCGAGCTCGGATTTTCGCTCGACGAGATAAAAGACATTCTCGATTCGCCCGGATTCGACCGCGGCAGGGCGCTCACGCAGCAGATAGAGCTGCTGATGCTCAAAAAGCAGCGGCTCGAAGCGATGATAGCGCTCGCCCGTGAAATAAGAGAAAAAGGAGAAAAAAATATGAGCTTTGAGGCATTTGACAATAAGAAGATAGAAGAATATGCTGCCCGTGCAAAAGCTGAATGGGGCGGCACGAGAGAATTCGCCGAATATGAGCAGAAGAGCGCGGCGCGTACTCCTGAGCAGGAAAAGGCAAAGGCAGACGAGCTAATGCGCGTTTTTGCGGAGTTTGGTGCGATGCGTGACAAGCCCGTGGATTCCGCCGTGGTCAGGGAGCAGGTGAGGAAGCTTCAGCGCGTGATAACGGAGAATTACTATACCTGCACCGATGAGATACTCGCTTCTCTCGGGCAGATGTACGCCGCAGGCGGCGAATTCAGGCAGAATATCGACAGAGCAGGCGGCGAGGGCACAGCAGAATTTGCGAGCCGCGCAATTGCGGGATACTGCAAATGAGAAAAGCGGTATCGTCAGCCGGATATAATAATTCTATAATGACAGCCGAGCTATGCTTATTGAGCATAGCTCGGCTTGCTTATAAAGTATTTGAAATTTCACAGCATATATGTTAGAATTGTATTACAGAAGGTGGAGCCTGTGCGTTAGCTGCTTCACTAAAATGTCAAGACCGAGGAGGAATCACGAAGAACAACGAAATGCTGACTCTTACACAGGATTGGGACAAGACCTTCCCGAAGTCCGACAAGGTCGACCATAAGAAGGTCACCTTCCGCAATCGCTATGGTATCACGCTTGCGGCTGATATGTATATCCCGAAGGATAAGGACGGAAAGCTTCCGGCTGTTGCGGTATGCGGACCATTCGGCGCTGTCAAGGAGCAGTGCAGCGGTCTGTATGCACAGACCCTCGCGGAACGCGGCTTCCTGTCTATCGCATTCGACCCCTCATTTACGGGCGAGAGCGGCGGTATGCCGAGATATATGGCTTCTCCCGATATAAACACCGAGGATTTTCAGGCGGCAGTGGACTTTCTCTCAGTGCAGGACAACGCCGACCCTGACAGGATCGGTATCTGCGGTATCTGCGGCTGGGGCGGACTGTCCATCAACGCTGCTGCTATAGACACCCGTATAAAGGCAACAGTTGCCGTTACTATGTACGATATGGCCCGCGTGAATGCGAACGGATACTTCGATTCCGAGGACAGCGAGGAAAAGCGCTATGAGAAAAAAGCTGCCCTCAATGCACAGCGTATCGCCGACTTCAAAAGCGGCGTATACGTCCTCGGCGGCGGTGTTGTCGACCCTCTTCCGGACGATGCTCCGTTCTTCGTCAAGGACTATCACAGCTACTACAAAACAGAGCGCGGCTATCACGCACGCTCGCTCAACTCAAACGGCGGCTGGAACGTCATCGGCTGTATGTCGTTTATGAATCAGCCGATAAATACCTACAGCAATGAGATAAGGAGCGCTGTTCTCATTATCCACGGTGAAAAGGCTCATTCCTGCTATTTCAGCAAGGACGCTTACGCTGCTATGACTAAGGACAGCAAATACACCGACAACAAGGAGCTCCTCATCATTCCCGATGCGGTGCATACCGACCTCTACGACGGAGGCGGTAAGAACGCTATCCCGTTCGATAAGATAGCTGATTTTTACAATGAGTACCTGAAATAAAATTTCAGCTGACAGCCTATTATTGATGTTAAATGTACCGAACTGAAAGGAGCCTTTTATGAAACGATCAACAAGATCAGCCGGAGCGATAGCCCTCTCTGCGGCAATGCTCCTGTGCAGCGCCTGCGGAGCCTCTGAGGAGAGCACAGGCTCGTCTGTTGCGGTGCAGAGCAGCACTTCTGAGCAGATAACGACAGGTGCCGCAGCTCAGCCTTTGACAAGCGAGGCTGCAAGTGCAGATGTTATGACGATGAACGTGGGCGGAAGCAGCTTCAGCGTTGCGCTTGAGGATAACGAGACGGTCACGGCTCTGAAGGAGCTTCTGCCGGCAAACCTTGATATGTCCGAGCTCAACGGAAACGAGAAATACTGCTACCTTGATACAGAGCTGCCCTCAGCGCCCGAAAAGGTAGGAAGCATAGCCGCCGGCGATGTTATGCTCTACGGAGATAACTGCCTTGTGGTGTTCTATAAGAGCTTCAAGACGTCATATTCTTATACGAGGATAGGTCATATCGACGATAACGCTGAGCTCGAAAAGGCTCTCGGGAGCGGCGGAGCTGCTGTCTCGTTCTCTTTGAATGAAAATGAGGATACACAGGAGAGCGATGTCCTCGTTGCGTATTTTTCGCGGACGGGCAATACCGGGAAGATAGCGGAATATCTGATAGAGCTCACAGGTGCGGACAGCTATGTGATAAACGCGGCTGTGCCCTATTCTGACGATGATATAAAGTATCAGGACAGCGGCTGCCGTGCGAACAAGGAGCAGAACGACAAGTCTGCACGTCCGGAGATAGCAGAGCCGATAGCCTCGATAGACAGCTATGATACGATACTTCTCGGCTATCCGATATGGTGGGGCGAGGAGCCGCGCATAATCGACACCTTCCTCGAAAGCTATGACTTTTCAGACAAGACCGTGATACCGTTCTGTACATCTGCAAGCAGCGGTATTTCAGCGAGTGAGGCGAATATAAAAGCGCTCGTCCCGATAGGCGAGCAGCCCGGAGGCAGACGCTTTGCTGCATCTGCAAAAAAAGAAGATGTCTCTGAGTGGCTCGACCTGCTCGGAGTCAAAAAAAAAATAACTGAATACACCGCGCAGGACCTCAGAGCTCTGAGCGATTTCCTGCTCGGAAAGCCCGTCGGAGCAGGTCTTGCAGGGAAGCAGTATGACCTCGACGGCGACGGTGCGTGGACCGCATTCGACCTCTGTCTGATGAGGGAGCTTGTCAAAGCACCGAAGAGTGCAGGAGCAGAAGAAATATAACATACATCAAGGAGCAGACTTATGAAAGTTCTTATAATCAACGGAAGTCCGCGCAAAAACGGCAATACATCGCTCGCGGTGAGCGAGATAGTGAAGACCCTTGAGGCTGAGGGAGTCGAAGCCGAGGTCTGTCAGATAGGAAGCAGGGATATAAGGGGCTGTATCGCCTGCGGAAAATGCGGAGAGCTCGGAAAGTGCGTATTCAATGACGGTGTGAACGAGCTTGCAGCAGAATTTGAGGCTGCGGACGGACTTATCGTAGCTTCTCCCGTTTACTACGCATCGGCAAATGCGACACTTATCGCCTGTCTCGACAGACTGTTCTTCAGCACACATTTCGACAAGACGATGAAGGTCGGCGCAAGCGTAGTCGTTGCGAGAAGAGGCGGCTGCTCGGCAACATTCGACGAGCTGAACAAATATTTCACCATTTGCGGTATGCCTGTCGCTTCAAGCACATACTGGAACAGCGTCCACGGCAGAGAGCCGGGACAGGCGGCATTCGATGCCGAGGGCTTGCAGACGATGAGGAATCTTGCGAAAAATATGGCGTTCCTGATGAAGTCTATCGCTCTCGGGAAGGAAAAATACGGTCTTCCCGAAAAGGAAGCATGGCAGCCTACACACTTTATAAGAGAAGATATTATGGACTGAAAAAAACAGCTCCTGACCCGGTAAAAGGTCAGGAGCTGTTTTCAGTCGATCGCTTCCCATTCGCAGACATATCCGAATGTCGAGACAGGAGCGTCAGCATAGGGGTCTGAGCCGTCGGCGGTATCGGAGGTGTCGTTCCATTTTCCGTCCAGTGCTTCCCAGTATTCGTATTGCGTGTCACGGTTTTTCATTCTGAGATAGAATTCGTCGCCGGTATAGTTATCGGGCTGCGACTTGTCCCAGTTGGTGTAGTCCCAGCCGGAGCCGTCTACCCAGTACCAGCTTCTGTCCGGACGCGAATAATAGCCGCCTATCCAGATATTGCCCTTGTCTGAATCCTTGATGAGCTCCTGAATGAATGCCTGCTCATCGCTTGTGGATATGCAGGCGAGATAGCCGCCGGCAGCCTCGCAGGCGTCACGTGCTTCTGTCCAAGCCATCGGCTCGTCGAAAACTTTGTAATAGTGACCTTCATATTTGACAGCGCCTATGCTCTGGATATTGCCGATAGCGGACGCAAAAATGATATGCTGATCGTCTCCGCCGGCATAGAGGTCCTGCATTTTGTTTCCGCTGTATTCAAAGTCGCCGCGCTCAAAGCCCGATGTTCCGCGCGTGAAGCAGAGCTTGCAGGTCGATGCACTGAGATCGGGAATGATGCGGTAATTGTAAACATCGACGACCGGAGTCCCGTCGGACGATGAGGTGGTCGAGGTCATAAGAATGCCGTCAAGCAGGAGCGATTCAAGGCTGCCGCTTTTGTAGAGCGGCTCAAATGTGCAGTATTTGCTGCCGTAAAGGGTTCCGTTTATCATACAGTCCTGATTCAGGGAGGAGCTGTACTCTCTTACTGTGTAGGCGTCCCATGAAACAGTGCAGCCCTTTTCGGAGATGTCGGTGAAATTCAGCCGTACACCCTGTCCGGTATCCGAGGAATAGATGTTGAATCGTGTATCATCGATGCTCTGGAGATAGGAAGTGCAGAGCCCCAGTGCATTTTCAAGCTCGGTCCCGGTATTTCCGGAGCTCTCAGCGGACTTTGACGGAGCTTCCGCCGCGGAAACTGAAGACGAGCTGTCTGAGCTGTTTATTTCCTGCTCCTTATCATCACCGCAGCCGGCTGATATAAGCAGAGCGCCGCTGAACAGCAAAGCGAAACATATCCTGTTTTTCATACTATTCCCCCCAAGAATAAAGAAATAAATTGAACGTGAGTACGGTCAACTCTATTTTAACACAGATGCTTCTGCATTTCAAGTCATTTTTTGCGGCGTGTCGCCGCCTTCTGTTTTTGCGGTCCGGATTTTTTCAGCAGAAGTTTATAGCCGCGGCAAAGAAGAACAGACCGCAAGTTTTTCGCCGCGTCCCCTTGCTATTTATATAGATATATGCTATAATCAAAGAAGCTTTTTGCCGAAAAATAACAGAAAAGGAGTAAAAAACCTGGTATGACAAACATCATCATTATCGGAACGATAATCGCCTATCTCGTCGTTATGGTCGCAGTAGGCTTTATCTTTTCCAAGAAAAACGACAACGTCGGGGACTTCTACCTCGGCGGACGAAAGCTCGGACCGCTCGTAACAGCTATGAGTGCGGAGGCTTCCGATATGAGCAGCTGGCTCCTGATGGGACTCCCCGGCGTTGCCTATCTTACAGGCGGAGCAGAGGCCGGCTGGACCGCTATCGGTCTTGCTGTCGGAACATATCTCAACTGGCTCTTTGTCGCAAAGCGCCTGAGAGTTTACAGTCAGCGCTGCGGTGCTATCACTATCCCGGACTTCTTCTCGGTGCGCTACAAGGACAAGAGCAGGATACTTATGGGCGTTTCGGCTCTGATAATCCTCATCTTCTTTGTGCCGTACACAGCTTCGGGATTCTCGGCGTGCGGTAAGCTTTTCAGCTCGCTCTTCGGCTGGGATTATCATCTTGCAATGATAGTCAGCGCCGTCATCATCATCTCTTACACCTGTACAGGAGGTTTCCTCGCAGCAAGTACGACTGACCTCATTCAGAGCATTATTATGACTATCGCCCTTGTAAGTATCGTTATCTTCGGTATCATTGCTGCCGGCGGACTCGGAAACGTTGTCGACAATGCTCAGTCGCTCGAGGGCTATTTCTCGCTCAGCAATATCCATAATACAGAAACAGGCGGCGCAGACAAGTACAGCCTGCTGACTATCGCTTCCCTCCTTGCGTGGGGACTCGGATACTTCGGTATGCCTCATATCCTCCTTCGCTTTATGGCTATCGAGGACAAGAACAAGATAAAGACCTCAAGAAGGATAGCTTCCGTATGGGTCGTTATCTCAATGGCTGTCGCTATCTTCATCGGCTTCATCGGCAACGCACTTACAAAGAGCGGAAAGCTTGAGGTGCTCACGAGCAGTGATTCCGAAAAGGTTGTTATCAAGATCGCTCAGTATATGAGCGAGCATCACTTCGGTCTTGCTGTTATCGCAGGTCTCGTTTTCGCAGGTATCCTTGCCTGCACGATGTCAACATCGGATTCACAGCTCCTTGCGGCTTCTTCCTCAATGTCCGAAAATATCCTCAAGAGCGTGTTCAATATCAAGATGACCGACAAGTCATCTATGATAGCGGCGAGAGTCGTTCTCCTCGTCATCGCTGCACTCGGTATCGTTCTTGCATGGGATCAGAACAGCTCAGTATTCAGAGTCGTTTCGTTTGCGTGGGCAGGCTTCGGCGCGACCTTTGGTCCGGTAATGCTTGCGGCACTCTTCTGGAAGCGCTCGAACAGATGGGGCGCGATCGCAGGTCTTGTAGTCGGTGCTGTAATGGTATTCCTCTGGAAGTATGCAACAGAGCTTGCAGACTTTGCCGGAATCGAGCTCTCACAGAGCCTCAGGGACCTCTTCTCGATATATGAGCTGCTTCCCGCATTCCTCTGCGCATTTGCGGCTATCATTATCGTTTCGCTCGTGACAGGTGCTCCCGAAAAGGAGATAACCGAGGAGTTCGACAGAGTCAAGGTCGAGCTCGGAGAATAACGAAAAGATAAAAGGCTGTACCGCTTAGGGAGCATCCCTGCGGCACAGCCTTTTTCCGGACTTCTGAAAGTCCCCCTTACAAAATATATTTTTCAGCTCAGCTGTGACAGACTATGTGCAGATGCCTGTCCCAAGCTGTCTGCATCGGGAACGGAGACTGTCCGCACCCGGTACATACGTTGATCTTCCCGTTTCCGGGCATATAAAAGCCGTTACTGAATCGCTCGGTAACGGCTTTTTTCAGTATTTTTCCATACTATGGTTTATTTGCTTGTGAGCTTGTTTCTCATTGCTATCATATCGAATGAATCGACTCTCTTGTCACCGGTGAGGTCCATATTGGAGCCGATGATACCGGGAGTGGGCTTGCCGAGAAGCCAGGACTGGAGCTTTACAGCATCAGCAATGGATACAACAGTGTTGCCGTCAATATCGCCGGGCACATTTCTTGCAAGCTTTCGTGCATTGAGATCGAAATCATTGATGTCCTTGAACGCGATCTTGTAGTTATTTGCGTATTCTTCAACTGATGAACCTGTGTTTCCTACCAGTACGAAGTCGCCGTTTACCTTGTTGTTCACGTAGCCAACGCTCTTTACGCCCATCTTGGGATCACCGGTGAGTATGAGTTCATAGAGGACGCTGCAATTGTTGAATGCGCTTCCGCTGAGCTCTGCAAGCTCGTGTGAGCCGCTTGACTGGAAGTTTACATTTCTGAGCGAAGCACAGCCGTCGAATGCGCCTGACATTACCTTGTCTACGTTCAGGTCAGCATCCGTAAGGAATTCACACTTGTTGAATGCCTTTGAGCCTATCGTTGTTGCAACGACATCAATGCTCTTGAGGGAGTTGCAGCCGGCAAAAGCGGAGGTATTTATAAGCTGAGCGTTGTTGAGCTTTACTGAGGTGAGCCCCGAACCTGCGAATGCAGATGTGCCGATATTTGTCATTTCAGCAATGTCGATGCTCTTGAGTGAGGCGCAGTTGGCGAAAGCACTGTTCGGGATCTCGCTGATACCTGTCATCTTGACATCGCTGAGGCTCTGGCAGCCTGAGAAGATGCTTGCCGTGAGCATACCGACATCAGCCTTCTTGATGGTCTTGCAGTTAGTGAATATTCCTGCGCCCTTGAGGACAGTATCCTTATTTGCGGGGATCACCTCGAGAGCTTCACAGTTGTTGAAAGCATATGCATTTATTTCATCAGCGATAACGGATCTTGTCGGGTCGCTTACGTCCTTCAGCATTCTGAGCTGAGTATCGCCGTCAAATGCGTATTCCTTGATGTTCTTTGCGTTAGTTGTAACGGTTGTGAGCTTAGGGCAGTTCTGGAACATCTTACTTGTGATGATCTTGCCCTCATATGTGACGTCCTTGAGTATCGGGCAATTTGCGAAAACAGCAGTTCCTATCGAGAACTTGGCAGCGCTGTCTGAGAGTATCTTTGCAGAAACGAGGTTCTCGCAGCCTGTGAATGCACCTGTTCCGATAACAACTGTACCGCCCTGCATACCCTCGAGGTCAACGGCTGTGATGCCGCTGTTCTTGAATGCGTAATCGCCTATGGTAGAAATTGTTCCTGTGATCTTGAATTTGAGCTCAGAGCAGTTGAGGAATGCATTCTTTCCGTAGTCCTCAGCGTGGAGAGAGTTTGCGCTCGAAGAGATCTTCTTGAGGGATGAGCAGCCGGAGAACGCATCGTCTTCGACGATGATGACGCTCTTGAGGTCCATTTCTTCAAGTGAAGAGCAGCCTGTGAAGGTCTTGTAGCTGACTACGGTAACTTCTGAGAAGTCGCCGTTTTCGGTAACGATGTTCTTGAGTGAGGAACAGCCGTTGAAGAAGCCGTTCGGAGTTTTGTTCGGGAAGTCAACAAGGAACTTGGCGTCAATGGTTATCTTTTCAGCTGCTGAGCAGTTATTGAAGGTGTAGCCGTTGGTCTTGTTGGACTTGGTCGGAGCAGCGTTGCCGTACTGTTTTGATAAGAGGGTTATCTCCTTTATAGCTGTACAGGAATCCATTGCGTAGTTTCCGACTATCTCACACTTGCCTGCCTTGAAGTTGATGAGAGATGTACACTTCTTGAATGAATTCGGGAAGATATACTTTGAAGAGGGGATCTCGACAGTTGTAAGAGCTGAGCAGTCAGCAAATGTGCTTCCGCCGCTCTTCATTGCATTGTTTTCAAGGTCAAGGTCGCTGTCGGCAATAACTCCGCGCGCTGTAGCTTCCGCATCCTCAGTTCCGCCAATGACAGTTGCCTTCGGGAATTTAGCTTCGATAAGCTTTGAGCAGCCATTGTAAGCATTGGGCTCGAGGACAACGGCATTTGCAAAGCCGGCCTCTAACAGGCTCGTACACTTTTCAAATGCGCTTGTGCAGACCGTAAGGATATTAGCGCCGCCGGAGCCGGAATTGAATCCGAGAGTTGTTAATGCGGAGCAGGCATAGAAGGTCTTTGCAGGGATCTTTGTGAGTTCTTCAGGCAGGTCGCACTGAACAAGGCCGGTGCAGTTGGAGAATACACCTTCGCCCATACCATAGCCCTTTCTCGCCTTCTTGTCTGTGTATACCCAGTCGCCGAGGGTCTCGGGGATACCGGTCACCTTTTTGAGCGATGTACAGCCCTGGAAGCAGCCGCCGCCGAGACAGATGAGGATGTCATTGAAGGTTATGTCGTTGAGTGCGGTACAGTTCTTGAAGCATTCCTGATCGTATCCGAGAAGCTTCTTGCCGCTCTTGAGAGTTGTTATGCTCGCACAGCCGCGGAAAGCACCGATCCCGCAGGATACGACGTTATCAGTCAGCACTACGCTCTTTATCTGTGTACAGTTCTCGTATGCGCTCTCACCGACCTCGAGGAGCTCATACTTGTCCACATTCTTGCCGTAGTTATCGCTCATAAAGAAAGGCTCGGCAACAGCAGATGCCATAAAGGCTGACTTTTCTATCTTACGGATAAGCTCGGGATGTGCGAACTCTATCTTTGTGAGCTTTGTGTTATCACAGAGCGAAGCGGGGATAACGGGCATCTCATTCTGTACAGAGAGAGTTTTGAGTCCGCTCTTTGAGAAGGCGCCTGTTCCGACATACAGTACAGAAGCAGGTATCTCTATATCAGTTATGTATTTGCATGAATCAAATGTGTTTGCGCCGATATACTTTACGCCGTCAAGCTTGATGGTCTTGAGGTAGGAATCGGCAAATGAGCTTGCGTTCAGATAGCCAACGTTCCAGCTCGAAAGCTCAACATCGCTGAGACTGTTGAGATATGCAACGACCTGATCGTCCTTGTCTACGGGCTTGGAAAGGTCAACGTCGATAACGTTTTCGTTAGCCTTTGTGATACCGACAACATATTCTGTCGATACTGCAACTTTTTCTCCGACAGGAGTCACTTCGACTTTATATACGCCGTAGGTGAACTTGCCATCGCTTGACTTCCACGTATAGAGCTGTTTTTTTGTTTCGGGGTCAGCATAGATCTTGACCTCGGTGAACTTTGTTGTATACATAGAGGTATCCGCATACTGATACTTGTAAGAGCCTGCATTAAGACCGGGCTCAGGAGTTTCCGCATCTGCTGCAGCAGCCGTGACAGCTGTGCTGATTCCGCTCTTGCTGTTTGGAGATGCGCCCATACTGAATGAGCCCATAACACATATCACAGCCAGGATACCTGCAAGAATTTTTTTCATTAATTTATCCTCCTTCATCTGTTTGTCGCGATCGTCGTTATATACAATGATATAACGAGCCATATTTTTATTATATTACCACAACGCATAAAAATCAATATATCTGTTATGAACAACTTAAAATTTTGTTATGTTGCACAGTGTGCCTAAAAAATATTTGTAAATTTTAACAACTATAAAGAAAGCGATTTTAACTATATGTATATAGTTTATGCTATTGTACATTTGATAATATAGCATTATAAAACATAACGTATAATTATTCGTTCCTGATACCTTTCCGCTGTTATCAGGCTATGCTTCCAATATGGCAGTTATTCGGTTTTTAGTTGCATTATCGTCCGGATAATGATATAATGAGGTATATTTTGTAGCAGGAGCAGGACTATGTATTATTATATAAAGAATACTCTTGAGAAGACCAAAAAACTGAGCTTCAACGGGAAGAACGGTCAGTTCGTCGCTGTTCTTACCTCCGCAGAGTGGCTTGAGAACAGAGACAGGTTCGATATGGGCATTGAAATGGATATCGACCTTTCTTCTGTTCATTCCACTAAGGCGGAGGTGAACTACGATTCGCTCACCGGGACCTTTTCGATACCGGACAGGGAGAATATCTCAGGACCTAATGTCAATTTTGCATTTGCGCTCGACGAGAAGGGGATAGTCTTCATCGACGACAGCGGCTTCGTAAGCGAAACTATCAGCAATATCATAAGCTCTAAGCGCTGGGCAGTCCCGAGCCTTGAGCGGTTCATCTACGATTTCCTTGAGCAGATAGTACGGCGTGACCAGATAGTGCTTGAGAGTGTGGACAAGGAGCTCGATACGATAGAGTCGGATATACTCGGCGGCGATGAAAAAGACCCGTCACAGACAGTCAGCCGCATAAGGAGCGACCTCAGGGATATGCGTATCCATTATGAGCAGCTCATCGACCTCAGTCAGGAGCTCGAAGAGAATGAGAACGATTTCTTCAACGAGGACAATACGCGCTATTTTCACCTCTTCACCCAGAGAGTCACTCGCCTTCACGATATAACATCTTCGCTGAGAGAGTATTCTATCCAGATACGCGACCTCTATCAGTCACAGCTCGACATAAAGCAGAACCGCACAATGGCACTGCTAACGGTCATAACCTCGATATTTATGCCGCTCACACTGATCGCAGGCTGGTACGGAATGAACTTCAAGTATATGCCTGAGCTGGAATACAAGGCGTCGTATCCGATAATAATAGCGCTCAGTGTTGTCATTGTTATAGTCTGTCTCATCTTCTTCAAGAAGAAAAAATGGCTCTGAGAGGGGAGCCCCCTCGGGCGTTTTCGTGAGCTATCGAATACGTAACGCAGGATTACAGCTCGGTAGCCCACTTTTTCCGTTAAGGATAGCACGCAGAAGGGTGTCCCATCAGCCTGTTTCGTGGGTCACTGAGTTCAGAACGCAAGTTCGAGGCTCGGTGACCCTCTTTTTTACCAGTGGAGCCTGAAAATGGAAAAACTCTCTTTTTTACACAAGACAACTGCACAGTAGTTTCCTCTTATACTTTATTAATAAATTGTTGACTTTGTATCTGTAATATGTTACAATATATAGGATGAATATTTTTCGGAACGCAAACCGCCGGCGGCGGTCACTGAGGACACATTTACTATAAAACTCGTCAGATTCTCCGCAAAGATCTGAAGCATCAAGGAGAAGAAATTATGGGCATGTTAGACTTCTTAAAAATAAGTCACGGTATCGCAAACGGTATCAGCTACACCAGCAAAGCTCTCGGTACAGGCACATATTCGGGACACGTGGGACCGTCGAGGCTTCCTGAGGGCCACGGGGTATTTATCAATGACCTTGAGATAGAATTCAACGGCGAATGGAAGGACGGAAAGCTCTGCGGCTTCGGAAGAAAATACGCAAAAGGTTACTATGATATTATACGCGGGAACGACGAAGAGACAAGCAAATCCCTCGTGTATGCCGGCGACTTCAAGGACGACAAGTTTGACGGAAAGGGCAAGCTGTTCAATCAGAACGGCGACCTTGAATATGACGGCGAATGGGAGAAAGGCTGGAAATCAGGCGAAGGAACTGAATACCACCCCAACGGCTCGGTAAAATTCGTCGGAACATGGAAACGAGGAAAATACAACAGCAAGGGCGTTTACACCTATGAGAACGGCGATGTCCTCAAAGGCGAATGGCGCGACGGGCTGCTTGAAGGCTATGCCGAGCTCACAAAGCGTGACGGCTGTGTCTACACGCGGTTCTATAAGCACGATGAGATGCTTATGGAGAAGCTTATAAGCGGTACTCCGCCTCCCGACCCCGGCGCTTCGAGAACGCTCAGATTTGAAAACGGCGTTTACGAGGGCGAGCTCGACTTCTCGGGCAGGATGCACGGCAAGGGCGTTTTCACTTACTCAAACGGCGACCGCTATGAAGGCGGATACAAGGAAGGCGCAAAGCACGGCAGAGGCGTTTTCACATGGGCAGACGGCAGGTCTTATGAAGGCGAATACGAAGACGATATGAGAAGCGGCAGCGGCATCTTCCGCTATACGAACGGTGATGTCTATGACGGCGAATGGCAGGGCAACATCAAAAACGGCAAGGGCATATTCTACTATAATAATGGCGACCGCTATGAGGGAAGCTTTGCAAACAGCCTCAAGGAAGGACACGGCATCTATTACTACCAGAACGGCGATGTTTACGAAGGCGAATGGCAGGGCGATAAGCGCCACGGCGACGGCATACACACTCTGGCTGACGGCAAGAAAAAGCGCCAGAAATGGGACAATGACATTCTTGTGCGTGATTCGTTCATCGTAAAGATCAGCAGATCATAAAAATAAGGGAAGCTCATCTACAGAAGAGCTTCCCTCTTTTTTTGCGTTATATTGAAGTGTGGTGCTGCTTATTCGTTGTAGAACCAGAATGAGCTGCCTGCACCTGCGCCCTCTGCGGCGTCGTTCCAGTAAGCATTATAGTCGGAAGCCGAGAAGAAAACAGAACCGTTTCCGTTATCGTATTCGGTCGTATTGCTGAGGAGCACACCGTCCTCAGAGTAGCTGTAGGACTGCTTTGTACAATTGTTATACGTTACTGTAACACCTTCATCGGAAGCGGAAACAGCTCCGCTCATTGTCCATACACTGCCCTCAAAAGCGCTGCCGCTCCACTTGATCTGTATTGATGCCTCGTTCTTACCGCTGCACGAAACTGTCATCATTGCACGGCCGTTAGTGTATGTGCCGATAAAGTTCATCATCGGGTTCTGACCGCCGTTTGTGCTTGCAGTGCTCGCAGCATTGCTTTCAAGGGGGTAGCAGAACTGATAGCCTGAGTAATATGTTACCTGCTCAGGACCATTTCCGTTCGTTACAGGCTTGACAACGACTACCCAGCAATTGATGTCAGTGTCGGGAGCCTTGCCCTTTTCGCAGCTGACTATCTCAGCGCCGGAGCCAACTCGTGCTCTGACGTTGCTTATAGCTGTTTCACGGTCAACACCGATGCCATCGTTGTTGGTATTGCTTGTGACTGTTGTTGTGTTTGTGTCAGCGGCGGGAGCCGAGACAGGCGAAGCAGCTTCAGCAGCCTGAGTATGCTCTGCCTTCTTTGCAGCAGTCGTATTTGCAGACTTGCTGTCTGTATTTGCAGTAGTTGCTGCTGTTGTTGTTCCCTCAACAGCGGCAGATGTTCCCGGGACGGGTGAGGATATGCTCGATCCGACGTCAGTTCCGCAGCCTGTCAGCATTGCAGCTGCGCCGGAAAGTGTAATAACTGCGGCAGCCATCATTGCTGCAAATCTCTTGTTCTTCTTTACGTTGTTCTGTGTGTTTTTCATTTTTGATTCCTCCTGAGAATTTCGCATTCAGCGTTTTTGTTTTCCATGACTATATCATATCACAGTTCTCCCGGGAGCACAATAGATAATACATTAACGATCTGTAGCAAAAGCTACACTCCCACACGAAAATGTAAATTAAGCTACAGCATCTGCGCAAATTGTTTCATGTGGAACAAAGATCCACCTGAGCTGTTACGAACTCAGGTGGATCTGTTATTTCTTATTTGATAACTATAATGCCGGCGTCCATTTTCTGTATTTCAAGTGCGTCGCTGCCTGTTACGCTTCCGTCACCGTTGACATCGGCGTTCTCCTTGCCCTGAGGCTTGAGGTCGAATTTGTCGCGGTTAGCGATGAACTGTAATATCGCTACTGAATCAGCTACGCTCACCTTGCCGTCGCAGTTTGCGTCGCCCTTGGGGAAGCTTATAGTCGTTTCGGGAACCGCGGAGGTGCTGACATCGGGGGTCAGTTCGGGATAGTTTGCTCTGATGAATACGCTTGCTCCCATTACATCATAAAGGTCGCCGCTTATGCCATTCTCATTGAGGTCGAATTCAGTATCGAGGAAGCTGCGGATACTTCTGGGAAGCTTGGTATCTGTTTCCGGAGTTTTTGCCCATATCTCCTTCTCGTACTGCTGGAGGAAGCTGAAGTCGTCCTTGTCGATGATGCCGTTTCCGTTTACATCGGGAAGGTCAGCTGTTCCGTTTTTAACGGCTGCGCTCCACTTATCATAGAAAAGGTTGAAGGTGGTTTCGTTGAAGCTTAACTTTGTGGTGGTAAATCCGTGGCTTCCGGCGTACTGGCTGACAAAGCTGTATAAGTCTACGCGGTCATAAAGCGGCAGACCTTCGCAGCCGGGACGGTTTTCGGTGTAGTATTCGGGCTTTGCATAGATGAGCTTGTATTCATTGTTCATAAAGTAGAGCTCGATCATATTCTGGAAGCCGATCCTTACGATAGACTCGGGGTTTTCCTTTTCCTGATAGGCGAATCCGTATGTCTTTTCAAATTCGATATTTGCCATTTCGAGCTTTACGCAGTTCTTGAAAACAGCCTCGGAGATGCTGTCGTCAGAATCGGGATATTCCCTGTATTTCGTTATATCTACAGCATCGGAATCCACGATAGCCGCATATTCTGCTTCTGGTACTTTATATCCGAACTGGTATTCTGTATAGTCCTGAACGTCGTGGAGGTCGAATACTCCGTCACCGTTGAGGTCGAAAAGCGGCTCAAGGTCGCCGGGGAATGCGCCTCTCATCTGATTGAGCAGACTTGTGCGTGTTCCTCCTATGAAATAGAAGAAGTAGTCGAATCTGAACATCTGATCATAGTTGGTGAGAGCGTCAAATACAACAACGTCGGAGTAATACTCTTCCGTGAAGTATTCGGGCTTGAGAGTGTGTGTCAGGTGATAACGGGCGAGAAGCTTGGAATCCAGTGTTGCGATCGCAGAAGGCCAGTAGTACTTGCTCTTGGCAAAAAGCTCCTTGTTGCGTATACTCTCTCTGTTTTCGAGGAATTCTCTTATTTCCTCCGGGAGCTCGTTCAAATCATAATTCACGAGGCTTTTAGCGAAAAGCTCGGCATACTGCGTATCATCGGGATTATTGATAAGGTAATCGCGCAGCTCATAGAAATAGAGAAGTGCTGTATCGCGCATATCGAGCTCGCCGTTGCGGTCGATGTCGATGTCGATGAGTCCCTGGTCTATCCTGTCGAACAGCTCCTGCTCTGCGGGACTTATCTCGGATACCTCCTCTGAGTATCTTGAGGTGCCGAGACCGTATCTCTCAGCAGGGTCTTTGTAAGCAAGGTCTGCGGTATATGCATTATTAGCTGCGATAGGGTTCAGCATAATTGCTGATGAAAGTAAACTTATTGCTTTTTTCATATCGAAACTCCTTTCGTCTTCTTGAACGTCGGTGGTCATCGCCGGCTGTACCGTTGTCTGCGGGACATTAGTAACAGCTGCGGTAGTTTGCCGTACCGGTGCTGTTGCTTTTGCGGCTGCGGAGGTCACCGACGGTGATGATCTTGTTATCTGTGCGGCTGTGACGTTTGTATCTGCTTTTACAGACGTTTCAGCGGGAGAGTATGAGTCCTTATTATTGGCTGCTGTGGTGGGAGATGTCTCTCCGACAATGCCGGATGTGGCTGCGGCTGTAGTGCCTGCACGTGCTGCCGTGCTGACCTGTGATGCTGCTGTGGTCGTGATGTATCCGGTCGCTGCGGTTGATGCGGTCTCACCGCCGGTATATCTGCGCGGAGAGTATTTTCCGTTTCCGCCGAGCGCTATGCCTGAAACTCCGATAACGAGCAGTACAGCTGCCGCAGAGAGTGCAAAGGTATAGTATCTGGGTCTGCGTGCCGGAACATTTGCCTCATCTATCAGATCATCGTCAATATGACTGATACCCTCATAAAGCTTCATATCACTCAATGAAATACCCCTCCTTCTGCAAATATTCTTTCAGCTTTTTCCTTACGCGGAAAAGATATGTAGCGACTGTTTTTTCGTTCATACCATAGAATCTTGCTACCTCTTCAATCGATTCGGAATACCAGTACCGGCGTACAAATACCTTTCGGTGCTTTTCCGGCTGAGTCCTGAGGAAGCTGCTTATCGCCGCGCCGAGCTGCTCGGCATCAACGTTGTCCTCGATGCTTTTGCCTGCCGGAATGCACTCTGACAGCTCGTCCAGTGAAACAGACATATCCGGACTCCGCTTATCGGCAGTATTGTACTTGAGAATATTGAGTGCTGCATTCCTCACAAGCCTGCAAAGATAGTTTTTCAGACTTGCCGGACGATTCGGCGGTATCGAGCGCCAGACGTCCATATAGGCAGTATTTACGCATTCTTCGCGGTCTTCCTGCTGCGAGAGTATACCTCCTGCAACGTGAAAGCACAGCTTTTCGTAGCTCTTCTTCATTTCAGAGACAGCCTGTTCATCTCTTTCCCATAACAATTCAATGATCGATGCATCGTTCAAGACTCAACCTCCTTTCTGAGGCCTTCTGATAATAATAACAACTTTATTTCAGCTGCATTTCACTTTTTTTCAAAAAAATCTGTTTATATTATATCACTTCGATATGGGAATAGCAACTCAACAGCCCTCACTATGCGGTCAGCAGAGACAAAAACGACCCCGGGCACCGTCAGCAGGCTGAGACGCTCGGGGTCATTCATTATTTAGTTTTATGGCAGGTCAGCCATATCACTTTATCTCCTTCTTGTCATAGAGCTTTATGGTGACAAACAGCAGGACTGCTGTGGTCGCGATCGCGGCGATGATACCGCGTATCATTCCGCCGTCTGCGATAAGGTCAGAGCGGTAAAGGCTGTCGGGCATATAGTCCGAGAACGAAAAGTCCTTGGCTTTGAGCAGCTTGTTCACAGCAAGAGATGCCGCCGCGTATGCAGCTCCGGTAAATCCTGCGCCGACTACAACAGCAGCTATAGTTCCTGCAACATTTGAACCTAACCCTGTGGTGAGCAGAAGTATCAGCGCACATATACTTGAAAGCAGCAGGAATTTTACTGCGAATTCCGCAAAAGCGTGCCCGAGTGAGAAGACTCTTTCCGGACCGAAGGTGAAGGTCTCCATATCGAGCTCGCCGGGGAAGACCATATCGAATCTCAGGCGCTGACCGCAGATGAGCTGTCCGAGAGTTTTGGCGAAGACCGATACACCGTAGAATATCAGCGCTGTGAGCTGCATTACCGTGAATTTTGAGATAACGGTATAGCTCCTTCTCGGAAGCTGACCGGCGATGTTCTTTATGTAGCCGTGCTGAATGTCCGAATATGAAAAGAAGACGACACACAGCAGGAAAATGATAGTGCACATCCCTCCGAGCTGACTGGCGATGGCGTTGCCGACGTGAAAATCTCTCGACCATGTTCCGAACATCTCATCGACCTCCTGCTCGGTCATATCGGAGCTCATCATTATCTTTCTTGCAAGAAAGGCGAATAACTTTGTGAGCGGACCGGATATGAAGTTCTGCACGAATACAAGGATGATACACACCTTGAATGACAGCGAGGTCACGAGCCTGTAAATATCCATTTTTATCACGTTAAGCATTCTGACCACCTCCTGTGATGCTGAGGTAGTAGTCCTCAAGGGACATATTGCTTATGCACAGCTCCTTCAGCGGAACTCCTGCTCTGACGATAGCCGCTGCCATTTTCTCGGTCTCATCTATCCTTTCGCTGACCTTTATCGTTCCTTCACCCTCAACGGAAGCGTCAGTGATGCCGATGCCCGAGAGAGCCTTCAGCGCACCGCTGCTGTCGGTAGTTCTGATGGTGACGAACTGTCCGCAGCGTGCCATCAGCTCATCATTCGAGAACTGCTCGATCAGTCTGCCCTCGTGGATTATCGCGTAGGAATCCGCGAGCTTTGCGAGCTCTTCAAGAATGTGGCTGGAGATCATTATCGTGATGCCCTTTTCGCTGCGGAGCTTTTCAAGGGTGTGTCTCACATCGACTATGCCCTGCGGGTCAAGACCGTTGATAGGCTCATCGAGGATTATCATTGACGGATCGCCGACCAGTGCAAGCGCTATCCCGAGGCGCTGACGCATACCGAGGGAGAACTGACGGGCAGACTTTTTTTCAGGTACATCTTCAAGCCCGACCGTTTTGAGGAGCGAGTCGATATAGTTGTCTTTTTTGTAGTCGATACCCATAGCGATACACTTTATTATAAGGTTCTCTCTTGCGGAGCGTCCGGGGTAAAGACCGGGCTGCTCGATGAGCACACCGACCTTGCTCATCATTTTTTTCATTTCAGCTCCTGTCTTGCCGAAGAGCGAATATGTTCCGCTCGTGGGATTGGTCAGACCGCTTATCATTTTCATTATCGTAGTCTTGCCGGCGCCGTTGCGTCCTATAAGTCCGTATATCTCGCCCTCGCGGACATTTATACTTATATCCTTTGCGGCGTCTTTTTTACCGTAGGTCTTTGTAAGAGCCTGCGTTTGCATAATATATGACACAGCTTATATGTCCTCCTTATTCAAGTCCGGTCTCGCAGTATCCATATGCCGGAACAGCATTTTGATATATGAGCTGAGACCTGTCTTCTATAATTATAGTATCAGGCAGCATATTTTGTCAAGGCTCTTGCCAAAGTCGATTAATTTTTTTGCGTCATCATCGTCATCGCATACGCTCGGAGAAAGCAGAGGATATGACCAAAGGGAGAGTTGGATATAAATATTGACATATTAACATCAGCGTGATATAATGAGTTTGATACGTGAACACATCGCATAATAAAGGAGGAAAATATGATAAGACTTAAAAATGTGGCAGCAGTCTGCCTGTCAGCAGCGATGATACTGCAAAGCTTTACATTCACGACAGCTTTCGCAGAACTGCCAAACTACTTATGGCGTGATGTCAAGGTAGGAGATTTCACATTCACATATATGCCTGATTACCCGATAGACGGGGAGTGTACTCTTTATGCCGTGTCTGATTCGGATGAACAGGACAGAATTAAAAGTCACGATACCCTTGAGATACCTGAAATGCTCGATGGCTACAGAGTAACAGTCATTGGCGAAAAATATAAACCGATAACTAAAAATTATGAGACAGACGAGGTAAAGCTGACCACGGTCAAGCTCCCTCACTCGATTCGTCAGATAAGTAAATTAGCACTGACCGGGAACTATATCAAATCCTTGGATACTGTCTACATTGATTTCACCAATCTTGAAAGTGTCGCCAGTTCCACATTTGGAATCATTTCAAAAGTGAGCGAGGTTTATGTATATGACCCTATCGACAAAGTTTATTATTCAACTTCGGACGATCTTGATAAATTTCGCGAGCTTGTTAGTATCGAAGGGCTCAGATTTGAGGTAATGCCTGAAGGTCGCAGTTCCTATGCAGCTTCCCGAAAAGACTGTTACAGGATAGCCAAAAGTGAGTTCGAGAAAAATCCGAATGTCAACGCCAAGCTTGTATTCCTTGATTCACTCTCGCAGTCACCGTACGAGTATGTTGTTGCACAGATGTATGCCCAAGAAGCAATAAAAAAGTACAATTTAGACGACCCTTCGCTCAATAATATACAAAAAATGGAGAAGATAACAAACTTCATCCGCACCAATACGAGATACTCTGTTCTGTATACCTATGACGAGGACCTGGAAAAGTGCGAGGAACTTTATGAACTTATGAATTCTCCCACTTCTTCTATCGGTTTCCATTCAAGTGTATGCGGTGGTCTGGCATATGAGTTCGACATACTATCGAGGCTGTGTATTGGCGATGAGATCGCTGTGCGGGATAACGATCTTCTTTGTATAGAGCTTCCGCAACACGTAGCAAACGTTGTAAGACCTGTGCACTCAGATGACAACAAGGGCTATTACATCGTAGACAATACCTCGACAGTATTTATGCAGTGCGCAGGCGACATAAACGGGAACTATAACGAGAAACAGAGCGCATACGTATACGATTACAGAGCTTATTTTACCGATGAATATAAAGAGGTCGAAGTCGTAACTGACCCGAAGAAGTTCTATGAGGGTATCTCATTCGTTTTTCTCCACGACGAAACAAAGGGTGCGCTCCACATTGAAATGGGCGAAAAGGGTAAGATCGGTGAATGCAATTTCATCGACTTTATGTCCTATGAGGAGACTGAGCCTGAGACTTATCTTGAACAGATACCGCTTTCAAAGTGCCCGCGCATATCGGGGCTTAACCTGTATATCGACCCGTTCAGATACTATGAAATGAGAATATCCAATTCAAAGGGTGAGGCTGTATTCGGAGCTGACGGTGAGCACAGGTTCAAGCTCGGAGATACTGAGTATTCATGCACGGTGGAGGTCATACCTTACAATACGGATACTCCGTACGGCAAAGTGATACCACACACAGCCTATGATGAATACTTTGACATCACGATAAAGCAGCTCACAGAGGACCCGAAGCCCGATGTATATACCACAACAACAGTTCCGCATAAGACCACAACAACTACTACAACGACAACTACTACAAAAGCAACAACAACGACAAAAAAAGCGACCACTACTACAACAAAGGCAACCACTACGACAACTAAAGCAACTACCACAACAAAGGCAACTACAACAAAGGCGACTACTACATCAACTACGACCTCTGCTGCAACGACAGTCAGACCTATGCGCATGGCAGGAGACGCTAATCTTGACGGGAAGGTAACTGTTGCTGATGCAGTTGCAATACTGCAATACATCGCGAACAAGGACAAGTACGATCTTAAAGATGAAGCCAAAACAGCTGCGGATTGTTACAATTCCGGCGACGGTATCACAGCGAATGACGCGCTTGCGATACAGAAGTTTGATGCAGGCATATTCAAAAGTCTGCCTGCCATATCATAGTATGCCCCGGAAAAATCTCAGCGGAAACCCTTCATAAAACACAATGCCCCTGAGCGTTTATTGAAACGTTCAGGGGCAAATTTATGTATTGCTGCGTTATCCGCTAACAACAGGTGTCCGCATAAGGCTCGTGCAGCCGGGATAAGCACCGATGTACTGATATTTTGCGGCTTTTTGTGTCAGGCTTTGCTGCTCAATATTTGTCAGCATATTTTTTCCGTGCCTCAGCGGTGACTCTGCGGATAAAGTCCTCTTTTGCGTTGGTGTAGGCATTCCTGTCATTGCCGTATTTCTCACACAGCTCCAGCTTCAGCGCTTCATATTCCTTTGCGATACCGGGGTTTTCGTTCAGACAGTCGCGGAAGCAGAGGTAATTCTTCCACTCCTCCGAGCCTTTCGGAATAACATGGATATGGTGAGTTCTTGTGTCTTTTTCAAAATCTCCCTTGACATAAAGCAGGTGGCAGGGACGCTCATCGAATCGAAAAATGATACCGGACTCCGCAAGCTTTTCATTTCGGGCGATGACATCGTCCAGATCATTTACAGCAACGGCAATATCTATTATCGGCTTGGCTTTTACTGATTTAACAGCTGTGCTGCCAATGTGCTGAACATCGGCGTTCAGACCGTCCAGAGCCCTCCGGATATCGGCGATAACGGTCCTTGCACTTTCCTCCCATGCAGGCTGGTGCTCTTCAAGGAAAACTGTTCCCCGTTTCATACCTATGGACATGGTTTTGTCCTCCTTCATATCATCACTGGAGCAGCGTCAGGTCTCATTCCTCAAAAAGATGTTTCAATATCTGCCTGCGGTCGTTGATGAACATTTTCGTTATCTGGTAGCTCTGAGTGTCCTCATAGTTTATGGGCTGGATCGCTCCCTCGTCAAAGCTGAGGATAGCCGCACCGGGAAACCCCAGTAATATAGGCGAATGAGTAACGATAATGAACTGTGAATCATTCTGCACGCACTTTGAGATCTCAAGCATAAGTGTCAGCTGTCGCTGCGGAGACAGAGCGGCTTCCGGCTCGTCGAGGATATACAGACCGTTTTGATCGAAGTTCTTTTGTATAACTGAAAGAAAGCTCTCGCCGTGTGATCTTTCGTGGTAATGCTGTGGGATACCTTGTATCCTTGAATACTCTTCCTCAGCAGTAGCCACATTGTAGAAGCTTTCCGCTCTGAGGAAATATCCCCACTTGGCTTTATTGAAGCTGCGCACCAACCGCATAGCGTCGTGGAGCTCGGAATGTGAATCATAGGTGGAAAAGCTGTAATTGAGAGTTCCGCCCTCGGGATTGAATCCGTATGCGACAGCGATAGCCTCTAAAAGCGTGGACTTTCCGCTGCCGTTTTCTCCTACAAAGAAAGTGACAGGCGTATTGAAGGACAGCTCGTCAAGCTCCCTGATAGCCGCTATTTCACGCAGATAGCTGGTGCGTTCTATCTTGTCCCACTTGATCTTCAGACCGGTGAGATATAATTCGTTCGGTTCAAGCATGGTTTTACCTCTGTTTGCTGTTCTTGTCGTCTATTATATCATACAATGATTTAAATAGCAATGGTGCGCGGCGATAAACTACCGTCCCGGAGTGCTCAGCCGCGATACAGGCTGCGGCGACACGCCGCTTATATCATATTATGTATGAAATAGCAAGGGTGCGCGGCGAGGGAGCTCAGATATACTTGCATTGCTCAAAAAGCAGCAAATCGTCAGCTTCAGCACAGGTCTCATAATTGACATTTAGCGTGAGCGATGATATAATTATTTTAGCTGTCGAGAAGACATTGATAAATGTATATCCCAAAGGAGGAAAACAATGCACAAGGAATTTCTGATGGGCAACGCTGCCATTGCCCGCGGAGCAGTAGCCGCAGGTCTCAACGTCATAAGCGGCTACCCGGGCACGCCCTCGACTGAGGTGCTCGAAACTGCTGCAAAATACAACGACGGCAGCATCTATGTTGAATGGTCGGTGAACGAAAAGGCTGCCCTCGAGCTCGGAGCAGGCGCGGCATACTGCGGAGCTCGCTCAATGGTGACCATGAAGCAGGTCGGACTCAACGTCGCTTCTGATCCGCTGATGAGCCTTGCATACATCGGCGTAAAGGGCGGAATGGTGATAATGGTCGCGGATGACCCGGGTCCGATTTCCTCGCAGACGGAGCAGGATACCCGCCATTTTGCGTCGTTCTCAAAGCTCCCGTGCTTCGACCCGTCGTCGGTGCAGGAGGCATACGATATGATACAGGAGGCGTTCGAGTATTCGGAGAAATACCACACTCCCGTCCTGTTCAGACCCACCACGCGCGTCTGTCACGGCTATGCCTCGATAGAGGTAAGGGACGAGAACGAGTGCGTGAAGAACACGCCGGAGGGCTTTGTGAAGGACTCCTCCAAATGGGTCATCTTTCCGCGCCTCTCGTATAACGCGCACATCAGTATAGAGAAGCGCAATGCCGAGCTCTCCGACGTTTTCTCGGACTACAGCCGCAACTATATCACAGCAGGCAAGCCCGATGCACCTGCAAGGAAGGGAATAGCCTCTCACGGTATCAGCTTCACCTACGTGCAGGAGGCGCTCGCCGGCAGGGAAGCTCCGAAGGTGCTCAAAGTCTCGACGCCTTTCCCATTCCCCGAGAAGCTCGCGGTTGAGTTCCTGAACGGGCTCGATGAGGTGCTCTGCATAGAAGAGCTTGACCCAGTCATCGAGCGCGAACTGACCTATATCTGCGGAAAGTACCACCTCGGCACGAAGATACTCGGCAAGCTGACAGGCAATGTAAAGACCGCCGGTGAAAACACCTGCGACAGCGTAGCTGCAAACATTGCCGACTTTATGGGCTGGGAGAAAAAGTCAGCAGCGGAGCTGCCGCCTGCTCCCGAGCTGCCGATACGTCCGCCTGTGCTGTGTGCCGGATGTCCGCACAGAGCGAGCTTTTACGCGGTAAAGGAAGCAATGAAGGGCAAAAAGGCTGTATTCTGCGGCGATATCGGCTGCTACACTCTCGGCAACGCCATGCCCCTCGACATGGTGGACACCTGCCTCTGTATGGGTGCGGGAGTCAACATCACTCAGGGAATAGGCAAGATAGAGCCTGATACGACCTGCTTTGCATTTGTCGGAGATTCGACGTTTTTCGCTTCGGCGATAACAGGCGCGATAAACGCGGTGTACAACCAGGCAGATATGACCCTCGTCGTTCTTGACAACTCCACCACCGCGATGACAGGTCACCAGCCTCACCCCGGCACCGGCCGCACGATGATGGGACAGGTGGTCGACAAAGTGAACATCGAGGCTGTACTTCGCGGTGTCGGACTCAAAACAGTCGAGACCGTGGATCCGCTCGACCTCGGCAGGGCAGTGGAGACAGTGAAGCGCGTTGCCGCTGAAAAGGGCGTCAAGGCGATCATCTTCAAGTCGCCGTGCGCGGTGCTCATCAAGCCCGAAAAGCCGTACAGCATCGACGCCGAAAAGTGTATCGGCTGCAAGAAGTGCATAAACAGCCTGGGATGTCCCGGCATCGTCATTTCCGACGGCAGAGTCACAATAGATGCTACGCTCTGCACAGGCTGCGGACTTTGCAGTCAGGTCTGCCCCGTGAATGCTATAGGAGGTGAGCGCAATGAATAAGAACATACTGCTCTGCGGCGTAGGCGGACAGGGCATCGTCCTTGCGTCGAAGCTCACTGCCTCATGCGCAATGGAAAAGGGACTTCAGGTCATGAGTGCCGAGACTATCGGCATGGCACAGAAGGGCGGAAGCGTATTCAGCTTCCTGCGTATCGGCGAGAGCATATACAGCCCGATGTTCGGACAGAAGCAGGCGGACATCATCATCGCCTTCGAGCCGGCGGAGGCTGTACGAATGCTCCCTTATCTGAGGGACGGCGGTACAGTAATCGTGAATACGCGCCCGATAATGCCTGTGACCGCAGCGTTGAAGGCGTCCGGCTACAACGGGACGGAAATGCTTGACTACCTGAGAAAGACGACAGAGAATCTGATCACAGTAGACGGCGACAGTATTTGCCGCGAGCTCGGTTCACCGAAGGTGCTGAATATGGTGATGCTCGGCGAGGCAATAAGGAGCGGTATCCTGCCGTTCACAACAGACGACGCAGCAGAGGCAATGAAGAAGAGCGTAAAACCACAGTTCGTTGAACTCAACGAAAAGGCTCTGAGACATAATATGTGATCATGAAAGGAATGAACGACCATGAAGATCTCAGAAAAGCAGATAGAACTCGTCAACAGCCGCATACAGGCGCTTGAAAAAGCAGGAAGCTTCTACGGAAAGAAGCTGAAGGAAGCGGGTATCACGGAAATACACACCGCCGAGGACTTCGAGAAGCTGCCATTCTCGGAGAAGAGCGATCTCCGCGACGCATACCCCCTTGGACTGATGACAGCGCCCGAGGAGGAGATAGTCCGCATACACTCTTCGTCGGGCACAACGGGCACTCCCGTGATAATCCCCTACACAGCAAAGGACGTTGACGACTGGGCAATAATGTTCAAGCGCTGTTACGAAACAGCAGGCATAACAAATATGGACCGCATACAGATCACTCCCGGCTACGGTCTGTGGACGGCAGGCATTGGCTTCCAGAACGGCGCCGAGAAGCTGGGAGCAATGGTAATACCAATGGGACCCGGCAACACCGACAAGCAGCTTCAGATGATGCAGGATATGAAGAGCACAGTTCTTTGCTCGACTTCTTCGTATGCGCTCCTGCTTGCCGAGGAGATAGAGAAGCGCGGTATCAAGGACAAGATACACCTGAAAAAGGGCGTCATCGGCTCTGAGCGCTGGAGCGACAAGATGCGTGAGCGCATCCACAACGAGCTTGGGATCGAGCTTTTTGACATCTACGGACTCACTGAGATATACGGTCCGGGTATCGGCATAAACTGTCCCGGCGAGACAGCTATGCACTACTGGGACGATTTCCTCTATCTTGAGATAATCGACCCGGCAACAGGAAAGAACGTCCCTGACGGCGAGGTCGGCGAGATAGTCATCACCACTCTCGTGAAGGAGGGCGCGCCTCTCATACGCTACCGCACGCACGATCTGTCAAGGATAGTTCCCGGAAAGTGCAAATGCGGACGCTGCTATCCGCGTATCGACGTCATAATGGGACGCACGGACGATATGATGAAGATAAAGGGCGTAAACGTGTTCCCGAGCCAGATAGAGGAGGTCATCGGCTCGTTCGATGAGATCTCGAGCGAGTATCAGATACGTATCTCACACCTCGACGGCAAGGACACAATGCGTATCTACGTTGAAGCAACAGGTGACCACGACTGGGCTTCGCTCAGCAGGCGCATCGCCGAGAAGGTCAAGAGCCGCATAGGCTTCACACCTATCGTAAAGATAGTCGAGATCGGCGTGCTTCCGAGAAGTATGAAAAAGACCGCCCGCGTTATAGACGAGCGCTACGACTGATAAGAAAAATGTATATGAAATAAAGGCAGCACCGTACATAGCCGTTATTCCGGCTTTGTGCGGTGTTGCCTTTCTGGTGTTATGGAGCGCTCCTTGACCTGTTCACTCAAGGATACTGTATGTGCTGAAAAATATTAATACGAATAATCATTACGGTTTTTTCACACGGGATATTGTTGACAGCCCGTATATCTGAGGAGCATAGAACGGAAGACAAATGAAGTATTATTGTGTAAAGCAACACGACATAACCGATTGCGGCGCCGCCTGCATTGCTGCCGTAGCTAAACAATACGGCTTGGATCTGCCTGTTTCAAAAATTCGCGAAGCGGCAGGTACGGATAAGCAGGGGACCACTGTTTACGGCGTTATCAAGGCTGCTGAAAAGTTCGGATTTGCCGCGAAGGGCGTTAAAGGCAGCAGGGACGCTTTTTTCAGCGGATTCTCCATACCTGCGATCGCTCATATCGTAGTCGATGGCAGGCCGCTGCATTATCTGGTGATACATAAGGTGTCAAAGGAAGAGATACTCGTTGCAGACCCGGCAAAAGGGCTGATAAAGTTTAAGTCCGTGGACTTTTTCAAGGTCCGGACAGGTGCACTTATAATCATTGAACCGAATTCCGGATTCCGCAAGGGAATTGAAAAAATCCCGAGCCTTTCGGCAGCTTTTGGTAAAATGCGAAAATGGCTGTATTTCGGCGATTTTTGAAGCTTCACTTTTAGCATCTTCAAGTGATTTTAAGCGATTTTCAATGCCAATAAGTGGTAAATAAGTGGTTGGATTGGCGCGTCTCTACCGAAAAAAATGACCAAAGCAGCTCTGATTATACGGGCAAATCCCGAACGGAGCTGCTGTTGTTTTATCGAAATGAACTGTCGCAAAATATGCGATAGTTGAAAGAGCAATAAAATACAATATATTGTATTTTATATGCGAATTACGATTTTAAAAAATAATATATTGCATTTTATTATTTACTGTGGTATAATAAAACCAGCAAAAGTTGATGAAAGGAGCGTCTGTGATGAAGATAAACAGGAATTTACATGATAAGGCTATCGCCGCGGAGCTTTCGTCGAGATTCAAGCAGTACCGCATAGCCGCTTCAATGACAAGAACAGAGCTTGCTGAGAAGTCAATGGTTTCAGTCGGCACAATAGC
>JAFXVT010000064.1 GCA_017534835.1 Ruminococcus sp.
CCTCCTATGGGGTCACGTTAGCAAAATCAGACAGGATATTGAATCTGTCAGCGTGACCCCATAGGAGGGGAAAAACGGAGTTAAAAGTTTTAGGAAAGGAGTTTGAGGAAGAACCCTTTTTCAAAAGGGTTTTCCTCAATAAACACGTGTAAAGCTTCTGTAAGAGTACAGCAGTTATCACTGTGGGGAGTCTGAGATCAGTGATGGAAGAGGCGTATGCCTGTGAATGCCATTGCGATGTTGTACTTGTTGCAGGTCTCGATAACGTTGTCATCGCGGATAGAGCCGCCGGGCTCAGCGATGTACTCAACGCCGGACTTCTTAGCACGCTCGATGTTGTCGCCGAACGGGAAGAAAGCGTCAGAACCGAGGCAAACACCGGTATTCTTTGCGAGCCAAGCCTTCTTCTCCTCAACGGTGAATACAGCCGGCTTTACCTTGAATATCCTCTGCCACTCGCCCTCGCGGAGAACGTCCTCGTACTCGTCGCCGATGTATACGTCGATAGCGTTGTCGCGGTCAGCGCGGCGAATATCGTCAACGAACTGGAGCCCCATTACCTGCGGAGACTGTCTCAGCCACCAGTTGTCAGCCTTCTGACCGGCAAGACGTGTGCAGTGGATACGTGACTGCTGACCGGCACCGATACCGATAGCCTGTCCGTCCTTGACGTAGCATACAGAGTTGGACTGTGTATATTTGAGAGTGATGAGCGAGATGAGGAGGTCATCCTTCTTGTCATCGGGAATGTCCTTGTTGTCGGTGACAACGTTTGCGAGGAGCTCGCGGTTGATGTCGAGCTCATTGCGTCCCTGCTCGAAGGAAACGCCGTAAACCTGCTTTGTCTCGATAGGTGCAGGCTTGTAGCTCTCATCTATCTTGAGGATACAGTATGTGCCCTTTCTCTTGGACTTGAGTATCTCGAGAGCCTCGGGGTCATAATCGGGAGCGATAACGCCGTCCGATACCTCGCGCTGTATCATCTTTGCTGTGCAGACGTCGACCTTGTCCGAGAGAGCGATGAAATCGCCGTAAGAGGACATTCTATCTGCGCCGCGTGCTCTTGCGTAAGCGCTTGCAAGAGGTGTGAGCTCGCCGAGGTCGTCTACCCAGTAGATCTTTTTGAGGTCATCGCTGAGCGGTCTGCCTATAGCTGCGCCGGCAGGTGAAACGTGCTTGAATGAAGTTGCCGCGCATACTCCTGTAGCTGCCTTGAGCTCCTTTACGAGCTGCCAGCCGTTGAGAGCATCGAGCAGGTTTATGTAGCCGGGCTTTCCGCAGAGCACCTCTATCGGGAGCTCGCTGCCGTCAGCCATATAGACTCTTGAAGGCTTCTGATTGGGGTTACAGCCGTATTTTAACTGCATTTCATTTGACATTTTTCATGTCCTCCTTATTACTATTTATGATTCTTCATGGTAAATATTGTTTTCCGCTTATGTCACCACAGATTCGTCAGTCGTTTTCTTCCTCTTCTGCAAGCTTTTCCTCGTACCATTCAATCTGATAGCCAAGGTGATCTATAAGAGAATCCTCACCGTCTTCGGTGTCAAACTCCTCGGAAAGCTCCAAAGCTTCGCCGGTTTCGATGTTGCCGAGAAGGTAGTCGCAGCAGCCTGTCAGTGAAGCGAGCAGAACGTAAGTACCCTCGTCGAATTCCATAGTTCCGTCGGTGAGATTGTTTTTGACCTCGTCAAGGCTGTCAACCTCCCAGCCGTTAAAGTATGTTCCGTTTGAGATAAGTATCCAGTTTTTGTAGCTTTCGGGAAGAACGATATTGTTTTCCTTTTCCCATGCGGATATTTCTTCCTCGGAAGCAGGCGGATAAAGTATCACAGGTGGATATCTCCTGCCCTTGCCAAGTTCACTTTCGTTGTAGCCGACTAAAGTGTCGTAATACTCACGGAAAGGGTTGTTCCTTTGTTTTTCGAGAAGTTCATCCTTTCTTTCCAGAGCGGCAATGTGCTTTCTCAGCCTGTTCTCATAGGGTACAAGAATATCATTGCAGAAGTCGCCGACAGGCTCATAAACAGAGGTATCGACCTTGACGGAAAGTACACCTGTATTGAGATCAGCATAAACAGAATTGCCTTTTACTCCTATCACGCTGCCAATTGTCAGATATTTGGGGATATATGCACCATTGCCCGTACCTTGTAGCGAGCAGTTTTTCAGCCCGTAGAGATGCAACAGACCGCAGCCGTCTATGATAAGCTCATCGCTTACAGTGAGTATCTCCTTTACCGCATCGGGTATCTTTATGCCGAGCTTTGCTTCATGTGCGAGTATCTCATCCATAGTATGAGGCTCAGTACATTCCATGTGACACCATTTATCCTTTTCGCAAAGCTGCTTTCCGAGGGCAATGATACGGTTCAGAGTGTCGGTTATATTACTCATATTACTTGTTCTTGTTTACGATACGTGTCTCCTCGGTGTTGTCCTCAAGGTCCACATAGCGTACAAAGAGAGATACCTTATTGTCGGCGTTGAGATTGTTCCAGAGCATATCTGTGAATTCGTCGATGCTTCCGCTTATGCCGACGAGCTTGGGCTCGCCCTCAAAGCTCGGGAGCGGGCTGCCGTCACCCATATATGTGTGGATAAAGTGACCCTCGCCTGCGATGGGGTTGGTGTAGCTGAATGTATAGCGCTGGCAGGAATCGGGGTTGCCGTTGGCGCTCTTGAGAATGGACATAGCGTAATTGAAGCCCTTCTCATCGAAGCGGAGGATACCGGAAATTCGAGGTGTATAGTTGGGAGCATCGTCCTCGAATTCGCGTGAGCGGAGCGACTGCTCGAATGTGTACTGCTTGTCCATAAGCTCATAGATAGTATCGGTCTGGTCACCGTTTGTTACGATGAGCTTATTTCCGAGAACTCTTACGGGTGCGTAGATGATGAGGTGGGGGTCAGTGAGCTTTGAAGGGTCAAAAGCCTCTGTGCGGATACCTCTTCCCTCCTCGATGAATACGCGGTTGCGGCTGTTCTCGCTTCTGCCCATAATGAAGTATGCGGTAACAGCGTACTTTCCGTCGGCAGACTTACCGATGACGATACCTCTTCCGGGATATGCGTTCGAGCTCAGCTCCTGTGCAAGTTCAAGCTTTTTCATAATGATATACTCCTTTCGGATATTGATTTACTATTCTTTCATACTAATATATAAACTGAGTCTGTTCTTTTGCAGACTCATCTGAACACGGGGATAAACAGTGCATCCTGTGCCAGCCTCGGAGTGTAGCCTGTCAGCTTCGTGACGATGAAGTCGGTCACGACTATCACCAGCACGACAGCAGCGATGATGTTCAGTGTTTTGCGGCTCGGCTTGTCGGTCAGCCACTCGAAGAACGGCTGTATCACGTACATAAAAAGCACTCCGCCGAGTCCGAAGCGGACGGACGTGCTCAGCGCGATGCGCGCCTCGAAGTTGTATTTATACTTCTCGTAGGTCTGCCACGGCCACGAGCCTGTGGTGAATTCCATAATGTATGACGCGATGAGCTCGACCGTTGTTGCAACGAGCATACACCCGAGGAATATCAGCACCGGCTTGACATAGACGAGCCATTTCGGCTCCTTTTTCTTCATCAGCCTGCTGAAGCAGAGCAGGAACAGCAGTGCTCCCACGCCGTATATCGGACAGTACGGACCGATGAGGTTGCCTCTGTTGTGGAATCCCCAACGGTAGACCACGACCTCAAGGAAGACCTCATAGCACCAGCCGAACACCGCGTACATCCAGAACCAGAGAAACGCTTTCTGTACCAGCTGTTTCTCCTTTATTTCCGCGAGGCTCATTTTACATAAGCCTTTCCGTCGACTATCTCTATCCTGTCCTGACAGAACAGCGAAACAGCCTCAGGGAGTATCTTCCACTCAGCCTGCTCCATAATGCGTCTCTGCAAGGTCTCGGGCGTATCGCCGTTTTCTACGGGAACAGCCTTCTGCATTATTATCGGTCCGCCATCGCATTCCTCGGTCACGAAGTGTACCGTTGCACCCGAGAGCTTAACGCCCGCCGCGAGAGCAGCCTCGTGTACGTGAAGACCGTAGAAGCCCTTGCCGCAGAAGCTCGGTATCAGTGCCGGATGAACGTTCATCATCTTGTATGGGAAAGCCCTGACCACCTGTTCGTCAAGAATGGTCATAAAGCCTGCATACACTATCAGGTCAGCCTTTTCCTCGATGAGCGCTTCGGTAACTGCCTTGGTATAGGACGCTATATCGGAGTATTCCTTTCGTGGGATAACGCGGCTTTTGATGCCGTTCTGTGCGGCGCGTTCGAGCGCATAGACTCCCGGCTTTGAAGCGATGACGCAGGTTATTTTTCCGTTTTTGATGATACCGGACTTTTCGGCATCGATAAGAGCCTGTAGATTAGTTCCGCCTCCCGAGACGAGAACAACTATATTTTTCATTGGTATTACCTCCTTCGGCGGTTCATTTTGCGATAAGCAGTATCACTACCGCAAGAGCAGGGATACTGCCGAAAATGATGTACCTGTAGTAATCCTTCAGCATATCGTTCTCCCTGTTGGCAAAATAGAAGAAAATCGGGTCCTCGGGGTCATAGCATATCATTTCCTGCGAGCCTATCTCATACCTCTGCTTGGTGTCGGATATCGTATAGACGGAGCTCACAGGTCTGCCGTCCTCGGTCTCATATTTGAGTATCGGGTAGTAGTGCTTGAGCACCTCCGTTGCGATGTGGTAGTCGCTTACCGTGCCGAAAACTGCTACTGAGCGGCTCAGGCGCTTTCTCACATTCGCAATGTGCCACAGGAAGAGCAGCACCATTGCGACGTATATGCCGAGCAGTCCGTACAGAAGATAGCCGTAGTGAAAAGTCACACCTACGGTGATGAACGACAGTATCGCCCAGATATAATCGGCTGTTCCGACCTTCATTTGCTATACACCCCTTTATTCCGGGAACTGAACGTGTCCCGGTATTATCTCGGTATCGTCTGTTGACAGCGGTATGTCCCTGTCGATGATGACCTGTCCGTAGATGTCGGTTATCCTGAATGTGAACGGACCTGCGCCCATTTCCCGCGATTCAAAGTAGTTGTAGGGGCGCCGCTCTATCTCGACCCATTCACCGTCCTTCAGGTATTCCAGCCTTGTTATCGGATAGCGGTGATTTCTCACCTGCACTCCGCACCAGAACTGTGTAGTGCCCTCCTTGTACTTGTAGCACACGGGAGCGTCCGCCGCCGTATCGAGCGGAACTATTTTCCAGCTCACCGGGACTCTGCCCTTTTCGACCGGAGCGATGAGCGGAAATGCGTCTGTGTAGAGGTCAAGGTCGCCTTTTTTGCCCTCGGGCAGCTCGTCCGTCACGAGCATATTTATCGTGCCGAGCTCGCCTGTGACTTCGAGATAAGCCCCTGCAAGCTGAGCACTGTTGTAATCGGAATGGTTCATCGCGACTATCCAGTAATCGCGTGATACAGGGTCGAGCATCGCGTGTCCGCCCTCGTATCCTCCGCCGTAGAATGTGCCCTCGCCGGTGTGGACAGTGCCCTTCGGCTCAAGGATACAGCTCTCGTCGATGGTGAATTCGGTATCTCCCCCGGTGGAAGAGACCTTCTTTCCGAGCACGAAATCTGAAACAGCCTTCAGCTCGGCTCCGGAAGCGTCCGACTGACGCGCTGCGACCACATCGAAGGCATCGACTCTGCCGTCGGAGTTATAGTCCATAGGGATATTGCCTGCCGAAAAAGCAGGTGAAGCAGTTGCTGTCAGCATCACAGCCGCCGCAGCTGCCGTTGAAATGAGCTTTTTCATATCATCACCCTTTCGCATCCCGCGCGGCTCTCATAAAGTGCCATATAACCGTATGGGCGGATAATGTCAGCTCACCGTGCGGCTTTGCAGTCTGCCTGCTTTTCCGCTGAGTGAAGCGCACTGATATCCGCCCCTGTGGTCTTAACAGATGATAACGCCCTCTTCGGACTTGACGAGCTCGCCGAGGATATAAGCGTCCTCGCCGGCTGCCTTTATCGCAGCAACTGCCTTGTCAGCGTCGTTCCTGTCAACGCAGACGACCATACCAACGCCCATATTGAAGGTGTTGAACATATCGCGCTCAGGAATATCTCCGCTGCGCTTGATGAGGTCGAAAATAGGCAGTACCTGTACAGCGTTGCGCTCGATCTTTGCTGAAAGGCCGCTCGGGAGCGAACGCGGTATGTTCTCGTAGAAGCCGCCGCCTGTGATGTGTGAGATCGACTTTACGTTTACGGCGTCAAGAAGGCTCATAACAGCCTTTACGTATATCCTTGTAGGTGTGAGGAGAGTCTCACCGAGAGTAGCTCCGAGGTCATCGAAGTGCATATTGAGCTTCTCGCTGTTCACATCGAACACGCTTCTTACAAGTGAGAAACCGTTTGAGTGAACGCCGCTCGACTTGATAGCGATAAGTATATCGCCCTCCTTCTGAGACTCGGGCTTGAGTATCTTATCCTTGTCAACAACGCCTACTGAGAAGCCGGCGAGGTCATACTCGTCCTCGGGCATAAGACCGGGGTGCTCGGCAGTCTCGCCGCCGATGAGCGCACACTGAGCCTGTACACAGCCCTCAGCAACGCCTGATACGATGTCAGCTATCTTCTCGGGGATATTCTTTCCGCAGGCGATATAATCAAGGAAGAACTGAGGCTTTGCGCCGCAGCAGATTATATCGTTCACGCACATAGCAACGCAGTCGATGCCGACTGTATCGTGCTTGTCCATAATGAATGCGATCTTTATCTTTGTGCCGACGCCGTCCGTACCCGAAACGAGAACGGGCTTGCTGATGCCTGTGAGGTCAAGCTCGAACAGACCGCCGAAGCCGCCGATACCGGAAAGAACGCCCGGTATCATGGTACGCGCGATGTGCTGCTTCATAAGCTCGACTGACTTGTAGCCGGCAGTAACGTCAACGCCTGCCTTCTTGTAGCTTTCGGAAAAACTGTTGTTCATTGGTTAGTCCTCCATTTTTCACGTTGTAGAGGCTGATGCCCACATCAGCCGTTATGAACGATAGAGCTGCCGGGCGATGTGGGCATCGCCCCCGACTATGTAACGCTCTTCGAGGGACACAGCCCCTGTAAAATGCGTGATAACGTCAATTATGCATTATTCCCTGCCGCTCCAGCAGTAGGTGCAGAGGTTGCATTCGGGAAGTCCGACTGCCTTGACCTTGCCGGGAAGTGACTGGAATTCGAGCGATGTGAGCTTGAGACGCTTGCATATCTCGTCGCGCATACGCTTGCCGCGCTCGGTATTGGTATCGCTGTATTCAGCGAGATACTTGACGCCCTCCTCGCCCTCGAATTCGTCGATTATCTGACGGGCGATGAGCTCGAGCTCCGAGTGGCTGCGTGAGAAGTTGAGGTACTTGCAGCCGTACATTATAGGCGGACAAGCAGAGCGCATATGAACTTCCTTTGCGCCGTTCTCATAGAGGAACTCAACGGTCTCTCTCATCTGAGTGCCGCGGACGATACTGTCGTCAACAAAGAGCAGTTTCTTGCCCTCGATGAGCTCGTGAACGGGTATGAGCTTCATTTTCGCAACAACGTTTCTCATACTCTGATTCGTAGGCATAAAGCTTCTCGGCCATGTGGGAGTATACTTTATGAACGGGCGCGCGAACGGGATACCGCTCCTGTTTGCGTATCCGATAGCGTGCGGTGTACCGGAATCGGGAACTCCGCATACGTAGTCAACGTCGGGGAGCTTGCCTGCGGCGATGTCGTTTTCAGCCATTATCTCGCCGTTGCGTGTACGCATAACCTCAACGTTCACGCCCTCATAGCAGGCTGTCGGATAGCCGTAATATGTCCAGAGGAAGGTGCAGATCTTCATCTTTGAGGGATCGCCCTCAGCCATTACCTCTACTCCGTCGGCAGTTATCCTTACTATCTCGCCTGCCTGAAGCTCCTTATATGTCTCATAGCCGAGCTTCTGGAAGGCGAAGCTCTCTGTCGAGAGGCAAAAGCCGTCCCAGCGCTTGCCGACAACTATTGGAAGTCTGCCGTACTGGTCGCGTGCGGCGATGATGCTGTCCTTTGTGAGAATGATGAGCGACATCGTGCCCTCTATCTTACTCTGCGCATAGCGGATACCTTCTACGAAGTTGCCGCGCTGAGCTATGAGTGCACCGATGAGGTCGCCGGAGTTGATATTTCCGCTCGACATTGCTTCAAAGTTGGCACAGCCGCTCTCAAGGAGCTCATCGACGAGCTCTTCGGAATTGCGGATTATGCCGACTGAACAGACGGCGTAAAGTCCCATCTTGGAGCGGACCATGATGGGCTGAGGATCTGTATCACTGATACAGCCGATACAGAGCTTGCCTCTCATATTTACGACGTCATCCTCAAATTTTGTCCTGAAGGGTGAATTTTCAATACTGTGAATGTTTCTCTGGAATCCTTTGTCCTCGGAATAAGAGGTCATACCGCCGCGGCGAGTGCCGAGGTGTGAATGATAGTCCGTACCGAAAAAAACATCAGTAATACAGTCATTCTTGGAAGCTGCACCGAAAAATCCGCCCATAGCTTATTCTCCCATAAGTCTCTTCATGATCTCCTGATAAGCCTCTTCAACTCCGCCCATATCTCTGCGGAAGCGGTCCTTATCAAGCTTTTCATGAGTTGTGGAATCCCAGAAGCGGCAGGTATCCGGTGAGATCTCGTCAGCGAGGATGATAGTTCCGTCGCTTGTCTTGCCGAATTCTATCTTGAAGTCGATGAGGTCGATGTTGAGGCCCTTGAAGAACTTCACCATAAACTCATTCACCTTGAATGCATACTTTGCGATAGTGTCGATATCTTCCTGTGTAGCGATACCGAGAGCGAGTGCATAGTAATCGTTGATGAAGGGATCGCCGAGATCGTCGTTCTTGTAGCTGAATTCGAGTATCGGGCAGAGGAGCTGCTTGCCTTCCTCAACGCCCATTCTCTTTGAGAAGCTGCCTGCGGCTACGTTTCTGATGATTACCTCAAGGGGAACGATGGATACCTTTTTAACGATAGTCTCGCGGTCGCTTATCTCCTCTACGAGATGTGTGGGGACGCCTTCCTTTTCGAGCATCTTGAACATAAAGTTTGTCATCTTGTTGTTGATGACGCCCTTGCCTGCGATAGTGCCCTTCTTTTCGCCGTTGAATGCTGTTGCATCGTCCTTGTAGTCGACGATAACGAGGTCGGGGTCGTTTGTAGCGAATACCTTCTTCGCCTTGCCCTCATAGAGCTGTTCCTTTTTTACGATGTTTTCCATTTCAAAATTCCTCCTTGAGAATTATATAAATGTATATGCAACTCCGCAGCTTTGCGGAAATTGTAGGCTTGAATATCAGTCCTTGCCGATGTCGAGAGTCCTTACGACATTTCCGTTCTCGTCGAGAAGCGGAGTGAGTCCCGAATAGCTTTCACCGACTGTATTTATGTAGTTGACACCTGTCTCGGTATCTACGAGTATCATCAATGCTCCGAAACCGAAGGTCTTTTCGATCTTCTGCTCATACGAAACGATGAAGCGGTCGCGCTTCTTCGGCTTTTCCTCTTTTGGTGCTTTATCAAACATCTGCTTTTCTCCTCTCAGCATTTATCCGAGCAGCATATCCGCTGCCGTCTGCGGTGTTTGAGCGATGAAGTCTGCGCCTGCCTCTGAGAGTTCCTCCTGCGAGCCGTAGCCCCACAGCACTCCCATACATTTCAGACCTGTCTTATGCGCTCCGGCGACATCATTGTATCTGTCGCCTATCATAAGCACGCGGCTGCGGTCGGTAATATCCGCCCTCGCAAGGACGTACTCTATGACCTCGTCCTTGTAATCGCGCGTGCCGTCGAGCTCAGCCCCTCCGGCGACCTCGAAATACTGCGCAAGCCCGAATCTTTCCAGTATCCGCACAGCGTATACCTGCGGCTTGCTCGTTGCGACCATAAGTCTTTTTCCGGCGCTTTTCAGCCTTTCAAGCATTTCCGGAACGCCTTCATAAACGCGGTTCTCGAAAAGTCCGACGGTCGAGTACCTCTCACGGAATATCCCTACAGCCTCTTCGACCTGCTCAGCGTCCATACCGAAAAACCGGGCAAATGACTGACGTATAGGCGGGCCGAGGAATTTGTTCGTATCCTCCGGGACCTCATATCCCATACGCTCAGCTGCGTATATGAGACTTTTCAGTATGCCCTCATTTGAATCTGTCAGCGTGCCGTCGAGATCGAACAGCAGTATGTCAAAGCTGTTCATCAGAGCGCAGCTATCTGCTCCTGAAGAGCCTTGTCCTTGGCGATAACGCCTTCAGCCATAGCCTTCTTCTCTGCTGCGAGCTTTGCTGCGAGCTCCTCATCGGAAATGGCGAGCATCTGGACAGCGAGCACTGCCGCGTTCTTTGCTCCGTCGATGCCGACTGTTGCGACCGGCACTCCGGGCGGCATCATAACTGTTGCGAGGAGAGCATCAACGCCCTCAAGAGCCTTAGACTTCATCGGGATACCGATGACCGGGAGCGTCGTGTGTCCTGCAACTACGCCTGCAAGGTGAGCTGCCATACCTGCGGCACAGATGATAGCGCCGAAGCCGTTCTCTCTCGCCTTTGAAGCGAATCCGCACGCCTCGGCAGGTGTTCTGTGCGCGCTCATAACGCGGCACTCGAACTCAACGCCGTACTTTTTGAGCTCTGTCAGAGCCGACTTTACAACAGGGAAATCGCTGTCGCTTCCCATGATGACTGCAACTTTCTTAGACATTTCTATTCTCCGTTCTGCCGTTTCCGGCTGTAGTATGTGCCGCCGGTGTCTGATCCTGCGGCGCTTCTGTTTTTTCCTCGGGCTCGGGATAGTCGGGAGCGTCCTTCTCAAAGCCGCCTGAAAGTGCCTTCAGGTCGTTCTCGGAGCTGCCGCTGAATCCCACAGCCGCTTTATACTTATCACGAAGAGTTCTGCGCTCTCCGTTCTCGTCTGTATAGGTTATCTCGGTCTCCGCCTTGAAGGACGTCTCAAAGCAGGGCGTATCGTCCTTGCCCTTGACCGAATATATATGCACATCGGAAATACCGACCAGTCTTTTCGAGAGGAGCCTGTGGTCGTCCGGGAACAGCGCTGTGAAGCCTGCGCGGCTGCCCTTCGTTATCCCGGCGAGGAGCTCGTCATCTCCGCTGAATGCATATTCTATGTATTTTTCCGTGATAGCTGTCATATCCTCTATCATAGAGACAGTCAGCTTCGAGAGCATCACCTTGCTCGTCACATCGACTGTATACGGACAGCCTCCTGCCTTGCCGCTGAAGGTCGCACCGTTGAAGATGAGCCCTTCCTTTCCCGTTGTGAAGGTGTATTTCCCTCCGCCGTCAGCGAGGACGATGTCTCCGCCGTTCACGGTACACGAGCTCCACGTTCTGCGGAAGCACGGTCTGAAGCTCTGGTCATACAGGACAAGCCTGCCGTCAGCACTCTGTGCGGTGAAGAAGGTCTTATTGCCCGGTGAGAGCTTCTCTATCTGCGTATAGATCAGCGGAACGACGGTGTTTCCGTCATTATCGACACAGCCGTAGAGCAGCGTGCCGCTTATCTTTCGTCCGGCGATGCATCTTCCTCCCGGAGCGAATCTGAGCTCGTCCCACTCGGGAGCTATCATCACTCTGTTTTCTGCATCAGCCGCACCGTATTTTCCCGAGCTGTCAGTAAAGATGTAGTCTCCGCTGCCGTCAGCGGCAAAGCGCTGGACTATCTCGGTCTGAGAGTTCTTCGTATCGGTGTTGTCCGGGACGCTCAGATAAAAATGTGTGATAGCTGCTGCAAGAATGATAACGACAATGAACAGGAACGACATCACAAGACGTGTCTGCTTGTTCAAGCGTGCTCACCTCCCGGAAAGAGGTCATTTACCGGCATTTTTCTTTTTGCGCCCGCGGTAGGTCTCGTCAGTTTCGCCCGCAAGATAGATAGGACGTTTCTTGACCTCCATATAGGTCTTGCCGAGGTACATACCAAGTATGCCGGTGCACATAAGCTGTACTGCTCCGACCAGAAGGACAGCTCCGATAATGAGGAGAGCCGTTCCGAGGTCCGGAAGGAATATCGAGCCGATGATGCCTGCGGCTATGAGCAGTACGGAGAGAAGTGCTCCGAGTATCGACATAAATATCGAGATCGCGAGCGGCGCTGTCGAGAACGCCATAATGCCCTCGAGTGAGTATTTGAAGAGTCCCCAGAACGACCACGAGGTAGTGCCGGCAGGACGCTCAACGTTCTCATAAGGCATATACTGCACGCGGAAGCCGACCCAGCTGAAGATGCCCTTCGAGAAGCGGTTGTACTCCGACATATCGAGGACGGCGTCCACCATCTGTCTCGACATAAAGCGGAAATCCTGTGCTCCGTCGACGATCTCGGTCTGTGAGATCTTGTTCATTATCTTATAGAAAAGCCTTGCGAAGAAGGATCTTATCTTCGATTCGCCCTTACGGCTGACGCGGCGTGTAGTAGCGCAGTCGAATTCGCCGTCCTTGACGTAGTTGTACATCTGCGGCAGGAAAGCCGGCGGATGCTGAAGGTCAGCGTCCATAACGACTACGAAATCGCCCTTTGAGTTCTTGAGTCCGGCATACATAGCGGACTCCTTGCCGAAATTCCTTGAAAGCGAGATATATCTTACGCGCTCGTCCTTGTCGGCGAGCTCGCGGAATATTTCAAGTGTGCGGTCCTTAGAGCCGTCGTTTATGAAAAAGAATTCAAAATCTATATCCGGGTGCTCCTGCTTCATAGCGTCCGAGACCTTGATGATCTCGTCGTAGAACATCGGCAGGACTTCCTCTTCATTGTAGCACGGCACAACGACAGAAATGAGCTTCATTGTCTACCTCCTCAGGCATACCGGAGAGCAGACACCGCCTGCTCCGGCAATAATAAATACACTATTAATTATACTACAAACAAAAGGATACTGCAATAGGCTGTGACTCATTTTCGTAACTTTTCACATATAAATTTGCAAAGAAGCCATAATTATGAATCTGATTAAACTATTTTACAGTAAAAGTTTCGGGAAATCAAGTCAAAATGTATACTTTTCTCATTTTTCACTAACTCAAACAGAAGTTTTTGACAAAAAAATCAATAACAATTTGTTATTTCCGCCGAAAAATTAATTTTAGGTATAATTCTACGTGGATTTTTTGAAGAAACTGTTGATTTTTTTTGTCGTATCAGGTATAATATAGCTGTAATAGTATCGCTTTGTGTCCTGTGACAGCTCATCGCTCTTTCTGCCCTCACTCCCCTGCTGTCAACTCTTCAGGCGAAGCGTTTGGGGGACCGATTCGTTATTTTCGGTCAGAAAATCGGCTGTTCGCTGCCGTAAAGCGGAGCTGCGTATGACGCAGGATTGGAGAATGTTATGGATATCAGGCTCGTAACAACGTCCTTCAACGACGAGGTACACGGCACCTTCAACGACAAAAAGACAGGGTGCGGTATCAACCTCTTGAAGTCAGAAAACGTTACTCGCTACCACAGAGGCGGCATCATGACTGACCTCGGCGAGCTCTCTTGCGAAAAGTGCAAGACAAAGATCGCCAAGGAAATGATAAAAGCCGATCAGAAGGAAATGAAGCTCCTTCTGAAGGAAGAAAAGCTCAGAGCAAAGAAGGGCATCGTTGATGAGGGGATCGTTCCTCTCGGAAACACAACCGCAAAGATCACCAAGCAGCAGACAGCTCCGGAACCCGTAAAGCCCGCTGCAAAGCCCGCTGCACCTGCTCCCAAGCCGGTCGAGGAGAAGCCGGCAGTGCTTGCAAAGACTATCCCCGGAACAGGCGTTGCTATCGATGACAGTCTCGCTCAGTTCGCTATCAATAAGCCTCAGGAAGCTCCTGCTCCCGAGCCCGAGCAGAAGGAAGAGGACTTCCTCGCTCAGTTCGCTGTGAACAAGCCCGAGCCCGAAGCTCCCTCAGCTCCTGCACAGGACGATTTCCTCGCTCAGTTCGCAGTCCCGAATCCGGCACAGACTCAGCGCGAGCCCGCTCAGTCCGGACCTACCGCACATACCGGTGCGCCTGTTATCGATGACATCTCTGCGGCTATCGCAGCTATGCAGACAAATATACCTGCTTCCACACCTGTTCAGCCCGAGCCGGTACAGCCCGAACCTGTCCAGCCCGAGCCGGTACAGCAGGCAGCTCCTCCTCAGGAGGACGACATACTCAGTATGTTCTCGATCGAATCCCCTGCCGCTCAGGAAGAAGCTCCGGCAGGCGGTATGTACGACAATGATTCAGATGTTATAGATGTTGAGGAATCGAGCCTTTCAGCCATCGAGCCCGAAAACGTTCAGCCCGAGCCGGTACAGCCTGAGCCTGTTGAGTCCGAGCCTGACGTTGAAGAGGCTGCCGCCGAGCCCGAGATCACAGACGCAAGCGAATGGGATCTCATCGCAAATCAGCTCTTCGGCGTGAACTCGGTAAATCACGATACACCTGCACAGCCCGGATCCGCTCCCGTACAGGAAACAGCTCCGGTGATCGAAGATGTTGCAGCAGTTCAGACCGCACAGCAGAACGTTCCTCAGATAGAGGAAGCTGCCGAGCAGGCTGTCGCTCCGGTACAGCAGGCTATTGCCCCCATTATCGACGACATAACTTCCGCTGTTGAAGCCGCTCAGAACAACGTTCCCAAGTACGAAGAACCTGTTCAGCAGGCTGTTGCTCCCGTTATCGACGACATAACTTCCGCTGTTGAAGCCGCTCAGAACAACGTTCCCAAGTACGAAGAACCTGTTCAGCAGGCTACAGCTCCCGTTATCGACGACATAACTTCCGCTGTTGAAGCCGCTCAGAACAACGTTCCCAAGTTTGAAAAGCCCGTTCAGCAGGCTGTTGCTCCCGTTATCGACGACATCGCCTCCGCTGTTGAAGCCGCTCAGAACAACGTTCCCAAGTTTGAAAAGCCCGTTCAGCAGGCTACAGCTCCCGTTATCGATGACATCGCTTCCGCTGTTGAAGCCGCTCAGAACAACGTTCCCAAGTTTGAAAAGCCCGTTCAGCAGGCTACTGCTCCCGTTATCGACGACATCGCTTCCGCTGTTGAAGCTGCTCAGAATAACGTTCCCAAGTTTGAAAAGCCCGTTCAGCAGGCTACTGCTCCCGTTATCGACGACATCGCTTCCGCTGTTGCAGCTGCTCAGAACAATGTTCCCAAGTACGAAGAGCCCGTTCAGCAGACAGCTGCTCCTGTTCAGCAGCCTGCCGCTTCTGCTCCTGTTATCGATGACATTTCCGCAGCAGTATCAGCAGCAGCTATGAACGCTCCCAAGGCTGTTGCTCCTGTAAAGCCGGCACCTGTAAAGGCAGCTCCCAAGCCCGCCGCTCCGGCTCCGGCACCCGTTCAGCAGGCACCTGCTCCCGGTATGCCGGCAGCAGGTCAGATAATCTCTGTTCCGCAGATAACAGGCTATGACGCTGCCAAGCAGCCCATTTATACATACGTTCAGATGCAGATAACAGGCTACAGCGAAAACGGTCAGCCTGTGCTCTCACCCATTCCCGGACAGGAGATACCCGAGTTCGAGATGCCCTTCAACAAGAATACACGTCTTCAGGAAGCTATCAGAGCTGCTCAGGAAGTTCCCACCTCCTCAAAGGATATGACTCCCGGACAGAGGATAGCTGCCGCAGATGCTGCAAGGGGCAGCCACATCAGCGCAAATGTCTCCAAGATTGCTACAAATCCCCACGCAAAGGCGACCTCACAGGCATTCATCAACGCTATCTCGGAATCCAAGGAATACGCTAATCAGAGCCTTACAGATACTCAGGGCCTCCAGCAGAGAACAAGAGTCATCGGCTCTATCGAGGACGTTCTCTCACAGCTCGGCGACAATTCCCTCAAGCAGAAGAAGGCTGTCGACGCACAGGTGCAGCAGAGCATTCCCACGTTCCAGGAATACAAGGCTCCCACCAGAACCGCTTCCCCTTCTCCCATACACAGAACTTCCGCACCCAAGCCTGCTCCCATAGATGACAGACCGCTCACAAAGGCTGAGCTCAAGGCTCTCAAGAAGCAGGAAAAGATCGATGCCAAGTTCAGAAAGGAAATGGCTAAGAGAGGCGGCTGATAATAACTGCACAAAACGCCGGACTTCGGTCCGGCGTTGATAATATAATGAAATGAGGTAATGCCAATGGCATACAATGATATACTTGAGGAGCTCCGCGCAAAGCTCGGAGATTCCCGCGAAGAGAACGAGAAGATACTCAGGACCGAGGGCGAAAAATTCGCTAAGGAAGGCGATTTTGGAGGTCTGAAGGCTGTCGGCGAGCTTATTATAGAGAATATGCCCGAGGCACAGCGCGAGGAGCTCAACCGCCTCACCTACATAGACGGCAAGCGTCTCAACGAGGTATACGCCGATATAGAGGCTCTCGTAAAGGAGAAAAAGTATCTTGATGCTCTCCCGATAGCAGAAAAGCTCTATAAGAAGATCTGCCTCGAATTTGCCGAGACTGAGAAGAGCAAGTTCGTATCGCTCCGCAATCCCTTCGAGGACAACCTCTGCCAGTTCCTTTTCAAGGACGACAAGGTGCTCAACCGCACCCCCTTCAACTTCACGATGTACCTGACAACATATGCTTATATCCTCATCGAAACAGGCGCGAATATCGACGCTATCCCCGTTCTCGAAAAGGCTATCGCATTCAATCCCATTGACGTTGCACCGCGCTTCGAGCTTGCTGAGATATACAAGCTCATACGCAACAAGAAAATGGTGCTCGATGTTTCACGCGAGACTCTCAAGATCGCGTATTCTCCCCTTTCTATCGCACGCTGCTACTCCAACATCGCGTATGCACTGACCGATTCCGGCGACTATGAGGATGCTGCCGCATTCTATGTTGCAAGCGTTATGTTCGCTCCGAATCCGGCTGTCCCCTACGAGATGCAGCACCTCGCCAATCTCAAGGGCTCACCTATCAGGAAGCCCTCCATTGAGGAAATGGTTGCTGTTATGAAGAAGTATGACATCGAATATGGTCCGAGCAAGACCGTTATCGAGGTATCCGCTCAGCTCGCATCGCACTATATGGGCATCGGTGACCGTGAGAACGCTATACAGGCTATGAAGATAACCTATAATCTCACACTTGACGAGGACATCAAGAACCTCATCATCAAGCTCGACCCCAATGCTCAGATGCTCCGCCCGAAGGACGCTTCACAGCTCGAATTCGAGCCGCAGGATACTCCGAAATCCTGACACAGGGAACAGCCGCTGACGGCTTTCCCCCATAAATACGGTGATACGCCGAGCCCGGAACCGAGGGCTCGGCTTTTTATTTCCGGACCCGGAAATAAGCAGACTACTCCGTTTTTACATTGTACAATAATTTTACAACGTTATTTTGCGGAAATTTGTTGACAATTTATTAAATCTGCGTTATAATATAAAGGAATAATTTATTCAAAATTTCACAGGAAGAGGGTCATATTATGGCAAACGAAAAAAGTCTGAAGGTCCTTATCGTAGACGACGACAAGAATATCTGTGACCTCCTCAGACTCTACCTCGAAAAGGACGGCTACAGCGTTATCCTCTCGCACGACGGCGAGGAAGCTGTTGTCAAATTCAATGCACTCAAGCCCGATATGGTGCTCCTTGATATAATGCTGCCCGGTATGGACGGCTGGCAGGTCTGCCGCGAGATACGCAAGAAATCCAACGTTCCGATAATAATGATAACAGCCAAGGGCGAGACTATCGACAAGGTCATCGGTCTTGAGCTCGGCGCTGATGATTACATCGTAAAGCCCTTCGATGCGAAGGAGGTAATCGCACGTATCAACGCTGTTACGCGCAGAGTCGGCAATGTGAACGTTGAGCCCGAGATAAAGGAAGTCCGCTATGATAAGCTCTCGGTCAATATGACACGCTATGAGCTGAAGGTCAACGGCAAGAACATCGACACTCCCCCGAAGGAGCTCGAGCTGCTCTACTATCTCGCTTCCAACCCCAACAGAGTTTATACACGTGACCAGCTCCTCGACGAGGTGTGGGGATTTGAATATTACGGCGATTCACGTACTATCGACGTCCACATCAAGAGACTCCGTGAGAAGCTCGAGGGAGTTTCCGACAAGTGGGCTCTCAAGACCGTATGGGGTGTAGGCTATAAATTTGAAGCAGAGGAAGAGGAATAAGCTCAGTCCGAAGCTTGTCAGCATCGCAGGGGACAGGCTGTCCCCTGCTTTTTTGCGAGGTGATACGTTTTGAATACCAAGAACAGCTCTTACTATAAGCTTTTCAGGCTCGCTCTGATCATCGTTGTGCTCGTGCTCGTATTTATCGGCGCACTTATGATAAGCCTCTGCTCCGCTATCTACAAGAAGTCAAAGCTGAAAGAGGTCCAGTCCGTCGGCGAGCTGTATATCAACTGCATTACCGACGAATACCGACACACCGGCGACGGATATATCGTTCAGGCTGAACGCCTTCAGGAAATGTTTATGGGCAATTACGATGTGAGACTGTACATCTATAACGAAAACGGTACGTGCGTCCTCACGGGTGACAGCGTCGCTGTTGCCGAGACCGCTCCCCTGTCCGTGCCGATGAGGGATTTCCTCGACGATGACGATTACCTCGACCTCAGCTCGGACGCTATCTCGCAGAACAAGCCCTTCCTCATCTACGGCTCAAAGGTCTATCTGAAGCAGTCGACGATGAAATACGTTCCCATTTACGTTCTCGCTTACGGAAGCACTGATGACCTCAACCTCTTCACGCTGAAAGTGATAGTCCTGTACGTTGTCTTCGGCGTGATAGGCTTAGCGCTCTGCTATCTCCTGCTGAAGAAGAGCGTGAAGAAGCATATCGACTTCGAGCAGCACTTCCTCCAGATCAGCGAAAAATATTCAAAAGGCGACTTTTCCGAGAAGCTCCCGACTGACCTGCCCGGAAATCTCAAGGATATTTCCGAATGCGTCAACGCACTTGCAGCCAACGTCGAAAAGAGCGACGATACCAGCAAGACCTTCATTGCCAACGTCTCGCACGAGCTGCGCACGCCTATCACTACTATCGGCGGCTTCGTTGACGGTATCCTCGACGGCACTATCCCCAAGAACCGCCAGCAGGAATACCTGATACTCGTATCAAAGGAGATAAAGCGCCTTCGTATGCTCATCACCTCGATGCTGAATATGACCAAGTTCGAGTCGGGTACTATGCGTCCTAACTTCCGCGAAACCAACCTTACCGACCTCGTCATTCAGGTTGTCCTGATGTTCGAGAAGAGGATAGAGGATAAGCATTTGCAGGTCGAGGAGCTCGACAGCCACCGCCTTACCGCGGTTGTCGATGCCGACCTTATGCAGCAGGTGATATACAACCTCGTCGAAAACGCTGTTAAATTCGTGAACGACGGCGGTACGCTCTCCTTCCGCTTCGACAAAAAGGACGACATATGCATTATCGGTATCAGGAATACCGGCGAGGGTCTGAAGGATTCTGAGATACGTCAGGTCTTCGACCGCTTCTACAAGACAGATTCGTCACGCGGTAAGGATACCACAGGGCTCGGTATCGGTCTTTCCATTTCGCGCAAGATAGTCCACCTCCACCACGGTCACATCGTTGTGAAGAGCGTTGAGGGCGAATATACCGAATTCCAGATACAGATACCCGTTGACCCGAGAGACAAAGAGAACAAAACAGACTTAGAGAAAAAAGAAAAGCAGCCCTCCTGACAAGGAGCTCTGCCAAAGGAGCACATATGGATAACAACAACATATACACAGGCGGAAATCTCGTTCCGCCTTCAAGCGATACATCTTCCGGTACAGGCGAGGGACAGTATATCCCCAAACACGAAAAAGCTCCCGAGCCGGCACCTCAGCAGCAGTCATCTCCTCCGCCGCCGCAGCAGCAGCAGCAGCGCCGTCCCGTTTACGATGCGTTTATGTATGAGCCGATAGGCTTCGATGAGTATGACAGGCTCAGCGCCGCTGAGATAAAGGCTGAACAGGAACAGAAGGAGAAAAAGCAGCGCACTGCCCGTGAGCGCGCGATAGTCGTGCTGTTCTTCCTGCTCGTTGCACTCACGCTCATGCTCGCAACTGCCGGGATAATCGCTGATATTATCCGCAGCAAGGACCACATCAAGGCTATCGGCGCCCCGAGTGTCGTGCTGTATCAGAATTCAAAGCCCGAGGGTGCGAACGACCTTGCCAATTTCATCGACGAGACCGGCAGATACACCACAGAGGGCGCAGCTGCCTCCGTTAAGGAGTCTATCGTCGAGATATACACCTACAGTGATTTGTTCCGCAAAAACCTCAAGGGCACAGGCTCCGGCGTTGTCCTTACAGAGGACGGCTACATCGTAACAAATGCACACGTGCTCCTTGCGGACGGCTATCACGACATCCACACCGCAGACGATAAGGTGTACAATGCAAAGGTCATCGGCAGAGACGCAAAGACGGACATTGCCGTTATAAAGGTAAACAACGTCAAGCTCAAGCCGGCTGTGCTCGGCGATTCCGACGAGGTAATGGTCGGTGAGCAGGTGATCGCAGTCGGCAACCCCGCCGGTCTGTCGAATACGGTAACTGACGGTATCGTTTCCGCAACAGGCAGAAAGATACGCAGCGACTCCACCGGCTTCGAAATGAACTGTATCCAGACAAATGCCGATATAAGCCCCGGAAACTCCGGCGGAGCACTCGTTAATATGTATGGTCAGGTCATCGGTATCACGTCATCAAAATACGTCAGCAGCTCGTATGAGGGACTCGGCTTCGCTATCACTATCAACGAGGCTAAGCCAATTATCGAAGAGCTCATCAGCAATGGCTTCATCGGCGGACGCTTCCGCATAGGTATCACCCTCATTGATATGTCGAACGAGAGCAAGCTTGCAACTATCACGGAAAAGCTCGGCTATGACCTTCCCGATGACTTCGAGGGCATCTACATCGACTCTATAAGCGAGGACTGTGACATCGCCAATACGGCGCTGAAATCCGGCGATTTCATCACCGCTATCAACGGAAAATCCGTCAAGACCTACGATGACCTCTACGACACGATAAGCGCCTCATACGGTCCCGGAGACAAGGTGCCTGCCACCTGCGCTCACGTCGATAAGGACGGCACTATCGACTACTACAACATCGAATTCAAACTCATGCCCGACACATCCGGCAACTTCTGATCTGATGCTGCCGGCAGCCGGTACGTATTTATTGAGGGAAACCCTTTTGAAAAAGGGTTCTCCCTCAAACTCCCTTCCTAAAACTTTTAACTCCGTTTTTCCCCTCCTATGGGGTCACGCTGACAGATTCAATGTCCTGTCTCAATTCGCTGACGTGACCCCATAGGAGGGGAAAAACAAAGCTGGAAGTCTTTGGAAAGGGGTTCGGGGAAGAACCTTTCTTCAGAAAGGTTTGCCCCGATAGTTACGTACCAGCCGCCGGCGGCATCACATCAGAGAGTCCGGGCGTTTTGTGTTCACACCCATAACTCCTCCTGCGGCTCCGGCAACAGTGAGCAGGAGGAGCTTTTTTGCTTCTGCCGGGGCACCGGCAGCTATCATTCCTGCGGCTGAGAGAGACGCATACAATAAGGCTCCGCAGATGATGCCGTCGATGAGACCTCTGCGGCGGCGGTATCTTCCGCAGACATATCCGGCGCAGAACGCTCCGATGACGGCTGATACTCCCGCAAAAAGCTCCGTGAACTGCGCTGTTTTCAGCACATAGTATGACAGCGCCGACAGAGCTGCTGCTCCGGTCAGCATTATCGCTCCGCCGAGCAGGACTGCTGCTGCGAAGCTCAGATAAACGTTTGACCAGATACTGCGGCTGTGCCGGCGCATAAAAATGCCTCCTTCATAAGATCGTTCATAAGATCTTATGCAGAGGCATTCATTTTTATTCCTCTGAGTCCTTTTTCTTCTTGGACTTTTTCTCAGGCTCCTTCTTCTCGGGCTTCTTTTCCTCGACAAGTCCAGCCTGTGCAAGACCGGTCTTCTTCTTCGGAGCAGCAGCCTTTGCGCGCTCTGCTGCGCTGACGTTCTCGGCAACAGCCCAGCTCTTGACTCTGAGCTTTGTTCTCTCGCCGCCTGTCTCGATAACGATAGTATCCTCAGCAACGCGGACAACAAGTCCGACGATACCGCCGGTAGTTACTATCTCATCGCCGACCTGAATGCTGCTCTGGAGGTCCTTCTGCTCCTGCTCTCTCTTTTTCTGCGGTCTGATGAGCATAAAATAGAGAAGAACAAAGAAGAATATGAGCGGCACACCAAGTGTGAGAAGCGGATTCGCGGCTTTCTGAGCGTCACCTGCTGCGCCGTCTGCGGCAGCCTCAGATGCGAAGGTGTTCATAGCGAAGCACATTGCTGACACAGCTGTAGCAACTGCTGTTGTGAACATTACAGCCAATTTCCTTTTCATAAATATATCTCCTTCTATCCGTAAATATTGAATACAAGGATAATTATACCATATCCTTCGTGATAATGCAAGCGTTTTTTCCGATTTTTCGGAACTTCTCACAAAAAACAGCTGCCGGAGAGCTTCCGGCAGCTGTATCTGTAAGACGTATAATATATGCTTAGTCTACAAGCTTGATGATAGCCATTTCAGCAGCATCACCGCGGCGGGGACCGATCTTGACGATCTGTGTATAACCACCGTTTCTGTCTGCATACTTAGGTGAGATCTCGTCGAAAAGCTTCTTTGCGACGTCTTCCTTAGTTACGTAAGCCATTACCTGACGCTTGGAGTGCAGATCATTGTTCTTACCGATAGTAATCATCTTCTCTGCAACTGCACGAACTTCCTTTGCTCTTGTAACAGTCGTTTCGATCTGACCGTTCTCAAGAAGGAAAGTTACCATGCCTCTGAGCATTGCCTTTCTGTGGTCAGATGTTCTGCCCAGCTTTCTTGTACCCGGCATGTATTTCACTCCTTTACTATATTTTAAGAGATAGTTTTGTTATTCTTCCTCTGAGGAGAGGTCAAAGCCCAGTGACTGGAGCTTTTCCTTAACCTCGTCGAAGGATTTCTTTCCAAGGTTTCTAACCTTCATCATTTCTTCCTCAGACTTATTGATGAGGTCATCTACAGTATTGATCCCGGCTCGCTTCAGACAATTAAAGGAGCGCACCGATAAGTCAAGATCCTCAATGGTCATCTCAAGGATTTTTTCTTTACCCTTTTCGTCCTTTTCAACAAGGACCTCAGCAAGTCCTGCCTCTTCGGAGAGGTCGATGAACAGCTTCAGATGCTCGTTGAGGAGATTGGCTGCCTGTGATAAAGCTTCCTTGGCGGAGATAGTACCGTCGGTCCATACCTCCATTGTGAGCTTATCATAGTCGGTAACCTGTCCGAGACGTGTATCCTCTACGGTATAGTTTACCTTCAGAACAGGTGTATAGATGCTGTCAACAGCGATGACATCAACGGGGAGGTTGGTCTGCTTCTTGTTCCTTTCGGCAGAAACATAGCCTCTTCCTCTGTCGATAGTGATCTCCATATACAGCTTTGCGTCCTTGCCCAGTGTAGCGATATGCATACCGGGGTCGAGGATATTGACCTCAGAGTCGGTCTTTATGTCGCCGGCTGTGATCTCGCACTCGCCTTCAGCCTCTACATAGACAGTCTTGGGACCGTCGCCGTAAAGCTTTGCTGTAAGACCCTTGATGCTGAGGATGATCTCTGTGACGTCCTCTTTAACGCCCGGGATAGTGGACAGTTCGTGATGAACGGTACCGTCCTTGCCCGAGAGCTTTACGGAAGTCACAGCCACACCCGGAAGTGAGGAGAGCAGCACACGTCTGAGGCTGTTGCCCAGTGTAATACCGTA